>NZ_JANFNU010000010.1:0-123481 GCF_024437575.1 Vogesella sp. AC12
GCACCGAAGCGCAAGCCGGCGCCGGCGGCAAACAACTGGCGCGCGACGGCGCCCAGAGCCAGCTCGACGCCGCGCTGGCGCTGGCGCAATCCCTGGCCGACACCGCCACGGCGCAGCTGGCCGATACCCAGGAAACCGGGCCCGCCGAAATCAGGCCCGACAACGGCAAGGGCGCGAACAAAGCCGACGGCCACCTGCAGCACCACGTGCAGGCGCTGAAAGCCTGGGAGGCCGGCAGCAATACCGACAAGGAGTCCAAGACCGCAAAGGAACAGGCCGGCCAGCAGCCGCTCATGATCCTCAGCGCCCCGGCCGGCCTCGCCGCAACGACCGACCACTCCCTGACCTTGGCCGCAGGCAGCAACATCGACCAAGTGGCGCAGCGCGACCTGAACCAGACCTCGGGCAGGAGGTGGCTGCACAACGTCGGCCAGCACATCAGCCTGTTCGTGGCCGGGGTGAAGGACCGGGTCTCGCTGAAACTGATCGCCGCCAAGGGCAAGGTGCAGGTTCAGGCGCAGAGTGGGGCAATGGAGCTGACGGCGGATAAGGATGTGAGCATCAGCAGCCTGAGCGCCAGCCAGCTGTTCAACGGCAAGAAGGAAGTGCTGCTGACCTGTGGCGGCGCCTACATCCGCATCAAGGACGGCAAGATCGAACTGCACGCGCCGGGCAAGGTGAGCTTCAAGGGGGCGAGCCATGACTGGAGCGGGCCGGCGAGCACAAGTGTGCCATTCCCCTCCTTCAAACCACCGCAGCCTTGCAGCTTCCAAGCGGCGGATGCGGCTCATGTCGGAGCGGCCAGTACGCCGTACCCGTTCTGATGGAGCCACGAATGGACATGAGCCGATCTGCACTTCCAGCAGAAGTGTTTTCCTCTGGTGCCCAAGGCTGGTACTTGCTGCTGGATCGTACCCAGGGTAACCCGCTGGCGGTAGAGGAGGATCTGGTCGTGCCGATCGAGGCTGCCATCGTGCTTGAGGATGCATTTTTTTCCCATGAGCCGGAGCGCGCGCCCCTGCTGATCGACTTGTCAGTTTTGCCTGGCATGACGGCAGAGCAGAAGCGCTTTTGGGCGAAACTTGGGGTGGATGGTATCCGGCAGTCCCTGATCCAAGGGGGCAATACCATGGTGGCTGGCTGGCTGTATTCGATGCAGCCAGCGGGGCAGGTACTGCACCATCTGCGCCGCCTGTTTGCACAGCCCCACCCGGATGGCCAGGTGCATCACCTGCGCTACTACGACCCACGGATAACCCGGTTGCTGGATGAAGGACTGCCGGCAGCGCAACGCAACCAGTTGCTGGGTCCGATTGATGCCTGGTGGTACGCGGATTATTCCGGTGAGTACTGCTGCATGCACCATGACAGTCAGTGGCCGCGGAGCGGCCATCTGGTACTGGCCCCTGAAGATTGGCAGGCACTAGATCTGGCTGCGCCATACCACCACTTGCTGCGGTGCCTGAATGGGTTGCACGAGCTGTATCCAATGGCCGTCGCATTGGATGAGCTACCTGAATTTGCCCAAGCATGCGCGCTGCTAAGGCAAGCTGCGGCGCTGCCTTGGGTTGCCAGCCAGGACGACATGGTGGGTTGTACCTTGCTGTGGCTGCTGTTGGGGAGGGATTGCCGTGAACGCTACCCGGAGGTGGCGGCAGAACTGCAGCAATACCAGCAAGACCGTTCCCCAACCCTGACTGAATGGCTGTTGTTTGCGGGGGCCGAATTTTGGGCCAAGCCAATCCGCTGGCCCGTAGCCGACAAGACAAGAGGAGTTATCGCGTGAGCGAGCCAACGCAGTGCAAAAACAAGTTTTGTGGCAAGAAGGGTCTGCTGCTGCTGCCTTTGCGCTATGCCGTGGCGGCCAGTGATGCAGGACATGCCGAGTTTGCCGAATTGAGCGGCAACCTAGGCAAGGGCGTGGCCGACAAGAAACTGGGCTCGGCCGCCTACACCGTGCGCATGCTGCGCCATGGCTACCTTTATGTAATGGCAAAGCGAAAAGGCAAGCTGAAATGGGATAGCGCTTGGGCGATAAACAGCCAAGGTTACATCGCCAGAATACCGCTGGGCGAGACTGTCGCACCGCCGGCGTTCAGCTGCAATCCGGAAACCCATGGTGTTAATGCTTCAATGATCAGCGTCGAAAAGGCAGAGGATGTTTCCGAGCTGAAAGTACTGTTCCTGCCTGACCCGTTGACCAAAGCCGCCCTGCTCAAGGTCGAAACCGACAGCAAACTGCATGGCATGCTGCAAAGCTTCAAGGCCAAGGCCGTGGCGCAGCCTCACGCCATGCTGCCTGCCGAGCTGCCGACTACCGTGGCGGAATTTCGCTCACTGCAAGGTGATGGTCGCAAGCTGGCACCACGCTTTAATGGTCACCTGCATCCGTTTTTTGGGCAAGACGTTAGCCTGGTGAGGAACCAGCCCTATCCTTACACCGGACGCTTGCAGAACCTGCAAACTGAACTGGTCAACAAGAAAGGGCTGGCCATCGTCCTGCACGACCCCTTGGGTATCGTGCAGGAACTGAACAACTGGCGTAATGCATCCATCAACCGGCTAAGCAAGCTGATGCAAGGTACAACGTCGTTCTACGGCTCGTACACCAACGAACAGCTGCTGGCGATCATCACCGCGGTGGATAACGCCGAGCAGCAGATCCGCCAAGGGGCGATCAGCCAGCGCGAGCCCAAGCTAGGCGTGTCGCTGGATGACCTCGCCGCCGAAGCCAAGAAACGCCCATACAGTATGCCGGACCTGCGTGGCACCCCACCGGATGCCATCTATAAGAATCGTGCCGAGTACGAGCACAAGCGGGCGGAATGGCGCAAACAGAACGCCAAACGTATCGGCGATGCTGCCTGGAGCAAATACGCCAAACGCCTGCAGCCCAAATCCATGTACCAGGGTGTGGCGCAGGGCTTTCAGCTGGTGGCGCAAGCCTGCGATGTGCTCAACGAGCTGCGCGCTCATGATCAGCTGCAATGGCTGAACGACGCGTTGCTGCATAACACGCTGGCGCTGTATGACGACAACCACCTGGAAAGTGGCATCGCCAGCTCGGCCCAGATCGGGGTATGTATTCATGGCATCAACAGCTGCCTGAGCGGGCAGGGCTGGCTGAATCAACAGCTGGATGCCAAAAATCTCACGTTTGGCACCATGCTGCTCAATGCCCTGTTGCTGAACCAAAAAAAGGCCAAAGAAGAGTTTGTCGCGGCAGGCGGGTTGTCTGGTGGTATCGCGGATACCGCGGGCAAATGGCAGGAAGGCCTGAAAGGGGTGAGCGACATGTGGGCCAAGGTAAATGATCTGGCCAATGCCATCGCCCAGAGCGGTCAGAACAATGGGGTGGTCAGTGTTTCTCATCTAGGGGGGATCAGCCTGCTCATGGTGCAGAGTGGGCATGCCCTGCTGGCCAACTTGCCGGGTGGGAAATTTATCGATCGGCAAATAGCCCGCTCCAATGTGCTGCATGCACTGCTCAAATTGTCGCTGGGCAAGGTTCTGAGTAAGGAGCTGGAGGCAGCCTACCCCTCGCCGCAGGCTTTCAACAGCAAAACATATGCAGTCAGCAAAGCCACGCGCAATCAGATCAACAAGCTGCTTACCGATGCCAGCAAGGGTAACGACTTCAATGGGCTGCGTTTTGGCTCAGTGGTGGCGGTACTGGAAATGGCCAACGTGCTATTGAAAAGCAACTCCCTGAAGGACTCCCCCGGTCAGAAAGCCGCATGGGAGCTCACTGCAGCCAGTCTCGGCATGGGGGCTGTGCTGCTGGAGTTGACGGGGGGCGTTTGCGAGCGGATGGCAAAAGGTCGCAATGCCGCGCTGGTCAGCAGCAGCCATGTCGGCACCGCGGCACTCAAGTTGGGCGCCGGGGCACTGGGCGCAGTTGGCGGCATTATTGGCGGAGTGGTGGATTTTGATAGTGCCAAAGATATGAAAGGTAAGAACACCGGCTTGGTATTTATTTATGCATTACGTGGGGTTGTTTCCTTGTCTGGCGCGTTGGTTGGGGCGGGTATCGCGATCGGTGCTTCGGGGCCGTTCCTGCAATGGTTGCTCGCACGTACCAAGACCAAGCTTTGGGCCTGGTCGCTTGAGGCATTGTTGTCTGCAAGTAGTTATTTGGCAGCTGAACGAATGGCGCTATTGCTATTGCGTGGTGCCCGCTTGTTTACGGTTGCCGGGGTGGGGCTGACGCTCGCCATTTGGATGTTCAGCGACGATGCGCTGGAGAGTTGGTGCGACAAGTCCTGCTTGCGCAAGGATCGAAGCAGTAGCAGCTTTGGCAAGACGGAAGAAGAAATGGCCGCACTGGATGCAGCTGTGTTGGAGGTGGGTTGAGCATGTACTACATGGAATGGCTTCAGGCTATGGGGCGGTGCAAACACAAGCCGGGCTCCTGGATGGATAGCGTACAGAAGGACGTTGCTGCCAAGATCGCGGCTCGTGAGGAAAAGTTGCAGGCAAGTAAGCAACTTGAAGAATGGCTGGGGCGAGAAACGAATCTTAAGGAAGCGCGAGCAGAAACAGTTGATGACAACAACGCTATCTACCATAAGACAGCTAGCTATCTGGAAGTGTGTACCTACAACGACGACAAGCGCGGGCTGTTGACGATGGTTTTAGGTGTGCTCTGCTACGCATTATTTTTCTGGGCAGAATTTCTAGTTGAGCTGCTAGGGCAGTTGATTACGGGAAGAGATTATTCTGGGGCCGAACTAATTCCTGATGCTGGATTTTGGCTGGCACTCATCGGTTCTTTGGTAATTACACCTTTACTTTTTTATGCTTTTTTTCGCTACCTTGCCCGAATCTGGCGCCTTGAAGCCTTCACCATGCGCCGACTGGTAGTGCGTTTCAATCGTGATACCCGACAGGTCTATTTTCTGCGGCCAACCTTTCTGGGTGGGGTAAGAACTTACAACTGGGAAGAGATGGATGCGGCCTTGCCCAAAGACATGCCCAACCACGAGGGAGTAGGGGGCATGCTGATGATCGGTACCGCAGTCGTCGACAACGAGAATCCCCATAGCCAGTTTGCCACGGACGTTGCCTTCGTCGGCAACGCCTGCCGTGATTACAAGCAGCTGCTCTCGTTCTGGGAGTACATCCGCCGCTTCATGGAAGATGGCCCCGATGCGGTACCGGAACCCAGGCGTCTGCGCAGCAAGTGGCCTAACCCATTGGTCAGCATGTGGGCGGTGTCACGGCTTAGCTTGCCTGGTGGCTTCGACCTGGGACGCAGCTTCCTGTGGCTGCGGCTGGGGCTGACGCCGGTGTTCGTGATCTGGGGGCTGGGCCACTACGTATCCTTGCTGCTCAGTTACGAGCCACGTTTCCCTAAGACTATCCGAGTGGCCAGTCATGAGTCCGAAGTTCGTTCTCTGCTGGCGCTGCTGGGCTACAACCTTTTGCCGCCGTTGTATACCGTAGTAGGGCTGTGGCTGTACTACGCTTGGCAGCATGGTATGGACTGGCGCCTACCGTTGCAGCAGCTGGGGTGGCTGTAAGCATGCCCAGGCTACTTACTTCCTCCCTGTTTCTCGCTCCGGCCGCCATTTGCGGGGCCAGTTTCTTCTATGCCGCTGCCAAGCGAAGCGCGTATTGCCGAGATGACCAACGCCAAGGGCCTGAGCCCGGCCACCGGCATGCCTGTCGCCAAGACGGGGCCGCTATGAGCTTTCGCCGTTCATGTCACCGGCGACTGCCGTTTCGGCCAACCTTGGTCGCGGCCTCCCCGCTGCTGACGGCCACCTCTGACCATCTGGAACAGCAGCTTGCCGTCACCTGCCGCGATGCACATACGCGCAATCCTGTAATCCGGAATACCTGACATGCTCGAATCCCTCCTCCCCTATTACGAACGCGAGCTCGGCCATCTGCGCGAGCTGTCGGGCGAGTTCGCCCGCCGTTACCCCAAGATCGCCGGCCGCTTGCAGCTGGAAGGCGATCAGTGCGAAGACCCGCATACCGAGCGGCTGATCGAGGCGTTTGCCTTTCTGGCGGCGCGGGTGCACAAGAAGCTGGATGACGACTACCCGGAGGTGGCCACCAGCTTTCTGGACGTGATGTATCCGCACTACCTGCAGCCGATGCCGGCGGCCACCGTGGTGCAGTTCGAGTGCGATGCGCAGCGGCCGGAGATCGGCAAGCGCTACCGCATCGAGCGTGGGCAGCAGGTGCTGGCGCCAGCCATCCAGGGGGTGAACTGCAAGTTCCGCAGCGTCTACCCGGTGGACCTGTACCCGCTGCAGCTGCAGGAAGCCAAGCTGGAACTGACCAGCGGCTCGCCCTACCTGCGCAGCCTGGCGCCGGATGCGGCGGCAGTGCTGACCCTGCGGCTGCAGACCCAGGGCGGGGTGGCGCTGAATGCCATCGATCTGCAGTCGCTGCGCTTTTTCCTCGATGGCGAGCCTGCCTTGATGCACCTGTTGTACGAGATGCTGCTGTCCAATGTGCTGCGGGTGCAGGCAGGGGATGGCAGCGAGGACCCGGCGCGCCCGCGCACGTTGGCCGCAGACAGTCTGCAGGCGGTGGGTTTCGGCCGTGACGAGGGCATGCTGGAGTATGACGAGCGCTCGTTCATGGGCTACCGGCTGCTGTCGGAGTACTTCAGCTACCCGGACAAGTTCCTGTTCGTCGATCTGCTGAACCTGGCGCCGCTGGCGGCGCGCCTGACGGGCGACACCCTGCAATTGCGGCTGCATCTGCGCACCTACCCGGACAGCGAGCGCCATCACCGCCTGCAAAGCCAGTTGCAGCCGGCGCACCTGAAGTTGGGCTGCACGCCGCTGATCAACCTGTTTGTGCAGCCGGGCGAGCCGATTCGCGTCACCCACCAGAAAGCCAGCTATCCGGTCGTCACCGATGCGCGCAAGCAGCAGGCTTACGAGGTGGTGCAGATTCGCAAAGTGGTGCGGGTGGAGAAATCCGGCGAAGGCGAGAGCAGCGAAGAGGTGTTGCCGTTCTATGCCACGCGCCACGGTAGCGGCGAGGCACCGCGCTTTTACTGGCATGCCACGCGTGAGCCGTCGGTACGGCAGGGGGACCGCGGTACCGACATGGCGCTGCACCTGGTGGATCTGCAGTTTGAGGCGGTACGGCCGGGGGGCGAGGTGCTGAGTCTGACGCTGCTGTGCAGCAACCGCGATCTGCCGGAGCAGATTCCGTTTGGTGGCAGTCAGGCGACCCAGCGTACCGATTTCCAGTTGCCCGGGCATTCGGTGGTGAAGCGCGTGCGCCTGTTGCGCAAGCCGGGTGCCAGCCAGCGCAGTCCGCTGGGACGGGCGCTGCAGTGGCGCTTGATCTCGCACCTGTCGCTCAACTACATGTCGATTGTCGAGGCAGGGCGTGAAGCGCTGCAGGAAATGCTGACCCTGTACAACCTGGGTGAGGCTGCGGCCAACGTGCGCCAGATCCAGGGCATTGTCGGCATCGGCAGCCAGCCGGCGGTACAGCGCGTCAACGGCCGCCATTTCTCCGGCTTCGTGCGCGGTACCGAAATCACGCTGACGCTGGATGCCGATTACTACGTCGGCGGCAGCGTCTATCTGTTTGCCTCGGTGCTGGAGCGTTTCTTTGCGCTGTACTGCGCGCCCAACAGCTTTACCCGCCTGCGGGTGAAGACCGTGCAACGAGATGAGGAGGTCGCCTTATGGCCAGCCCGAGCCGGCGAAGCCCTCGTGATCTGAGGCAGGCACTGGCGCAGGACGCCAGCCAGTTCAGTTTTTTCCAGGCGGTGCGCCTTCTGGGACTGTGCGAGGGCACGCGCCGGGCACGGCGCACGCTGCCGGCGCAACTGCGCTTTCGTACCCTGGCGTCGCTGTCGTTTCCGGCCAGCGAGCTGGTGCAGTACCGCCCCCGGCAGGAGGGCGAGGCGACTCCGCCGGCCGAGATGACCGTGAGTTTCATGGGGCTGACCGGCCCCAGCGGCGTGTTGCCGACCTCGTACACCGAGTTGCTACTGGAGCGGCGGCAGCAATTCCGCGATAGCACCCTGCACGCCTTCCTGGACTTGTTCAGCCATCGCGCCATTGCCCTGTTCTACGGCGCCTGGCGCAAGTACCGCTTCTGGTTGGCCGAAGAGGCCGGCGAGCAGGATGGTTTTGGCCGCAACCTGCTGGATCTGGCCGGGGTCGGCCTCAGCCGGCTGCGTGGCCAGGCGACCAAGGACGGCCTGCTGGACGAGCGCGTATTCATTTATTACGCCGGCTTGCTGAGCCAGAAGCCGTTGTCGGCGCAGACGCTGCAAACGCTGGTGGAGGGGCTGTTCGCCACCCGTGCCCAGCTACAACAGTTTGCCGGCCAGTGGCTGGCGGTGCCGTTGGCCGAACAAAGCCGGCTGGGGGGCCAGTCGTGCGAGCTGGGGGTCTCGCTGTTTGCCGGTGAGCGGCAGTGGGACCGACAGACCCGGTTGCAGCTGCGGCTGGGCAGCCTGCGCCGTGCGCAATTCGATGCCCTGTTGCCGGGGGGCGACGGAGCCCGCGCCCTGCAGGCACTGCTGCAGTTTGCCGTCGGGCATCAGCTGGCGGTGGATGTCTGCCTGGTGCTGGACAAACGCGACGTGCCGCCGGCGCGGCTGGATGCCGCCCTGCCGCCTCGACTGGGGGCCAGCAGCTGGCTGGGGCCGCAGGCGCAGGACCCGGACGACGTGCGCTATGCGCTGTTGCATTGAGCGGCGGCCGCTCTCTTTCTTTCTTATCTGGACGAAAACACCATGTCAGTACCCTTGAAATCCTTGATCGAGCGCCTGACCCCGCTGGCACGGCAAAGCGTGGAGCAGGCCGCCAGCCGTGCGCTGGCGCGTACGCATTTTGAAATCGAAATCGAGCATGTGCTGCTGACTCTGCTGGATCAGGACGACAATGCTGCCATTGCCGCCTTACTGGCGGCCGGCGCCGATCTGCCCGTCCTGCAGCAGGCGCTGGAGCGCGCGCTGGATGGCTTCCGTAGCGGCAACAGCCGTAACCCGGTGCTGTCTGCCTGGTTACCAAAATGGCTGGAAAAAGCCTGGCTGCTGGCCAGCGCGGAGTTAGGCCAGGACAGCGTGTCCACCCTGGACCTGTTGCTGGCGCTGCTGCGCGACGACAGTTTGCGCCCGGCGGTGCAGGGCGGCTGCCCGGCGCTGCTGCGGCTGGATGCCGGCCGCCTGCTGCCGGCCTACGCCGCGCTGCGCCAGCACGGTGGCGAGAGTGCCGTCGCCGCGGCTGCGGAGTCTGCGGCCAACCCTGGCGCGGCCGAGGCACCCCGAGCCGCGCGTGGCGGTGCCGCGCTGGACAAGTACACCATCGACCTGACCGCGCAAGCACGCGCCGGCAAGATCGACCCGGTTCTGGGCCGTGAGGCGGAAATCCGCCAGATGATCGATATCCTGATGCGCCGCCGGCAGAACAACCCCATCCTCACCGGCGAACCCGGCGTGGGCAAAACCGCGGTGGTGGAAGGGCTGGCGCGCAAGATCGTGCATGGCGAAGTGCCGTCGGTGCTGGCCGGCGTGGCACTGCGCACGCTGGACCTGGGCCTGCTGCAGGCCGGGGCCAGTGTGAAGGGCGAGTTCGAGAACCGCCTGCGCCAGGTCATCGACGAGGTGAAGGCCAGCCCGGTGCCCATCATCCTGTTCATCGACGAGGCGCACACCCTGATCGGCGCCGGCGGCGCAGCCGGGCAGAACGATGCGGCCAACCTGCTCAAGCCGGCGCTGGCACGCGGCGAGCTGCGCACCATCGCTGCCACCACCTGGGCGGAGTACAAAAAGTACTTCGAGAAGGATGCCGCGCTGGCACGCCGCTTCCAGGTGGTGAAAGTGGACGAGCCGGCGCCGGAGATCGCGGTACAGATGGTACGCGGCCTGGCGCAGGCCATGGCCGAGCATCACCAGGTAGAGATTCTGGAAGAGGCGGTGGCGGCGGCGGTGCACCTGTCAAGCCGCTACATCACCGGGCGCCAGCTGCCGGACAAGGCCATCAGCGTGCTGGATACCGCCTGCGCCCGCGTGGCGCTGTCGCGCGCCGGCAAGCCGGGGCCGATCGAAGACGTGGCGGTGCTGATCGCCAACGTGGAGCGCGAGATTGCCGCGCTGCAGCGCGAGGACGGGCACGGCGAACGCATCGGCGAACTGGAAATCCGCCACGCGCAGCTGCACGAAGATCTGGCGCAGCTGAATGCTGCCTGGCAGGCGCAACAGCAGCTGGTGGCCGAGATCGACGCCACCCGCCAGCAGCCGGCGCCGGCCAAGGCCGGCAAGGGCCGCAAGCCGTCGCCGCTGCAGCACAAGCGCCGCGAGCTGCGCGAGCTGCAGCAGACACAGCCGCTGGCGTTCGAATGCGTGGACGAAAGCGTGATTGCCGACGTGATTTCCGGCTGGACCGGCATCCCGCTGGGGCGCATGGTCAGCAACGAGCTGGCGCAGGTACAGCAGCTGGCGCGCCTGCTGGGCGAACGGGTGATCGGCCAGGATCACGCACTGCGGCAGATCGCCGAGCGGGTGCAGATCGCCAAGGCCGGACTGGAAGATCCGGGCAAGCCCAAGGGCGTGTTCCTGCTGGTGGGGCCGTCCGGCGTCGGCAAGACCGAAACCGCGCTGGCGCTGGCCGAGGCGCTGTACGGCGGTGAGCGCAATCTGGTCACCATCAATATGTCGGAATACCAGGAGGCGCACAGCGTGTCCGGGCTGAAGGGCTCGCCGCCGGGCTATGTCGGCTACGGCGAGGGTGGGGTGCTGACCGAGGCGGTGCGGCGCAAGCCTTACTCTGTGGTGTTGCTGGACGAGGTGGAAAAGGCGCACTCGGACGTGCTGGAGCTGTTCTTCCAGGTATTCGACAAGGGCGTGCTGGAGGACAGTGAAGGCCGCGAGGTGGACTTCAAGAACACCATCATCCTGCTGACTTCCAATGCCGGCACCGATCTGGTGATGCGGGCCTGCGAACACGGCGTGACGGTCGAGGGCGAAACCCGCGCCCCTGGCGCGGACGACCTGGTAGAGGTGCTGCGGCCAACCCTGCAGCAGGTATTCAAGCCGGCCTTCCTTGGCCGTCTGGACATCGTGCCCTACTTCCCGATCAGCGATGACGTGCTACACGCCATCGTGCAGCTGAAACTGGAGCGCATCCGCCAGCGCATCGCCAGCAACCATGGCGCGCAGGTGGAGTTCCCGGACGAGCTGGCCGCCGCCATGGCCGCGCGTTGCATGGACGTGGACAGCGGCGCGCGCAATGCCGACGCCATCCTTACCCGCACCCTGCTGGCGCAGATCTCCAGCGACTTGCTGGCGCGTATGGCCAGCGGCAAGCCGGTGAAGAAGATCGCCGTGGCGCTGAAGGGCGACGCGCTTAAGGTGCGCGTGAGCTAGGAGGGCGGGACGCATGCTGAAACTACTGGCCCTGCTGGGGCTGTCCACCCTGCTGTGGTGGTCGGCGCTGTGGCTGCTGATCCCGGTGCACTGGCAGCAGCTCAGCTCCACCGTCATGCTGCTGCTGCACCTGCTGCCGCCCATCATGCTTACCGTGCTGGTGCAGCTCTGGCGATTGCGCCAGCAGCGGCAGGAGCAGACTGCCGCCCAGGCGCAAGCTGATGCAGAGGCCGCCGCCCAGCAGGAACGGCGCGATGCCGCCCGCACGCAGCACCAGGCGGCGCTGCACGAGCGACAGCAAACGATAGCCTGTCGCTGGTTATGGGGGCAGGCGCTGCCTCAGCGTGACGAACCCGCCTGGCTGGCGGCACTGCCTGACGCTTGCCAGTGGTCGGTGCTGACGGCGGAGGAGGTTGCCGAGGGCGCGGTGCTGGACAGCCTGCAAGCGAGTGTGGCCGACGCCTTGCTTGCCCTGTATGGCGAGCTGCCGGGTGCCGCTGCGTTGCCGTTGTTGCTGGAGGTGCTGCCGCAGATCTCCGGCATCGAACAGGTTGGCCGCATGCGCGAGCTGCAGCAGCAAGCCTGGTTCAGCGCACAGGGCGATGTGTCGCAGCCGGACAGCGATTGTCGCTTTCTGCCCGGCAGCGGCCCGTTGGCCGAACGCGTCCTGTCGTTTCTGGCGCAGGACCCGACGTTGCCCGGAGTGGTGGTGCTGGCCGCCGATGCGCCGCGGGCATTGCTGGATGCGGATGAGGAGCCGGACAGCCATACCCGCCAGCACTGGCGTCAGCTGGGGCGCCCCGGTGCCGCCGTGGTGCTGATGCTGTTCCTGCGCGAGGGGCTGCTGGCGGCGGAAGGGCACGCCCCTGCGGCCGGCGCTGACCCCTACCAGCCCTACTGGGAACGAAGTGCTATCGCCATCCCGGCGGGCTGGGGACCGGTGCCGGCATCCGCTCAGGCGGCCCTGTCTGCCTTGCCCGTGCTCGCCTGCCTGGCCCCGTCCAGCGGGACGGCGCTGGCGCAGCAGGGAACCCTGCAGCTCACCCGCCAGTTGCAGGCGCTGCTGGACAACGCGCTGGTGAATGCAGCGCTGCTGGACTACCCGTTCAGCGAGGAAGACGCCCGGCCGCAGGACAACCGGGCCGACAGCGTGGCCTGGCTGGTGCACAACAGTGGTGATGTCGAGGTTGGTGGCGCGCGGCTGTCCGCCATTGCCAGCAATCTCACCCGCCATCAGATCGCGCTGCACCCTATCGACGAAGCCTGCAACCTGGTCCGCGACTGGGGCGATGTCGGTGCGGCTACGTCCGCCATGCTGGCGGCGCTGGCGGTTACCCATTGCGCCCGGCTGGCGGCGCCGGCGGTCATTACCCAATTTCATCACGATCATGCTGCCCTGGCGGTGGCGCGGCCGGCCTGCAAGGAGAACACTCTATGAAACGCGCCATTCGCCTAGGCGACCCGACTAGCCACGGTGGCAAGGTGGTGAGTGCCGCATCCACTACCGTACTGTTCGGCAAACAGGTCGCCCTGCTGGGCGACCAGGTAACCTGCCCGCAGCAAGGGCATGCCAATTGCACCATCGTGGAAGGTGACGGTAGCTGGCTGGTGGGCGGCAAGCCGGTGGCACTGGAAGGCCACAAGGTGAGCTGCGGTGCCACGCTGATCTCCACGCTGCCCGAACTGGGCAAGGGCTGAGGCGCACCGTGATCCGAACACAAGCAACAGGTACATTTGCATGACACCAGAACAACTACTGGCTCCGATCGCCGGGGCGCACCCTGCCGGCGAGGATATGGCCTACTCGGCACTGTTTGACCAGATACGCGAGGCCCGTCGCAGCGACGACCCGACCCTGGCGCAAGGCGAGTGGGAACAGACCCTCAAGCAGGCCGAATGGCCAAAAGTGGTCAAATTGTGCGAAGAGGCCCTCGTCTCCTACAGCAAGGATTTGCAACTGCTGGTGTGGTATGCCGAAGCGCAGGTCAAGGTGGCCGGGCTGGCCGGCCTGCAGCTGGCGCTGGCGGCACTGGACGGCTGGCTGCAGCAGTACTGGGACAGCGGCTTTCCGGAGCTGGACCCGCACGATCTGGACGAGCGCGTCGGCAAACTGGAGTGGTTGAACCTGCAGCTGGGGCAGGGCGTGCGCGAGCTGCCGCTGATCCGTCCCGAATTCGGTGGCTACAGCTGGTTGCAATGGCAGCAGTCGCGCGAGGTGGACAACCTGGGACTGAAGAACCCGGAAGCGCGCGAAGCGGCCATCGCCGAAGGCAAGCTGGCCGGTGAGACCTTCGACAAGGCCGCGCAGCAGTCGGGGGTCGCCTGGTTCCAGCAATGCATGGAGCAGCTGGTGGCGGTGCTGCAGGCCTACGAGGCACTGGATGCCGGCATCGAGCTGCGCTTTGGCGAGCAGGCACCCAGCCTGGCCGAGCTGCGCAATGCCATCTACGCCTGCCAGGACCTGGTGCTGCGTTACCGCCAGCAGCTGGGTGGTGGTCAGACCGGCAGCACGCCGCCCGCGGCCACCGTAACCGAGGAGAAGAAGCCCGTGAGTCCGTCCCCCGCCACCATGACCCCGCCACCGCTTGCCGCACCGGCCATCGCCTTTGACGGCAGCATTGCCAACCGCCAGCAGGCGGTACAGATGCTCACCGAGGTGGCGCGCTACTTCCGCCACAACGAGCCGCACAGCCCGGTATCGCTGCTGGCCGAGCGTGCGGCACGCTGGGCGGAAATGAGCCTGGAGGAGTGGCTGCAGCACGTGGTGAAGGATGATTCCACCTTGCGGCAGCTGCAGGAACTGCTGGACGTGCGCCAGGCTTGAGTCGTTGCGGCGATCTGCTTGTCCCCTGCTGCGGCCAACGTGGTTGACCGCAGCAGGGGACATGCGGATAATCCATCTTCTTTTCAAATGCTTAGCGCAGCCTGTCGCCCGTTTCGATGACCGTAGCACCCTCCGCTTTACCCTCGCGCCGCCTGTCCGTGGCCCCGATGCTGGACTGGACCGATCGCCACTACCGCTATTTTGCGCGCCTGATTAGCAAGAACACCTGGCTGTACACCGAGATGGTGACCACCGGTGCGCTGCTGCACGGCGATGTGCCGCGCCATCTGCGCTACCACGATGCCGAGCACCCGATCGCGCTGCAGCTGGGCGGCTCCGAGCCGCAGGAGCTGGCGCAGTGCGCCAGGCTGGCCGCAGAGTGGGGCTACGACGAGGTCAATCTCAACGTCGGCTGTCCGTCGGAGCGGGTGCAGAAGGGGGCCTTCGGTGCCTGCCTGATGGCCGAGCCGCAGCTGGTGGCCGATTGCGTGAAGGCGATGCGAGACGCGGTCGATATCGACATCACCGTCAAGCACCGTATCGGCATCAACGATATCGACAGCTACGACGCGATGCGCGCCTTTGTCGACGTGGTCGCCGACGCCGGCTGCCACACCTTCATCGTGCACGCGCGCAATGCCATCCTCAAAGGCTTGTCACCCAAGGAAAACCGCGAGATTCCGCCGCTGAAGTACGAGTACGTGTATCGCCTGAAGCAGGAGCGGCCGGATCTGGAAATCCTGATCAACGGCGGCATCAAGAGCAACGAGGAAATCGCCGGCCACCTGCAGCACGTCGATGGCGTGATGGTGGGCCGCGAGGCCTACCACAATCCCTACCTGATGGCGGAGTGGGACGCGCTGTTCTACGGCGACGACAGCCGCCCGCTGTCGCGCGGCAAGGTGGTGGAGGCGCTGCTGCCCTATGTCGCGGCGCGGCTGCAGGACGGCAGCAACGTGCGCCACATCGCACGCCACGTGCTGGGGCTGTTCCAGGGGCAGAAGGGCGCGCGGCAATGGCGGCGCATGCTGTCCGACAGCAAGGAGCTGCACGGCGCCGACGAGAGCCTGTTCATCCGCGCGCTGCTGGCGACGCAGGGTTGAACTGTCCGCATTCCTTGTTAAGATACGTCAGACACCCCCACGCCCGGTTCGCCGGGCTTTTTGGTTTTCAGGCGCGTAGCGCTGGCGGCAGCAAGCCTGGCCGCGCTACCCGCCGTCGGAGCAAAGCATGATCGAAAAACTGGTGCTGGCCAGCAACAACGCCGGCAAGCTGAAAGAATTCGCCGCCCTGCTGGCGCCACTGGGCATCGAGGTGATTCCGCAGGGCCGCCTCAACGTGCCGGAGTGCGCGGAGCCGCACTACACCTTTCTCGAAAACGCGCTGGAAAAGGCGCGCCACGCCAGCCACATGACCGGGCTGCCGGCGCTGGCTGACGATTCCGGCATCTGCGTCGAAGCGCTGGGCGGCAAGCCCGGGGTGCAGTCGGCGCGCTTTGCCGGCGAGCCGAAATCGGACGAGCGCAACAACGCCAAACTGGTGGAAAAGCTGCACGGCAAGGCCAACCGCCGTGCCTACTACTACTGCGTGCTGGTGCTGGTGCGCCACGCCGACGATCCGCAACCGCTGGTGGTCGATGGCGCCTGGTACGGCGAGGTGGTCGATAACGCATCCGGCAACGGCGGTTTCGGCTACGACCCGCACTTCTGGCTGCCAAGCCACGGCTGTACCGTCGCCGATCTGCCGGCCGAAGTGAAAAACGGCATCAGCCACCGTGGCCAGGCGATGCAGGCCTTGCTGGCGAAACTGCAGGTGCAACTGGCATGAGCGTGATCGATCTGTCGGCGCTGAAGGGCGGCTTAAAAGAATTGCCGCCGCTGTCGCTCTACATCCACTTCCCGTGGTGCGTGAAGAAGTGCCCGTACTGCGACTTCAACTCGCACGAGTTCAAGCCGGTGCCGGGCGCCATCGCCATCCAGGCCGCCGACAACGTTGGCCGCAGCCGCGTCGGCGATGGCTTCGACGAGATGGCCTATGTCGAGGCGCTGCTGCGCGACTTCGAGTACAGCCTGCCGGCCATCTGGGGACGGCCGATCACCACCATCTTCATGGGCGGCGGCACGCCCAGCCTGTTCTCGCCGGAGGCGATGGATGCGCTGCTGGCCGGCTTGCGCGCGCGTGCGCGCATCCATCCGGACGCCGAAATCACCATGGAGGCCAACCCCGGCACCTTCGAGAGCGAGCGCTTCAAGGGCTATCGTGCCGCCGGCATCAACCGGCTGTCGATCGGTATCCAGAGCTTCGATCCGCGCCAGCTCAAGGCGCTGGGCCGCATCCACGACGGTGACGAGGCGCGCCGCGCGGTGGAGATCGCGCTGACGCACTTCGACAACGTGAACCTCGACCTGATGTACGCGCTGCCGGACCAGACGCTGGCCGAGGCGCTGGCCGACATCGACACCGCCATCGCCTTTGGCGTCACGCACATCTCCGCCTACCACCTCACCATCGAGCCGAACACGCTGTTCGCGGTGCAGTTGCCGGCCAACCTGCCGGACGACGACATTTCCGCCGACATGCAGGAGGCGATCGAGGCGCGGCTGGAAGGCGCCGGTTACGTGCACTACGAGACCTCCGCCTTCGGCAAGCCGGGCCGCTTTGCCCGCCACAACGTCAACTACTGGCAGTTCGGCGACTACGTCGGCATCGGCGCCGGCGCGCACGGCAAGATCAGCTCGCACGAGGGCGTGGTGCGCGAGATGCGCTACAAGCAGCCGGCGGCCTATCTGCAGGCGGTGGCGGACGGCAAGCCGCTGCAAAGCAGCCACAAGGTTGGCCGCAAGGAGCTGCCGTTCGAGTTCATGATGAACACCCTGCGCCTGACCGGTGGCTTCGAAACCAGACTGTTTAGCGAACGCACCGGTTTGCCGGTATCCTGTATCCAATCGCAATTGCGGCAAGCGCAGGCGGAGGGGCTGATCGAACAGGATCTCACCCATCTGCGGCCAACCTTGAAGGGCCAGCGCTTCCTCAACGATCTGTTAACCCTGTTCCTGCACGACGAAGGAGAAAATTGATGGCCAAAGAAATCATCCACACCGACAACGCCCCGGCGGCAATCGGCGCCTACTCGCAAGCGGTCAAGGCCGGCAACACCGTGTACCTGTCCGGCCAGATCCCGCTGGATCCGGTGACCATGACGGTGGTGGAAGGCGGCTTTGCTGCGGAAACCCACCAGATGTTCAAGAACCTGAAAGCGGTGTGCGAAGCCGCCGGCGGCTCGCTGGACCAGATCGTGAAGCTGAATGCCTTCCTCACCGACCTGTCCAACTTCGGCACCTTCAACGAAATCATGGCGCAGTACATGAGCCAGCCATTCCCGGCGCGTGCCGCCATCGGCGTTGCCAGCCTGCCGAAGGGCGTGCAGGTGGAAGCCGACGCGGTGATGGTGCTGGGCGAGTAATCACGCGCAGCGTGGTATCAGTACAAGCGGCCTGCGGGCCGCTTTTTTCATGGCGGCGATGCAGGCGACAAGGAGAAATAGCATGAAGATCGGCGATGTGATGCGTCACAGCGGCGCCAGCGCCAAGGCGATCCGCCACTACGAGGCCATCGGCCTGCTGGGGCCGATCGCCCGCCGCGGCGCCTACCGCTGCTACACGGCACAGGATGTCACCTTCGTGCAGCTGATCCGCCAGGCGCAGGCGGTGGGACTGTCACTGGCGCAGTTGCAGGGCCTGCGCGACGCCGATGGCAGCATCGACTGGCCGGCGTTGGCGCAGCGGGTACGCGTACGCGATGCCGCGGTCGCCGCCGAGCAGGCTCGGCTGGCGGCACAACGGGCTCGGCTGGCGACGGTATTGGCCGAGATCGAGCACTGCCTGCAGTCCGGCGTGGCGTGTCCCGCGGCTTGACTCTGCCCTGCGGGGCAGGGTTTATCGTACTGGCATGAAAGGGGAGTGATCATGTCAGAACGATGGGTGGTGATACTGGGGCATCCCGATGCCGACAGTCTGTGCGGGGCGCTGGCGCACCGTTATGCGGAGAGTGCGCGCGCGGCCGGGCGCGAGGTCAGCCTGTTCTGTCTCGGCGACCTGCAGTTCGACCCGGTGCTGCGCCACGGCTACCGCCAGCCGCAGCCGCTGGAGCCGGATCTGCAACGGTTGCAGCAGGCGATTGCCGACGCGCAGCAGCTGGTGCTGGTGTTGCCGCTGTGGTGGGGCGGCATGCCGGCGTTGCTGAAGGGGATGTTCGACCGCGTGTTCCTGTCCGGCTGGGCTTACCGCTACCGGCAGGATTCGGTGTGGTGGGACAAGCTGCTGCGCGGTCGCCGCGCCGAGGTGATCGTCACCATGGACACGCCCGGCTGGTACTACCGCTGGGTGTACGGCCAGCCGCTGTTCCGGCAGCTGAAACACACCATCCTCGGCTTTTGCGGCTTTGCACCGGTACGCATCACCGCGCTGGCACCGGTACGCGGCAGCAGCGCGGCACAACAGGCGCGCTGGCTGGCGCAGGTGGCGCAACTGGCTGCCCGCCGCTGAGCGCAAGGTTGGCCGCAAGCCTTATCCGCCACCACGGCACAGAATTCTCTTTTTGCCAAACCGGCCTGTTGCCATCGCCGGCGTTGCGCTAGCGTGGAAGCTGTGATCAATGACGAAGAGGGGGGCGGGTCATGGTGGCGGGGTCGACGTTATCGCTGTTTCTGCTGGCGGTGCTGGTATTGATGTTGTCGCCGGGGCCGAACATGGCCTTCGTGCTGTCGCACGGCATGGCGCTGGGGCCGAGGGGCGGGCTGGCCGCGGCGCTGGGCATTGCCGCCGCCGATCTGGTGCTGACGCTGCTCACCGCCAGCGGTGTCACTGCGCTGCTGGCGGCGTGGGCGCCGATGTTCGACCTGCTGCGCTATCTCGGCGCGCTGTACCTGCTGTGGCTGGCGTGGCAGGCGTGGCGTCAGCCCGGCGTCGTCCGCCTCGGTACGCACGGGCGGGTGCCGCTGGGACGGGTATTCCGCATGGCGATGCTGGGCAGCCTGCTCAACCCCAAGGCACTGCTGTTCTTCATGGTGTTCCTGCCGCAGTTTGTCGATGCCGGTCGTGGCGACATCGTGTTGCAGCTGACGCTGCTGGGCATGGTGCTGTCACTGGTGGCGCTGCTGTTCAACAGTGCGCTGGGCAGCTGCAGCGGCCAGCTGGGGCGTTTGCTGCAGCGCCATCCGCGCGCGGCATGCTGGCAGCGCTGGGCACTGGCGGCGGTGCTGCTGGGGCTGGCACTGCGGTTGCTGCTGCTGGAGCGGCCGCTGCCGCGCTGAGGCCGGACCAAGGTTGGCCGCAATAAAAAAGGCCCCATGCGGGGCCTTTTTGCTGGACGGCAGCGCGATCAGGCGCGATTGGTCGCCAGTTGCGGTGCCGGCTGTTCCACGTCACCGGCTGCGATGCAGGCGGCGGCGGTGAACAGCACGTCGGTGGAGCTGTTCAGCGCGGTTTCGGCGGAGTCCTGCACCACGCCGATGATGAAGCCGACGGCGACCACCTGCATCGCGACATCGTTGCTGATGCCGAACAGACTGCACGCCATCGGGATCAGCAGCAGCGAGCCACCGGCCACGCCGGAGGCACCGCAGGCGGCGACGGTGGACAGAATCGACAGCAGCAGGGCGGTCGGCACGTCCACGGTGATGCCCAGGGTGTGAACTGCGGCCAGGCTCAGCACCGAGATGGTGATGGCGGCACCGGCCATGTTGATGGTGGCGCCCAGCGGGATCGACACCGAGTAGGTGTCTTCATTCAGCCCCAGCTTCTTGCACAGGTTCATGTTGACCGGGATGTTGGCCGCCGAGCTGCGGGTGAAGAAGGCGGTGACGCCGCTTTCACGCAGGCAGGTGAAGACCAGCGGGTACGGGTTGCGGCGCAGGGTCAGGGCGACGATCAGCGGGTTCACCACCAGCGCGATGAACAGCATGGCGCCGACCAGTACCAGCAGCAGCTGGCTGTAGCCCAGCAGCGACGACAGACCGGTGGTGGCCACGGCTTCAGCTACCAGGCCAAACACGCCGACCGGGGCAAAGCGGATGATCACGCCGACGATGCGCGATACGCCGTCGGCCAGCTCGTTCAGCAGGGTCTTGGTGCTGTCGCTGGCATGGTGCAGTGCCATGCCCAGTGCCACGGCCCAGGTCAGGATGCCGATGTAGTTACCGGTAGCGATGGCGTTGATCGGGTTGTCCACGATCTGGAACACCAGGTTGTTCAGTACCTGGCCGATGCCGCTAGGCGGGGTGGTGCTGCCGGCGGCAGCCACCAGTTTCAGCGTGGTCGGGAAGACAAAGCTGGCCACGACACCGGTGACGGCGGCCAGGAAGGTGCCCAGCAGGTACAGGGTGAGCACCGGGCGCATATTGGTCTGCACGCCCTGCTTCTTGCTGGCGATGGCGCTGGCGACCAGCACGAATACCAGTACCGGCGCCACGGCTTTCAGGCCTTTGACGAACAGGCTGCCGAGGAAGGTCAGCGACTGGGCGGTGTCGGGGGAGAAGCTGGCCACCGCAATACCGGCCAGCATGCCGATCAGGATCTGCAGCACGATGCTGCCATTCATGATCCTGCTGATAATCGAAGGATTCTGCTGCATAAATTCCCTAAATCAAGATGTGTTGAGTTGCTATGGGGACGACAGCCGGCACGATGGCAGATTCTTTTTGTCATGCGGTGAGTGCTTGCGGCCAAGCTGCGGCGGCGGGGTGGAGCCCGTCACCTCGGGGCGTTGCGAAATGCCATGAAAAACAGGCACATCGGTGTTGCGGTGCGCAGTGTAACAAATTTTCCCCTGTAGAAAAAATCCAGTATCCAGGATGCGGCGGCATTGTCGTGGCCGGCGGAACAGGCTGTTTCCGCTGGCGGCCTTCTGTCCGCGCTGCAGGCTGTGGCCTAATGGGCGCTTTGCCGAGCACGATGCCGCGCCCCGACGCTGCGGCCAACCTTGCCGGCAGCAGTCATTTACAGGAGCCACCATGAGCCGCAGTTATGCCTACCAGATCGTCAACGTGTTTGCCGAAAGCCGTTTCGGCGGCAATCCGCTGGCGGTGTTTACCGATGCCAGCGGTCTGTCGGATGACGACATGCAGCTGATCGCGCGCCAGTTCAACTTGTCGGAAACGGTGTTCCTGCTGCCGGGCGATGCTGAGGCCGCCGCCAGCCTGCGCATCTTCACCCCCAGTTATGAACTGCCGTTCGCCGGTCACCCCACCATCGGCAGTGCCGCGGTACTGCACGCGCAGCACGGGCTGGGCGACAGCTTTACGTTGCGCACCCGCGCCGGGCTGATCCCGATCCACTGGCAGGATGGCGTGTTCCGCCTCACCGCGGTGCCGGCCACGCAGCGTGCGGCCAACCTTGCGCCGGCGGACGCCGCCGCGATGCTGGGCCTTGCCGCCGCCGACATCGCCGCCGCGCCGATGTGGGTGAACGCCGGCAGCGAGCAGCTGCTGATTCGCCTCGCCAGCCGCGAGGCGGTGCTGGCGGCGCGGCCGGTGCACGAGCTGTTCCTGCGCCACGCCACGCTGCACCCCGGACGCAGCATCGCCTACCTGTGGCATGTGGCGGACAACGTCGCCACCGTGCGGCTGTTTTTCGAGCAGCAGGGCGCCGTCATCGAGGACCCGGGCACCGGTAGCGCCTGCGCCAACCTCGGCGGCTGGTGCGCGCTGAACGGCCTGGCGCCGCTGTCGTGGCGCATCGAGCAGGGCGAGGCCATCCAGCGGCCCAACGTGCTGTACCTAGATGTGGCGGCCGGCGGCACGGTGCAGGTCGGCGGCAAGGTGCAGCAACTGGGCGAGGGCACGTTCCGCTTGCCCTGAGCGCGGCGGCTTGCCACTATCGACAAGCGGCCAGCCGGCCGCTTTGTCATTGGGAGAGCTCGTCATGCTGCCCGATCGTTTTGCCGTCATTTCCGACATCCACGGCAACCTGCCGGCCTTGCAGACGGTGCTGGCCGACATGCACGGCCGCGGCATCGGCCACGCGGTGAACCTGGGCGACATCCTGTCCGGCCCGCTGTGGCCGGCGGAAACCGCCGACCTGCTGATGGGCCTGAATCTGCCGACCATCGCCGGCAACCACGAGCGCCAGCTGCTGGCCTGCCAGCAACGCCCCGGCGGCCCGTCCGACCAGTACGCCTTTGACCAGACCTCGCCGCTGCAGCGCGCGTGGCTGGCGTCGCTGCCCGGTGCGTTGCGGCTGGGCGACGTGCAGCTCACCCACGGCAGCCCGCACAGTGATTTGCAGTACCTGCTGGACGACATCGTTGCGGCCAACCTGGTGCCGGCCAGCCGGGCCACCGTGGCGCAGCGGCTGGGGCAGACCAGCGCCACGCTGGTGTTGTGCGGCCACAGCCACATGCCACGCCTGCTGCAGCTGCCGGACGGCCCGCTGGTGCTGAACCCTGGTAGTGTGGGCCTGCCGGCCTACGACGATAGCGACGGCGGCTATCACCGCGTGCAGACCGGCGCGCCGCATGCCAGCTACGCCATTGCCGAGCGGGTGGCGACGGGCTGGCAGGTAGAACTGTTGCGGATTGCCTACGATTGGCCGCAGGCCGCGCAACGGGCGGCAGACAACGGCCGGCCGGATTGGGCCGCCTGGCTGCAAAGCGGCATGGCGACCTAGCACCGGCTGCGGTCGCCTGAAATTCATACAAGTGATTGAACGATTTGCGTATCAAGGTTAGAGTCGTGACACCAAACCGGTGTTTGAAAAGGCATGAGGGGTGCCGGCGCCGGACAACACGAGGGAGATACGCACCATGAAGACACTAACCCAGCTTGCTACCGTCACCGCCTTGCTGCTGGCCAGCCAGGCGGCACTGGCCGCCGGTGCCGGTGGCACCTGGAAAACCATCGACGATGAAACCAAGCAGGCCAAGGCGCTGGTGGAGATCAGCGAAACCGCCGGCGGCGAGCTGTCCGGCCGCATCGTGAAGCTGTTTGCCAATCCGGACGCGGTCTGCGACAAGTGCGACGGCCCGCTGAAGGGCAAGCCGGTGGTCGGAATGACCATCCTCACCGGCCTGAAAAAAGGCGGCGACGGCTGGGAGGGCGGCAAGATCCTCGATCCGAAATCCGGCAAGGTGTACAGCGCCAAGGCCAAGCTGGCCGAGGCTGGCAAGAAGCTGGAAGTGCGCGGCTTCATCGGCATGGCGCTGCTGGGCCGTACCCAGACCTGGGAACGCCAGTAAGCCAGCCGCCGCAGCCAGCGCGGCCGTGAGCAGCAGCAATCGACGGGACAGCTTGGGCTGTCCCGTTTTGCATGGGTACAATGCCGCCATGAACTCTCCTGCCGATATCGCCGGCCAGCCACCGCTGGCCGCGCCCGCCACCGCCAAGAAACTGGAAAAGCTCGGCATCCGCCGCCGCTTCGACCTGGTGCTGCACCTGCCGCTGCGCTACGAGGACGAGACCCACCTCTATCCGATCGCCCAGGCGCCCTACGGCCAGGCGGTGCTGGTGGAAGGCGAGGTGACGCAGTGCGAGGTGCAGTTCCGCCCGCGGCGGCAGCTGGTGGTGCAGATCGAGGACAAGAGCGGCAAGCTGGTGCTGCGCTTCATCCACTTCTACGGCAGCACGCAGCAGCAGCTGGCCAAGGGTCGCCGCGTGCGGGCGCTGGGCGAGGTGCGCCGCGGTTTCTTCGGCGACGAGATGGTACATCCCAAGATCCGCGAGGTGCACGAGGGCGATCCGCTGGCCGACAGCCTGACCCCGGTCTATCCCACCGTCAACGGCCTGACCCAGCCGGTGCTGCGCCGCCTGATCCACGCCGAGCTGAAGGCGCAGCCACTGCCGGAAACGCTGCCGGACGAGATGCGCCGCAGCCTGGGGCTGATGCCGTTTGCCGATGCGGTGCAGTTGCTGCACCGCCCCGGCCCGGAGTATTCCGCCACCCAGCTTACCGACGGCAACCTGCCGGCGTGGCAACGGCTGAAGTTCGACGAGCTGCTGGCGCAGCAGCTGTCGATGCGGCTGGCCTACCGTGCGCGGCGGCAGGGCAGTGCGCCGGTGATCGCCGGCGACGGCAGCCTGCGCGCGCAGCTGCTGGCCAGCCTGCCGTTCGCGCTGACCGGCGCACAGCAGAAGGTATTGACCGAGATCGTCAGCGACATCGCGCTGCCGCACCCGATGAACCGCCTGCTGCAGGGCGACGTCGGCAGCGGCAAGACCGTGGTGGCGGCGATGGCGGCGCTGGCGGCGATCGAGGCCGGTTTCCAGGTGGCGCTGATGGCGCCGACCGAGATCCTGGCCGAGCAGCACTACGTGAAGCTGGCCGCGTGGCTGGCGCCGCTGGGCATCGAGGTGGCGTGGCTGTCCGGCAGCCTGCGCAAGAAGGCACGCGGCGAGATGGCGGCCAAGATCGCCGGCGGTGAGGCGCGACTGGCGGTCGGCACCCATGCGCTGTTCCAGGACGACGTCAGCTTCGCACGCTTGGGACTGGTCATCGTCGACGAGCAGCACCGCTTCGGCGTCGGCCAGCGGCTGGCGTTGCAGGAGAAGGGCGCCGCCCCGCACCAGTTGATGATGTCGGCGACGCCGATCCCGCGCACGCTGGCGATGAGCTTCTACGCCGACCTCGACGTGTCGGTGATCGACGAGCTGCCGCCGGGGCGCACGCCGATCGTCACCAAGCTGATCAACGCCGCGCGCCGCGACGAGGTGGTGGCTTTCGTCGACAAGGCCTGCCGCGAGGGCAACCAGGTGTACTGGGTGTGCCCGCTGATCGAGGAGTCGGAAACGCTGCAGCTGCAGACCGCGGTCGATACCCACGCGGTGCTGGTGGAGGACCTGCCGCAGTGGGGCGTCGGGCTGGTGCACGGCCGCATGAAGGCGGCGGAAAAGGCCGAGGTGATGGGGCGCTTCATCCGCAACGAGCTGCAACTGCTGGTGGCGACCACGGTGATCGAGGTCGGCGTCGACGTGCCCAACGCCAGCCTGATGGTGATCGAGCACGCCGAGCGCATGGGGCTGGCGCAGCTGCACCAGCTGCGCGGCCGCGTCGGCCGCGGCGCGGCGAAGAGCAGCTGCGTGCTGCTGTTCGAGACGCCGCTGTCGGAGCTGGCCAAGGCGCGGCTGAAGGTGATCTACGAGAATACCGACGGCTTCGAGATCGCACGGCAGGACTTGAATATCCGCGGCCCCGGCGAATTCCTCGGTGCGCGGCAGAGCGGCCTGCCGATGCTGCGCTTTGCCGATCTGGAGGCCGACATCGAGCTGCTGGAGGCGGCGCGCGAGCTGGCGCCGCAGCTACTGCAACGTTGGCCGCAATACGCCGCAGCGCACCTGACGCGCTGGCTGGCCGGGCGCGAGCACTTCCTCAAGGCCTGATGCCGCGCTCGCCAGGCTGCGGCCAACCTTGTCGGCATGAAAAAGGGCTGCCCGCGGGCAGCCCTTGTTGTTTGCGCTGGCGCGCTTACACGAATAGCTTCACGCCGACGTAGTACAGGCTGATCGCCAGACCCATGCTCACCGGCAGGGTCAGCACCCAGGTGGTGAGGATGGTCTTGATGGTGGACAGCTGCACGCCGGAGCGGTTGACCACCATGGTGCCGGCGACGGCACTGGACAGGATCTGGGTGGTGGACACCGGTGCGCCGATCACGCTGGCCAGACCGATGGACAGCGCCGACATGGTTTGCGCCGCCATGCCCTGTGCGTAGGTCATGTCCTTCTTGCCGATCTTCTCGCCCACGGTGTTGACCACGCGCTTCCAGCCGACCATGGTGCCCAGGCCGATGGCCAGCGCCACGGCGACGATCACCCAGGTCGGTGCGTATTCGGTGGTCTGGGTCAGGTCTTTCTGGATGCCTTTCAGCTGCTTCAGGTCAACGTCGTTGATGCCCGGCACCTTGCTGATCTTCTTGGCGCCGTCGGCGAGGCAGATCAGCTGGGTGCGCACGTTCCAGCGTTGCGCTTCCGGCAGGGTCTGGAACGACTTGGCGTCACCGATCGCGCTCAGCAGCGCGCCGGCTTCTTCCACGATCTTCGACGGTTCGCACTGGTGGTTGCCCTTCACCGGGTACTTCAGGTCGATGATGACCTGGTTGCGCTGGTACAGCTCTTTCAGCTGGATGGCGGCGATCTTGGTGTGCTCGATCTGGATCGGTTCGGCTTCGAGGTTGACCACAAAGTGGGCCGGCGCCAGTGCGATCAGCACCAGCATCACCAGGCCGACACCCTTCTGGCCGTCGTTGGAGCCGTGGGTGAAGCTCATGCCCATCGACGATACGATCAGCATGAAACGTGCCCAGAACGGCGGATGCTTGCGACCTTCGATCTGCTGGCGCTGGAATGGCGATTTGTGGATGTTGGACAGCGGGCGCAGCTTCATCAGCGTGAACAGCATCAGGCCGGCGAGGCCGGCGCCGAACAGCGGCGACAGGAACAGCGACAGGAACACGTCGATGGCCTTGCTCCAGTTGATGCCGTTGACGATGGAGTCGCCGGTCAGCAGCGCGTTGCCGATGCCGACGCCGAGGATGGCGCCGATCAGGGTGTGCGAGCTGGAGGCCGGGATGCCGAAGTACCAGGTGCCGAGGTTCCACACGATGGCGGAGGTCAGAAGCGCGAACACCATCACCATGCCCTGCGCCGAATTGATGTTCAGCAGCAGGTCGGTCGGAATCAGGTTGACGATGGCGTAGGCCACGGCCAGACCGCCAAAGAACACGCCGAGGAAGTTGAAGAAGCCGGACAGCAGCACGGCGGTCTCCGGTTTCATCGACTGGGTGTAGATGACGGTTGCAACGGCGTTGGCGGTGTCGTGAAAGCCGTTGATGAATTCAAAGGCGAGCACGAAGGTGATCGACAGCACCAGCGTGATCGCGAGCAGTGTGTCGAGTCCCGAAAGAAGTTCCAGCATGATTTATGTGTCAGGCGTTATCCGAAAGGCGGGATTCTTGGGGTTGGCAGATGACACGTCAAGAGCTTGTAACAATCTTTTTGCGGTGCGTTTGAAATGTGCCAAAGGCATGAGTTTACGGCTTGACAGTGTTGTATTTTGGCAGGGTTTAGTGGCTTGATTTGAAAAGAAAAATGCCTCCGTTCTGGAGGCATTAGAGGGGCTGTAATAAAACAGTAATATTCAGCCGAATTTGCCGGTGATGTAGTCTTCGGTTTCCTTGCGCTTGGGCGCGGTGAAGATATCGTCGGTGGCGCCGAACTCCATCAGCTCGCCCAGGTACATGTAGGCGGTGTAGTCGGAGACGCGGGCCGCCTGCTGCATGTTGTGGGTGACGATGGCGATGGTGTAGTCCTGCTTCAGCTCGTGGATCAGCTCCTCGATGTGCGCGGTGGAGATCGGGTCCAGCGCCGAGGTCGGCTCGTCCAGCAGCAGCACTTCCGGACGGGTGGCGACGCCACGCGCGATGCACAGCCGCTGTTGCTGGCCGCCGGACAGCGAGTTGCCGGACTGCTTCAGTTTGTCCTTCACCTCGTTCCACAGCGCAGCCTTGCGCAGCGCCCATTCCACGCGATCGTCCATCTCGCTGCGCGACAGGTTCTCGTACAGCTTCACGCCGAAGGTGATGTTGTCGTAGATCGACATCGGGAACGGTGTCGGCTTCTGGAACACCATGCCGACGCTGGCGCGCAGCATGTTCACGTCGACCGACTTGGCGAGGATGTTCTGGTTGTCGAGCAGGATCTCGCCTTCGGCGCGCATGCCGGGATACAGCTCGAACATGCGGTTGAAGGTGCGCAGCAGCGTCGATTTGCCGCAGCCGGACGGGCCGATGAAGGCGGTGACCTTGCCGGCCGGGATGTCGAGGTTGACCTTCTTCAGCGCGAGGAAGTTGCCGTAGTAAAAGTTGAGGTCTTTTACCTTGAGCTTGATTGCTTGTTCAGTCATGGTGCGTCAAGCCTTAATGAGATTGGGTTTTCTGACTGCCCAGCCAGCGGGCAACGATGTTCAGGGTCAGTACGCTGAGCGTGATCAGCAGGGCGCCGGCCCAGGCCAGTGCGTGCCAGTCTTCGTACGGGCTCATCGCGAACTGGAAGATCACGATCGGCAGGTTGGCCATCGGCTGGTTCATGCCGCTCCAGAACTGGTTGTTCAGCGCGGTGAACAGCAGCGGCGCGGTTTCGCCGGAAATGCGCGCCACCGCCAGCAGGATGCCGGTAATCACGCCGGCCTTGGCCGAGCGCAGTGTCACGTACATGGTCACCTTCCACTGCGGTGCGCCGAGGGCGATTGCCGCTTCGCGCAGGCTGTTTGGCACCAGGCGCAGCATGTTCTCGGTGGTGCGCACCACCACCGGAATCACCAGCAGCGACAGCGCCAGCGCGCCGGCCCAGCCGGAGAAGTGGCCCATGGTCACCACGTACATCTCGTAGATGAACAGGCCGATGACGATGGACGGTGCGGACAGCAGGATGTCGTTGATGAAGCGGGTGGCCGGCGCCAGCCAGCCGCGCTCGCCGAATTCCGCCAGGTACACGCCGGCGAGGATGCCGATCGGGGTGCCGAGCAGGGTGCCGAAGAAGGTCATCTTCAGCGAGCCGGCGATGGCGTTGATCAGGCCGCCTTCGGAGCCGGGCGGCGGCGTGATCTTGGTGAACACGTCCACGCTCATGCCGGCGAGACCGTTGACGAGCAGGGTGTACAGGATCCACGCCAGCCAGAACAGGCCGAACCCCATCGCCAGCAGCGAGGCGGTCATGTTGAAGCCGTTGACGAAACGGCGCCGGGCGTAGATGGCGTTGTTGCGCGAATTTTTGCTTGGTTGTGCCGACATGGTGTGATCCGTGTTGGGCGAACGGGCGGTCAGGGTGGTAGTCATCATGCTCCCGCTCAGGAATTACGGCCTTCCTGCTTCTTCAGTTGCAGCAGCAGCAACTTGGAGCAGGACAGTACGACAAAGGTGATGAAGAACAGGATCAGGCCGAGTTCGATCAGCGCGGCCATGTGGAATTCGCCGGTGGCTTCGGCAAACTCGTTGGCCAGTGCCGAGGCAATCGAGTTACCGGGGTCGAACAGACTGGTGGACAGGTTGGTGGAGTTGCCGATCACGAAGGTGACCGCCATGGTCTCGCCCAGCGCGCGGCCCAGTCCCAGCATGATGCCGCCGATGACACCGGTCTTGGTGTACGGCAGTACCACGTTGCGCACCACTTCCCAGGTGGTGCCACCCAGGCCGTAGGCGGACTCCTTCAGCATCGGCGGTACCACTTCGAACACGTCGCGCATCACCGAGGCGATGAACGGGATCACCATGATGGCCAGGATCAGGCCGGCGGTGAAGATGCCGATGCCCATCGGCGCCCCCTGGAACAGGAAGCCGATCAGTGGCCATTCACCGAGGTTTTCCATGATCCATGGCTGCACGTGGTCGCCGAACAGCGGCGCAAACACGAACAGGCCCCACATGCCGTAGATGATGGATGGGATGCCGGCCAGCAGTTCCACCGCGATGCCCAGCGGCCGCTTCAGCAGCGGCGGGCAGATTTCGGTCAGGAAGATGGCAATGCCGAAGCTGACCGGAACCCCGATCAGCAACGCGATAAAGGAGGTCACCAGCGTGCCGAAGATCGGCACCACCGCGCCGAAGTTTTCCGATACCGGGTCCCACTCGGTGCTGGTCAGGAAGCTCCAGCCAAAGTGCCGGATGCTGGGCATGGCGCCGATGACCAGCGAGATCAGGATGCCGACCAGCAGGGCCAGCACCAGGAAGGCAAAAAACCGGGTGGTCATGCGGAACAGCGAATCCAGCATCATCTGACGTTTCAGGTTGGCGCTGTTGCTTAGTTTTTCCATGAAAATCTCTTGGTCTGATTGGCAGACAAAAAGCCGAGGAGTCTCTCCCCGGCTTGTACTTCAGTGCTGCAACTGCAGATTACTTCCAGACCGGGGCGCCGGAGGTGGCCGCGATCTGTTTCCAGCTGTTGCGGATTACCGTCTTCACATTGGCAGGCATTGGCACATAGTCAAGCTGGGTGGCAATGGCGTCGCCGCCCTTGTAGGCCCAGTCAAAGAACTTCAGCGCTTCCTGTGCCTGTTCCGGCTTGTCCTGTTTCTTGTGCATCAGGATGAAGGTGGCGCCGGAGATCGGCCAGCTATCCTTGCCTGGCTGGTTGGTCAGGATCAGGTAGAAGCCTGGTGCCTTGGCCCAGTCGGCGTTGGCCGCCGCGGCCTTGAAGGTGCTGTCGTCCGGGTTCACGAAAGTACCGGCCGCGTTCTGTACCTGAGCGTGTGCAATCTTGTTCTGCTTGGCGTAGGCGTACTCTACATAGCCGATGGAGCCCTTGATGCGGGTCACGTAGTTGGCCACACCTTCATTGCCCTTGCCGCCGACACCGGTCTTCCAGTTCACCGCGGTGTTTTCACCGATGGCGGATTTCCATTCCGGCGATACCTTGGACAGGTAGTTGGTGAAGATGAAGGTGGTGCCGGAGCCGTCGGAGCGGCGTACCACGGTAATCTTCTGGTCCGGCAGCTTCACGCCCGGGTTCAGCTTGCCGATGGCGGCATCGTTCCAGTTGGCAACCTTGCCGAGGTAGATGTCGGCCAGCAGCGGGCCGGTCAGTTTCAGCTGGCCGGCGCCGATGCCCGGGACGTTGACCACCGGTACCACACCGCCAATCACGGTCGGGAACTGGGTCAGGCCGTGCTTGCTCAGCTCTTCCGGCTTCAGCGGCATGTCGGAGGCGCCGAAATCAACGGTCTTCGACTGGATCTGCTTGATACCACCACCCGAACCGATCGACTGGTAGTTCATGTTGTTGTTGGTCTGCGCCTTGTACGCTTCCGCCCATTTGGCGTACAGCGGGTACGGGAAGGTGGCGCCAGCGCCGGTGATGTCGGCCGCAAACACATTGCTTGCAACAAAACCGGAAACCACCAGCGTGGTAGCCCAACGAATAGAATGTTTCATGCTTGCTCCTAGAGTTCACGACTTGTTTCGATGTGCGCATCCTAAGGGAGGCTCTTTGCAGAAATATTACAGTCATGACTATGCACAGCAATGTAGTACCCGCTGATATAATTTGCCCATTAAAAACAGCAATCAGGGTATTCGGCATGACGGGCAAACTGGTAATCGGCAACTGGAAGATGAACGGGCGGCTTGCGGCCAACCTTGCACTGATCGACGCCCTGCAAGCCGATGCGGCGGTGCGGGCGGCCCAGGTAGCGGTGACGCCACCGTTTGCCTACCTTGGTCAGGCCGCCGCGTTGCTGGCTGGCAGCAATATCGCGCTGGCGGCGCAGGATGTCAGCGCCTTTGACAAGGATGGTGCCTACACCGGCGAAGTCAGTGCCGCGATGCTGGCCGATGTCGGCTGCCGCTATGTGCTGATCGGCCACTCCGAGCGCCGCCAGTACTTTGCCGAAGACAATGCCCTGCTGGCGCGCAAGCTGCAGGCGACCGTTGCCGCCGGCCTGGTTCCGGTTTATTGCGTCGGCGAGACGCTGGCCGAGCGCGAAGCCGATGCTTATAAGGCAGTTATTGGCGAGCAGCTGACGGTGCTGGGCGCGCTGGCCGGGCACGACTACGTGGTGGCGTACGAGCCGGTCTGGGCGATCGGTACCGGCAAGGTGGCTAGCGTCGAGCAGATCGACGACGTGCACCAATATATCCGGGCGACTTTGTTGCAATGCCATGGGGCTTCTGATAGTATTCGCGTCCTCTACGGAGGCAGCGTCAAGGCGGACAATGCGGATGCGATTTTTTCGCTGCAAAGTGTCGGTGGCGCCTTGGTTGGCGGGGCATCTTTAGATGTTGAGAGCTTTGGGCGAATTTGCCAGGCTGCTGAAAAAACGGTATAGTATGGAACTTCTGAATACATTAGCACTCGTCGCCATGTTGGTTTCTGCGCTGGCGATCATCGTCCTTGTCCTGATGCAGCATGGCAAGGGTGCGGACATGGGTGCTGCTTTCGGTAGTGGTGCATCGGGTAGTCTGTTTGGTGCCACCGGTTCCGCGAATTTTTTGAGTAGGGCTACTGCGATTGCGGCTGTCGTATTCTTCTCGTCCTTGATGGTTATTGGTTTCTTTCACTCCTCGGCCAAGACGGAATTGGGCGTGATGGGTGGAGTGTCCAGCCAGTCTGCATCGCCACTCCCGAGCGACGCTGATAAGAGCAAGGCCTCTGGTTCTGTGATTCCAGAGTAAAAATTGAGTTTGTATAGTGCCGACATGGTGGAATTGGTAGACACGCTATCTTGAGGGGGTAGTGGCCATAGGCTGTGTGAGTTCGAGTCTCACTGTCGGCACCACATTCAAAAAACAGGCCATCGGGAAACCGGTGGCCTGTTTTACTTGGAGCCAAGGAGGTCTTTGACCTCCTTTCTTTTAGAGGTGCGCGGGAAATGCTGCAAAATTACTTTCCCATTCTGATGTTCGTTGTCGTCGGCCTGCTGGTTGGCGTCGGTCCATTGCTTCTGGGGTGGCTGTTAGCCCCGAATCGTCCTGATCCTGAAAAGCTTTCTCCATACGAATGCGGCTTCGAGGCATTTGAAGATGCGCGTATGAAGTTTGACGTCCGGTACTACCTGGTCGCCATTCTTTTCATTCTCTTCGATCTGGAAATTGCCTTTCTCTTTCCGTGGGCGGTTGTGCTCAAAGAACTGGGCATGTATGGCTTCGGCGTCATGATTGAGTTCATCACGGTGCTGACCATCGGTTTCGTCTACATGTGGAAAAAGGGAGCTCTGGAATGGGAGTAGAAGGCGTTCTTGAAAAGGGCTTTGTCACCACCACGGCTGACAAGCTCATTAACTGGACCCGTACTGGTTCCCTGTGGCCGATGACATTCGGTCTGGCCTGCTGTGCGGTGGAGATGATGCATGCGGGTGCTGCCCGTTATGACCTCGACCGTTTCGGCATCGTGTTCCGTCCCAGTCCACGCCAGTCCGACCTGATGATTGTCGCCGGCACCCTGTGCAACAAGATGGCTCCGGCCCTGCGCAAGGTGTACGACCAGATGGCTGAGCCACGCTGGGTGATCTCCATGGGCTCCTGTGCCAATGGCGGCGGCTACTATCACTACTCTTATTCTGTCGTTCGCGGCTGTGATCGTATTGTTCCGGTTGACGTCTATGTGCCGGGCTGTCCGCCGACTGCAGAGGCGTTGCTTTACGGCATCATCCAGCTGCAGAACAAGATCAAGCGTACCAATACTATCGCCCGCTGAGGTTAAACCATGGCATCCAGAATGGAAGTGCTCAAGTCGGCGGTAGAGCGTGTGCTTGGCGACAAGGTTGTATCGGCCAAGATTGCGCTCGGTGAGCTGACTATCGTCTGTAAATCCGTGAACGTGACCGAAGCAATGACCACATTGCGCGATCACCCAGAGCTGGCGTTCGAGCAGTGTATCGACGTCTGCGGCATGGACTACAGCACCTACCAAGACCAACCACAAGACGGCCCGCGTTTTGCGGTGGTTTATCATTTGCTGTCCCTGACGCACAACACCCGCCTGCGTGTGCGCGTGTTTGCCGAGGATGACGATTTCCCGGTCGTGCCGAGCGTGGTGGAAATCTGGAATACCGCCAACTGGTTCGAGCGCGAGGCGTTCGACCTGTTCGGCATCATCTTCGAAGGCCATCCGGACCTTCGTCGCATCCTTACCGACTACGGTTTTGTCGGTCATCCATTCCGCAAGGACTTCCCGCTGTCCGGTCATGTCGAAATGCGCTACGACGCAGCTCAGCAGCGCGTGATCTACCAGCCGGTCACCATCGAACCGCGTGAGATTACGCCACGCATCATTCGCGAGGAGAACTACGGTGGCTGACATCCGTAACTACACCCTGAACTTCGGTCCGCAGCACCCGGCCGCGCACGGCGTGTTGCGCTTGGTGCTGGAGCTGGATGGTGAAGTGGTACAGCGTGCCGACCCGCATATCGGCCTGCTGCACCGCGGTACCGAGAAGCTGGCCGAAAGCAAGACCTTCATCCAGTCGCTGCCGTACATGGACCGTCTCGACTACGTGTCGATGATGTGCAACGAGCACGCCTACTGCCTGGCGATCGAAAAGCTGGCCGGTATCGAAGTGCCGGAGCGTGCCCAGTACATCCGCGTGATGTTTGCCGAGATCACCCGTATCCTCAACCACCTGTTGTGGATCGGCGCGCACTCCATCGACATCGGCGCGATGACCATGTTCCTGTACGCGTTCCGCGAGCGCGAGGACCTGATGGACTGCTACGAGGCCGTCTCCGGTGCCCGCTTGCACGCCGCCTACTTCCGTCCGGGTGGTGTCTATCGCGACCTGCCGGACAGTATGCCGCAGTACAAGGCGTCCAAGATCCGCAACGCCAAGGAAATCGCACGCCTGAACGAAACCCGCAAGGGCTCGATGCTCGATTTCATCGAAGACTTCACCAACCGTTTCCCGGCCTGTGTCGACGACTACGAGACCCTGCTCACCGATAACCGTATCTGGAAGCAGCGTACCGTCGGTATCGGCGTGGTCACGCCGGAGCGTGCCAAGAATCTGGGCATGACCGGTCCGATGCTGCGTGGTTCCGGCATCGCCTGGGACCTGCGCAAGATGCAGCCGTACGACGTATACGACCGCATGGAATTCGACATTCCGGTTGGCGTCACCGGCGACTGCTATGACCGCTATCTGGTGCGTGTCGAAGAAATGCGCCAGTCCAACCGCATCATCCAGCAGTGCGTGAAGTGGCTGAAGGCCAACCCTGGTCCGGTTATTACCGACAACCACAAGTTCGCCCCGCCTAGCCGCGAAGACATGAAGAGCAATATGGAGGAGCTGATCCACCATTTCAAACTCTTCACTGAAGGCATGCATGTGCCGGAAGGCGAAGCTTACGCCGCTGTAGAGCATCCAAAAGGCGAGTTCGGTATCTATCTGGTTTCCGATGGTGCCAACAAACCTTATCGTCTGAAAATCCGTGCGCCGGGCTATGCCCATCTGGCCAGTCTGGATGAAATGTCTCGTGGCCACATGATTGCCGACGTTGTCGCCATCATTGGTACTCAGGACGTGGTATTTGGGGAGATCGACCGCTGATGCTATCCGCACAATCGCTTGCAAAAATTGACCGCGAACTGGCTAAGTATCCTGCCGACCAGTTCCGGTCCGCCATCATGGGCGCGTTGCGCATTGCACTGGTCGAGCGTCGTGAAACCGGCAACACGCCGGAAGAGCGCTGCCTCAATGCCGACATGATCGAATTCGTGGCCAACTACGTGGGTATCCCGCCGGTTGCCGCCTACGAAGTCGCCACCTTCTACAACATGTACGACATGAAGCCGGTCGGCAAATACAAGCTGACCGTCTGCACCAACCTGCCTTGCGCGCTGCAAGGCGGCGTCAATGCCGCGCACTACATCGGTGAAAAGCTGGGTATCGGCATCGGTGAAACCACCGCCGACGGCAAGTTCACCCTGCTGGAAGGGGAGTGCATGGGCGCCTGCGGTGATGCACCGGTCCTGCTGGTGAACAACCACAAAATGTGCAGCTTCATGATGCGCGAAGCTATCGATAAGAAACTGGCGGAGTTGGAATAATGGCAGTTTTCGTCAATGGCGTGATTTTCGAGGGCGTGGACACCGCCGCTCCGGACTGCTGGCGCCTCGAGGCCTACATGGCTCGCGGTGGCTATCAGGCCCTCAAGAAAATTCTTGATAACAAGATCCCCCAGGAAGACGTGATCGCCGAAGTGAAAAACTCCGGCTTGCGTGGTCGTGGTGGTGCAGGTTTCCCGACCGGTCTGAAGTGGAGCTTCATGCCGCGTTCCTTCCCCGGTGACAAGTACGTGGTCTGTAACACCGACGAAGGCGAACCGGGCACGTTCAAGGATCGCGACATCATCGTCTACAACCCGCACGCGCTGATCGAAGGCATGATCATTGCCGGTTACGCCATGGGTTGCAAGGCGGGTTACAACTACATCCACGGTGAAATCTTCGAGGCCTACGAGCTGTTCGAAGAGGCACTGGACGAGGCACGCAAGGCCGGTCTGCTGGGACAGAACATCCTCGGCACCGACTTCAGCTTCGATCTGTTCGCGCACCACGGCTACGGCGCCTACATCTGCGGCGAAGAAACCGCGCTGCTGGAGTCGCTGGAAGGCAAGAAAGGCCAGCCGCGCTTCAAGCCGCCGTTCCCGGCCAGCTTCGGCCTGTACGGCAAGCCGACCACCATCAACAACACCGAGTCGTTCGCCTCCGTGCCGTTCATCATCCGTGACGGCGGCCAGAAGTTCCTGGAAGCGGGCAAGCCGAACAACGGCGGTACCAAGCTGTTCTCCATCTCCGGTCACGTCAACCGTCCGGGCAACTACGAGATTCCGCTGGGCACCCCGTTCGCCACGTTGCTGGAAATGGCCGGCGGCATGAAGGACGGCAAGAAGCTGAAGGCGGTGATTCCGGGTGGTTCGTCGGCCCCGGTACTGCCTGGCGAGGTGATGATGGAACTGACCATGGATTACGACAGTATTTCCAAGGCCGGTTCGATGCTGGGGTCTGGCGCGGTCATCGTGATGAACGAGGACGTGTGCATGGTCAAGGCGCTGGAGCGTCTGGCCTACTTCTATCACGAAGAGTCCTGCGGCCAGTGCACGCCATGCCGTGAGGGTACCGGCTGGCTGTACAAGGTGATCCATCGCATCGCCAACGGCGAAGGCCGTGACGGCGATCTGGAGTTGCTGGAATCTGTCGGGAACAATATGGCGGGCCGCACGATTTGCGCCCTGGCTGATGCCGCCGTGTTCCCTGTTCGTAGTTTCACCAAGCACTTCCGCAATGAGTTTGAACATCTCATTACGCACAAGAAGGCCTTGGTGGATCACAAATGGTGTTGAGCGATGCTTGAAATCGAAATCGACGGAAAAAAACTGACGGTCAATCAGGGCATCACCATCATGGATGCTGCCCACACCGCCGGTACACATATCCCTCACTTCTGCTACCACAAGAAGCTGTCCATTGCGGCCAACTGCCGCATGTGCCTGGTGGAAGTGGAAAAGGCGCCCAAGCCTTTGCCGGCCTGTGCCACGCCGGTCACCGACGGCATGAAAGTGCATACCGCCTCGCCGCTGGCCAAGAAGGCCCAGGCTGGCGTGATGGAGTTCCTGCTGATCAACCACCCGCTGGATTGCCCGATCTGCGACCAGGGCGGCGAGTGCCAGCTGCAGGATCTGGCCGTGGGCTACGGCAATTCTTCTTCCCGCTACCAGGAAGAAAAACGCGCCGTGGTCGGCAAGGACATGGGGCCGCTGGTTTCCGCCGAGGAAATGAGTCGCTGCATCCATTGCACCCGCTGCGTCCGCTTTACCGAAGAGATCGGTGGCTACCAGGAAATTGGGATGGCCAACCGCAGCGAATTTTCGGAAATCCTGCCGTTCCTCGGCAAGACCGTGAACTCGGAAATCTCCGGCAACGTCATCGACCTGTGCCCGGTCGGCGCGCTGACCTCCAAGCCGTTCCGCTACGCTACCCGTGCCTGGGAGCTGTCGCGCCGCAAGTCGGTCAGCCCGCACGATGGTCTGGGCAGCAACCTGATCGTTCAGGTCAAGCAGAACCAGGTGATGCGCGTCCTGCCGCTGGAAAACGAAGACATCAACGAGTGCTGGATCGCCGACCGCGACCGCTTCTCGTACGAAGGCCTGAACAGCGCCGAGCGCCTGCAGAAGCCGATGATCAAGTTTGACGGCAAGTGGCACGAAACCGACTGGCAGACGGCACTGGACTACGTGGTCAAGGGCCTCAACGGCGTGGCCAACGACCACGGCAAGGATGCCATCGGTTTCCTGGCCAGCCCGCACAGCACCACCGAAGAACTGTATCTGGCGCAGAAACTGGCGCGCAGCTTCGGCGTCAACAATATCGATGCCGCACTGCGTCGCAGCGACAAGCGTGTCGCCGCGGCACAGCAAGGCGCACTGTGGCTGGGTTCCAGCATCGTCGAGCTGCTGGCCGCCAAGTCGGTGCTGATGGTGGGTTCCACCCAGCGCCAGGAGCAGCCATTGCTGGCATCGCGCCTGCGCCAGTCGGTCAAGAAGGGCATGGCACTGAACGTGATCCATACCAGCGACGACGAGCTGCTGACCCGCATCAATGCCAAGCTGATCGTGTCGCCGCTGGCGCTGGTCAACGCGCTGGCGCAGGTGCTGAAAGCCGCGGTGGAAATCAAGTCCGCGTCGACCGCACTGGATCTGTCTGCGGCCAACGTTAGCGCCGAGGCGCGCGCCATTGCCGACAGCCTGTGCGCCGCCGAATCGGCTGCCGTGGTGCTGGGCAATGTGGCACAACACCACCCGGCGTTTGCCGAGCTGCTGTCGCTGGCCCAGGAAATCGGCCGCGTCACTGGCGCCCGTTTCGGTATCGCAGCCGAAGCCGCCAACAGCGTCGGTGCCGACATCGCCGGTGTCAATCCGCAACGTGGCCCGCTGGGCAAGACCGTCTCTGCCGGTATCGGTGCCAGCGAGATGCTGGCCGCGCCGCGCAAGGCTTATGTTCTGCTCAACAGCGAGATCGAAGCCGACGCCTACAACAGCCAGCAAGCCGTTGCCGCGATGAAGCAGGCTGCCACCGTGATTGCCCTGACCGCATTCAAGGGTGAAGCGCTGCTGGACTACGCCGATGTGCTGCTGCCGATCGCGCCGTTCTCCGAAACTGCCGGTTCCTTCGTCAACATGGAAGGCAAGCTGCAGCCGTTCAACGGTGTGGTGCGTCCGCTGGGCGAGACCCGTCCGGCCTGGAAAGTGCTGCGCGTGCTGGGCAACATGCTCAACCTGTCCGGCTTCGATTTCAACAGTGCGGAAGACGTGCGCGCCGAGTTGCTGGCGCATGGCGACATCGCTGCGGCACTGAACAACCAGTTGACCGGTGTTGCGGCCAACGTTGTGGCCGGCGACACGCTGGTACGTATCGGTGAAGTGCCGATGTATCAGGCCGATGCCATCTGCCGTCGTGCCGAATCGCTGCAGAAGACCGCCGCGGCAGCCGCGCCCGTGATTGCCCTCAACCCGCAAGACATCGCCAAACTGGGTCTGGAAGCAGGTCAGCCTGCCATCGTCAGCCAGGGTGAGGCCGAAGTTCGCCTGCAACTGGTAGCCGACGCTGCCGTTGCCGCCGGTGCGGTCCGTGTCGCTGCTGCCCATCCGGCAACGCAGGCACTGGGTGGTCTGTTCGAACCGATTCAGATCAAGCGAGGATAAGTCATGGAATTGCTGCAAAACTTGCTGGGGACCGAGGCCGGTCTGGCGGTGTGGACACTGCTGAAGATTCTGGCCATCGTTGCCCCGCTGATGATCGGTGTGGCCTACCTGACGCTGGCAGAGCGCAAGGTGATCGGCTACATGCAGATCCGTATCGGCCCTAACCGTGTCGGCCCGAAAGGGCTGCTGCAGCCTCTGGCTGACGGTGTGAAGCTGCTGATGAAAGAGATCATCCTGCCGACCAAGTCGAGCAAGGGTCTGTTTCTGGTGGCTCCGGTGCTGTCCATCATGCCGGCACTGGCGGCCTGGGCGGTGATCCCGTTCACCGACACCATGGTGCTGGCCAATATCGATGCGTCGCTGTTGTTCATCATGGCGATCACTTCGATGGGCGTGTACGGCGTGATCGTGGCCGGCTGGGCGGGTAACTCCAAGTACTCCTTCCTGGGTGCTCTGCGTTCCTCGGCCCAGATCGTGTCCTACGAGATCTCGATGGGCTTCGCGCTGGTCGGCGTGCTGATGGTGTCCGGCAGCCTGAACCTGGTTGAGATCGTTAACCAGCAGGGCCACGGCATCGGTGGTGGTTCGGTGCTGTCGTGGAACTGGCTGCCGCTGTTCCCGCTGTTTCTGGTGTACCTGATTTCCGGTGTCGCCGAAACCAACCGCGCCCCGTTCGACGTGGCGGAAGGTGAATCGGAAATTGTCGCCGGTTTCCACGTGGAATACTCCGGCATGGCCTTCGCCGTGTTCTTCCTGGCGGAATACGCCAACATGATCCTGGTGTCGGCACTGACCGCCATCATGTTCATGGGTGGCTGGCTGTCGCCGTTCCCGGCATCGTGGGGTGCGCTGGGCGCGTCCGGTGTGATCTGGCTGCTGGCCAAGATTTCCCTGGTGCTGTTCCTGTTCCTGTGGTTCCGTGCCACCTTCCCGCGCTATCGCTACGACCAGATCATGCGTCTGGGCTGGAAAATCTTCATCCCGGTATCGCTGGTTTGGGTGCTGGTTGTCGGCGCCTGGATGATGAGCCCACTGTCGCTGTGGAACTGATACGGATTGGATGAATAGCATGGAAATGATCCGAAATTTTTTCAAAACCTTCCTGCTGGTAGAACTGGTGCAGGGCCTGATGGTGACCGGTCGTCACTTTTTCGCCCGCAAGATCACCGTCCAGTTCCCGGAAGAGAAGACCCCGATCTCGCCGCGCTTCCGTGGCCTGCACGCGCAGCGCCGTTACGCCAACGGCGAAGAGCGCTGCATCGCCTGTAAGCTGTGCGAGGCAGTATGCCCGGCGCTGGCCATCACCATCGAGTCGGAGCAGCGTGACGACGGTACCCGTCGTACCAGCCGCTACGACATCGATCTGACCAAGTGCATTTTCTGCGGTTTCTGCGAAGAAGCCTGCCCGGTCGACGCCATTGTGGAAACGCACATTTTTGAATACCACGGCGAAAAACGTGGCGACCTCTACTACACCAAGCCGATGCTGCTGGCGGTGGGTGACAAGTACGAGGCTGAAATTGCGGCCAACAAGGCTGCTGATGCCAAGTATCGCTAAGGGGGAGACATGAGCTTTCAAGCTGTTGTGTTTTATGTGCTGTCGCTGATCCTGATCGTTGCCGCGTTCCGCGTGGTGACGGCCAAGAACCCGGTTCATGCAGCCTTGTATCTGGTGCTGGCGTTTTTTACCGCCTCCGGCCACTGGCTGTTGCTGCAGGCGGAGTTCCTCGCCATTGCGCTGGTGCTGGTCTATGTCGGTGCGGTGATGGTGTTGTTCCTGTTCGTGGTGATGATGCTCGACATCAACATCGAGAAGCTGCGCGAAGGCTTCTGGCAGAACTTCCCGCTGGCCGGTACCGTGGCGCTGGTGATGGTGGCCGAAATGTTGCTGATCCTGTCCAGCCCGGAGGCCAACCTTGCCGGCTTCCAGGCCGGGCCTGCAGTAGCGGCCGATGCCAGCAACGTACGCGAACTGGGTCGCCAGCTGTATACCGTTTACCTGCTGCCATTCGAGGCCGCGGCGGTCGTGCTGCTGGTGGCGATGGTTGCTGCCATCGGTATCACCATGCGCAAGCGTGCTGACAGCAAGTACATCAATCCGGCGGAGCAGGTGCGGGTGCGTCGTAATGACCGCGTGCGTGTGGTTCAGGTTCAGGCGGTAAAGCCTGAAGTGGACACTGCTTCTGACATCAACGAGCAACAGGCCTGACGGCCGATTAGGAGGACACGTGCTTTCACTCACACACTTCCTGGTTCTGGCCGGCATCCTGTTTGCCATCAGCGTACTGGGTATTTTCCTGAACCGGAAAAACCTGATCATCCTGCTGATGGCAATCGAACTGATGTTGCTGGCGGTGAACTACAACTTCATCGCGTTTTCGCACTATCTGTCTGATACGGCTGGGCAGATCTTCGTCTTCTTCATCCTTACCGTTGCGGCGGCAGAATCGGCGATTGGTCTGGCGATTCTGGTGGTGCTGTTCCGTAAACTGGACAGCATCAACGTAGAAGACTTGGGCAGCCTCAAAGGCTAAGGCAACCGGATACCACTTTAAAAAGCACGACAAACATGGATATGAAGAGCTTATACCTGCTGATTGCGCTCTCACCACTGGTGGGGTCGGTCATTGCAGGCCTGTTTGGATGGGCGATTGGTCGCCGTGCTGCACACGTTGTTACCATTCTTGGCGTGGCAGTTTCGGCGGTTCTCTCGATTGGCGTACTGAAGGGCTTCCTTGACGGCAGCACCCAGGTATTCAATGCCCCTGTATACACTTGGCTGACGGTCGGTGGTTTCGAGTTCTCCGTCGGCTTCCTCGTTGACTCGCTGACCGCGATGATGCTGGTGGTGGTAACCAGCGTGTCGCTGATGGTGCATATCTACACCATCGGCTACATGCACGAAGATCCGGGTTACCAGCGCTTCTTCAGCTACATCTCGCTGTTTACCTTCTCGATGCTGATGCTGGTGATGTCCAACAACTTCATCCAGCTGTTCTTCGGCTGGGAAGCGGTGGGTCTGGTCTCCTATCTGCTGATCGGTTTCTGGTTCAAACGTCCGACTGCGATCTTCGCCAACCTGAAGGCGTTCCTGGTCAACCGTGTCGGTGACTTCGGCTTCCTGCTCGGTATCGGCCTGGTACTGGCCTATTTCGGCGGTTCGCTGAACTACAGCGACGTGTTCGCTGCGGCGCCGGCGCTGGCCAGCAAGACCATCCAGATCATCCCTGGCGTGGAATGGTCGCTGCTGACCGTGACCTGCATCCTGCTGTTCATCGGCGCGATGGGTAAATCGGCGCAGTTCCCGCTGCACGTGTGGCTGCCAGACTCGATGGAAGGCCCGACGCCGATCTCCGCGCTGATTCACGCGGCGACCATGGTGACCGCCGGTATCTTCATGGTATCGCGCATGAGCCCGCTGTTCGAAATGTCGGATACCGCACTGAACGTGGTAATGGTGGCCGGCTCGATCACCGCGCTGTTCATGGGTTTCCTCGGTGTGGTACAGAACGACATCAAGCGTGTGGTGGCTTACTCTACCCTGTCGCAGCTGGGTTACATGACTGTGGCACTGGGCGCGTCCGCCTACTCGGTGGCCATGTTCCACGTGATGACGCACGCGTTCTTCAAGGCCTTGCTGTTCCTTGGCGCCGGTTCCGTGATCATGGGCATGCACCATGACCAGGACATGCGCAATATGGGCGGCCTGCGCAAGTACATGCCGATTACCTGGATCACCTCGCTGCTGGGCTCGTTGGCACTGATCGGTACCCCGTTCTTCTCCGGCTTCTACTCCAAGGATTCCATCATCTTGGCCGTGGAACACAGCAACCTGGCGGCTTCCGGTTTTGCCTACTTTGCCGTAATCGCCGGTGTGTTCGTGACCGCGTTCTACTCTTTCCGCATGTATTTCCTGGTCTTCCACGGCAAGGAACGCTGGATGGAGAACCACGGTTCGCACCATGCCCATGAGGGCGATCATGACGACGAAGAGCCGTCCGATGACCACCATCATGGTCTGGGTCCGAACGACAAGCCGCACGAGTCGCCATGGGTGGTGACCCTGCCACTGGCACTGCTGGCGATTCCTTCGGTGCTGATCGGTTTCTTCGCCATCCATCCGCTGGTCGGTGGCGAGTTCTTCAAGGGCGTGATTTTCACCAATCTGGAAGCACATCCGGGCCTGGAAGCAGCTATGCACCATGCCCACGATGCGATGGCCATGGGTCTGCACGCCTTCGTGACCCTGCCGTTCTGGTTGGCCGCAGCCGGTGTGGCACTGGCCTGGTTCTTCTACATGAAGGCGCCACACATTCCGGCCGCCATCAAGCAGAAGTTCTCCGGCGTGCACACGCTACTCGAGAACAAGTACTACATGGACGAGCTGTACTTCGCCGTGTTTGCCAAAGGTTCGCGCGCACTGGGCACTTTCTTCTGGAAAGTCGGTGACATGCTGCTGATCGATGGCTTGCTGGTGAATGGCAGTGCCCGTCTGGTCGGCTCGGTATCCAGAGCGGTCCGCAAGCTGCAAACCGGTTTCATCTACAGCTACGCTGCGGTGATGATCATCGGGGTGCTGGTTCTGATGACGTACTGGTTCAAGCCGCTGATCCTCCGTTAAGGATCGGTACCGGAATCGATATAACAAATTAGGTTCTCGATATGTTTGCTAATCCTTTGAGTCTGGTGATCTGGACCCCCATCGTAGCCGGCCTGCTGGTGCTGGCGACCGGTGGCGACCAGCGCGCACCGCTGGCGCGCTGGCTGGCGCTGGCTGGTGCCGTGCTGGGGTTCCTGGTATCGCTCCCGTTGTTTACGCAGTTCGACAACCTGCATGGCGGCATGCAGTTTGTCGAAAACATGCCGTGGATCGAATCCCTCGGTATCAACTACCACCTGGGGGTGGACGGCATCTCGATGCTGTTCATCGTGCTGAACAGCTTCACCACGCTGATGGTGATCCTGGCCGGCTGGGAAGTGATCCAGAAACGCACCGCACAGTACATGGCCGCGTTCCTGATCATGTCGGGTCTGATCAACGGTGCTTTCGCCGCGCTGGATGCGATCCTGTTCTACGTGTTCTTCGAGGGCATGCTGATCCCGATGTACCTGATCATCGGTGTGTGGGGTGGTCCGCGTCGCGTTTACGCCTCGATCAAGTTCTTCCTGTACACGCTGCTGGGTTCGCTGCTGATGCTGGTAGCGTTCATCTACCTGTATTTCCAGGCTGGCAAGACCTTTGACATCCAGGCCTTCCAGGCCCTGAAGCAGATCCCGCTGCAGGTACAGATCCTGCTGTTCATCGCCTTCTTCCTGTCGTTTGCGGTGAAGGTGCCGATGTGGCCGGTACACACTTGGTTGCCGGATGCCCACGTGGAAGCGCCGACCGGTGGCTCCATGGTGCTGGCGGCGATCACGCTGAAGATCGGTGCTTACGGCTTCCTGCGATTTGCACTGCCGATCGTGCCGGATGCCTCGATCGAGCTGGCTCCGATCATGATCGGCCTGTCGCTGGTGGCGGTGGTGTACATCGGTCTGGTGGCACTGGTGCAAACCGACATGAAGAAACTGGTGGCTTACTCCTCCATTTCCCACATGGGCTTCGTGACCCTGGGCATGTTCCTGTTCACCGGCAGCCAGATGAATGCATGGGCGGTGGAAGGTGCATTGGTACAGATGGTGTCGCACGGCTTCGTCTCCGCCGCGATGTTCTTCTGCATCGGCGTGATGTATGACCGCGTGCACAGCCGCAACATCGCCGATTACGGTGGTGTCGCCAACAAGATGCCGATTTTTGCCGCCTTCATGATGCTGTTCGGCATGGCCAACTCCGGCCTGCCTGCCACCTCCGGCTTCGTCGGCGAGTTCATGGTGATCATGGGCGCGGTGCAGGTGAACTTCCTGGTCGCTGCCTTGGCTGCCACCACGCTGATCTTCGGCGCCGCCTACACCCTGTGGATGTACAAGCGCGTGATTTTCGGTGATGTGGGCAACCACCACGTGGAAGAGATGAAGGACGTCAACAAGCGTGAATTCCTGATTCTGGTGATCCTGGCCGTGACCGTACTGGGTATGGGTCTGTACCCGCAGCTGTTCGTTGAGAAGATGCACCTGTCTGTCAATGAACTGATCGCGCACGTTGCGCAAAGCAAGCTCTAAGAGGCCACAAGGAATACGAAATGAATTGGGCTGATCTCAATCTGATGCCGGCTTTGCCAGAGATGTTCCTGCTTGGGGCTCTGTCGGTAATCCTCATTCTTGACCTGTTTATCTCGGACGCCAAGCGCGGCATCACCTATGCACTGTCGCTGCTGACACTGCTGGTTTGTGCCGTGATCCAGGTTTCCACTTTCGAGCCGTTCGCCACCATTACCCTCAGTGGCATGTTTGTCGATGATCCGCTGTCGGACATCGTCAAGGTGGCGATGTACGGCGTGACGGCACTGGTGCTGGTTTACACCCGCCAGTACGTGAAGGATCGCGGCCTGTTCAAGGGCGAATACTTCACCCTGACCCTGTTCGCGCTGCTGGGCATGAACCTGATGGTGTCGGCCAGCAACTTCGTCAGCCTGTACATGGGCCTGGAGCTGCTGTCGTTGTCGCTGTACTCGCTGATCGCGCTGCAACGTGAGTCCGGTCGTGCCATCGAAGCCGCGATGAAGTACTTCGTGCTCGGCGCGCTGGCTTCCGGCCTGCTGCTGTACGGTGTGTCGATGGTGTACGGTGCCACCGGTTCGCTGGAACTGACCAAGGTGGCTCAGGCGATCGCCTCGGGCAGCGCCAACCAGACACTGCTGGTCTTCGGCCTGGTGTTTATCGTGGCTGGTCTTGCGTTCAAGCTGGGTGCGGTACCGTTCCACATGTGGGTGCCTGACGTTTACCAGGGCTCGTCCACCGCGATGACGCTGATGATCGGTGCCGCACCGAAACTGGCGGCCTTCGTGTTCGTGATCCGCATCCTGGTGCAGGGTCTGGGCGAGATGGTGGCCGACTGGCAGGGCATGCTGGTGATTCTGGCGGTACTGTCAATGGCCATCGGTAACCTGACCGCCATTGCACAGACCAACCTCAAGCGCATGCTGGCCTACTCGACCATCTCGCACATGGGTTTCCTGCTGCTGGGCCTGATCGCCGGCAACGCCGAAGGCTACTCCGCCGCACTGTTCTACGTGATCGTTTACGTGCTGACCTCGCTGGCCGGTTTCGGCATCCTGCTGGGCCTGTCGCGTGCCGGTTTCGAGTGCGAGACACTGGACGACCTGAAAGGCCTCAACGGCCGCAACAGCTGGTACGCACTGCTGATGCTGCTGGCGCTGTTCTCGATGGCCGGTATTCCGCCGCTGGCTGGCTTCTACGCCAAGTTTGCGGTGATCCAGGCGATCGTCAACGTCAACCTGCTGTGGCTGGCGATTGTGGCGGTGCTGATGTCGCTGATCGGTGCCTTCTACTACCTGCGTGCAGTCAAGGTGATGTACTTCGACGACGTGCAGGATCACAGCCCGATCACCATGTCCGGTGACATGAAGCTGGTGCTGTCGCTCAATGCCGTGGCCTTGCTGGTACTGGGTGCGATGCCGGAACGTCTGATCGCGATGTGTGTCGAAGCGATGAAACAATCACTCGTCGTCCTGTAAGGAATCAGCATGGAAGTCAGCGTCATCGTCCTGTTACTGCTCGCGTTTGTTGCGGCCAATCTGCCATTCATGAGCCGGCGCGTTGCCGGCATCTGGCGGGTGGCCAACAAGCACTTTGGCTGGCAGTTACTGGAACTGGTGGCGCTGTACCTGCTGCTGGGTGTGCTGGCGCAGCTGCTGGAAGGCCGCCATTCGCCGGTACACGTGCAGAAGTGGCAGTTTTATGTCACCACCTTGGCACTGTTCCTGGTGTTTGCGTTTCCCGGTTTTATCGGGCGCTACTTCTGGAAGAAGCGCGGTAGCTGAGCCGCTGCGCAGCACAACAAAAACGCCACGATCCGATCGTGGCGTTTTTGTTTGGCTGGCGGCACTGTGGGCCTCGCTTCCGGGTCACTGATGCCGGGATGTCTGGAGATTGAAGGTTGCCGCTCCCGATCGCAGCGGGGCAGGGTAGAGGGTGTGCGGAGGGGCTGTCGCCAGGCTGCGGCCAACCTTGGCTACCTCAAAGCGCAGACCGCTACCGAGCGGCGTCACTTCTATACGGTTACAACCGCGCGTTTCCCTGTGCGGCCAGCCCGCTCACCGGCTAGCTTGCCCCGAAAACAAAACGGGCAAGGTTGGCCGCAGCCATCCTTGCCCGTGGTGGTTGGCTACAGGCTCAGTAGAAACGTGCCTGTCCCTGCGGCCGGGTCTTGAAGCGCTTGTGCAGCCAGAAGTACTGTTCCGGCGCCTCCAGGATGCGCTGCTCCAGGAAGGCGTTCATGCGGCGGGTATCGGCTTCCAGATTGTCGCTGGGGAAGTTGTCCAGTGGCGGATGGATATCGAGCACGAAGCGCGCGCCTTCGCGGCGGGCGATGGCCGGTACCACCCTGGCCTTGGCGATGCTGGCAATGCGCGACAGGCCGGTGATGGTGGCGGCGTCAGTGGCGAAGAACTTCACGAAGATGGCGTCGCGCGGGCCGAAGTCCTGGTCCGGCAGGTAAAGGAACGGGGTGTGCTCCTTGCGCATCGCCTTGATGATGCTGCGCAGGCTCTCCTGCCGCGACACGATGTAGGCATTGTCGAAGCGGTTACGGCCCTGGTAGAACTGCGCGTCCAGCGTCTTGTTCTTCTGGTGCGAATAGACGCTGACCAGCGGCACCTCCAGATTCAGGCGCAGCGCACAGATCTCGAAGGCGACGAAGTGCGGGTAGAACAGCACCACGTCTTCGCCCGCCTCGCGCAGCCGGGTGATATGTTCCAGCCCGCGTACCTCCACCAGCTGGCGCAGCCGCTGTGGCGACGACCACCACACGATGCCGTACTCCAGCACCAGCTTCATCATCTCGACAAAGTGGCGGCGGATCAGCCGGCGGCGCTGCGTCAGCCCCATGTCGGGGAAGCACAGGCGCAGGTTGATCAGGCCGACGCGACGGCGCTCGCGGGCGAGCAGGTAGGCCAGCTGCCCTAGGCCCCAGGCCAGGGCGTGGATGACGGGCAGCGGCAACAGGCGGATGAGCCACAGCAGGGCCAGGGCGAATTTCATGCGGTATTCCAGAATTAAGCTTGATCGGGGGACGGAGCGCCGGACGGCGTCTTGTAGCGGTTGTAGCTCCACAGGTACTGTTGCGGCCAACGCTGGATCAGGCGTTCGACATTGGCGTTGACCACGGCGGCGTCGGCCTCGCGTTCGCCGCTGAATTCGCCCTGCTGCGGGCTGATGTGGATGTGGAAGCCGGCACCGCCAGCCAGGCGTTCGCCGGTAAACCACAGCACCGCGACACCATTCATCTGCGCCAGACGCGCCAGCAGTGTCATGGTGAACGCCGGCTTGCCGAAGAATGGTGCCCACGCGCCTTCGCCGCTGCCGGGCACCTGGTCCGGCAGGATGATGGTGGCCTCGCCGGATTTCAGCGCCTTCATCAGCTGGCGCACACCGGCGCCGGTGGCCGGCGCGGTGCGGCCTTTGCCGCGGGCGCGGCCCTCGTTCATGATCGGCTCCAGCCACGCCAGCTTCGGCGGGCGGTACATCGCGGTCAGCGGGAACGGCAGCCGGGCCGAGATGTAGCGTCCGGCAATGTCGTAGCTGCCAAGGTGCGGGGTGACGAAGATCAGCCCCTTGCCCTCCGCCAGTGCCGCTTCGACATGCTCCCAGCCGTCACAGCCGCGTACCAGCGAGGTGATGTAGTCCGGCTCGCGGCACCAGGCGATGGCCAGTTCCAGCGCGCCCTTGCCGGTTTCTGCCGCACAGAGTTTGACGAGCGATTCGTAAAGCTGATAACTTCCAGCGATTTGACTGGTTTTGAGGTTTTCGCGTATGCGTTCGCGAAAACGCGGCGATAGGTAATAGAGGATTTCCCCCAGCAGGGCGCCCAGCCGGTGCAGTGCCGGTAGCGGCAACGCGGCCAGGGTCTGCAGGATGAGTCGTGCGATTCGGGTCATCATGGTCTGCTGGAAAGTAAACGCGCTATTTTATCATTAACTCAAAGGCCATTATTCGGGAACGGACACAATGAGCGAATATCTTTTTACATCTGAATCGGTATCTGAAGGCCATCCGGACAAGGTCGCGGACCAGATTTCCGACGCCATTCTGGACGCCATCCTGCGTGAAGACAAATACGCCCGCGTTGCGGCCGAGACCCTGGTTAACACCGGTCTGGTAGTCCTGGCCGGCGAGATCACCACCACCGCCAACATCGACTACATCAAGATCGCGCGCGAAACCATCAAGCGCATCGGTTACGACAATACCGAGCTGGGTTTTGACCATCGCGGTTGCGCCGTGATGGTGTGCTACGACAAGCAGTCGCCGGACATCGCCCAGGGCGTCAACGAAGGCGAAGGCCTGGATCTAGACCAGGGCGCCGGCGACCAGGGCCTGATGTTCGGCTACGCCTGCGACGAAACCCCGACGCTGATGCCGTTCCCGATCTACTACGCGCACCGTTTGGTGCAGCGTCAGGCGGAACTGCGCAAGGATGGCCGCCTGCCGTGGCTGCGTCCGGATGCCAAGAGCCAGATCACCTGCGTCTACGACAGCGAAACAGGCCTGCCCAAGCGCATCGACACCGTGGTGCTGTCCACCCAGCACGCGCCGGAAATCGACCACAAGACACTGACCGATGCGGTGATCGAGGACATCATCAAGCCGGTGCTGCCGGCGGAAATGATTACTGCCGAAACCAAGTTCCTGATCAACCCGACCGGCCGTTTCGTCATCGGCGGCCCGATGGGCGACTGCGGCCTGACCGGCCGCAAGATTATCGTCGACACCTACGGCGGTGCCGCACCGCACGGCGGTGGGGCCTTCTCCGGCAAGGATCCGACCAAGGTCGACCGTTCCGCCGCCTACGCCGGTCGTTATGTGGCCAAGAACGTGGTCGCCGCCGGTCTGGCGCGCCAGTGCCAGATCCAGGTTTCCTACGCCATCGGCGTGGCCGAGCCGACCTCGATCTCGGTGGACACCTTTGGCACCAACGCGATCCCGAACGAGCGCATCGTCGAGCTGGTGAAACAGCACTTCGACCTGCGCCCGAAAGGCATCGTGCAGATGCTGGACTTGTTGCGTCCGATCTACACCAAGACCGCGGCCTACGGCCACTTCGGCCGCGAAGAGCCGGAGTTCACCTGGGAGCGTACCGACAAGGCCGCCGCGCTGCGCGCCGCTGCCGGCCTGTAAGCTAGCCAAACTGTTGTGCAAAAAGGCCTCGCAAGAGGCCTTTTCCTTTGCCTCTGGGCGGCGGCCGCGGTGGTCTTGTTGCCCGTGCGGCGTCGTTGCGGCCAACCTTGCGCCGCAAGTTCTGCCATAATGGCGGGATTCCGGGGAGCGCTGCGAGGCCATGCCCCAGGCCCGGAAACGCAAAACGGCGCTCACCTGCTTTTCATTGAACGGCTCCGATCGGGCCGCTTCAGGATAACCCGTGCCGGGCACGGGATGCGCGGGTGAGCCATCCCTCCCGGCCTTCGTGACAAAGGAATACACGATGGCTGCATTCAACGACTATCTCGTTGCCGATATCAATCTGGCAGATTGGGGCCGCAAGGAACTCAATATTGCCGAGACCGAAATGCCGGGCCTGATGGCCACGCGCAAGGAATACCAGCACAGCCAGCCGCTGCGCGGCGCGCGCATCGCCGGCTCGCTGCACATGACGGTACAGACCGCGGTGCTGATCGAGACGCTGACCGCGCTGGGCGCCGAAGTGCGCTGGGCATCGTGCAACATCTTCTCCACCCAGGATCACGCTGCCGCCGCCATCGCTGCGGCCAACATTCCGGTATTCGCGTTCAAGGGCGAGAGCCTGGACGAGTACTGGGAATTCAGCCACAAGATCTTCGAATGGCCGGAAGACCAGCCAGCGAACATGATCCTCGACGACGGCGGCGACGCCACCCTGCTGCTGATGCTGGGCAGCAAGGCGGAGAAGGATCTGGGCGTGATCGGCCACCCGACCAACGAAGAAGAAACCGCACTGTTCGCTTCCATCAAGCGTCATCTGGAAATCGACCCGCAGTGGTACTCCAAGCGTCTGCAGCATATCAAGGGCGTGACCGAGGAAACCACCACCGGCGTGCATCGCCTGTACCAGCTGGAAAAGGACGGCCTGCTGCCGTTCCCGGCCTTCAACGTCAACGACTCGGTGACCAAGTCCAAGTTCGACAACCTGTACGGCTGCCGCGAATCGCTGGTGGACGGCATCAAGCGCGCCACTGACGTGATGATCGCCGGCAAGGTTGCCGTGGTGCTGGGCTACGGTGACGTGGGCAAGGGCTGCGCGCAGTCGCTGCGCGGTCTGGGCGCCACCGTGTGGGTGACCGAAATCGACCCGATCTGCGCACTGCAGGCGGCGATGGAAGGCTACCGCGTGGTACGCATGGACGAAGTCTGCGATCAGGCCGACATCTTCGTGACCACCACCGGCAACGTCGGCGTGATCAATCACGAGCACATGAAGAAAATGCGTAACAATGCCATCGTGTGCAATATCGGTCACTTCGACAGCGAGATCGAAGTCGCCTCGCTGCGCCAGTACCAGTGGGAAAACATCAAGCCGCAGGTGGATCACATCATCTTCCCGGACGGCAAGCGCATCATCCTGCTGGCCGAAGGCCGCCTGGTGAACCTCGGCTGCGCCACCGGCCACCCGAGCTTCGTGATGTCCAACTCCTTCACCAACCAGGTGCTGGCGCAGATCGAGATCTTCGCCAACGAGCACAAGTACGACAACAAGGTGTACGTGCTGCCCAAGCATCTGGACGAGAAGGTGGCGCGCCTGCATCTGGAGCGCATCGGCGCCCGCCTGACCGAGCTGTCTGATGAACAGGCCAGCTACATCAGCGTGCCGAAAGACGGTCCATATAAGCCGGCACACTATCGTTATTGATATTTGATGTCCGGTTAAAACGGACAGGGCCGTAAAATGCCCTGTCCGTTTTTTTGTGCGGCCAACGTTGGCCGCCACCCCGTCAGCGGCGCCAGACCGACACGGGATGCCAGGGAAACCATCACCAACCTTGCCGCAAGAGCTTGCCATGACCGAACGTAACCGTACCTTCAGCTTCGAATTCTTCCCGCCGCGCACCCCGGAAGGCGTGGCCAAACTGCGTACCACCCGCCAGCAGCTGGCGCAGTTCAAGCCGGAGTTCTTCTCCGTGACCTTCGGCGCCGGCGGCACCACCCGCGACGGCACGCTGTCCACGGTGCTGGAAATCCGCAACGAAGGCTATGCCGCGGCGCCGCACCTGTCCTGCATCGGCTCCACCCGCGACAATATCCGCTCGATCCTGAACGAGTACCGCAACCACGGTATCCGCCACATCGTGGCGCTGCGCGGCGATATGCCGTCCGGTATGGTCGAGGCCGGCGAGTTCCGCTACGCCAACGAGCTGGTGGCCTTCATCCGCGAAGAGCACGGCGACCACTTCCACATCGAAGTGGCGGCCTATCCGGAATTCCACCCGCAGGCCAAGTCCGCCGAAGACGACATCAATAATTTCGTGCGCAAGGTGAATGCCGGCGCCAACTCGGCGATGACGCAGTATTTCTTCAACGCCGATAGTTATTTCCGCTTCGTCGACGAGGTACAGGCGCGCGGCGTGGACATCCCGATCGTGCCTGGCATCATGCCGATCGCCAACTTCGGCCAGCTGTGCCGCTTCTCCGACATGTGCGGCGCGGAAGTGCCGCGCTGGCTGCGCCTGCGGATGCAGGCCTATATGGACGACAGCGCGTCGATCCGTGCACTGGGGCTGGATGTGGTGACCGAGCTGTGCGACCGCCTGCTGGCCAATGGCGCACCGGGGCTGCACTTCTACACCCTGAACCAGGCCGGCACGGTGTCCACCATCTGGCAGCGCCTGGGCTTGTGAGCGCGGCCGCCGGATGCGGCGCGATGGCAGCATGAAAAACCGCAGCTTCGGCTGCGGTTTTTTCATGTCGCCGCGGCGCTGACGCAGCGGTTGCGGCCCTGTGCCTTGGCCTGGCGCAAGGCGTGGGCCGCCTCGCCAATCAGGTCGTCGATATCGTCATGGCGGCGCAGGTCCAGCGTGGCGCAGCCGACACTGACGCTGACAAAGCTGGACACCCGCGACGCCGGGTGCGGCAGCTGCAGCGCGGCGACCGCCTGGCGCAGCTGCTCGGCCACGGCGGCGGCTTGCGCCGGATCATGCTGCGGCAGCAGCAGCAGCATGGTGGCGCCCTTGATGCGCACCGCGAGGCCGGGGTGCGTCGCCAGCAGCGCCTGCAGCAGCTGTGCAATGCGCAGCAGGCAGTCGTCACCGGCCAGGTGGCCGGCGTGGCTGTTGTAGGCGGCGAACTGGTCGATGTCCAGCATCAGCGCCGACAGCGCCTGCTGGCGCAGGAAAGCCTGCTCGAACAGCTGCTGCTTGTCCTGCTGCAGGCGGCTGACGCTGGCCAGCCCGGTCAGGCCGTCGCAATGGCTCTGCGCCTGCAGCTTGGCGTTGGCCGCCGCCAGCTGCTGCGTCAGCGCCTCATGCTGTTGCAGCTGCTGGTGACGCAGCAGCAGCCCGGACAGCAGCTCGGCAAACAGCCGCAGCAGCGTCAGTTCCTTGTCCAGCCAGTCGTGCTGGCGGTTGACCACTTCGCAGCCGAAGATGCCGTGCAGCGGCGCGGCGTGGTCGAGCGCGATCAGCACCAGGCCGCGGATGCCGTGCTCGGCCAGCAGCAGGCGCTCGCCGTGGCCGTCCGGCGGAATTTCCTCCAGCCGGCTGATGGTGAGCTGTGCCTGCTGCCGCAGCTGCGGCAGCAACCAGGGCGAGTGCTGCAGCGGCGCTTGCAGGTAAAAGCCGCCGTCCGGCGGCAGCTGCGCGTTTTGCCAGCTGATGTGCTGCTGCAGCGCCTGTCGTTCGTCCAGCAGCAGCAGGTAGCAGCGGTCGACGCCGAGCAGGTGGCCGATGCGCGCCAGGGCATTGGCGACGGCGTCGCGCTGTTCTGCCGGCGGCAGGCGCAGGAAGCTGTGGGACAGCTTGGCCAGCAGCTGCTGAGAGCGGGTCAGTTGGTCGAGTTCGGTGGTGCGCTGGCTGGCCAGCTCGCTGAGTTGTTCGCGCTGCTTTTGCAGCTCGTTGCCGCGCTGCTGTTGTTGCTGCAGTTGTTGCTGCCAGCCCTGGCGATAGCGTTGCAGCTGTTTGCCCAGCAGGCTCAGTTCGCGCTCGCCGTCGGCCAGCGGCAGCGGCTGTTCCTTGTGCAGCTGGCCGACCAGCTGTTCCAGCGGGCGCAGCAGGTGGCGTTGCATGAAATGGCGGCACAGCAGCAGCATCAGCAGCATGGCGGCCATCAGGCTGCCGGCGAACAGCAGGCTGCGCAGGCGCAGTTGCTGCAGCAGCTCCTGCTGGCCGAGGTGCAGACGCAGACTGGCCAGCGGCTGGTTGCCGGAGCGTTCGGACTGTACCGGGAAATCGCGGATCCACTCGCTGTGCGCCGTCGGGTGCAGCTGGCTGCTCTGGCGCTGGCCGAGGTTGGTGATCAGCTCGACGCGGTTGACGCCGTCGAGCTGGTTGATGCTTTCCAGCAGTTGCTGGGTATTGTGCTGGTCGAGGTCCCACACGCTTTGCGCCAGCACGCCGACGAAGCGTTGTTCCACCAGCGTGTGCAGCTGTGCCAGCCGCTGTTCGATGTCGCGCAGGCCGAGCAGGTAGTGACCGCCGCCGCCGAGCACGCCCAGCAACAGCAGGCACAGCACGCCGCGCCATTGCAGGCGACTGGATAAGGAATTGGTAGCGGCCACTGCGGATCCCGTTTTGCTGACCAAGGTGTTCTGGATGATAGCGGAATGGCACGGCGGCAGGAAATGCCCCCGCACATGGCGGGGGCAGGGGGCTTACGGATTCAGGTGCGAGATCGGCAGCGAGGTGGTCTGCTTGAACTCCTTCAGCACGAAGCTGGACTTCACGTCCTCCACCCCCGGCTGCTGCAGCAGGTCGTCCATCACGAAGCGCGAGAAGTGCTCCAGATCCTCGAAATACACCTGCAGCAGGTAGTCCATCTCGCCGGTCATCGCGTAGCAGTTGACCACTTCCGGCCAGCGCTGCACCGCGTCCATGAAGCCCTGCAGATGGGCGTTGCCGCGCTTTTCCAGCGTGACGCGCACAAAGGCCTGCAGGCCGAGGCCGATCTTGGCCGGATCCAGCAGCGCCACGTACTGGCGGATGACGCCGGAGTCCTCCAGTTGCTTCAGGCGGCGCAGGCAGGGCGATGGCGACAGGGCCACCTTTTCCGCCAGTTCCACGTTGGTCAGCCGGCCATTGGCCTGCAATGCGGCCAACATTTTTATATCTGTCTTGTCCAGGGGTGCCGTAGGCATGTTATCTCCTGATGATGGGTTTGCTCTGGAATATTGTTTTAAGTTTTTTGTTTTCTCGGCACTATATCGCAAGAAAATTGCGGTTGAGTTTACTTAGAATAAAGCGCCTGAGCCAGACATTTTACACGGTGGCGCCAGATCACCGGATATTGTCTACATCATGCGGCCGCGACTGCGTCCGGCACGCAACGGCAAGCCGGCCGCCCGGCGCAGTCCAGGCGGCGGCACCACAGAGACAGCGTCGAGCACGACGCGCAAGAGGAGAGATGAATGAAAATGGAACATCAACTGATGAACCCACTGGCAACCGATGGCTTCGAGTTTGTCGAGTACACCGCCCCCAACGCCGAAGGCGTCGCCAAGCTGCAAGCGCTTTTCCTGTCGCTCGGCTTTATCGAGATCGCGCGCCACCGCAGCAAGAACGTCAGCCTGTTCCGCCAGGGTGATATCAACTTCATCCTCAACGCCGAACGCACCCAGCCGGCCTCCGAGTTCGCCACCGTGCACGGCCCGTCCGCCTGCGCCATGGCCTGGCGCGTCAAGGACGCCGCCAAGGCCTACGACTACGCACTGGCGCATGGCGCCAAGCCCTATGTGCGTCCGGTCGGCGCGATGGAGCTGAACATCCCGGCGGTGGAAGGCATCGGCGGCTCGGCACTGTACTTCGTCGACCGCTACGGCCACGACAAGGACATCTACGAGATCGACTTTGTGCCGCTGGACGGCGTCGACCAGCACCCGGTGGGCGTGGGCCTCAAGGTGATCGACCACCTGACCCACAACGTGATCCGCGGCAATATGGAGAAGTGGGGATCGTTCTACGAGAACATCGCCAACTTCCGCGAAATCCGCTACTTCGACATCGAAGGCAAGCTCACCGGCCTGGTGTCCAAGGCGATGACCAGCCCGTGCGGCAAGATCCGCATCCCGATCAACGAATCGTCCGACGACAAGAGCCAGATCGAGGAATTCCTGAAGCAGTACAACGGCGAAGGCATCCAGCACATTGCGCTGACCACCGAAGACATCTACACCACAGTAGAAACGCTGAAGGCGCGCGGCACCCGCTTCCTCGACACCCCGGACACCTACTACGCCAAGGTCGACCAGCGCGTGCCGAACCACGGCGAGGACCTGGCGCGCTTGCAGAAGAACAGCATCCTGATCGACGGCGCGCCGGTGGAAGGCATCCTGCTGCAGATCTTCACCGAAACCGTGATCGGGCCGATCTTCTTCGAGATCATCCAGCGCAAGGGCAACGAAGGCTTCGGCGAAGGCAACTTCCGCGCGCTGTTCGAATCGATCGAGGAAGACCAGATCCGCCGCGGCGTGCTGAAGGCCGATTGAGCCCGCCGCATCACCGCGTGAACGCATAGCAGCACAAGGTTGGCCGCAGCAGATTGCTGCGGCCAACGTGTATCGACACCGTTCCAGACGAGACCACCCACATGAAACTCGCCACCTACCAGAACAACACCCGCGACGGCCAGCTGATGGTCGTCAGCCGTGACCTTTCCCGTGCCGTCGCCGTACCGCAGATCGCCGCCACCCTGCAGCAGGCGCTGGACAACTGGGCGCAGGCCGAGCCGCAACTGCAACAGGTCTACGCCGCGCTGAATCAGGGCGAGGCCGCCGGCGCCGGCGCCGTTGCCTTCGACGCAGCGCGTTGCCACAGCCCGCTGCCACGCGCCTACCAGTGGGCGGACGGCAGTGCCTACCTCAACCACGTCGAGCTGGTGCGCAAGGCGCGCGGCGCCGAGGTGCCGGAGAGCTTCTACCACGACCCGCTGATGTACCAGGGCGGCTCCGACGCCTTCCTGCCACCGTGCTCGCCGATTCCGCTGCGCGACGAGGCGTGGGGGCTGGACTTCGAGGGCGAGGTGGCGGTGGTCACCGGCGACGTGCCGCTGGGCGCCGATGCCGCCGCGTGCGCCGGCCACATCCGCCTGCTGATGCTGGTCAACGACGTCACGCTGCGCAACCTGATTCCCAATGAGCTGGCCAAGGGCTTCGGCTTCTTCCAGAGCAAGCCGGCGACCGCGTTCTCGCCGGTGGCGGTGACCCCGGACGAGCTGGGCGACGCGTGGCAGGACGGCAAGGTGCACCTGCCGCTGCTGGTCGATTACAACAACGCCTTCTACGGCAAGCCGAACGCCGGCGTCGAGATGCAGTTCAGCTTCCCGCAGCTGGTGGCGCACGTGGCCAAGACCCGCGAACTGGTCGCCGGCTCCATCGTCGGCTCCGGCACCGTGTCCAACCACGACCGCAGTACAGGCAGCTGCTGCCTGGCCGAACAGCGCATGATCGAGATCATCGACAGCGGCGCGGCGATCACCCCGTTCATGAAGGTGGGTGACACGGTACGCATCGAGATGAAGGATGCCGCCGGCGTGAGTATTTTCGGCGCCATCGCGCAGAGGGTGGTCAAGCATGGCTGACGCGGCCAACGTTGGCCGCACGCTGTACGGCTACTTCCGTTCCTCGGCCGCCTACCGCGTGCGCATTGCACTGAACCTGAAAGGGCTGGCCTACGCCCAGGTGCCGGTCAGCCTGCTGCGCGGCGAGCAGCGCAGCGCCGATTACCTGGCGCTCAATCCGCAGGGGCTGCTGCCGGCGCTGCTGGACAAGGGCGTACTGCTGACGCAGTCGCTGGCGATCTGCGAGTACCTGGACGAGGCCTATCCGGACAGCGCACGGCTGCTGCCGGAGGGCGCGGTAGCGCGGGCGCAGGTGCGCGCAGTGGCGCAGGCCATCGCCTGCGACATCCACCCGCTCAACAACCTGCGCGTGCTCAACTACCTGAAGACCGAGCTGGAGCAGGACGAGGACGCGCGGGGTGGCTGGTACCGTCACTGGGTGGCGACGGGCTTTGCCGCGCTGGAGCAGCAGCTGGCCGCCAGCGCCGGGCGCTACTGTTTCGGCGACACGCTGACGCTGGCCGACGTCTGCCTGCTGCCGCAGGTGTTCAACGCGCAGCGCTTTGCCATCGACATGGGCGCGTATCCCTTGCTGGCGCGTATTGCGGCCAACCTTGAGCAGGTGCCGGCGTTTGCGGAGGCCCATCCGTCGCGGCAGCCGGACGCGTAGTAAACTGGTAAAAACCGCCGTTTCGGCGGTTTTTTTCCGGAAAAGCCTTGACGCATAAATTACGATCTGCTTTAATGCGTGCCTCTGATGCAGCACGCAAGTGCGCGGCAAAGAGGCCAATTAGCTCAGTTGGTAGAGCAACGGATTGAAAATCCGTGTGTCCTTGGTTCGATTCCGAGATTGGCCACCACTTTTCCCCTGCGCCAGATGTTTGGCCAATTAGCTCAGTTGGTAGAGCAACGGATTGAAAATCCGTGTGTCCTTGGTTCGATTCCGAGATTGGCCACCAAATATGAAAAGCCGCAATCCTTAACGGGTTGCGGCTTTTTGCATTGCTGGCCCGGCTGTGGAGCAGGGCAGTCCTGGCTCTAGCGTGGAGCAAGGCCGCCAGCGCGAGCGCGCCGCAAAAACGGCGCCGCGAAGGGCGCCGTTACCGTACGCGGCGCCGGCCTCAGGCCAGCTTCTTGATGTAGGCGGCGACGCCACCCAGCAGCATCTCAATCGAGATCGCGGTCAGCACCAGTCCCATCAGCCGCTCCAGCGCGGTAATCGCCTGTTCGCCGAGCAGTTTCTGGATCTTGCCGGAGAACAGGAACACCAGCAGCGTCACCAGCATGGTCAGCGTCAGCGCGCCTATCCATTCCAGCATCCGTTCCGGTTCGCGCGTCGACATCAGCAGCACGGTCGCCATTGCCGACGGCCCGGCAATCAGCGGCACCGCGATCGGCACGATGAACGGCTCGCCGCTCAGCTGGTGGCCGGCGTGGCCGTCGCCGCCGGGGAAGATCATCTTCAGTGCGATCAGGAACAGGATCACGCCACCGGCCACGCGCAGGCTCTCGTCGGTGAGGTGCATCACTTCCAGGAAGCCGTTGCCGAAGAACATGAAGGTCAGCAGCACGCTGAAGGCGATGAAACACTCGCGGAACACCACGCGGCGGCGGCGCTCCGGCTTCACCTGCTTCAGTGCCGAGATGAACAGCGGGATGTTGCCCAGCGGATCGGTGATCAGGATCAGCAGGATGGTGGCGGAGAGAAAGGATGTGTCCATGGCTGCCTCGGCGGGGAAGAGTGGCAAAAGGGCGTGCGATGGATTATCGCACGCCCTTGCTTAGTGGCTACTGCCATGCCTTGTTGCTGGCAAATGCTGTCGCATTATTCCTTGCGGTTGGAGCCGGCCACCAGCGGGAAGGCGTAGACGCGGCACTCCAGCGCGCCGTTGTACAGCAGCGGCCGCGCTTCGGCATTCAGGCGCATCAGGGCCGGCAGACGGTTGTCGGCGGTCATCAGGTGCGCGGTCCAGCCGGCAAAATTGCGTTTCAGCCAGGTCGCCAGGCGCGGGTACAGCTCGGCCAGCGAATCCTGCTCGTCGAGGCGGATACCGTACGGCGGGTTGCACACCAGCAGGCCGCTGGCGGCGGGCGCCTGCAGCTCGGTGGCGTCGCCGTGGCTGAGCGTGACCAGTGACTCCAGGCCGCAGCGTGTCAGGTTGTGGCGGGCAATCTCCACCATTTCCAGCGACGCGTCGTTGCCGTAGATCGCCAGCTTTTCCAGTGGCCGTACCGCCAGCTCGGCATCGTTGCGGATGCTGTGCCACAGCAGGTCGTTGTGGGTGTTCAGCTTTTCAAAGGCAAAGTTGCGCAGGCGGCCCGGCGCGCGGTTGAGCGCGATGTCGGCGGCCTCCACCAGGAAGGTGCCACTGCCGCACATCGGGTCCAGCAGCGGCTGGCTGCCGTTGTAGCCGGCGCTGAGCAGGATGCCGGCAGCCAGGTTTTCACGCAGCGGCGCCTCGCCGGTCTCGTCGCGCCAGCCGCGCTTGAATAGTGCTTCGCCGCTGGTGTCGAGATAGATCTGCACGTCGAAGCCGGACAGGAACACGCGGATGCGGATGTCCGGACGGCGGGTGTCCACACTCGGGCGCTCGTCGTTCAGCGCACGGAAACGGTCGCAGATCGCGTCCTTCACGATCAGCGACACGTAGTCGATGCTGCGCAGGCGGGCGTGGCCGTCGGTCTTCACCTTGATGGTGTTGCTGATGTCGAACAGCGCCGGCCAGTCGATGCTCTTGGCCAGGGTGTAGATGTCGCGCTCGATCTGGAAGCTGCCTTGCGCCAGCTGTTGCAGCAGGCGGCTGGCGGTGCGCGAGTGCAGGTTGACCCGCATCATCACTTCCTGGTTGCCGGTGAAGTGCACGCCGCCGTCGGTCAGCTGCAGTTCGCTGCCGCCTTGCTGGCTGATTTCCTCGGCCAGTAGTTTTTCCAGGCCGCGCGGGCAGCTGGCGAACAGCGCCAGTTGGCCTTGCTGCAGGATGCGCGCTTGCGGCTTGGCGTACGGGGTGCGGCCAACGTTGGCCGCATCGCCGCGTTGCGGGGCGTTGCCGCGCGGTGCGTCGCTGCGTTGTGGCGCATTACCCTTGGCGAACAGCGTGCGCGGTGCCGGTTCGTCGCGCGGCGCACTGCGCTCGCGGTCGAAGCGCGGCTTGTCGTCGCGCGGCCATGGCTTGCGTTCACCATCGCGTGCCGGGCTGCTGCGGTCGAAGGTGCGATCACGCTGGAAGCCGCTCTCGCGCACGCCGCTTTGCTCGCCGCGGGCGTCAAAGGTGCGGTTGCGCTGGAAGCTGCCTTCGCGGGTTTCGCCGTACGGGCGGTCGTCGCGGCGGGGCGCACGCTCGCCGCTGTCGCGCGGCTCGTCACGGCGCGGTGCGTCATCGTCACGGCGCGGCGTTTTCAGGAAGGATTTCGGACGTACCGGCTCGGCCGGTTCGCGCCGCTCCGGTGCCTGGAAGTCCGGATGCGCCTTGCCGCGGATGCCGGCCACGCGGTCGCGGGTGTAGCTGCGCTCGCCGCTGGTGGCCGTGCTGTCGTTGCTGCTTGGTGCCGCGGTGTTGTCTTCGCTGATCTTGCGGTTGCCGAACAGCACTTTCGGGGCGTTGCCCTCGGCAGCCGGGCTGCGCGGGGCGCTATCGCGCTGGAAGCCGCCTTCGCGTGGCGTGTCGCCACCGAAGCGCGGCTTGTCGTCAAAGCGCGGCTTGTTGAAGCCACCGTCGCGCGGCGCCTGTTCGCGGTCGCGCTGGAAGCTGCCCTCACGCGGCTTGTCGCCACCGAAGCGCGGTTTGTCGGCATCAAAGCGTGGCTTGTTGAAACCGCCGTCGCGCGGCGCCTGCTCGCGGTCGCGCTGGAAGCTGCTTTCGCGGGGCTTGTCGCCACCGAAACGCGGTTTGTCGTCAAAACGCGGTTTGTTGAAGCCACCTTCGCGCGGTGCCTGCTCACGGTCACGCTGGAAGCTGCCTTCACGCGGCTTGTCGCCACCGAAACGCGGTTTGTCGTCAAAGCGTGGCTTGTTGAAACCGCCATCGCGTGGAGCCTGTTCGCGGTCGCGCTGGAAGCTGCCTTCACGCGGCTTGTCGCCGCCGAAACGTGGTTTGTCGTCAAAGCGTGGCTTGTTGAAGCTGCCTTCGCGGGGCTTGTCGCCACCGAAACGCGGTTTGTCGTCAAAGCGTGGCTTGTTGAAGCCACCTTCGCGTGGCGCCTGCTCGCGGTCGCGCTGGAAGCTGCCTTCGCGTGGCTTGTCGCCACCGAAACGCGGTTTGTCGTCGAAGCGCGGCTTGTTGAAGCCGCCGTCGCGCGGCGCCTGGTCGCGGTCGCGCTGGAAGCTGCCTTCGCGGGGTTTGTCGCCAGCGAAGCGAGGTTTGTCGGCGTCGAAGCGTGGCTTGTTGAAGCCGCCTTCGCGTGGCTGATCGCCAGCGAAGCGCGGTTTGTCGTTGCCAAAGCGCGGGTCCTTGTCACGGGGGGCGCCGAAGCGACCTTCCTGCCGTGCATCGCCGGCGCGTGGTTTTTGCTGGAATGGTTTGTCGCCACGCGGGCCGGGCGGGGCATTGTTCCCGGCTGGTGGCGTGGCGCGCTCGGCGGTCGGAGTGGGCTGACGGCGTTGCGCGGCGCGCTGGCGGGAACGGAAGGTCGACATCTGAGGGTAATCCTTTCAAAACAATCCTCTATTCTAGCTGATTTCGCCGGCAACTTCTTGGTAGTCGCGGATGATTGGTTTACCATGGCCGGTTCGATTCGGATTGGATGATGCGATGACCTTGCAGTCGGCGTTTGCGGCGCGCCTAGTCGCCTGGCAGAAACAGCACGGCCGGCACGGTTTGCCGTGGCAGGTCAGCGATCCCTATCGCGTGTGGCTGTCGGAAATCATGCTGCAGCAGACGCAGGTGAGCACAGTGCTCGGCTACTACGCGCGCTTCCTTGAGCGTTTCCCGGATCTGGCCACGCTGGCCGCCGCGCCGGTGGATGACGTGCTGGCGCACTGGAGCGGCCTCGGCTACTACACCCGCGCCCGCAATCTGCACAAGGCGGCGCAGCAAGTGATGGCCGGCTTTGGCGGCGCGTTTCCGGCGCGACGCGAGGCGATCGAGACGCTGCCCGGCATCGGCCGCTCCACCGCGGCGGCGATTGCCGCCTTTGCCTTCGGTCAGCGTGAAACCATACTCGACGGCAATGTCAAGCGGGTGCTGACGCGCTGTTTCGGCATCGACGGCTATCCCGGCGACAAGAAGGTGGAGGCGCAGTTGTGGACGCTGGCGGAGAGCCTGCTGCCGGCCGCCGACGGCGACATGGTCGCCTACACCCAGGGGCTGATGGATCTGGGGGCGACGGTCTGCAGCCGCTCGCGCCCCGCCTGCGGCGTCTGTCCGATGGCGGACGGTTGCGTCGCCGCCCGCGACGGCCGCACCGCCGAGCTGCCGCAGCGCAAGCCGAAAAAGGTGCAGCCGCAGCGGGAGACGGTGATGCTGATCGCGCTGCACCAGGGGCAGGTGCTGTTGCAGCGCCGGCCGCCTTCCGGCATCTGGGGCGGTCTGCTGTCGCTGCCGGAGTTCGAGTCCACGCTGGCGATTGCCGACTGGCTGGCGGACAACGGCGACGGCGAACTGCTGCCGGTGTGGCCGGAATTGCGGCACGTGTTTACCCATTTCCGCCTCACCATCACGCCGCAGTGCGTGCCGCTGCAAAGGTTGGCCGCAAGCCATTGTGCCGAAGACGGCCATGTCTGGCTGCCGCTGGCACGCGCGCTGGACGCCGGGGTGCCGACCCCTGTACGCAAATTGCTGTTGCAGGCCTTGCAGTCGCCGGCCGGCGCCACCATTGATTAACCCCGATACGCCATCACAGGCAGGGTGAAAGACTAGACCATGGTTTCCGTTGTTCGATCTGTTGCCGATACGCTGGCCGATGCGGCCGATCCGGGGCGCTGGCTGGCGCAGTTGTCCAGCTCGGTCGCGCCCGACGACATGGCGATGCTGGAAAAGGCGTTTGCCGCGGCGCGCGAGCTGTACCGCGACAAGAAGCTGCCGCACACCGGCGAAGACGTGTTCAGCCATGCGGTGGCGGCGGCGGCGATCGTCGCCGACCTCAACCTGCTGACCGACGCCATCGTCGCCACGCTGCTGTTTGCGGTGCCGGACTACCGTGCCGATTGGCAGGAGTGGCTGCCGAAGGCGTTCAACCGCACCGTGCTGACGCTGGTGGAGGGCGGCAACCGCGTGCGTCGCCTCACCGAGATCGCGCGCATCGACAGGTTTGCCACGCCGGAAGATAGCGCGCGCCAGGCGGAAACCATGCGCAAGATGCTGCTGGCGATGGTGGCTGACATCCGCGTGGTGCTGATCAAGCTGGCGTGGCGCACGCAGACCATGCACTACCTGCCGCAGTGCGACGAGGGTATCCGTCGCCAGATCGCGCGCGAGACGCTGGAGCTGTTCGCGCCGCTGGCCAACCGCCTCGGCGTGTGGCAGATCAAGTGGGAGCTGGAAGACCTCGGCTTCCGCCACACCGATCCGGACAACTACAAGAAGATCGCCAGGCTGCTGGACGAGCGGCGCCTGGAGCGCATCGACTACATCGAACGGGTGCTGGACACCCTGCGCGGCGAGCTGCGCCAGGCCGGGGTCAAGGGTGACGTCGCCGGCCGGCCTAAGCACATCTTCTCCATCTGGAAGAAGATGAAGAAGAAAAAGCTCGATTTCTCCGAACTGTACGACATTCGCGCGGTGCGCATCCTGGTGGAAAAACTGCAGGACTGCTACACCGTGCTCGGCCTGATCCACAGCATGTGGCAGCCGATTCCCGGCGAATTCGACGACTACATCAGCAATCCGAAGGCCAACGACTACCGCAGCCTGCACACCGCGGTGATCGGTCCGGAAGACCGCGTGGTCGAGGTGCAGATCCGCACCTTCGAGATGCACGAGCACGCCGAATTCGGCGTCGCCGCGCACTGGCGCTACAAGGAAGGCGGCAAGGGCGACAGCCAGTACGAGGAGAAGATCTCCTGGCTGCGCCAGCTGCTGGACTGGCGCGAGGACATGTCCGGCTCCGACCGCGAGGGGCTGGCCGACGCGTTCAAGACCGAGCTGTTCGCCGACACCATCTACGTGCTGACGCCGCAGGGGCGGGTGCTGGCGCTGCCGCAGGGCGCCACCGCCATCGATTTTGCCTACGCGCTGCACACCGACGTCGGCCACCACTGCCGCGGCGCCAAGGTCGAGGGCCACATCGTGCCGCTGTCGACGCCGCTGCAGAACGGCCAGCGCGTCGAGGTGCTGACCGCGAAGGAGGGTGGCCCGTCGGTGAACTGGCTGCACGAAGGCTGGGTCAAGAGCCATCGCGCCATCTCCAAGATCCGCCAGTACATCCGCCAGCAGAACCTCGACGCGGTGCGCGAAACCGGGCGCCATATCTTTGAGCGCGAACTGGCGCGCCATCCCGGGGTGCAGCCTAACCTGGCGCAGGTGGCGGAAAAGCTGGGTTACGACAAACTGGACGAGGTCTACGCCGCGCTGGGCCACGGCGAACTGGGCACCCGCGCCGTCAACCAGGCCTTCGTCAGCTTTGCGCCGCCGCCGCCGCCGGACGTCAATCCGGAAGACATCGTGCGTCGCAGCCGCGGCGGCCATGACGCCGGCGGCGTGCTGATCGAGGGCGTCGGCAACCTGATGACGGTGCTGGCCAAATGCTGCCGTCCGGCGCCGCCGGACAGCGTGGTCGGCTTCGTCACCAAGGGCCGCGGCATCTCCATCCACCGCAGCAGCTGCATCACGCTGAAGCGGCTGTCGGCCGACGTGCCGGAGCGGCTGATCGCCGCCGACTGGGGCGAGCAGAAGGGCAGCGTATTCCCGATCGACATCGACATCCTCGCCAGCGACCGCCCGGGGCTGTTGCGCGACATCTCCGACGTGTTCTCGCGCGAGAAGCTGAACGTGATCGGCGTCAACACCCTGTCGCGCGAACAGAAGGCGCGGCTGCGCTTCACGCTGGAGGTGCGCCACGTGCGCGACATCAGCCGCGTGCTGGCACACCTGATGGAAGTGCGCGGCGTGCAGGAAGCGCGCCGCGTGTAGCCGCCGGCCACACAGGTTGTCGTACCCGACAAGGTTGGCCGCAAGCATTGCGGCCAACCTTGTCTTGCTTGCGGGGCCGGCGGCCGCTGAGTCCGTCATCAGCTGCGCGCAATGCCCCGGGTGGCAGCGTGGCTGCCTGTCATTCATGGCGCCGGTCAGGTCGCAGCCGGCGACAGCGCTGGCGCTTGCCGGGCGCCGCGCTATCATGGCAAGCATGGGCCGCACTCCGGGCCGCAGGCGGCATGGCGGCCTGTTGCGTATGGCGGCATGACACAGGAGAACAAACATGGCGACACCGCATATCGGCGCCGCAGCCGGCGATTTTGCCGACATCGTACTGATGCCGGGCGACCCGCTGCGCGCCAGGTTGATCGCGGAAACCTATCTGCAGGACGCGGTGCAGGTCACCGCCGTGCGCAACGTGTTCGGCTACACCGGCCGCTATCAGGGAAAGAGGCTGTCGGTGATGGCGCACGGCATGGGCATTCCGTCGGCCAGCATCTACGCCACCGAGCTGATCAAGGACTATGGCGTCCGAACCCTGATCCGCATCGGCTCCTGCGGCTCGGTGGATGGCGCACGCCTCGGGCTGCGCGAGGTGGTGATCGCCATGGGCGCCTGCACCGACAGCAAGGTCAACCGCATGCGCTTGCTGGATCACGACTTTGCCGCCATCGCCGACTTCGAGGTGCTGCGCACCGCGGTGGAGGTCGCCGCGCGGCTGGGCAAGCCGGTGCGGGTCGGCAACGTGTTCTCCACCGACCTGTTCTACGGCGTGCAGCCGCCGTTGCTGGATGTGCTCAAGGGCATGAATGTCAACGCGGTGGAGATGGAAGTGGCCGGTATTTACGGTGTTGCGGCGCAATATGGTGCCCGTGCGCTGGCCATGCTCACGGTGTCGGATGTGATTCCGACCGGGGAGGCGATGGATGCCGAAGCCCGCCAGAACAGCTTCCACGACATGATGAAAATCGCGCTGGAGACCGCACTGCAGCTGGATTGAGCGGTGCCGGCTGCGGCATGCCGGCCACAGTTGGCCGCACTGTGGCGCAACTTATACTGCGCTGCACAAAAAAACTTGCAAAACCCGAATCGGGTCACCATAATCACAACTGCATCAGGACGTTGCATATCGTGTGCGTTTTGGTGTTGTCTCCTCCATCCTCCTTCTATAAGGTGGAACTTGGCGCGATCAGTCTCTTGGTTGCGCCCTTTTTTTGCCTGTTGTCCACACTCTGTTGCCGCGGCGGGTGTTTTTGGTCGCGATTCCCCGGCGAAAGCCAGCTTCGGTTTGACAGCGAAATAGTCTTGTAATAGACTCCGGAACTTTCAAGAATTACGATGGTAGAGTTCCATGAAGACCTTTTCTGCCAAGCCGCATGAGGTAAAGCGCGAGTGGTTTGTGGTCGACGCCGAAGACAAGGTGTTGGGCCGTCTTGCCGCTGAAATCGCACGCCGCCTACGTGGCAAGCATAAGCCGGAGTTCACTCCGCACGTTGATACTGGTGATTACATTGTTGTCGTTAACGCAGAAAAACTGCGCGTAACCGGTAACAAGGCACTGGACAAGAAATACTATCGCCACTCTGGCTACCCTGGTGGTATCTACGAGCGCAACTTCACCGAACTGCAAGACAAGTTCCCTGAGCGCGTTCTGGAGAAAGCCGTAAAAGGCATGCTGCCTAAGGGTCCGCTGGGTTACGCGATGATCAAGAAGCTCAAGGTTTACGCCGGCACCGAGCATCCACACACCGCGCAACAGCCTAAAGTGCTGGAAATCTGATCAGAGGCAATTAATAGATGAACGGTAAATATTACTACGGTACCGGCCGTCGCAAGAGCTCTGTAGCTCGTGTGTTCATGCAAAAAGGCTCCGGCCAGATCATCGTTAACGGCAAGCCTGTTGACCAGTACTTCGCTCGCGAAACTGGCCGCATGGTGATCCGTCAGCCACTGCAAATCACCGATCACCTCGAGTCCTTCGACATCATGGTGAACGTATGCGGTGGTGGCGAAACTGGCCAGGCTGGTGCGATCCGTCACGGTATCACCCGCGCTCTGGTTGACTTCAGTGCTGAACTGAAACCGACCCTGTCGCACGCCGGCTTCGTTACCCGCGATGCCCGTGAAGTTGAACGTAAGAAAGTCGGCTTCCGCAAGGCGCGTCGTCGCAAACAGTTCTCCAAGCGTTAATCTGTTTGTACCGATCGAAAAAGCCACCCAGCAGGGTGGCTTTTTTCTTTGTTGCAATGCCTTGCTGCACTCCTTACCATGTCGCCTTTGCGACATTTTTTTATATTGTTAGGAGCGCAGCATGATCAAGGTGGGCATTGTCGGCGGCACCGGGTATACCGGCGTGGAGCTTTTGCGTCTGTTGGCCAACCATCCTTCGGCCAAGGTGACCGCCGTCACTTCACGCAAGGAAGCGGGGATGAAGGTCGCCGAGATGTTCCCGTCGCTGCGCGGCCGTGTCGATATCGCCTTTTCCACGCCGGATGAAACCGACCTGAAAGCCTGCGACGTGGTGTTCTTTGCCACACCGCACGGGGTGGCGATGGCGCAGGCGCGCGAGCTGCTGGAAGCCGGGGTCAAGGTCATCGATCTCGCCGCCGACTTCCGCCTGAAAGACCCGGCCGAGTTCGCCAAGTGGTACGCGATGGAGCACAGCTGCACCGACCTGCTGGCCGAGGCGGTCTACGGCCTGCCGGAAGTGAACCGCGACGCGATCAAGAACGCACGCCTGATCGGCATGGCCGGCTGCTACCCGACCTCGGTGCAGCTGGGGCTGTTGCCGCTGCTGGAAGGCGGCAAGCAGTATGTCGAAACCACTACCCTGATCGCCGACTGCAAGTCCGGCGTCTCCGGCGCCGGGCGCAAGGCCGAGGTCGGTACCCTGTTTGCCGAGTCGGCCGACAACTTCAAGGCCTACGGCGTGAAAGGGCACCGCCACTCGCCGGAGATCGAGCAGGGTCTGTCGCTGATCCATGGCGCGCCGGTGAAGCTAACCTTCGTGCCGCACCTGACGCCGATGATTCGCGGCATCCACTCCACCATTTACGCCCGTATCAAGCCGGAAGGCCGTGATGTCGATTACCAGCAGCTGTTCGAGCAGCGCTTTGCCGCCGAGCCGTTCGTCGACGTGATGCCGGCCGGCAGCTGCCCGGAAACCCGCTCGGTACGCGGCGGCAATACCGCGCGCATCGCGGTGCATCGCCCGGGCAATGGCGATTTGCTGATCATCCTGGTGGTGGAGGATAATCTGGTGAAAGGGGCGTCCGGCCAGTCGGTACAGGTGATGAACCTGATGTTCGGGTTGCCGGAAAATGCCGGTCTGGACATCGTGCCCTTGCTGCCCTGAACTTGAAGACTCGCCAGACGACCCAATATCCGACTAAAATAGTAGGATGAAAGGCCGTCTTGCGGCCTGTCCTGTACCGTGAGGCTTAAAATGACTGCTGCTGCTGAAACCCTGTCCCCGATCAACTTTACCGACAGCGCCTGCGCCAAAGTGCGTGACCTGGTGGCTGAAGAAGGTAATCCTGACCTGAAACTGCGCGTGTTCGTCACCGGCGGTGGCTGTTCTGGCTTCCAGTACGGCTTTACCTTTGACGAGATTGCCAACGAAGACGACACCACCATCGAACGCGAAGGCGTGGTGTTCCTGGTCGATCCGATGAGCTACCAGTATCTGGTCGGCGCCGAAATCGACTACCAGGAAAGCATCGAAGGTTCGCAGTTCGTGATTCGCAATCCGAATGCAGAGACCACTTGTGGCTGCGGCTCGTCCTTTTCGGTATAAGTACGGCATTGCCAGCACCTGAAACCCGGACCTGGTGTCCGGGTTTTTCAACTTCAGGGTCCCCACGATGCAAAACAAGATGCCGCCCATCATTCTGCCCAAGATCGACTTCACCCGTGAGTTCGCCTTCAGCGACCAGGAGTTCGAGCGCATTCGGCAGCTGATCTACAAGGAAGCCGGCATTGCGCTGAACCCGACCAAGAAGGACATGGTCTACGGCCGGCTGGTGCGCCGCATCCGCGAGCTGAAACTGAACAGCTTCGCCGCCTATATCGACTTCCTGCAGTCGATCGCCGGCAAGCGCGAGTTCGAGCAGTTCGTCAACGCGCTGACCACCAACCTGACCTTCTTCTTTCGCGAGGAGCATCACTTCCAGATCCTGGCAGCGCACCTGAAGACGCTGGCCGGCAAGGGCGAGATCAACATCTGGTGTGCGGCGTCGTCGACCGGCGAAGAGCCGTATTCGATCGCGATCGCCGCGCTGGAGGCGCTGGGCAGCGGTAGCCGCATCCAGATCCAGGCCACCGACCTCGATACCAGCGTGCTGGAGGTTGGCCGCAAGGGCATCTACAGTGCCGACAAGATCTCGCGCCTGCCAGCGGGGCATGCCGCGCGCTACTTCGACAAGCTGCCGGACGGCAACTACCAGGCCAAGGCGCAGCTGCGCGAGATGATTACCTTCTCGCGGCTGAACCTGGTGGATGCCAACTGGGCGCAGCGCAAGCAGTTCGACGCGATCTTCTGCCGCAACGTGATGATCTATTTCGACCGTGACACCCAGCTGGCGGTGCTGAAGAAATTTCACCCGCTGCTGAAGGCGCATGGTCTGCTGTTTGTCGGCCACTCCGAGAACTTCTACTTTGCCGCGGACTATTTCACCCTGCGCGGCAAGACGGTGTACGAGCTGGCCCGGGCCCGGGCGTAATCGGGCGCACTGATATTCACGCGGGCAGCGCCCGCGGCAAGGAACAACATGCAGGAAATGACCCCTTACGAGCTGCTCGGCGGCGCCGGCGTGGTGCGCTGGCTGACTGACCGCTTCTACGACATCATGGACGCCGATCCGGCGGTGAAGCCGCTGCGCGACATGCATCCGGCAGATCTGACCGCCTCGCGCGAGAAGCTGTACATGTTCCTCTCCGGCTGGCTGGGCGGCCCGCCGCTGTTCATGGATACCTTCGGCCACCCGCGGCTGCGGCAGCGGCACATGCCGTTCGCAGTGGATGGCGAGGCGCGCGACCAGTGGATGCAGTGCATGACGCAGGCGGTGAACGAGCTGGTGTGCGAGGACTGGCTGAAGGCCAGGCTGCTGGAGGCGTTCTACAACACCGCCGACTTCATGCGCAATCGCGAAGACTGAGCGGTCTGCCACGCCCCCAAAAACCATTGCGGCCAACCTTGTGCAAGGTTGGCCGCAATGGTTTTGCCGAGAGCGTGAGGTCAGCGCGGACGGTGGCCGCGTTCTATCATCACGCCGACGTGTTTCACGTCCGGCAGGATGTTGAGCTTGGTGACCGCCACCTTGGTCCACGGCGCACCGAATTCCTCGCGCACCATGCGTGCGATGTGCTCGGCCAGTGCCTCGATCAGCAGGAAATGCTGCTCGGCCAGCGACTGGCGGATGCGTTCCACCACCACGCCGTAGTGGATGGTGTCGCCAATGTCGTCGCTATGGCAGGGCACTTCGCTGGGGATGCCGATCTCCAGATCCAGCAAGATAGTCTGGGGCGCCAGGCGCTCCCAGTCATAAACGCCGATCACTGTCTCGGCGCGCACTTCGCGCAAAAATATGATGTCCATCGCTGCGGGCTTTGGGTTTACTGCCCGATACCGTAAAATGCCAAGTCTTGCATTCTAGTGGATAAGCCATGACCACAACAGCGTTTGCCTTTATTTTGGGCGCCTACCTGATCGGATCCCTGTCGTTTGCGGTGATTGTCACCCGCCTGATGGGGATGGCCGATCCGCGCACCTACGGTTCGAAAAACCCCGGTGCCACCAATGTGCTGCGCTCCGGCAAAAAGCTGGCCGCGGTACTGACGCTGCTGGGCGATGGTGTCAAGGGCTGGCTGGCGGTGTTCCTGGTCGCCAGTTTCGGCCCTGCCTACGGCCTGGGCGAGCAGCAGGTCGCCATGGCCGGTCTTGCGGTGCTGTTCGGCCACATGTGGCCGGTGTTTTTCGGCTTCAAGGGCGGCAAGGGCGTGGCCACCGCGGTGGGCGTGCTGCTGGCCTTCAGCCCGTGGCTGGCGCTGGCGGCGCTGGCCACCTGGCTATTCATGGCCTTCGTGGTGAAGATCTCGTCGCTGTCGGCCATCGTCGCCTGCGTGATGGTGCCGGTGTACGCCTACTTCATCGTCGGTCCGCAGAGCGTCTACTTCGGCACCTGCATCATCATCGCCATTCTGGTGGTGCATCGCCACAAGTCCAACCTGGTGAACCTGCTCACCGGCTCCGAAGACAAGATCGGCAAGCCGGACGAACAGGGCAAGTCCTGAACGTTGGCCGCAAACAAAAAAAGCCTGTCGTCGCCGACAGGCTTTTTCTTTGTGCGCACGGTTAATCGTTAATCGCGGGCGAACAGTCGCAGCGCAGCGGCGCGCTGTACTGCATGGTCGACGATGGGGGCCGGATAGTCGCGGCCGAGCACAAAACCGGCCGGCAGCGTTTTCGCCAGCCACGGCGCATGGATCGCCTTGTCGTCCAGCGCCGCCAGCTCCGGCACGTAGCGGCGGATGAACTGGCCCTTGCTGTCGAATTTTTCCGATTGCGTCACCGGGTTGAAGATGCGGAAGTAGGGCTGCGCGTCGCAACCGGTGGACGCCGCCCACTGCCAGCCGCCGTTATTGGCCGCCAGATCGAAGTCCAGCAGCTTCTGCGCGAAATAGGCCTCGCCCCAGCGCCAGTCGACCAGCAGGTCCTTGACCAGGAAACTGGCGGCAATCATGCGCAGCCGGTTGTGCATGTAGCCGCTGTGGTTGAGCTGGCGCATCGCGCCATCCACCAGCGGGTAGCCGGTACGTCCCTGGCACCAGGCCTCGAACAGCGCTGCGTCATTGGGGAACGGCAGCTCGCGGTACTCCGGCTTGAAACTTTCGCCGGCCACCGCCGGAAAGTGCCACAGCAGCTGCTGGTAGAACTCGCGCCAGATCAGCTCGTTAAGCCAGCATTCCGCCCCTTCCGATGGCTCTGCCAGCGCGGCGCGCACCGCCTCGCGTACCGACAGCGTGCCAAAGCGCAGGTGCGCCGACAGGTAGGACACCCCCTTCACCGCCGGGAAGTCGCGCAGCGTCTTGTAGTGCGCGATGCGGCGGCGGAAATCGTCCAGCAGCGCCAGTGCACCGCTGCGGCCGGTCTGTACCCGCAGTCCGTCCAGCGTGGCCTCACCGAAACCCAGCTCCGCCAGTGTCGGCAACGGGCGGGTGCCGGCTGGCGCCGCCAGTGCGCCGCGCAACGCGGTGCTGGCCTCCGCCGCCAGCGCCGGGTGAAAACTTTGCCGCCAGCGCTTCATATACGGGGTGTACACGGTGTACGGTTTGCCCTGGCCGGTGAGCAGCTGGTCCTGCTCGAAGATCACCGTGTCCTTGTACAGCTGCAGCTGGCCAAGGTTGGCCGCAAGCTGCGTCGCCACGTCCGCATCGCGCTGCCGCGCATACGGTTCGTAGTCGCGGTTGGCGTAGACGCTGGCACAGCCCAGCTCGCGCGCCAGTGCCGGAATCTCGCGCACCGGATCGCCATCCCTCCACAATAGCTCGCCACCGGCGTCGCGCAGCGTCTGCTGCAATTCCACCAGGGCGGCATGGATGAAGACCAGGCGTTTGTCGTCCGGCGGCAGGCTGGCCAGAATCCGGCGGTCAAACACGAACACGCAATGCACGCTGGCGCCGCTGCGCAAGGCGGCATTCAGCGCCGCATTGTCACTGGCGCGTAAATCGCGGCGAAACCACATCAGAACGCTTGCTTGGCTCATGGTTTTGGCTGGTTTATGTGTGAAAAAACAACAGATATCTTGGTTGTGGTCAATTGTGTTGCGAAAAGGAGACTGCTGTTGTTTTTTGTATTTTTCAAAAAAAACAATAGCTTATGTAGAATTTGTGCCGGTTTTGTATCCGGCTTCAACACAAATGCGTAAAGCGCTTTTGTTTTTTCGCAACGCCCCGCTTATATTGCCATCCAGAAACCGCCGCCTAATCGCGGTGGTCAATACAGCCCCGCCGGGCCTCAGGCTTCGGCAAAACACGGGCAGTGTACATGACCTCGAAAGGAACACACATGAAGAAGCTGATCGTTCTGGCTACTCTGGCTGCGCTGCCAGCTGCTGCAATGGCTGACGTTGTTATCTCCGGTAACCTGGCTGTTGGTATCACCAACACCAAGGTTGAAGGTACTGGCTCCATCACTACCGAAGACCGTACTTCCGGCGAAATCAAGTTTGCTGGCAAGGAAGATCTGGGCAACGGTCTGAAGTCCATCTGGCAGATCGCCTCCCGTATCAACCTGTCCGACAAGCAAGACAATGCTCGCGACAACGCTTGGTCCGGCCGTGACTCCTTCGTAGGCCTGCAAGGCGATTTCGGTACTGTTACCCTGGGTAACATCTACCACATGCCGACTTCCGGCGCGATGGCGATCTTCGAAGACAACTCTGCTACCTTCGCTTCGGGCATCTATGATCAAGGCGATCGTATCAACAGCACCATTTCCTACAAGTCGCCGACTGTAGCTGGTTTCACTGCTGTTGTTCAGCACTCCTTCGGTAGCTCTACTGCTAAAGAAGTAAACAAAGAGCACCAGCAAGCTGTAAGCCTGGCCTACGAAGGCGAAGGCTTCTCCGTATCCTACGACGGTGCTCGTGCTAAAGACGCTACTAACGACAAAACCAGCAAGCTGCACGAGCTGAATGCTTCGGTATCGCTGGACGCGCTGACGCTGATGGCTGGCTATGCTCATGGCAAAGACTCCGATGGCGATAAGCGTAGCGGCTACGGTATTGCTGCTTCCTACGCCATGGGCAACATCACTCCGAAAATCGGCTTCTGGAAAGAAGGCGATGCCAAGCTGGCTGATGGCACAAAGGTTAACGACGGCCACAAAGCCTACGCCGTTGGTGTTGAGTACGCACTGTCCAAGCGCACCCGCGCCGGTGTAGAACTGGCTAAAGCCAACTCCGACGACAATGCAATTGCTGACGTACGTACCGCTACCGTTTACCTCGGTACCAAGTTCTAATCATCGTTTGATGGTTTGATCTGAAAAGGCTGCTTCGGCAGCCTTTTTTCATTGTGGTCACCAGCAACTGCCGGCGGAGCCGGTGCAGGTATGCGTCATTTGTTGCGCAGCAATGAATCTTGCCCCATTTTCTTCGTATAATCGCCTCATCCTTTTCTGGCGGACAATGTCATGAGCACAGCAAGCATTTCCGGACTGGCACGTGCCCTGGTGCAGAACGAGCGGCTGGCGACGGCGGATGCCGAGGCGCTGTTCAAGCAGGCGCAGACCACGCGGGTGAGCTTTGTCGAGCTGCTGGTGCAGAGCAAGAAGATGAGCGCCATCGAGGTGGCGGTGTTTGCGGCCAACATGTTCGGCTTGCCCTTGCTGGATCTGGCTGCGCTGAGCCAGGACGGGCTACCGCGCAATCTGGTGGACGACGACACCGTCAACAACGGCCGCCTGCTGCCGCTTTACAAGCGCGGCAACAAGCTGTTCATCGCTACGTCCGACCCGACGCAGGCGACGCTGTTCCACACCATTACCTTCAAGACCGGCCTCAGCATCGATCTGGTGGTGGTGGAGGATGACAAGCTGGCGCGGGCAATCGGTCGCTATGCCAGCAACCCCAGCAAGGTGCTCAACGATCTGGCCGGCGACGAGTTTGGCGAGCTGCAGCTGACCGATGGCGATGCCCAGCTGGAGAGCGACAGCCTGCCGGATGTCGATGACGCGCCGGTGGTCAAGTTCGTCAATAAGGTACTGATGGATGCCATCAATGGCGGGGCATCGGATATTCACTTCGAGCCCTACGAAAAATTCTTCCGCATCCGTTACCGCATCGACGGCATCCTGAAGGAGATCGCGCAGCCGCCGTTGGCCATCCGCGAGAAGCTGGCGTCGCGCATCAAGGTGGTGTCGAAGATGGACATCTCGGAGAAACGGGTGCCGCAAGACGGCCGCCTGAAGCTGGTGATCTCCAAGCACCGTGCCGTGGATTTCCGGGTCAGCACCTTGCCGACGCTGTACGGCGAGAAGATCGTGATGCGTATTCTCGATTCTTCCGCCGCATCGCTGGATATCGAGCAGCTCGGTTTCGAGCCGGAGCAGAAGGAAATGCTGCTGCGCGCGATCGAACGGCCTTACGGCATGGTGCTGGTGACCGGGCCGACCGGTAGCGGCAAGACGGTGTCGCTGTATAGTTGCCTCAATATCCTGAACCAGCCGGACAGCAATATCTCCACCGCGGAAGACCCGGTGGAAATCAACCTGCCCGGCATCAATCAGGTCAACGTCAACGAGAAGGCCGGGCTGACCTTTGCTTCGGCGCTGCGTGCCTTCCTGCGTCAGGATCCGGACATCATCATGGTCGGCGAGATCCGCGATTTTGAAACCGCGGACATCTCGATCAAGGCGGCGCAAACCGGGCACATGGTATTTTCTACCTTGCATACCAATAATGCACCGGCGACACTGACCCGGCTGCTGAACATGGGGGTGGCGCCGTTCAACGTCGCCAGCTCGGTATTGCTGATCATGGCGCAGCGGCTGGCGCGACGGCTGTGCCCGCACTGCAAGGCACCGGTCGACATTCCCGAGCCCGCCTTGCTGCGTGCCGGCTTTGGCAAAGATGAGCTGGATGGCAGCTGGCAGCCGCACGGCCCGGTCGGCTGCGAGGAGTGCCGTGGCAGCGGTTACAAGGGGCGGGTCGGCATCTACGAGGTAATGCCGATCACCGACGCCATGGTGCGCTTGATCATGAGTGGCGGCAACGCGATGGATATTGCCGATCTCGCGCGCCAGGAGGGCATGGTCGATTTGCGCCATGCCGGCCTGCTGAAAGTAAAACGTGGCCTGACGTCGCTGACTGAAATCGAAGCCGTTACCAACGAATAATAGACAAGCGATCACTATGCCCACGCCAAGCAAGAAGCCTGCCTCCCATGTCTTTGTCTGGGAAGGGCGCGACCGGGCCGGCAAGGCCATCCGCGGCGAGATTCGTGCCGAGTCGGAAACCGTCGCCCGTGCCCAGTTGCGGCGGCAAGGGGTTAGCCCGACCAAGCTGAAGAAGCGCAGTGCCAGCCTGCGGCAGCGCATCACCGAAAAGGATGTCGCGCTGTTTACCCGCCAGCTGGCGACGATGATGAAAGCCGGCGTGCCGCTGTTGCAGGCCTTCGACATCGCGGCCAAGGGGCACAGCAATGCCGCCTTTGTGCGCATCCTGCTCGATGTGCGCTCGGAGGTCGAGTCCGGCAGCAACCTGGCCGATGCCTTCCGCAAGTACCCGCTGTACTTCGACAAGCTGTTCTGCAACCTGATCGCCGCCGGTGAGGCGGGTGGGGTGCTGGATGCCTTGCTGGACAAGCTGGCGACCTATAAGGAAAAGGTGATTGCCATCAAGGGCAAGATCAAGTCGGCAATGATCTATCCGGCGGCGATTATCGCCACCGCCTTCATCATTACCGCGGTGATCCTGATCTATGTGATTCCGGCGTTCAAGGAACTGTTCTCCAGTTTTGGTGCCGATCTGCCGGCACCGACGCAGATCGTGATCTGGCTGTCCGACCTGTTCGTCGAGTACTGGTGGATGGTGTTCGGCTCCATCGCGGTGGTGATCATCGGTACCGTCAAGCTGTACCAGCGCTCACCCAAGATGCAGGCGGCGATGGACCGTTTCGTGCTGAAGGTGCCGGTGATCGGCGACGTGGTACGCAAGGCAACCATTGCGCGCTGGGCGCGGACGCTGTCGACGCTGTTTACCGCCGGCGTGCCGCTGGTGGAGGCGCTGGACTCGGTGGCAGGTGCCGCCGGCAACCAGGTGTATGCCGAGGCCACCAAGGTCATCCAGTCGGATGTCAGCGCCGGCTCGACCCTCAACAACTCGATGCAGCGCTCCAACCTGTTTCCCAATATGGTGCTGCAGATGACCTCGATCGGCGAGGAGTCCGGCTCGCTCGACTCGATGCTGGACAAGGTGGCGGATTTTTATGAAGACGAAGTCGATAATGCGGTGGCGTCGCTGTCCAGCTTGCTGGAGCCGATGATCATGATCATTCTCGGGGTGCTGATTGGTGGCTTGGTGATCGCGATGTATATGCCGATCTTCCAGATGGGACAGGTGGTCGGTTGATGCTGGCGCTATTGGCGGAGCTGCCGTTCGGCGGCCAGGTGGCGATTGCGGCACTGCTGGGTCTGCTGCTGGGCAGTTTTCTCAACGTGGTGATCTATCGCCTGCCCTTGATGCTGGAGCGGCGCTGGGCGGCGGAGTGCGCGCAGTGGCAGGGCAGTGAAGTGGCCGAGCAGCCGCCATTCAACCTGCTGGTGCCGGCGTCGGCCTGTCCGCATTGCCGGGCGCCGATCCGCGCGTGGCAGAACATCCCGCTCGTCAGTTACCTGCTGCAGCGCGGTCGTTGCAGCCATTGCCGGGCAGCGATTTCCTGGCGTTATCCGCTGGTGGAGCTGGCCAGCGGGCTGCTGTTTGCCGGCTTTGCCTGGCACTACGGCCTGTCGCCGTGGTGGCTGGTGGCCTCGCTGTTTTCGGTGACGCTGCTGACGCTGGCGCTGATTGATGCCCGCACCCAGTTGTTGCCGGATGACCTGACCCTGCCCTTGCTGTGGGCCGGCCTGCTGTTCAATCTGTGGAGTGGCCGGGTGCCGCTGGCGGATGCGGTCATGGGCGCGGTGCTGGGCTACCTGGCGTTGTGGTCGGTGTACTGGCTATTCAAGCTGGTGACCGGCAAGGAAGGCATGGGCTACGGCGACTTCAAGCTGCTGGCGGCACTGGGTGCCTGGCTGGGCTGGATGCTGTTACCGCTGGTGATCCTGCTGTCGTCGGTGCTGGGCGCGGTATTCGGCATCTTGTTGCTGTTGCTGTCGAAACATGAAAAAGGGCAGACCATGCCCTTCGGGCCGTATCTGGCACTGGCCGGCTGGTGTGCCTTCGTGTGGGGGCCTGCCATCATGCAGTGGTATCTCGGTGCCTAGCCCGGTGATCGGCCTTACCGGCGGCATTGGTGCCGGCAAGAGCACCGTCGAGGCATTGTTTGCCAAGCTGGGCATTCCCTGTGTCGATACCGACCGTATCGCGCATCAGCTGACTGCGGCCGGCGGCGCCGCGATGCCGGCGCTGGTGGCGCAGTTCGGCGCCGCGATCCAGACGCCGGAAGGCGCACTGGACCGTGCCGCGATGCGGCAGAAGGTGTTTGCCGATGCCGGAGAGCGGCAGCGGCTGGAGGCCATTCTTCATCCGCTGATCCTGGCGGAAAGCCGGCGGCAGCTGGCATTGCAACAGGCGCCCTACGTGCTGCTGGCGGTGCCGCTGCTGTTTGAAACCGCGGCCTATCGAAACCTGGTGGCCGAAACGCTGCTGGTGGATTGCGAGCCGCAATTGCAGCGCAAGCGGGTGATGCAGCGCAGCGGCTTGCCGGCGGCGCAGGTGGATGCCATCATCGCCGCGCAGATGCCGCGCGAAGAGCGGCGGGCACTGGCGGATGCCGTGCTTGATAATAGTGGCAATTTGGCGCTATTGTCGCTTCAAGTCGAGAACAAACATCGTTATTATCTGCAACGTTTCGCTGCGGCCAACCTTGCTGCCCCTTCAAATTCTGTGGATCCGGCGCTGTGACTAGTTTCGAGTTTCCTGTTACCGAACGTACCAGAACGCTGCTCCGGCTGGAGCAGCTCTACCAGCGGTTGGCTTTCTTCATGGCGCAAGACGAGCCATACCAGCATCACGCCGCCTTGATGGCGCTGTTCGAGGTGCTGGAGGCGGCCGGCCGTACCGAGTTGAAGTCGGAGCTGCTGCAGGAGCTGGAGCGGCAGAAGCAGGCGCTGGAGAGTTGGCGCGAAAGCCCTGCCATTGAACAGGTGGCGCTGGAGCAGGTGCTGGACGAGATCGAGCTGGCATCGCAGCACCTGCTGGAGCTGAGCAGCCGTTTTGGCCAGCATCTGCGCGAGAACGAATGGCTGATGGCGATCAAGCAGCGTTCCATCATTCCCGGTGGCACCTGCTCGTTCGACCTGCCGTCCTATCACCTGTGGCTGCAGCAGCCGGTGGCACAACGCCGCGCCGACCTGCAGCGCTGGTCGCTGCCGCTGATGCCGACGGCGCAGGCGGCGGCCATCCTGCTGAAACTGCTGCGTGACAGCGGCAAGCATTTTTCCTATGTCGCGCGCCGTGGTGCGTTCCAGCAGATGTCCGGCGGCAAGGTGGTGCAGCTGATCCGTGTCAGCTTTGATGAGCGCTACCAGGTGGTGCCGGAAGTTTCCGCCAACAAGTACGCGCTGAATATCCGTTTTATCGATGCCGGCACCGGCGAGGTGCGTTCGCGCCAGGTGGAGCAGGATATCGAATTCACCCTGACCTTTTGCAAGTTCTGATTACCGATGACGTCACCCACTATCGTTCACTGTCCGCAATGCAAGACCCCGGTACGCTGGGGGCCGGACAGCCCGTACCGCCCGTTCTGCAGCGAGCGCTGTAAGCTGATCGACCTCGGACAGTGGGCCGACGAGCAGTACCGCGTGCCGGCGTCACCGGATCTGCCGTTTGACGACCATCCCGACTGAGCGTGCAGGACCTGCCAGCAAAAAGCCGTTGCCCACAAGGCAACGGCTTTTTCATTGCTAGCCGGTAATTCAGATGCGGGCCAGCACCGCTCCCTGCGCAAAATACTGGCGCACGCCGGACATGATCGCCTCCGCCATCTGCTGCTGGAAGGCCGGGCTGACCAGTTTCTTTTCTTCCTCGTAGTTACTGATGAACGCGGTTTCCACCAGGATGGAGGGGATGTCCGGCGCCTTGAGCACGGCAAAGCCTGCCTGCTCCACCTGCGACTTGTGCAGGCGGTTGAGGTTGCCCATCTTGCCGAGTACCGACTTGCCCAGCTTGAGGCTGTCATTGATGGTGGCAGTCTGCGTCAGGTCGAACAGGGTGTGGGCGAGGTAGCGGTCCTTGCCGCTGATCTTGACGCCGCCGATCAGGTCGGCGTCGTTCTGGCTCTTGGCCAGCAGCCGCGCCATGCTGCTGGTGGCGCCGTTTTCCGACAGCGCGAACACCGAGGAGCCGTTGGCGGTGCGATTGGCGACGGCATCGGCATGGATGGAGATGAACAGGTCGGCGCCGAGCTTGCGCGCCTTGGCCACGCGCACCCCCAGCGGGATGAACACGTCCTCGTCGCGCGTCAGGTGTGCCTTCATGTTCTTTTCGCTATCGATCAGCTTCTTCAGCTGGCGGCTGATGCGCAGCACCACGTCTTTTTCATAGACACCGGACGGGCCGACGGCGCCGGGGTCTTCGCCGCCGTGTCCCGGGTCGATCACCACGGTAATGATGCGGTTCTTGTCGGTACGGCCCTTGCTGCCCAGCGGCGCCTGCTCGTTCAACTGCCCCTTGTTGTAGTCCTGCAGCAGCGCCAGCAACGGGTCGTCCTGCTGACCGCTGGCAGGATACAGGTCCACCACCAGCCGGTGCCGGTATTCGCCGATCGGCTGCAGCGAGAAGATCTGCGGCTTGACCTCATTGCGCAGGTCCAGCACCAAGCGTACGGTGTTGCTGTTGAACTGGCCGGCGCGCGCGGTCTGGATGAAGGGGTCGGCGCTCTGGATCTGCTTGTTGATGTCCTGCAGGATGCCGGTCAGCTGCACGCCTTCCAGGTCGATCACCAGCCGGTTCGGATCGGCGAGGCTGAAGTGCTTGTAACGGATGGCTTCGCTGGCCTCGATGGTGACGCGGGTGTAGGTCGACGACGGCCACACCCGTACCGCTACGATCTGGCTGCTGCTGGCGAAGCCGATGCGGCTGACGCTCAGGAAAAACGTGGCCGCGGCAGCGCCGATCAGCTGGCGGCGGCGGGGGTCGCGAGGCGGGAGAGACATTGGTGTCCTGTTTCACTAAAGGCTTGAAGACGATAGTTGCGACCAGCGTCGCAAACCGAGAGTTCCAGCGCCAGGTCGGCGGGCGGCAGGCAGGCACCGGCCTTGTCCGGCCATTCGACGATGCACAGCGTGTCGGCGGCAAAGTAGTCACCGAAGCCGGCATCGTGCCACTCGTCCGGATCGGCAAAGCGGTACAGGTCGAAGTGGTGCACCGTCAGCGGCGGCAGGCTGTAGCTTTCCACCAGGGTGTAGGTCGGGCTTTTCACCCGCCCCGGATGACCCAGCGCCTGCAGCAGGCCGCGGGTGAAGGTGGTCTTGCCGGCACCGAGATCGCCGTGCAGTTGCAGCTGGATGCCGCCATGCAGCACTGCGGCCAACGTGGCGCCCAGTTGCAGGGTGGCGCTTTCATCGGCAAGGAAGCCTTGCCGCAGGCTGGTATCATCCGTTGCCATGAGTGAAATATCCTGTAAAAGCGAGAATTATCGCCAATTGGCCAGCCAAATCAAGGGATGGGCCAAAGAACTCGGTTTTGCCGATGCGCGCATCACGCGGGCGGCACTGCCGGCAGAGACCGAAGCCAGCCTGCTGGCGTGGCTGGCGGCGGGCAACCACGGCGAAATGGAGTACATGGCGCGCCATGGCGTACTGCGCGTGCGCCCGGCGGAGCTGGTGCCGGGCACGGTGCGTGTGATCAGCCTGCGCATGCACTACTGGCCGGCGGCTGCGCGCGATGCCGAGGCGGTACTGGCCGATGGCACGCGCGCCTACCTGTCGCGTTATGCGCTGGGCCGCGACTACCACAAAGTGGTGCGCAACCGGCTGCAGAAGCTGGCCGATCGCATCACTCAGGCGGTGGGTGAGCACGGCTACCGCGTGTTCACCGACAGCGCACCGTTGGCCGAGGTGGCGCTGGCGGCACAGGCGGGGCAGGGCTGGCGCGGCAAGCACACGCTGCTACTCAACAAGAAGCAGGGCTCGCTGTTCTTCCTCGGCGAGATTCTCACCGATCTGCCGTTGCCGGAAGATGACAGTGAAGACGGCCACTGCGGCAGTTGTACCCGCTGTCTGGATGTCTGTCCAACCGGCGCCATCGTGGCGCCGTACCAGGTCGACGCGCGGCGCTGCATTTCTTATCTCACCATCGAGCTGAAGGGCGCGATACCGGAGCCGTTGCGGCCGCTGATCGGCAACCGCGTCTATGGCTGTGACGACTGCCAGCTGGCCTGCCCGTGGAACCGTTTCGTGGTGCACAGTGCAGAGGACGATTTTGCCGTGCGCCACGGGCTGGACGATGTCAGCCTGCTGGAGCTGTTCGGCTGGGACGAGGCGACCTTTGCCAGTCGCATGGCCGGCAGCCCGATCTACCGCATCGGCTACGCCAAGTGGCTGTCCAATCTGGCCATCGGGCTGGGTAATGCGCCACATGCGGCCGAGATTGTTGTTGCGTTGCAACAGCGGCAGGATCATGCGGAGGAGGTGGTGCGCGAGTCGGTGCGCTGGGCGCTGGCGCAGCAACAGGGCCGCGCATAAAAGGTTGGCCGCAAGCCAGGCTTGCGGCCAACCTTGCACCATTAGTCCTGCCGACGGATCTTAGTCCAGCGCGCGGGTGAAGTGGAAGGAGGAGATCACGAACTCCTTGCGCAGGTACAGTTTGTGCGCAGCGGTGCGCCAGGTGCCGGAATCCAGCACCAGGAAGCGGCAGCCCAGCGCCCGCGCCTCGGCCTCGCACCAGTCGATCAGTGCGCTGCCGACGCCTTGCGAGCGCAGGCGTTCGTCGGTGACCAGGTCGTCGATGTACAGCCGCAGGTCTTCGTAGGTGTTTTCGTAGACGCGATACAGCGCCAGTCCCAGCACCTGATCGTCCTCGTTCAGCGCTGCCACCAGCCGTGCGCCGTAGCCGGTGATGCGCGCCATCTTGGCGACGTAGTCGGCGGCGGTCTCCGGCAGCATCGGCCGCAGCTGGCGATGCACCGCCAGCGCCGCGGCCAGGGTTTGCGGCTGGGTGATGTGGCCGTGCTCGTCGCACAGCCGTTCGATCCGCAGCGTGCTCATCAGGCGGGACGCGACGGCGCGATGACCAGCGATTCGCCTTCCAGTACCACATTGCCTTTCACCAGGCACTGGGTGACAAACTTGACGCGCTTCTTCGCCGGGTCCAGCTCGGTAACGGTGACGCGGGCGGTGACGGTCTCGCCGAGGCGTACCGGTGCCTTGAACTTGGTCGATTGCGACAGGTAGATGGTGCCGTTGCCCGGCAGGCGGGTGCCGACCACGGTGGAGATCAGCCCGGCGGTGAGCATGCCGTGGGCGATGCGGGTCTTGAACATCGACGCTTCGGCGTATTCCTGGTTGATGTGCACCGGATTGTCGTCGCCGGAGACGGCGGCAAACATCAGGATATCGGCCTCGGTGATGGTTTTGGCGTACTCGGCGCTGTCACCGATCTGGATATCTTCGAAGTAGACAGTCATGCTGTGCTCCCTGTTTTGGCAAGAAAAGCCGCAAGTAGGCACCACGATGGCAGCACTTGCGGCAGGAATGTCCGGTCTGTCGGCGTGTTATGACATGCTCAATTGTTGCAGCGCATTCTGACACGCTTTACCTCAAATGCAAATTACGGGGAAAATGGCGTAATATTTGTGTCACCCCTGTTGTACTGCAGTTTTTTTGTAGGCAATCTACCAATTAAACGCTTGTTTGAGATTGCGCTGTCGCCTCACGCCAAACAGCCGCACATTGACGACAATTGTTCAACTCAGAGAGTTCGCTGGAGGAATATGAAAGCTCTAGTCGCTGTGAAACGCGTTGTCGATTACAACGTGAAAGTCCGGGTCAAGGCCGATGGCACTGATGTGGATGTCGCTAACGTCAAGATGTCGATGAACCCGTTCGACGAGATCGCGGTGGAAGAGGCCGTGCGTCTGAAAGAAGCCGGCAAGGTCTCCGAGATCGTGGTGGTATCGCTGGGGGTGAAGCAGTGCGAGGAAACCCTGCGTACCGCACTGGCGATGGGTGCCGACCGCGCCATCCTGGTGGAAACCGACGCCGAGCTGCAGCCGCTGGCGGTGGCCAAGCTGCTGAAGGCGATCGCGGACAAGGAACAGCCACAGCTGCTGATCGTCGGCAAGCAGGCGATCGATGACGACGCCAACCAGACCGGTCAGATGGTATCGGCGCTGCTGGGCTGGGCGCAGGGTACCTTCGCCTCGAAAGTGGATGTCGCCGCGGAAACCGTGGACGTGACCCGTGAAGTGGATGGCGGCCTGGAAACCGTCAAGCTGCGCCTGCCGGCAGTGGTGACCACCGACCTGCGCCTGAACGAGCCGCGCTACGTCAAGCTGCCGAACATCATGGCCGCCAAGAAAAAGCCGCTGGACAAGACCACCCCGGCCGAGCTGGGCGTCGATGTCGCCCCGCGCCTGAAAACCCTGAAAGTGGCCGAGCCTGCCAAGCGCTCGGCCGGTATCAAGGTTGCCAATGCCGCCGAGCTGGTGGCCAAACTCAAAAACGAAGCAAAGGTGCTGTAAGCCATGGCCATTCTCGTTATCGCTGAACACGACAACCAGAGCCTGAAAGCAGGCACTCTGAACACCGTTACCGCCGCCGCCAAGCTGGGCGAAGTGCACGTGCTGGTCGCCGGCCACAATGCCGCCGCCGCAGCCGACGCTGCCAAGGCCGTCGCCGGCGTGGCCAAGGTGCTGCTGGCCGACAACGCCGCCTACGCCCACGGCCTGGCCGAAAACCTGGCGCCGCTGGTGGTGGAACTGGCCAAGGGTTACAGCCACGTGTTGGCGCCGGCAACCTCCTACGGCAAGAACCTGCTGCCGCGCGTCGCCGCGCTGCTGGACGTGGCGCAGCTTTCCGACATCATCGCCATCGAGTCGGCCGATACCTTCGTGCGTCCGGTGTACGCCGGCAACGTGCTGGCCACCGTGCAGTCGCTTGATGCCATCAAGGTGATCACCGTGCGTACCACCGCCTTCGAAGCGGCGGCTACTGGCGGTGCGGCCAACGTTGAAGCTGTCGCTACCGTCTCCGACGCCGGCCTGTCCAGCTTTGTCGGCCAGGAGCTGACCAAGTCCGATCGTCCGGAACTGGGCGCTGCCAAGATCATCGTGTCCGGTGGTCGTGCGCTGGGTTCGGAAGAGCAGTTCAAGGCGGTGATCGAGCCGCTGGCCGACAAGCTGTCCGCTGCCGTCGGTGCTTCGCGCGCCGCGGTGGATGCCGGCTACGCGCCGAACGACTACCAGGTCGGCCAGACCGGCAAGGTGGTCGCGCCACAGCTGTACGTGGCGGTGGGCATCTCCGGTGCCATTCAGCATCTGGCCGGCATGAAGGATTCCAAGGTGATCGTGGCGATCAACAAGGATGAAGAGGCGCCGATCTTCCAGGTGGCCGACTACGGCATCGTCGGTGACCTGTTCACCGTGGTGCCGGAGCTGATCGCCGAGCTGTCCAAGTAACACCCGCAGTAATCAAAACGCAGTAATCAAAATAAGGTGCGGCGCTACGGTGCCGCACCACACAAGAACACCGGCCATGACCGGTTCGTCGGGAGGAGTCCACACCGCGCAGTGCGCAGCGTGCGGCTTGTCCGTTGGCGGACACATGGCCGGTTTTTTTGCACGAGAAATGACGAGAAATGACACAGAGGAGCTATCGATGATTTACAAGGCACCCAGCAAAGACATTCGCTTTGCCCTGAACGAGCTGGCGGAACTGCCCGCCATCTGCACCCTGCCCGGCTACGAGGATTGCTCGGTGGAGCTGACCGACGCCATCCTGGAAGAGGGCGCCAAGTTCGCCGAGAACGTGCTGGCGCCGATCAACCAGCAGGGCGACAAGGGCGCCAAGTGGTCGCCTGACTTTACCGTTACCGCCGCCGAAGGCTTCAAGGAAGCATGGCAACAGTATGTAGAAGCGGGTTGGGTCGGCCTGCGCGCGCCGGCCGAGTTCGGCGGCCAGGGCCTGCCGGCGCTGGTGGCGTTGGCGGCAGAAGAAATGTGGTGTTCGGCCAACCTGGCGTTTTCGCTGGCGCCGATGCTGACGCTGGGCGCGATCGAGGCGATCAATCACCACGCGTCTGACGAATTGAAAAATATTTACCTGCCGCGCATGTCGACCGGTGAGTGGACCGGCACCATGAACCTGACCGAGCCGCAGGCCGGCTCCGATCTGGCGCAGGTGCGTTCGCGCGCCATCCCGGTGGGCGACGGCAGCTACAAGATCAGCGGCCAGAAGATCTTCATCACCTGGGGCGAGCACGACATGGCGGACAATATCGTCCACCTGGTGCTGGCGCGGCTGCCGGATGCGCCGGCCGGGGTGAAGGGCATCTCGCTGTTCATCGTGCCCAAGTTCCTGGTTCATGTCGACGGCAGCCTCGGCGCGCGCAACGACGTGCGTTGCGTGTCGATCGAGCACAAGCTGGGCATCCACGGCAGCCCGACCGCGGTGATGAGCTTCGGTGACGACGGCGGCGCCATCGGCTACCTGGTGGGCGAGGCCAACAAGGGTCTGGCTTACATGTTCACCATGATGAACCACGCGCGCCTGGGCGTCGGTATCGAGGGCATGGCGGTGTCGGAGCGCGCCTACCAGAAGGCGGTGGAATATGCGCGTGACCGCGTGCAGAGCCGCGCCGTCGGCAGTCCCGACCCGGCCGGCGTCGCCATCATCCGGCACCCGGACGTGCGCCGCATGCTGATGACGATGAAGGCACAGATCGAGGCGCAGCGCGCACTGGCGTTCTACGCCGCCGCGGCGCTGGACCGCGCCGCGCGCGATCCGGTGGCCAGCGAGGCAGCGCGCAGCCAGGAGCTGGTCAACTTCCTGATCCCGATCGTGAAGGGCTGGAACACCGAGCAGGCCAACGAGATCACCAGTCTGGCGATGCAGATCCACGGCGGCATGGGTTATATCGAGGAAACCGGCGTCGCGCAGTATTGCCGCGACGCGCGCATCACCGCCATCTACGAAGGCACCACCGGCATCCAGGCGCTGGACCTGATCGGGCGCAAGACCGCAGCGGAAGACGGCGTCACCGCACGCTGGTTGCTGGAGGAGGTCAAGGTCACCGCCGGTAAGCTGGCGGCGGCGGGTTACGCCAGCCTTGCGGCCAACCTTGAGGCCGCGGTGAAGGATGCCGAGCGTTGTGTCGCCTTCATCCTCGACACCTTTGGCAGCCGGCCGCAGCTGGCTGCCGCCGGCTCGGTGCCCTTCCTCAAGCTGATGGGTATCGTGCTCGGCGGCTGGATGATGGGGCGCGCCGCGCTGATCGCCAGGGCGCAGCAGGGCGACGAGGATGCCGATGCCGAGTTCCTCGCGGCGAAGATCGTCACCGCCCGTTTCTACGGCGAGCACCTGTTGCCGCAGACCGCCGGTCTGGCGGCCGCCATCGTTCACGGTGGCGACAGCGTGCTGGAACTGGACGAAGCGCTGTTCTGAGTGACAGACCCGAGTATGAAAACCGCCGGTGCCGCAGTTATGGCACCGGCGGTTTTTTATGCGGCGATCGGCGCTGGTGGTTAATGACGGGACGTGTGGCAGGCCGGAGGCCGGCGCAGAACAACTTGCCGGGCGCGCGCATTTTTTGTAAGGTTGACGCTAGCGTAAACAAGGGCTTAGCCGGTGGTGGCGACTGTATCCATTGTTCAGAAAAGCATCAGTTGCCGCGTGCGGCCTTGCCGCGATGGCCGAAAACAGGATATACTTGAAAAGTTTAACCGAACGGGACAAGCGCACGTCGCTATAGTCCCGTTTGTTGTATCAATAAATCAAAAATATCATTATTAGGAGCCAGCCAGTGACAACCGTACCCGCGATTCTTGCCTTGGCTGACGGCACGCTGTTCAAAGGCGTCGCCATCGGAGCCAACGGCCACACCGTCGGAGAGGTAGTATTCAATACTGCCATGACCGGTTATCAGGAAATCCTTACCGACCCGTCCTATACCCGGCAGATCGTCACCCTGACTTATCCTCATATCGGCAACGTCGGCGCCAACTCGGAAGATACCGAGTCCGGCGCCGTCTTTGCATCTGGCCTGATCATTCGTGATCTGCCACTGCTGCACAGCAACTTCCGTGCGGAAGAGTCGCTGTCCGATTATCTGAAGAGAAACAATGTCGTCGCCATTGCCGACATCGACACCCGCAAGCTGACGCGCATCCTGCGCGAAAAAGGCGCCCAGCCCGGCTGCATCATGGCCGGTGACATCGACGAGGCGAAAGCCGTCGAGCTGGCACGCGGTTTTGGCAGCATGGCCGGCCAGGATCTGGCCAAGGTGGTCAGCTGCAAGGAAGCCTACGGCTGGACGACACGCGAATGGCGTCTGGGCCAGGGCTATGTCGAGCAGACCGAGACCCCATTCCACGTGGTGGCCTACGATTTCGGCGTCAAGCGCAACATCCTGCGCATGCTGGCCGAGCGCGGCTGCAAGCTGACCGTGGTACCGGCCGAGACGCCGGCCAAGGACGTGCTGGCACTGAAACCGGACGGCGTGTTCCTGTCCAACGGTCCTGGCGATCCGGAGCCGTGCGACTACGCGATCAGCGCCATCCGCGACATCCTGGACACCAAGCTGCCGGTATTCGGCATCTGTCTCGGTCACCAGTTGCTGGGCCTGGCCACCGGCGGCAAGACTTCCAAGATGAAGTTCGGCCACCACGGTGCCAACCACCCGGTGCAGGATCTCGATTCCGGCCGCGTGATGATCACCAGCCAGAACCATGGTTTCCAGGTCGACGAAGCCAGCCTTGCGGCCAACGTGCGCATTACCCACCGTTCGCTGTTCGACCAGACGGTGCAGGGCATCGCGTTGACCGACCGGCCGGCATTCTCGTTCCAGGGACACCCGGAAGCGAGCCCGGGTCCGGAAGACGTGGCCTACCTGTTTGACCGTTTCATCTCGCTGATGGCCGCGCACAAGCCGGCCTGATCACGGAGGACGCATCATGTTCGGTATCACTGACCTGACCACCTACATACTCGGCACCATCTTCATCGTGCTGCTGCCGGGCCCCAATTCGATGTATGTGCTGTCGGTGGCGGCGCAGCGCGGGGTGCGGGCCGGCTTTGCCGGCGCCTGTGGCGTGTTCGTCGGTGATTTCGTGCTGATGACCCTGGCTGCAACCGGCGCCGCCGGTCTGCTGCAGGCCAATCCGGCGCTGTTTGCCATCGTCAAGTATGCCGGTGGCGCCTATCTGGCGTGGATCGGCATCGCCATGCTGCGTGGCGCCTGGGCCGGCTGGCAACAGCGCCGCCAGGGCCAGGCAGCGGTGGCAGCGCCGGTGCTGGACATCAACCGCCCGTTTTCCAAGGCGCTGCTGATCAGCCTGATGAACCCGAAGGCGATCCTGTTCTTCGTGTCGTTCTTCGTGCAGTTCGTCGATCCGGCCTATCACTACCCGGCACTGACCTTTGCCATCCTCGGCGCCATCGTGCAGCTGTTCAGCGCGCTGTACCTGACCACGCTGATCCTGGCCGGCAATCATCTGGCCGAGGCGTTCCGCCGCCGCCGTCGCCTGTCGGCGGCAATGGGCGGGGCGGTCGGTGCCATGTTTATCGGTTTCGGCGCCAAGTTGGCCGCCGCCAGCCTGTAACTATCCAGCGTCTCCGGCAGCAGGCCGCGTCAGTCTGCCGGAACGTGTAAAACATTGAACAATATTGAGCGATTACCATGCCTAAACGTACTGATATCAAGAGCATTCTCATCATTGGCGCTGGCCCGATCGTCATCGGCCAGGCCTGCGAGTTTGACTACTCCGGCGCGCAGGCGTGCAAGGCACTGCGTGAAGAAGGCTACAAAGTCATCCTGGTGAACTCCAACCCGGCCACCATCATGACCGACCCGGATATGGCCGACGTCACCTACATCGAGCCGATCTCGTGGCCGGTAGTGGAAAAGATCATCGCCAAGGAGCGTCCGGACGCGATCCTGCCGACCATGGGCGGCCAGACCGCGCTGAACTGCGCGCTGGACCTGGCGCGCAACGGCGTGCTGGAAAAGTACAAGGTCGAGCTGATCGGCGCCACCGAAGACGCCATCGACAAGGCGGAAGACCGCGGCCGCTTCAAGGAGGCGATGGCCAAGATTGGCCTGTCCTGCCCGCTGTCCTTCGTCTGCCACACCCTGGAAGAGTCGCTGGAAGCGCAGACCAAGGTCGGCTTCCCGACGCTGATCCGTCCGTCCTTCACCATGGGCGGCTCCGGCGGCGGTATCGCCTACAACAAGGAAGAGTTCCTGGCCATCTGCGAGCGCGGTTTCGAAGCGTCGCCGACCCACGAACTGCTGATCGAACAATCCGTACTCGGCTGGAAAGAGTACGAGATGGAAGTCGTGCGTGACCGCAACGACAACTGCATCATCATCTGCTCGATCGAAAACTTCGACCCGATGGGCGTGCACACCGGCGACTCCATCACCGTGGCCCCGGCGCAGACGCTGACCGACAAGGAATACCAGATCATGCGTAACGCCTCGCTGGCGGTACTGCGTGAAATCGGTGTCGACACCGGCGGTTCCAACGTGCAGTTCGCGACCAACCCGGATACCGGCGAGATGATCGTGATCGAGATGAACCCGCGCGTGTCGCGTTCCTCGGCACTGGCGTCCAAGGCCACCGGCTTCCCGATCGCCAAGATCGCCGCCAAGCTGGCGGTGGGCTTCACCCTCGACGAACTGAAAAACGACATCACCGGCGGCGCCACACCGGCATCGTTCGAACCGTCCATCGACTATGTCGTCACCAAGATCCCGCGTTTTGCCTTCGAGAAATTCCCGCAGGCCGACGACCGTCTGACCACGCAAATGAAGTCGGTCGGCGAAGTGATGGCCATGGGCCGCACGCTGCAAGAATCGATGCAAAAAGCCCTGCGCGGTCTGGAAACCGGCCTGTCCGGCTTCAACTCGGTCAGCCAGGACGAAGAAACCATTCGTCACGAACTGGGTGCGCCCGGTCCGGAACGCATCCTGTACGTGGCCGACGCCTTCCGTCTCGGCATGAGCCGCGACGACATCTTTGCCATCAGCAAGATCGATCCGTGGTTCCTGGCCCAGATCGAAGACCTGATCGGTGAAGAAAAAGCGCTGGCCGGCCGCAAGGCGGACAGCCTGGGCTACGACGAACTGCGTCGCCTGAAGCGCAAAGGCTTCTCCGACCGTCGCCTCGGCGAGCTGCTGGGCACCGACCAGGCCGCCGTGCGCAGCCACCGCTGGGGGCTGAAGCTGCATCCGGTGTACAAGCGCGTGGATACCTGCGCCGCCGAATTCGCCACCAACACCGCCTACATGTACTCCACTTATGAAGAAGAGTGCGAGTCCAATCCGACCGACCGCAAGAAGGTGATGGTACTGGGTGGCGGCCCGAACCGTATCGGCCAGGGTATCGAATTCGACTACTGCTGCGTACACGCCGCGCTGTCCCTGCGCGAATCCGGTTTCGAGACCATCATGGTCAACTGCAACCCGGAAACCGTGTCCACCGACTATGACACCTCCGACCGCCTGTACTTCGAGCCGCTGACGCTGGAAGACGTGCTGGAAATCTGCCGCATCGAGAAGCCGTTCGGCGTGATCGTGCAGTACGGCGGCCAGACGCCGCTGAAACTGGCGCGCGCGCTGGAAGCCAACGGCGTGCCGATCATCGGCACCAGCCCGGACATGATCGACGCCGCCGAAGACCGCGAGCGCTTCCAGCAGCTGCTGAACGACCTCGGCCTGAAGCAGCCGCCGAACCGCACCGCGCGCAACCCGGTTGACGCCATGCGTCTGGCCGAAGAGATCGGCTACCCGTTGGTGGTGCGTCCGTCCTACGTACTGGGCGGCCGCGCGATGGAAATCGTGCACGAACCGGCCGATCTGGAACGTTACATGCGCGAAGCGGTGAAAGTGTCCAACGACAGCCCGGTGCTGCTGGACCGCTTCCTCAATGACGCCATCGAGGTCGACGTCGACTGCGTGTCCGACGGCACCACCGTGGTGATCGGCGGCATCATGCAGCACGTGGAACAGGCCGGTGTCCACTCCGGTGACTCCGCCTGCTCGCTGCCACCGTACAGCCTGTTCCCTGCGGTGCAGGACGAGATTCGCCGCCAGACCGAAGCGATGGCGCGTGCGCTGAACGTGGTCGGCCTGATGAACGTGCAGTTCGCGATCCAGAAAGACACCATCTACGTGCTGGAAGTGAACCCGCGTGCGTCGCGTACCGTGCCGTTCGTGTCGAAAGTGACCGGTGCGCCGCTGGCCAAGATCGCCGCCCGTGCCATGGCCGGCATCAGCCTGATCGAACAGGGTTTCACCAAGGAAGTGATTCCGCCGTACTACGCGGTCAAGGAAGCGGTGTTCCCGTTCATCAAGTTCCCGGGCGTGGATACCATCCTCGGGCCAGAAATGAAGTCGACCGGTGAAGTGATGGGCGTTGGCCGCACCTTTGCCGAAGCCTTCGTCAAGGGCCAGCTGGCTGCCGGCGACCGCCTGCCGCGTACCGGCAAGGTGTTCCTGTCCCTGCGCGAGAGCGACAAGGAAGGCGGCATCGAAGTGGCGCGCGAACTGCAGAAGCTGGGCTTCGGCGTGTGCGCCACCCGCGGTACCGCCAAGGCGATGGCCGACGCCGGCATCGTGGTGCAGGTGGTGAACAAGGTGAACGAAGGTCGTCCGCACATCGTCGACATGATCAAGAACGGCGAAATCGACGTGCTGGTCAACACCGTGGACGAGAAGCGCAAGGCGATCCAGGACAGCCACGCCATCCGCCGCTCCGCGCTGCAGATGCGCGTGCCGCAGTACACCACCCTGGCCGGTGCCAAGGCGGTCTGCGTCGGCCTGTCGCACGTCGATGATTTCGACGTCTACAGCGTGCAGCAGCTGCACGCCGAGCTGAAGGGCTAAGCACGGTCAAAGGTTGGCCGCATGCGGCCAACCTTTGAACCCGGAGCAAAATCTCGTTACAATCACCACTGAATCAAACGTCCAGCAAAGCCGCCGTCCCGTACGGCGGCTTGCGCTTTTATCACAGGGCAGCCGTACGCCCTTGGAGAACCGAGTCATGAACAAAGTCCCGTTGACCGTGCGTGGTGCCGAACAGCTGAAGGCCGAATTGCAGCGTCTGAAAAGCATTGAGCGTCCGTCGGTGATCGAGGCCATTGCCGAAGCGCGCGCGCAAGGCGATCTATCCGAGAATGCAGAATACGATGCCGCCAAAGAGCGCCAAGCCTTTGTCGAGGGCCGTATTGCCGAGCTGGAGGGCAAAATCTCCAACGCCCAGATCATCGATCCGACCGAGCTGGATGCCGACGGCCGCATCGTGTTCGGCACCACCGTGCTGCTCACCGATCTGGAAAGCGAAGAAGAAAAGACCTACCAGATCGTCGGCGATGACGAAGCCGACATCAAGCTGGGCAAGGTGTCGGTCAACTCGCCGATCGCGCGCGCGCTGATCGGCAAGGTGGAAGGCGACGTGGCCGAGGTGATGGCCCCGGGCGGCATCCGCGAGTACGAAGTGCTGGAAGTGCGCTACATCTGAGCGCGGCGGCTGGCTGCGGCCAGGCGGGTGCTGTAACGTTGGCCGCAAGCCGGCCGGGAAGAGGAAGACCAATGGACGGATTGCGTGCAATTGCCCGGACCCTGTGGATCGGCGGCATGTGGGTGGTCGGCATCATCGTGGCCCCCATCCTGTTTTCGGCACTGGATAACGTGACCGCCGGCATGGTGGCGGGGCGGCTGTTTGCCGCCATCGCCTGGGTCGGGCTGGTGTGCGGCATCTTCCTGCTCGCCGACTACGTGCTGCGCTACGGCGCACGCGGCCTGAAGCAGGGCGGTTTCTGGCTGTTGCTGGGCATGCTGGTATGCATCGTGATCAACCACTTCGCGGTGACGCCGATCATCGCCAGCCTCAAGCTGCAGATGAACCATGCCGCGGAAGGGCTGTTCGGTGGCGGTTTCGCCACCTGGCATGCCATCTCCAGCCTGATCTACCTGCTGCAAAGCCTGATGGCGCTGGTGTACCTGCTGCGCAGCGACAACTGAGCTGCGCCACGTTTGGCCGACAAAGACAAAGCGGTGGCATCGCCACCGCTTTTTGTCTGTCATGCGCGCGCAGCGGTCCGTGACCGCCGCCCGCTAGCCGGCAACGCTCAAGGGCGTGCCTTGAGTGCCTTCTTGCTTTTCGGCAGGTCGATGCGCTTGGCCTCGGACGGGCGGAACAGCACCAGCAGCTTGCCGATGTGCTGCACTTGACCGGCGCCCAGATCGTTTGCAATCTGGTCATACATGGCCACGCGTGCCGCGCGGTCGTCGCCGAGAACGCGGACCTTGATCAGTTCGTGGGCGTCCAGGCTGACGGCGATTTCACGGATAACCGACTCGGTCAGGCCATTGTTGCCGATCATCACGACGGGGCTGAGCGAGTGGGCCAAACCCTTCAGATATTGGCGCTCGACTGGGGTCAGTTCGATTTTCATTGTGGCTTCAAGTTTCAGATTAAAAAACGATTTTACTAAACTTTAGGTCATTCCCCAAACGGCACATGCATTAATTACTGGAATCCACATGGCAAGAAGCAAGTCTAGCAACGCCTGGCTGCGTGAGCACGTCAACGATCACTATGTGCAAATGGCCCAAAAAGACGGCTATCGCGCACGCGCGGCGTACAAACTGCTGGAAATCAACGATAAGGACAAGCTGATCCGGCCGGGCACCGTGCTGGCCGATCTCGGCTCGGCGCCGGGCAGTTGGTCGCAGGTGGCGGCGCGTATCGTCGGCGACAACGGCAAGGTGTTTGCCATCGACATCCTGCCGATGGACCCGATCGCCGACGTCGCCTTCATCCAGGGCGACTTCCGTGACGACGAGGTGCTGGAGGAGTTCGTGACCATGCTCGGCGGGCGGCAGCTGGACCTTGTAATTTCCGATATGGCGCCCAATATCTCAGGGATGAGCGGGATTGACCAGGCCAGAAGCTTTCATCTGAATGAGCTGGCACTGGAATTTGTCCGTGACCATTTGAAACCCGGCGGCAGTTTTCTCGTCAAAGTGTTCCAGGGCAGTGATTTTCAGCCCTATCTGAAAGCCATGCGCGAGCTGTTTGGCGAAGTCGTAACGCGTAAACCCAAGGCCTCGCGCGACCGTTCCAGTGAAATCTACCTGCTGGGCAAAGACCGTCGCTGACAGTGCGACGTGCCGGGTTTACAATAGAAAAAACCATTTACCAAGTCAGGGCACATAGGAGCACGCTCTTGTGAACAATATCGGAAAAAACATCGCGATCTGGGTCATCATCGGTCTTGTACTGATGACTGTGTTCAACCAGTTTACCAAGCGCCAGGAAACCCAGAATCAGGTCGAGTATTCGCAATTCATGAGCGATGTGGAGTCCGGCAAGATTCAGACGGTGAGCATTGAAGGCAATCCGCTACGCGGCCAGTGGGTGCGCGGCAAGCGTACCGACGGCTCCAGTTTCAGCACCTATGCCCCGTTCGACGTGAAAATGGTGGACGTGCTGATCAAGAACAACGTGACCTTCTCCGCCAAGCCGGAAGAGGAACCGTCGATGCTGATGAGCATTTTCATCAGCTGGTTCCCGATGCTGCTGCTGATCGGGGTGTGGTTCTTCTTCATGCGCCAGATGCAGGGCGGCGGCAAGGGGGGGGCGTTCTCGTTCGGCAAGAGCAAGGCGCGCATGCTGGACCAGGACACCAACACCGTGACCTTTGCCGACGTGGCCGGTTGCGATGAAGCCAAGGAAGAGGTGAAGGAGATCGTCGACTACCTGCGCGATCCTTCCCGCTACCAGAGCCTGGGTGGCCGCATTCCGCGCGGCATCCTGCTCGCCGGTTCGCCGGGTACCGGTAAGACCCTGCTGGCCAAGGCCATCGCCGGTGAAGCCAAGGTGCCGTTCTTCAGCATTTCCGGTTCCGACTTCGTCGAAATGTTTGTCGGCGTCGGTGCTTCCCGCGTGCGCGACATGTTCGAGCAGGCGAAGAAGAACGCGCCGTGCATCATCTTCATAGACGAGATCGACGCCGTCGGTCGCCAGCGTGGCGCCGGCCTCGGTGGCGGCAACGACGAACGCGAACAGACCCTCAACCAGCTGCTGGTGGAAATGGACGGTTTCGAGACCAACCAGACGGTGATCGTGATCGCCGCCACCAACCGTCCGGACGTGCTGGACCCGGCGCTGCAGCGTCCCGGCCGTTTCGACCGCCAGGTGGTGGTGCCGCTGCCGGATATCCGCGGCCGCGAACAGATCCTGAACGTGCACATGCGCAAGGTACCGATTGCCGCCGACGTCGACGCGCAGATCATCGCGCGCGGTACGCCGGGCTTCTCCGGTGCCGACCTCGCCAACCTGGTCAACGAAGCCGCGCTGTTCGCCGCGCGCCGCAACAAGCGCCTAGTCGACATGCTGGATTTCGAATCCGCCAAGGACAAGATCATGATGGGCGCCGAGCGCAAGTCGATGGTGATGTCTGAGGACGAGAAAAAGAATACCGCCTACCACGAGTCCGGCCATGCGGTAGTGGCCAAGCTGCTGCCTAAGTCCGATCCGGTGCACAAGGTCACCATCATCCCGCGCGGCCGTGCGCTGGGGGTGACCATGCAGCTGCCGGAAGAAGACCGCTACGCCTACGACCGCGGTTACCTGATGGACCGCATCGCCATCCTGTTCGGCGGCCGCATCGCGGAAGAGCTGTTCATGAACCAGATGACTACCGGCGCCTCGAACGACTTCGAGCGTGCCACGCAGATGGCGCGCGACATGGTGACCCGCTACGGCATGTCCGACCGTCTCGGCCCGATGGTCTATGGCGAGAACGAGGGTGAGGTGTTCCTCGGCCGTTCGGTGACGACCCACAAGAACATGTCGGAAGCCACCATGCAGCAGGTGGATCAGGAAATCCGCCGCATCATCGACGAGCAGTACGCGCTGGCGCGCCGCCTGCTGGACGAGAACCGCGACAAGGTGGAGGCAATGACCGCCGCGCTGCTGGAGTGGGAAACCATCGATGCCGAGCAGATCAACGACATCATGGCCGGCAAGACGCCGCGTCCGCCGTCGCCGGGCGCCGGTTTCAACAAGCCGGACAGCAAGCCGCCGGCACCACCGGCACCAGAACCATCGGTGACGCCGGCACAAGAACTGTAAGGCAGGTCAGGTAAACAACAGGGTGTCAGTCCAGGCTGACACCCTGTTTTGCATTGGAGAAAGCTATGTCGGTTTTTGCCTGCGGCAGGTTCAGCCTGTCGCTCGAGCGCCCGCTGCTGATGGGCATTTTGAACGTGACGCCGGATTCCTTTTCCGATGGCGGCAGTTACAACCGGCTGGATGCGGCGCTGGCGCACGCCGAGCGCCTGCTGGCCGACGGTGCCGACATCCTTGACATCGGCGGCGAGTCGACACGACCGGGCGCGCCCTACGTCAGCCCGGAAGAGGAGCTGCAGCGGGTGCTGCCGCTACTGGAAAGGTTGGCCGCATTGCAGGTGCCGCTGTCGCTGGATACCCGGCGCACCTCGGTGATGCGCGCCGCGCTGCAGGCCGGTGCCGTCGACCTGATCAACGACGTGTCGGCGCTGGAGGACGACGGTGCGCTGGCGCTGGTGGCGGCGGCCAACGTCGGCATCTGCCTGATGCACAAGCAGGGCAATCCGGACACCATGCAGCAGCAGCCGGACTACGCCGATGTGGTACAGGAAGTCGGCAGCTACCTCGCCCGCCGCATCGAGCTGTGTCTGGCGCACGGCATCGCCCGCGACCGGCTGCTGGCCGATCCCGGCTTCGGTTTCGGCAAGACGCTGGAGCACAATCTCGACCTGCTGCGTGCGTTGCCGCAGCTGGAAGTACTGGCCGGCGCACCGCTGCTGGTCGGCATGTCGCGCAAGTCGATGCTGGGCGCCATCACTGGCGAGCAGCAGCCGGACCAGCGCCTCGGTGCCAGCGTGGCGGCGGCGTTGCTGGCGGCGCAGCGCGGTGCCAAGGTGATCCGCGTCCACGACGTGAAGGCCACGCACCAGGCGCTGCAGGTGTGGCAGGCGCTGGGCTGAAACCGGCTGCGGCGGCAGTTGCCCCCGCAAGCTGGTGGCGATGTAAAATCGGCAGGATAAAAGTCTGAAGGAACAATAATGAGCCGCAAATATTTTGGTACCGATGGTGTGCGTGGCGAAGTCGGCCAGTTTCCGATTACCCCCGATTTCGTGCTGCGCCTCGGCTATGCCGCCGGCAAGGTGCTGGTCGATCACGAGCGGCAGGAACACCCGACGGTGATCATCGGCAAGGACACCCGTATTTCCGGCTACATGCTGGAAGCGGCGCTGCAGGCCGGCCTCACCGCCGCCGGTGTCAACGTGCTGCTGACCGGGCCGCTGCCGACGCCGGGCATCGCCTACCTGACGCGCGCGCTGCGCCTGTCGGCTGGGGTGATGATTTCCGCGTCGCACAATCCGTATCAGGATAACGGCATCAAGTTCTTCGCCGAGGGCGGCAAGAAGCTGGACGACGCGCTGGAGCGCGAGATCGAGGCGATGCTGGATTCGCCGATGCAGACCAGCCCGTCGCGCGAGCTGGGCCGGGCGCGACGCATCGACGGTGCCGCCGACCGCTACATCGAATTCTGCAAGAGCACCTTCCCCAACGAGCGCAACCTGAAGGGCCTGAAGCTGGTCGTCGATTGCGCGCACGGCGCCACCTACCACATCGCACCGAAGGTATTCCACGAGCTGGGCGCCGAGGTGATCACCATCGGTGGCGAGCCGAACGGCTACAACATCAATGACGGTGTCGGTGCCACCCACACCGAGGCGATCAGCCAGGCGGTGCTGCAGCATGGTGCCGATCTCGGCATCTCGCTGGACGGCGACGGCGACCGGCTGATGATGGCCGACCGCCACGGCAAGGTCTACGACGGCGACCAGCTGATCTACGTGATCGCCAAGGCCCGTGCGGCGCGCGGCCAGCTTGGCGGCGGCGTGGTCGGCACGGTGATGACCAACCTGGCGATGGAGCTGGCCTTGCAGCAGCAGGGCATCGCCTTCGATCGCGCCAAGGTCGGCGACCGCTACGTGCTGGAGCTGCTGCACGAAAACGGCTGGCAGGTCGGCGGCGAGGCGTCCGGCCACGTGCTGTGCCTGGACAAGCACACCACCGGCGACGGCATCATCTCCAGCCTGCAGGTGCTGGCGGCGCTGGCCGAGCTGGACAGCGATCTGGCCACCATCTGCAACGACTGGCAGCCGTTCCCGCAGAAGATGATCAATGTGCGCCTCAATGGCCAGGACTGGCAGGCCGCCAGTGCCGCCAAGTACGCCGAGGCACAGCTGGCACTGGCCGGCCGAGGCCGCGTGGTGCTGCGTCCGTCCGGTACGGAACCGGTGGTGCGCGTGATGGTCGAAGCGGATGAACTGGCGCTGGCCGAGCAGTGGGCCGGCCAAATCGCCGCGGCGATCGAAGCGGCCTGACGGCGTACCGGCATCGGCGCAAGCCACCTGCGAAGGTGGCTTTGTTTTTGCCGTGGCGACCTAACCATAGTCAAGCAGGGCGCCACGGGGGCTGTGCTATGATGGCAGCCGCTCTCTGAACTGCTTCGCCTGGCCTTGCCGGAAGTACTTCGACCGATCAACAGCTTGTCAGGCCGACATGGATATCCTGCAGATTCTTCTCGATTTGTTCACGGGATATGGCTACTTTGCCGTATTCATCGTGTTGCTGGTGTGTGGTTTTGGTGTGCCGATTCCGGAGGATATTACCCTGGTTGCCGGCGGCATCATTTCCGGGCTGGGCTATACCGACGTGCACGTGATGTTCGCGGTGGGCATGGCCGGCGTGCTGTTCGGCGATGGCCTGATGTTCCTCGCCGGCCGCGTTTACGGCGACCGTGTGCTGCGCTTCAAACCGATTGCCAAGGTGATGACGCCGGAGCGTTTTGCCGCAGTACAGGAGAAGTTTGCCCGTTACGGCAACTGGGTGCTGTTCGTCGCCCGTTTCCTGCCCGGCCTGCGTTCGCCGATCTTCCTGACCGCCGGGCTGACACGGCGCATCCCGTACTGGCGTTTCCTGCTGATGGACGGTTTTGCCGCGCTGATCTCGGTGCCGGTGTGGGTGTATCTCGGCTATTTCGGTGCGCGCAACCACGAGTGGCTGATGCAGATGGTGCACCGTGGCCAGGCCGGCATCCTGATCGCCATCGCGCTGCTGGCGGTGGTGCTGGGCGGCTTCTACTGGCGCCACAAGCGGCGCGAGTCGAAAGCCCGGCGCAACGCCGAAGACCTGATCGCCAAATGAATAATGCCCCGCAGCGCGGGGCATTATTCATTGCCGGGTAAGGCGGGGTCAGCCGACCTGCAGCAGCTCGACCTCGAATACCAGGGTGGCGTGCGGCGGGATCACGCCGCCGGCACCGCGGGCGCCGTAGCCCAGCTCGGCCGGGATGGTCAGCTTGCGCTTGCCGCCGACCTTCATGCCCTGCACGCCCTGATCCCAGCCCTTGATCACGTAGCCTTCGCCCAGCACGAAGCTGAACGGCTGGTAGCGATCCTTGCTGGAATCGAATTTGGTGCCATCGGTCAGCCAGCCGGTGTAGTGCACGGTCACTTCCTGAGCGGCCACGGCTTCCGCGCCGTCGCCTACCAGCAGGTCTTCGATGATCAGTTCTGCCATGAGATGTCCTTGTTTTGCTGCATTAGCGAAAACGGCATTTTAACAGTCCGCTACCGCGCCGTCGAAATCTTGATATTGTCTTTGCCCTTCAATTGCTTATAAAGAGAAAGCGGAGCAGTTTTCGCCTACGACTTTATCTGACATAGGGGAATGGCAATGGACATTACTCATCTACCGTCTCATGAGCATATAGTGGTCAGGCATGTGACGCCCGATCAGCCGCTGCAGTGGCTGCGCCTGGGCTGGCAGGATTTGCGGCGCGCACCGGCGGATTCGCTGTTCTACGGCGCCGTGTTTGTGGTGATGGGCTTCTTGCTGAACATGTATTTCGACTTCGCACCACAGCACGTGATTACCCTGGCAACGCTGTTCCTGCTGGGCGGTCCGTTCCTCGCCATCGGCCTGTACGATATCGCGCGCCAACTGGAGGCACCGGGTAGCGGGCGGGTGACGCTGATGCACAGCATGACCGCGTGGCGCGTCAACATGCCGGGCTTTACCCTGTTTGCCGCCTTGCTCGCGGTGCTGGTGTTCGGCTGGTTCCGCGTTTCGCTGCTGATGTTCGCGCTGTTCTTCCAGGGTAGCGTGCCGTCGCTGGAGCAGCTGGTGGTCTCCGCCTTCACCGCCGAGAACCTGCCGTTCCTGATTGCCTACTTCGGCACCGGCTTCTTCTTTGCCGTGGCAGTGTTCGCGCTCAGCGTCTGCGCCATTCCGATGATGCTGGACAAGGAAGTCGATACCGTCACCGCGATGGTGATGAGCGTGCAGGCGGTGTATCGCAATTTGCTGACGATGCTGGTATGGGCGGCTATGATCGTGGTCCTGACCGCGATCGGTTTTGCTACCCAGTTCATCGGCCTGTTGCTCATCATGCCCCTGATCGGGCTGTCCAGCTGGCATGCCTATCGCGCCCTGATCAACTTCGAGCGCTAGCACCTGTCCATTTCATGAATCCTCACATCGTGTTTGTCGACCGGGACAGCTTGCCTGTCCCGGTGCCGTCTTGTGCCTTCCCGCACCGCTTCACCGCCTATCCGTCCACCAGCCGCGAGCAACTGCTGGCCCACTGTGCCGATGCCGACATCGTGATCAGCAACAAGGTCGCGTTCGACGCGGCCACGTTGGCCGCATTGCCGCGGCTGAAACTGCTGGCCATCGCCGCCACCGGTTACAACCACATCGATGTCGCCGCCTGTCGCGAGCGCGACATCGCGGTGTGCAACATCCGCCACTACGGCGACGACACCGTGGCGGAGCACGCCTTCATGCTGATGATGGCGCTGATGCGCAACCTGCCGGCCTACCAGCGCGATGTTGCCGCCGGGGTGTGGCAGCAGGCGGCGCAGTTCTGCCACTTCGGCGCGCCGATCCGCGACCTGCAGGGCGCGACGCTGGGCATCGTCGGCAGCGGCGGCATCGGCCAGGCGATGGCGCAGCGCGCGCGGGCCTTCGGCATGCGCGTGCAGTTTGCCGAGCGCAAGGGCGCGGCCACGGTGCGCGACGGCTACGTGGCGTTTGACGCGCTGCTGGCCAGCTCCGACGTGATCTCGCTGCACTGCCCGCTGAACGACGACACCCGCAACCTGATCGCGCAGCCGGAGCTGATGGCGATGAAGCCGGGCGCGGTGCTGATCAACACCGCGCGCGGCGGGCTGGTGGACGAGGAGGCGCTGGTGGCGGCGCTGAAATTCGGCCAGCTCGGCGGCGCCGGCTTCGACGTGCTGTCGGTGGAGCCGCCGCGCGACGGCAATCCGCTGCTGAAGGCGCGTCTGCCGCACCTGATCGTGACACCGCACGTCGGCTGGGCCAGCGGCGAGGCGATGGCCAGGCTGGCGGCGCAGCTGGTCAGCAATATCGAGGCCTGGCAGCGCGGCGAACGGCAGCACCGGCTGGACTGAGCCGGCGCTCATGTGGTGGACAAAGCCTGACGATGTCAGGCTTTTTTGTTGAACTTTCTATTTTTGTACAGGACAAACATTTGACAATCAGTTGTGATTGACCGATAACGCACTATCGATAAAGGACTGACATCATGAAAATTGCGGTGGTGGGTGCCGGCATTGCCGGCTTGTCCTCGGCCTGGCTGTTGAGCCGGGCCGGACACCAGGTGGTGCTGTTCGAGGCTGCGGCCTACGCCGGCGGCCACAGCAACACCGTCGATGTTGAGCTGGAAGGCCTCCGCGCGCCGGTGGACACCGGCTTCCTGGTGCACAACGATCGCACCTATCCCAACCTGATCCGCCTGTTTGCGCTGCTGGGGGTGCCGGTGCGTGCCAGCGAGATGACCTTTTCGGTGGTGTTGGAGCAGGAGAACGTGGAGTGGGCCGGCAGCAGTCTGGCCACGCTGTTCGCGCAGAAGCGCAACCTGTTGCGGCCAACCTTCTGGCGCATGGTCGGCGACATCCTGCGCCTGCACCGGCTGGCGCCGCGGCTGCAGCACGAAAGCCGCGACAGCGGCGAGACGCTGGGGCAGATCCTCGATCGTTACCGCTTCAGCGCGGCGCTGCGCGACTGGTATCTGCTGCCGATGGGGGCCGCGATCTGGTCCAGCTCCACCCGCGACATGGCCGCTTTCCCGGCCTCGACCTTCTTCGATTTCTGTGCCAACCACGGCCTGATGCAGATACTGGACCGGCCGCAGTGGAAGACGGTGCAGGGCGGCTCGCGCGAGTACGTACGGCGCATGGTGGCCGGCATCGGCGACGTGCGGCTGTCGTCGCCGGTGCACCGGGTACGCCGCGACGAGCGCGGCGTGACGCTGTGCCGCCGCCACGGCGAGGAGCACTTCGAGCAGCTGGTGCTGGCCTGCCACAGCGACCAGGCGCTGGCGCTGCTCGGCGACGCCAGCGACGGCGAACGGGCGCTCTTGTCGCAGCTGCGTTACCAGCCCAACCGCGCGGTGCTGCACACCGACGCCTCCTTCCTGCCGGCGCGGCGCCAGGCGTGGGCAGCGTGGAATTACCGCATGGGCGAGGGCGGGCCGTCGTCGCAGCCGGTGATGGTCAGCTACCTGCTCAACCAGCTGCAGGGGCTGCCGTTCCGCAGCCCGGTGATCGTGACGCTGAACCCCTACCGCGAGCCGCAGGGCAAACTGGCGGAGTTCGACTACGCCCACCCGCTGTTCGACCGCGTCGCCATCGCCGCGCAGCAGTCGCTGGCGACGATCCAGGGCCGCCAGCGCACCTGGTTTGCCGGCGCGTGGGCCGGCTACGGCTTCCACGAGGACGGTCTCAAGGCCGGCATGGCGGTGGCGCAGGCGCTCGGCGCGCCGATCCCGTGGGACATCAGCGTGCCGCTGGCCGCGCAGCCGCTGCAACCGCAGCCGGCGGTGATCGCGCCATGACCGCGTTCACCGTCTACCGCGGCCACGTCTGGCACGGCCGCAGCGCGCCGACCCGCCACCAGTTCAGCTACCGCCACGCCTGGCTGGCGCTGACGCTGCTGCCGGGGCAGCCGGAGCCGGCCAGCATCCGCCTGGCGCCGGGGGTGAGCTGGCAGCGCCGCCGCCACGGCCCGCGCGACGGCTCGCCGCTGCTGCCGTGGCTGACGGCAAGGTTGGCCGCAAGCGGGGTGCGCGACATCGCGCGCATCGAGCTGCACACCCTGCCCAGCCTGTGCGGCTACGTGTTCAACCCGGTCAGCTTCTACCTGGTGTTCGATGCCGCCGCCACGCTGCGTGCGGTGTGGGTCGAGGTCAGCAACACCTTCGGCCAGCATCACGACTACTGCCTGCACCACCCCGACCATCGTGCCATCGGCAGCCGCGACCTGCTGACCACCGGCAAGGCGCTGCAGGTGTCGCCGTTCTTCCGGGTGGAGGGCAGCTACCGCTTCCGCTTCCTGCGCGCGGCGGACGGCCGCTTCGCGGTGCGCATCGAGTACCGCCGCGACGACGAGCACAACGACTTCGTCGCCACCCAGCAGGGCACGCCGGTGCCGTACTCGCCGGCGCGGCTGTGGCAGCTGCTGCTGGCCACCGGCCTGCTCGCCGTCGCGGTGTGGGCGCGCATCCACTGGCAGGCGCTGCGGCTGTGGCGCAAGAAAGTCCCGTTTTTCGGTAAAGATGGCCACGCGGCCAGCTCGGTTTCTCCCGGAGAGTTGTCATGAATTCATCCTCGCGTACCCTCGCTTCCCCGCTGCCCTTGCGCGTACCGCTGCTGGTACGCCCGCTGCTGCTGGCGCTGTCGCGCCTGCAGTACGGCGAGCTGACGCTACTCACCCCCGACGGCGGCAGCTACCTGTTCCGCGGCGCTCATCCCGGCCCGCAGGCACAGCTGCAGGTCTACGACTGGCGCGCGTTGCGCCGCATCGTGCTGGCCGGCGACATCGGCCTTGCCGAGGCCTGGCGTGACGGCTGGCTGACGTCGCCGGACTGGACGTCGCTGCTGCAGCTGGCGCTGGCCAACGAGGCCGCCTTCGAGCAGGCGATCCACGGCAGCTGGCTGGGCACCGCCGGCTACTGGCTGAAGCACCTGACGCGCGCCAATACCCGCCGTGGCAGCCGCCGCAACATCCACGCCCACTACGACATCGGCAACGACTTCTACCGGCTATGGCTGGACCCGGGCATGACCTATTCCGCCGCCATTTTCAGTGGCGAGGCCGGGCAAACGTTGGCCGCAGCGCAGGAGGCCAAGTACGAACGCATCCTGGCGCGGCTCGATGCGCAGCCGGGGCAGCGCATCCTGGAGATCGGCTGCGGCTGGGGCGGCTTTGCCGAGTACGCGATCCGCAGCCGCGGTGTGCACGTCACCGGCGTGACCCTGTCGCCGTCGCAGCTGGAATGGGCGCAGCAAAGGTTGGCCGCAGCCGGGCTGGCGCAGCAGGCCGATCTGCGGCTGCAGGATTACCGCGACATCGACGGCCAGTTCGACCACATCGTGTCGATCGAGATGCTGGAGGCGGTCGGCGCGCGCTGGTGGCCGCGCTACTTCCGCACCCTGCACGACCGCCTCAAGCCCGGCGGCCGGGCGATGGTGCAGGTGATCACCATCGGCGACGACTACTTCGCGCGCTACCAGCGCGGCACCGACTTCATCCAGCAGTTCATCTTCCCCGGCGGCATGCTGCCGTCGCCGGCGGCGCTGGACCGCGAGATCGCCGGTGCCGGGCTGCAGCTGGCGGAGCGCTACACCTTTGGCCGCGACTACGCCGAGACGCTGCGGCGCTGGTTGCATGATTTCAACGCCGCGCTGCCGCAGGTGTATGGCCAGGGCTTCGATCAGGCGTTCGTGCGCCTGTGGCAGTTCTACCTGCACTACTGCATCGCCGGCTTCGACGCGGGACGCACCGATGTCTGCCAACTGGAAATCCGTCGCCGCTAGCGTGGCACTGCTTGTCGCACAGATGGGAAATGCCATGGCACTGCCGGCAGAACTGAACGGTTTGCAACTGCGCGGCCAGGGCACGCTGCGCTGGTTCGGCTTCAAGCTGTACGACTCGGCGCTGTACACCCCGGCGGCGCAGCCCTTCCAGTGGGCGCGGCCGTTCGCGCTGGAGATCCGCTACGCGCGCAGCATTGCCGGCGCCAAGCTGGTGGAAACCAGCCTCGAGGAAATGCTGCGCTACGGCATGCCGGAGCGCGTCCGTGCGGCGTGGGCCGAGCACATGCGGCGCGCCTTTCCCGACGTAAAGGAGGGCGACGTGCTGCTCGGCGCCATGGACGGCGCGGTGGTGCGCTTCTGGCTCAACGGCCGCCTGACCCACCGCATCGACGACCCGCTGTTCGGGCAGCTGTTTTTCCGCATCTGGCTGGATCCGGCATCGCGGGCGCCGGCGGTGCGCGAGCAGCTGCTGGGTGGCCGCGGATGAACGCGCTGAGCACGCGCCAGCTGGCACTGAGCGGCCTCGGCGGCCTGCCGCTGGCGATGGTGGCGCTGCCGCTGTACGTGCACACCCCGGCGCTGTACGCCGCCGATTTCGGCGTGGCGCTGGCCAGCCTCGGCTGGGTGCTGCTGCTGGCGCGGCTGTTCGATACCGCCATCGACCCGCTGCTCGGGCTGTGGCAGGACCGCCTGTCGCCGGCCCGCGCGCGCGCGCTGTTGCTGCTGGCCGCCGGCGGCGGCCTAGCCGGTTTTGGCTGGCTGGTGATGCCGCAGCGCGACTGGCCGCTGCTGCCGCAACTGGCCGCCGCGCTGCTGCTGGTGTACTTGGCGCACGGCTGGCTGAGCATCGCGCTGCTGCGCTACGGCGCGGCGCTGTGGCCCAGCGTGCACGGCCGCTCGCGGGTGGCGGCGTGGCGCGAGGGCTGGGCGCTGCTCGGCGTGCTGCTGGCGGCGGCCCTGCCGGCAACGTTGGCCGCCCGCCACGGCCAGCAGTACGCGATGCAGGTACTGGCAGCGCTGCTGTTGCTGTGTAGCTTGGTTTGCCTGTGGCTGTTGCGCCGCGCGCCGGCGGCGTTGCCGTTGACCACAGGCCGTACGGCGCCGCACTGGCGCCAGCTGTGGCGTGACGCCGCCTTCCGCCGCGTGCTGCTGGTGCTGCTGCTCAACGCCACCGCGATGGCGATTCCGGCGACGCTGCTCAATTTCTACATCGCCGACCTGCTGCGCACGCCGGCGCTGGCCGGGCTGTTCCTGCTGCTGTACTTCCTCGCCGCGGTGCTGTCGCTGCCGCTGTGGGTACGCCTCGCCGACCGCATCGGCCGCGTCGCCGCCTGGCGCGGCGGCATGCTGCTGGCGCTGCTGGTGTTCTTGCCGGTGCTGGGGCTGGGCGAGGGGCAGGGCGGGCTGTTCGCGGTGGTGTGCCTGCTGACGGGCGCGGCGCTGGGCGCCGATCTGGCCTTTGGCTGCGCGCTGGTGGCCGACGTGCTCGGCGAACGCGTCGCGGCGCAGGGCGGTGCCGCCTTCGGCGCGGTGTCGATGATGAACAAGCTGGCGCTGGCCTGTGCCGCCGGCCTCGCACTGCCGCTGGCGGCGCAGCTGGGCTACCAGCCCGGTGGCGACGCCTCGGCGCTGCCGTGGCTGTATGCCGGCCTGCCGGCGCTGTTCAAGCTGGCGGCCTGCCTGGCCCTGCCACCGGCAGCAATCTTCTCGGGAGCAAGAACATGATCCGGATACTGAAAGCCGCCGTGCTGGCGGCGTTGTGCGGGCTGTTGGCGGCGTGTTCCAGCGCCAGCATCGACGACTACCGCGGCACGCGGCCAGGCTTTGACCTGAAAACGTATTTCAACGGCCCGGTGACGGCGCAGGGCATGTTCCAGGACCGCAGCGGCAAGGTGCTGCGCCGCTTCAGCGTGCAGATGAGCGGCAGCTGGCAGGCCGACCGCGGCGTGCTGGACGAGCACTTTACTTACGATGATGGCGAAAAACAGCGCCGGGTGTGGACGCTGCAAAAGCTGCCCGATGGCCGCTACAGCGGCACCGCCAGCGACGTGGTGGGGCAGGCCAGCGGCCGCAGCGAAGGCTTTGCGCTGTTCTGGGACTACACGCTGCGCCTGCCGGTGGACGGCACGGTGTACGAGGTACGTTTTGACGACTGGATGTATCAGCTGGACGAGCACACGGTGCTGAACCGCTCGGTGATGAGCAAGTGGGGCGTGCGCCTCGGCGAAGTCACGCTGATGTTCCGCAAGGGGGCGCAGCCGTGAGCCTGAACCCCAAGCTGCAGGACTGGCACAACCGCCGGGTATGGCTGGTCGGCGCCGGCCACGGCATCGGCGCGGCGCTGGCGCGCGAGCTGCACCGCCTCGGTGCCTGGGTGGCGCTGTCCGGCCGCCACGAGGCGGCGCTGCGCGAGGTCGCCAGCGGCCATGAGCGGATGTGGCTGCTGCCGCTGGACGTGACCCGCCCCGAGGACTGGCAGCGCTGCCGCGACCAGTTGCTGCAGCAGTGGCAGGGCATCGACCTGGTGGTGATGCTGGCCGGCGACTACACCCCGCTGCGCGCCTGGCAGCTGACGCCGGAGCTGGCGCGGCGCATGGTCGACGTCAACCTGCTGGGGGTGATGTACGGCAGCGCGGCGCTGGTGCCGCAGCTGATGGCGCAGTCCGGCGGCGCCATCGCGCTGGTGGCCAGCGTCGCCGGCTGGGGCGGCATGCCCAACGGCCTGGTGTACGGCGCCACCAAGGCGGCGGTGAACCACTTCGCGCAGACGCTGTACCTCGACCTGCACCGCCACGGCATCGGCGTGCACGTGATCAACCCCGGCTTTGTCGCCACCCGCCTCACCGCGCAGAACGAGTTTGCGATGCCGGCACTGCTGACGCCGGAGGCGGCGGCGCAGCAGATCGTGCGCGGCTTTGCCCGCGGCGAGTTCGACATCCATTTCCCGAAGCGCTTCTCGTGGCCGCTGAAGTTGGCCGCACTGTTGCCCTACCGCCTGTATTTCTGGCTCGCCCACAAGATTACCGGACTATGAATGACTCTCTTGCCCGCCATCTGGACTGGTTTGCCTCGCTGTCGCCAGCGACGCTGGAAGACATCGACGCCGTCTATGCCGAGTCGGCCACTTTCCGCGATCCGTTCCAGGCGCTGCACGGCCGTACCGCGATCAAGGCGCTGTACGCGCGCATGTTCCAGCGGCTGCAGGCGCCGCGCTTCGTGATCGGCACGGTGGTGGCGCAGGGCGACCAGGCCTTCGTCAGCTGGGATTTCAGCTTCGTGCTGCTCGGCCGGACGCAGCAGATCCACGGCGGCACGCTGCTGACCCTCGCCGCCGACGGCCGCATCGCCGCGCACCGCGACTACTGGGATGCGGCGGAAGGGGTGTACGAAAAACTGCCGCTCATCGGTGCCTTGCTGCGTGTGATCAAACGGCGCATGGCATAATGCGGGCCTTGTCGATGTCTTGTCGGGACGCCAGGTTGTACAAATGATGAACGAAGACTCTGCCCTGAGCGATGGCGGCCTGCCCATCGCCGCCGTCGAACGCGAAACCGGCATCCCCAAGGACCTGTTGCGGATGTGGGAGCGCCGCTACGGCTTTCCGCAGCCGGCGCGCGATGCCGCCGGCGACCGCCTGTACAACGCGGCGCAGGTCGGCAAGCTGAAGCAGGTGCGGCGGCTGATGGATCTCGGCTTCCGCCCCGGCAAACTGGTCGGGCAGAGCATGGCGCAGCTGGAGGCGCTGGCGCTGGCGCACACCCCGGCGCGGGTGGTGCCGGATGTCTGTGCCGGCCTGATCGACGCGCTGAGCGGCCACGACGCGCTGGCGGTGCGCGAGCTGCTGCGCCACCGCCTGTTCGAGCTCGGCCTGCGCCACTTCATCTGCGATTTTCTGACGGCGGCCAACCAGCTGGTCGGCGAGGCGTGGATGCGCGGCGAGCTGCGTGTGCACGAGGAACACCTGTACTCGGAAGAGATCAAGCGCGTGCTGCGCGAGACCCTGGCCGGCATCCCTTCCGGCCAGCAGTCGCCGCGGGTGATGCTGACCACCTGTCCCGGCGAGCTGCACCTGATCGGGCTGCTGATGGTGGAAGCGCTGCTGCGCCTGGCCGGCTGCGACGCAATCGCCTTCGGCGCGCAGATGCCGCTGTCCGACATCGCCAGCGCAGCGCAGAAGCACCGCGTCGACGTGGTGGTGCTGTCCTTTTCCGCCTCCTACGAGACCAGTCCGCAGGCGGATGTCGCGCTGCTGGACACGCTGCTGCCGGCCGGCGTCGAGCTGTGGCTCGGCGGTGCCGGCTGCCGCGGCCTGAAACGGCTGCCGCCGCGTGCCACCTTGCTGACGCTGGACCAGCTCGACGCCAGCGTCGGCCGCTGGCGCGAACGGCAGCCGCCTGCAATTGCCGTTTGAAAAAGGCGGCGACCTTGGCCATAACAAAGAGGCCATCACGGCATGTTGCCGGATGGCCTTGGGGTGGTGGCAGCGCGGCCGGTCTCAGAACGTGTTCACGATCTCGCGAGCTAGAGCGAGACAAGGCAAAAACGGCTGAGGAAGCGGCGTTTAACTGGAATAAACAAGCATTCTGAAGCCGTTTTTAACGCGGTACGCCTGCGCACAGCAGATCGTGAACAGGTTCTCAGTCGTCCATGTCTTTCAGGTTCTTGCGCGGGGTGTCTTCCGGATCCTGCCCCAGCTTGCCGCGGATACAGGACAGGTACACGTTGACATCCGGCCCGCCGCCGTAACGCTGCGCCTGCCAGATCATCTCGCCGAGGCAGTCCAGCACCTCGTGCTGCGCGTCGTGCTCGCTGCCGGTCTGCAGCAACAGCTGCTGGTACAGCGCGCGGATGCCGGGCGGCTGGTCGATCGACAGCTGCTCTTCCAGCGCCAGGTGCATGCCCATGTGCAGGAAGGGGTTGGTTTCGCCTTGCTCTGGCATCCACTCGCGCTCGGCGTACTGTTGCGGACGGTTGAGCAGGTCGTGGTATTCCGGATGCAGCATGATCACGCTGAACAGCAGCTTCTCCAGATCGGTCAGCGGCTGACCGGCCTGTTGCTTCTGCCAGGTATCGAAAAAGAAACGGCGGGCATCCTGTCGGCTGGGTGCGAACATCATGGTTGACTGATTTACTCGGAAAAGCAGCATTATACGGATGGAGACCCACCATGACCACGATTGCGGACTTTGCGGCCAACCTTGGCGATGGCCTGTTGCAACCCCTGGCGCAGTACCGCGGCCAGGTGCTGCTGATCGTCAACACCGCCAGCGAATGCGGCTACACCCGGCAGTATGCCGGCCTGCAGGAGCTGCACAGCACCTATCAGGGACAGGGCTTCAGCGTGCTGGGCTTTCCCTGCAACCAGTTCGGCGGCCAGGAGCCGGGTGACGCCGGCGCGATCCGTGATTTCTGCGTCAGCCGTTTCGGCGTCAGCTTCCCGCTGTTCGAGAAGGGTGATGTCAATGGCGCGGGCGCCAGCCCGCTGTGGCACTGGCTGACCGGCGCCGACGGCAAGCATCCGCATCCGGTGAAGTGGAACTTCACCAAGTTCCTGATCGACCGCAAGGGGCGGCTGGTGAAACGCTACGAGCCGGCGGCGGAGCCGCACGACATCGCCGGCGACATCGAGGCGCTGCTGCAGGCCGCCGCCTGAGTCGCGGCGCCACAAAACACTGCGGCCAACCTTGAGCACAAGGTTGGCCGCAGTGTCATGCCGGCAAGGTGCTTACTTGCGGGTAAAGATCACATCCCATACGCCGTGGCCGAGGCGGATGCCGCGCGCCTCGAACTTGGTCAGCGGGCGGTAGTCCGGACGCGGCGCGTAGCCGTCGGCGCTGTTGGCCAGCTCGGCATTGGCACTGAACACTTCCATGATCTGGATGGCGTAGTCTTCCCAGTCGGTGGCGGCGTGCAGGTAGCCGCCCGGTTTCAGCTTGCGTACCAGTTTCTCCACCAGCGGCGCCTGGATCAGGCGGCGCTTGTTGTGGCGCTTCTTGTGCCACGGATCGGGGAAGAAGATGTGCACGCCGTCCAGCGAGCCGTCCGGCAGCATGTTGTCCAGCACTTCCACCGCATCGTGGCGGATCAGGCGCAGGTTGCTGAGATTCTGCTCGTCGATCAGCTTGAACAGGTTACCCACCCCCGGCGAGTGCACCTCGATGCCGAGGTAGTCCTTGTCCGGATTGCCGGCGGCGATTTCGGCAGTGGCGCCGCCCATGCCGAAGCCGATTTCCAGGATTTTCGGGGCCGCGCGGCCGAAGGCCTGCTGCAGGTCGAGCTGCGCCGCCTGGTACTCGATGCCCCATTTCGGCATGCCTTCGTCGATGGCGCGCTGCTGCGCAGGAGACAGGTGGCCCTGACGCAGCACGAAGCTGCGAATGGCGCGGTTGAAGGCCGGATTTTCCATGGTCGTCACTCAAAAACTGCAAAAAGATCGCGATGTTACCGAATCTTGGCCGCCAGCGGTAGGGCTGCGCCACCGGCACGGCACGCACTGCGGCAGCGCCCGGCCTGGGTCGCTGCCGGCGGCCACTTGGTGCAGATCAACTCCGTCACCGATTCACCTTGGCAAAGCGGCAGCATGTGCCATGCTGTGTGAGGGGAAAGCGGACGTAGCAATGGACACGGGAGGTGTCTCATGAATGATGAACTGCATGACTTTGTAAAACTGCTGGAAGAGTACCGCGCCGAAGGGCAGGAACTGGGCACGTTGCTGTGCGTGGAGCCGGTGCGCCACCTGTCGCTGCCCTTGTGCCACGAGACCTGCGCCGAGTTGCGCGCCATGGCCGAGGTGTTCCAGTGCGACGAGGCACTGCTGGCCAGTGCCATCCTGCGCGGTGCGCTGCGCCATATGCAGCTGCACCTCAATGACGATCTTGACGCGCTGGCCGCGATGGCACGCGACCGGCTGTGCAGTCCGTGCGAGGACGCCAGCGAAGCGATCTGACGCAGCAGCAGCCGATAACGGAATCCCCCGCAGTGGCGCACGCCACTGCGGGCTTTTTTATGGCGGCGGCCAGGGTTGGCCGCAAGGCGGCGCTACAGCTGGCGCAGCAGCTCGTCCACCGTCGGGTAGCGCAGGCAGCCGGGCAGCTCGCGCAGCAGCCGCGCGTTGCAGAGGCGCCGCGATTCGGCCATGAACGACCACAGCCCCGGCGACACCTGCTGCTGTACCACCGCGCGTGGCAGCCGCGGTGCGCGCGGGTAGCCCAGCGTATCGGCCAGCTTGTCGTACCACTCGCCGACCGGCAGCGGCTGGCTGTCGCAGGCGTTGTAGACGCGGATGCCGCCGCGCGGCCGTTGCAGCGCGGCGACGCACAGCCGCGCCAGGTCGTCGGCGTGGATGTGGTTGCTGACGCTGTCCTCGGCGGCATCGATCAGCGGCGTGCCGTTGACGAGGCGGGTGAGCGGCAGCCGCTCGGCGGCGTAGATGCCCGGTGCACGCAGGATGGTCAGCGCGCTGCCGTGGGCGATGGCAAAGCTGCGCAACGCGCGCTCGGCATCGACGCGGCGGCACGCGCGCGGCGACGTTGGCCGCAGCGGCGCGCACTCGTCCAGCCACTTGCCATCGGCATTGCCGTACACGCCGCTGGTGCTGATATAGACCAGCTGCTGTGGTAAACTCGGCGTTTTTGCCAGTCGCGACAACACCTTGCGCATTCTGGGGTCGATGCGGCCGCTGTCCGGCGGCGGTGCGGTGTACAGCACCGCGTCGGCGATACCGGCGAGGCGCTCGAGACTGCGCGCATCATCCAGATCGCCCGGCACTGGCTGGGCTCCCAGCTGTCGCCATTGCGCGGCGGTTTCCGGGCGGCGCGTCAGCGCCAGTATCCGCCAGTGCGGCAGCAGCAGGGGCAGGGCACGCCGGGCGATGTCGCCGGTGCCGATGATCAACAGGGTTCGCATGACGGCCATTTTAGCGAAGTTTAAGGGAACAAGATGACGTGTCAGGTAAAGGTGCTTCCGAGCGGCCATTCTTTTGCGGTTGAAACGCATGAAACCATTCTTGAGGCAGCTTTGCGCCAGAACGTCGGCCTGCCTTACGGCTGCCGTGACGGTGCCTGTGGCGCCTGCAAGGGCAAGGTTGTCGCCGGCGAGGTAGAACACGGTGGCGCGCAGGAAAAGGCGCTGTCCGCCGCCGACCGCGCCCAGGGTATGGCGCTGTTCTGCTGTGCCAGGCCGCAGGGCGATCTCACCATCGAAGTGCGCGAGCTGGCCGGCATCGGCGACATCCAGATCAAGACCCTGCCTTGCCGCGTGGAGTCGATCGAGAAGATCCACGACGTGGCGGTACTGAAACTGAAACTGCCGGTCTCCGAGCGCCTGCAGTTCATGGCCGGCCAGTACATCGACATCCTGATGAAGGATGGCAAGAAGCGCAGCTTCTCCATCGCCAATGCGCCGCACGACGACGCCTTCATCGAGCTGCACATCCGCAACCAGCCGGGCGGTACCTTCTCCGAGTACGTGTTCAACAGCATGAAGGAAAAGGAAATCATGCGCTTCAAGGGGCCGCTGGGTTCCTTCTTCCTGCGCGAGGATTCCGACAAACCGATCATCATGGTGGCCAGCGGTACCGGCTTTGCACCGATCAAGGGCATCATCGAGCACGCCATCCACCACGGCATCACCCGCCCGATCGTGTTCTACTGGGGTGCGCGCACCCCGCACGACCTGTATATGGCGGAGCAGGCCGGCCAGTGGCAGGCGCAAAACGCCAACATCACCTTCATCCCGGTGGTGTCGGAGGCGCTGCCGGAGCACAACTGGCTTGGCCGCAGCGGCTTCGTGCACCAGGCGGTGCTGGACGATTTCGACGACCTGTCCGGCTACCAGGTGTACGCCTGCGGTGCACCGATCATGGTCGAGGCTGCGCACAAGTCCTTCATCGCCGAGCGCAAGCTGCCGGAAGACGAGTTCTTCTCCGATGCCTTCTTCCTGTCCAAGGACATGAGTGGCAGCAAGCCGTAAGCCGGCCTCCGCCGATGACAAAGCCGCCTGCAAAGGCGGCTTTTTTGCGTGTGGGCGGCAGGCTCAGGGCGCCGGCCGCAGTAGCTGCTCAAAGATGCCCTGCGTCAGCTGCTGCTGGCCAAGACCCAGCTCCAGCAGCCGCGCCAGCGTCAGCGCGTAGTGGCTGTGCAGTAGCGGTGGCCGCGCAAACTCCTGCAGCAGCGCACCCAGCTCCGGCTGGCTGTCGTCGTGCTGCGCACGGCGGTATTGCTGCGCCAGCGCCAGCAGCTGCTGTCCCAGCTGCAGCTGGCTGGCAAAGAACGCCGCCCAGTCCGGCTGTGTCTGGCCGTGCTGCATCGCCTCGCGCAGCAGCGGGCCGTTGATGTAGAGAAAGGCGTCAAACACGCGCTGGCAGAAGCGGCCGGCACCGCGCGGGCCGCACCACAGCCAGGCGCCGGCGGCCGGAGCGAGGGCGTCCAGCAGCGGCCGTGCCTGCTCGCGCAAGGCCGGGGTGCAGCCGACGAACAGCATGAAACCGTACTGCCGCGCCGCCGGGTGCGGCGTGACCGCCAGTTCGACGTCGATATCCGCGCTGTCGCTGCCACCCAGACGCAAGCCCTGCCAGCACAGCGCCGTGCCGTGGCGACTGGCCGCCGGCTGCAGGCCGCAGTCGGCCAGCCGCTGTTGCAACGCGTCGAGGGTGGTGGCGGGAGAGGCGGGCAGTTCCATCCGGTGTTTACAGTAGTTGCCAGTCAAAGTCGCGCAAACGCTGCAGGAACCAGGCCATTGCCTGCCCCGGTTCCTTGGTTTGCCATGCGTAATATAGTGGCACGGGATCGCGCGCGTCTTCCACTGCCTTGAGCAGCAAACGGCCGTCGGCCAGCGGTTTTTGTACATGCTGCAGTGGCAAAAAACCAATACCGAGGCCGGCGCACTGCATATTGATCTTGTCGTCGAGGCTGGACACCGTTAGCCGCGCCTGGCCTTCCTGGATCGAGGCGCTGCGCGGCGTCAGCGTGCGCGAGCTGTCGGCCAGCACGATGATGCGGTGCTTGCGCAACTCGTGTGCCGGGATCGGCTCCGCCGCCTGTGCCAGCGGGTGCGACGGTGCGACGCAAAAGCCGAAGGCGGCGTGGCCCATCTCGCGGCAGTACAGGTTGCCCTGTACCGGCATGTCCGGCGCCCCGATGGTGAGGTCGGCGCGGCCGTCGATCAGCGCATCCCACATGCCGCCAAAGTTCTCGCGCGTCAGGCGCAGTTCGGTCTGCGCGCCGAGCTCGTTGAATTCGCGCACCAGCTGGATCACGCGCGCGAACGGCAGCAGCTCGGAAATGGCGATGCGCAGCTCGCCCTCCCAGCCGGTGGCGTGGGTCTTCACCCGCTGTTCCAGCATCGCCGCCGAATCCAGCAGCGCGCGCCCTTCCTGCAGCAGCAGCTGCCCGGCCGAGGTCAGCTTGGCCTTGTGGCCGCTGCGGTCGAACAGCATCACGCCCAGATCCTGTTCCAGCTTCTGCACGCTGTAGGTGATGGCGGACGGCACACGGAACAGCGCCTCGGCGGCGGCGGCAAAACTGCCGCGGCGGTCGATGGCGTCCAGTACCAGCAGGGCGTCGAGGGAGAGTCGGGTCATGGTGGGGCAGCCTGAAAGCAGGATAAAAAAAGCCGGTGGCGCGTGCCACCGGCTGTGTCGGCCATCACGGGATCAACCCTGCTTGGCGCGCTCGATGCCTTCTTCCAGTTCGCGGGTGGCATCTTCCAGTGTACCCCAACCCTGGATTTTGACCCATTTGCCTTTTTCCAGGTCCTTGTAGTGCTCGAAGAAGTGCACCATCTGGTCGCGCAGTAGCTGCGGCAGGTCTTCCAGCTTCTGGATGTCCTTGTACATCGGGCACAGTTTTTCCACCGGCACCGCGATCAGCTTGGCGTCGACACCGCCGTCGTCTTCCATCTTGATCAGGCCCAGCATGCGCACGCGGATCAGTACGCCCGGCGGCAGCGGGAACGGGGTCACCACCAGCACGTCGACCGGGTCGCCGTCACCGGCGATGGTCTGCGGCACGAAACCGTAGTTGGCCGGGTAGAACATCGAGGTGCCCATGAAACGGTCCACGCACAGCGCGCCGCTTTCCTTGTCGAATTCGTACTTGATCGGGGCGCTGTTGGCGGTGATCTCGATGACGACGTTAACGTCGTTCGGCATGTTCTTGCCCGGGCTGATGAGGTCGATATTCATGCGTGAAAGTCCTTTTCCGGTTGAGTCGTCAGGAATAAACCCGGTGATTATACCAGCAGCCCAGCCGAGGTATAATCGCGTCTATTGATGAAGGCCATAACCGCACATGATGCTAGATAACCTGATTTCCGAATTCGACCGCGGCCTGCGCACCCTGTTTGCGCCAGCCAGTAGCGCGCGCCCGCACCCCGACCGCGATGTCGCCGAGGCGGAGCTGTCCGCCGCGGACAAACGCCACGCGCTGGGACTGATGCGTGTCAACCACTGCGGCGAGGTGTGCGCGCAGGCGCTGTACCAGGGCCAGGCGCTGACCGCTCGCGATCCGGCGGCACGTGAGGCGCTGCGCCATGCCGCGTTCGAGGAGGTGGAGCATCTGGCGTGGACCGAGCGCCGTATCCGCGAACTGGGCGGCCGTCCCAGCCTGTTCAACCCGCTGTGGTACACCGGCTCGCTGGCGATCGGCGTCACCGCCGGCCTGCTCGGCGACAAGTGGAACCTCGGCTTCCTGCAGGAGACCGAGCACCAGGTCGGCGCCCATCTCGACAGCCATCTCAGCGAGCTGCCGGCGCAGGACGACAAGAGCCGCGCCATCGTCAGCCAGATGCGCGATGACGAGCTGAAACACGCCGACATGGCACAGCAGCTGGGCGCGGCCAAGCTGCCGCCGCCGGTGAAGGGCATGATGAAGCTGTCCGCCAAGCTGATGACGGTGAGCAGTTACCGGCTGTGAACGCCGCCGCATGAAAAAGCCGCCCCTCGGGCGGCTTTTTTGTTGGCGGCCAACCTTGCGCAAGGTTGGCCGCAGGGGCGCTATCAGAAGAACAGCACGGTGAGCAGCAGGAAGGTCGGGATCAGGAAGGCGCAGGCCCAGCCGATGTAGCCGAAGAAGCTCGGCATCACCACGCCGCGCTCTTCCGCGATTGCCTTCACCATGAAGTTGGGGGCGTTGCCGATATAGCTGTTGGCGCCCATGAACACCGCGCCCATCGAGATCGCCAGCAGGGTGTTGGCGCCGGCGCCCATCAGCTGCTGTGCGTCGCCGCCGGCGAGGTTGAAGAAGACCAGATAGGTCGGCGCATTGTCGAGGAAGCTGGACAGCGCACCGGTGAGCCAGAAGTAGGCGACATTGACCGGGGTGCCGTCGGGGGCGGTCACCATGCGCACCAGGCCGGCGAAGGCGCCGTCCGGGCCGGCCTTCAGCATCGCCAGCACCGGGATCATGCTGATGAAGATTCCGGCGAACAGCTTGGCCACTTCCAGCATCGGCGCCCAGTTGAAGGCGTTGGCCTCGCGGCAGTGGCGCGGCGTCAGCTTCAGCGACAGCCCTGCCATCGCCAGCAGCAGCAGGTCACGCACCACGTTCTGCAGCTCGATGTCGAGGCCGTACACCTGCCACACCACGCCCGGCTGCCACACGCCGGACAGCAGCACCGCCACCACCACGCCGCCCAGCAGCAGGAAGTTGAGCTTGCCCTCGATGCGCAGCGGGCTGTCCGGGGTCGGGTCGCGCGCCAGCGTCTGCGCGCTTTCCTTGCGGTAGAAGTAACTGTCCAGCACGAAGAACACCAGCAGCAGGATCAGGCTGGCGCTGAACATCGGCGCCAGCATGTGCTCGATGGTCCAGCCGAAGCCGACGCCCTTGAGGAAGCCGAGGAACAGCGGCGGATCGCCCAGCGGCGTCAGCGAGCCGCCGATATTGGCGACCAGGAAGATGAAGAACACGAACACGTGGGTCTTGTAGCGGCGGTTGTCGTTGGCGCGCAACAGCGGGCGGATCAGCAGCATCGAGGCGCCGGTGGTGCCGGTGAAGCTGGCCAGCACGGTGCCGGTGGCCAGCACGCCGCTGTTGAGCAGCGGCGAGCCGTGCAGGTTGCCGTTGATGTAGATGCCGCCGGCGACGGTGAACAGCGCCACCAGCAGGATGATGAACGGCACGTACTCCAGCACCATGGTGTGCAGGATGTCGTGGCTGACGCCGGCCAGGCCATGGTTGGCCGCAAACGGCAGCACGAAGGCCAGCGCCCAGCCGGCGGCGATCTTGCCGAAATGGTGGTGCCAGATGGCGGGGGCCAGCAGCGGCATCAGGGCAATGCTTAACAGCAGGCCGGCAAAGGGCACGGCCCACAGCATGGACAGTTCTGCGCCATTGACGCTGGCGTGGGCCAGCGACGGCAGCAGCGTCAGTGCCAGCGGCAGCACAGGACGTAGCAAGCGGGGTAGGGACATGTTCGACTCTGGGTTGGGCAGGGGGCGCTGCGCTTCCGGCGAGTGCGCGCACCCTTGATTGTTATGACTCGTTCGAGGCGACCGGAAGGCGGCAATTGTAACCGCCGCATCCGTCGCCGCGCCATCGGGAACTGCCCTGCCCCCGGTGTGCCGCGCACAAAACAAAACGACCAGCCGGATGGCTGGTCGTTGTGGGGTGGTGCCGCCGCAGGATTAACCGAACAGCTTGCTGACGTCTTTGGCTTCCCAGTGCGGGAAGTGCTTGCGCACCAGCGCGTTGAACTCGATCTCGAACGCGCGCAGGCGGGCGAGGTCGCTCTGGTCCTGGCTGGCGCTGTCCACCGCCACCGCGCTACGGATCATGCCGGCACCGGCGGTGCCGTTGGACAGGCGGTCGATGACGATGAAGCTGCCGGTGGCGCGGCAGTCTTTGTAGGCGTCAAACACCACCGGTGCGGTGAACACGATGCGCACCAGTGCGATCTCGTTCAGCTGCAGCTTTTCCGCTTCGAAGGCGTCCAGCGTGTTCACGTCCACGCGGTGCACGATGCGCTCGACGCGGCCGGTAACGTTCTTGCCGGCCAGCTTGAAGCCGTAGTCCTTGCCCACCACCAGCGGGTTTTCGTCCATCCACACCAGGTGGGCCTCGATCGCCTGGCTCACCGTCGGTGCCGTTTCGTCGGCGCGCACGATCATGTCGCCGCGCGAGATGTCGATCTCGTCGGCCAGCGTCAGGGTAATGGCCTGGCCGCTGCGCGCCACGTCGAGCTTGCCCTCGTACACGACCACGTTTTCCACCGTGCTCTGTTTGCCGGACGGCAGCGCGACGATGCGGTCGCCGGGGCGGATCTCGCCGCTGGCGACGGTGCCGCAGAAGCCGCGGAAGTCCAGGTTCGGGCGGTTCACGTACTGCACCGGCAGGCGGAAGGCGCTCTGCGCCACGTCGTGGTCGATCTCGACGCTGTCGAGAATGCCCATTAGCGTCTGGCCGTCATACCACGGTGTGCGCTCGCTGGCAGTGACCACGTTGTCGCCGCGCAGCGCCGAGATCGGCACGAAGCGGATGTCGGCGATGTCGAGGTTGGCCGCAAAGGCGAGGTATTCGTCGCGGATGCGATTGAACACCGCCTCGTCGAAATCGAGCAGGTCCATCTTGTTGATGGCCACCACCACGTGCTTGATGCCCAGCAGGCTGACGATGTAGCTGTGGCGGCGGGTCTGCGTCTGCACGCCGTAGCGGGCGTCGATCAGGATCACCGCCAGGTTGCAGGTCGAGGCGCCGGTGGCCATGTTGCGGGTGTACTGCTCGTGGCCGGGGCAGTCGGCGATGATGAACTTGCGGCGGTCGGTGCTGAAGTAGCGGTAGGCGACATCGATGGTGATGCCCTGTTCGCGCTCGGCCTGCAGGCCGTCGACCAGCAGCGCGAGGTCGATCTCTTCATCGGTGGTGTTGTACTTTTTCGAGTCGCGCTGGATCGCCGCCAGCTGGTCTTCGAAGATCAGCTTGGAGTCGTGCAGCAGGCGGCCGATCAGTGTCGATTTGCCGTCGTCGACGTTGCCGCAGGTGATGAAGCGCAGCAGGTCCTTGTTTTCGTGTTGCTTCAGGTACGCCAGGATGTCGCTGGCGATCAGGTCGGATTGGTGTGCCATGAGCGTCGTGCCTTGCATCAGCAAGGTTGGCCGCATGCGGCCAACCTTTGAACATTCGGTAGGGAAAGAAACGGCGGCTTAGCTTAGAAGTAGCCTTCCATCTTCTTCTTCTCCATCGAGCCGGACGAGTCGTGATCGATCACGCGACCCTGGCGTTCGGAGGTCTTGGTCAGCAGCATTTCCTGGATCACTTCCGCCAGCGTGGTGGCTTCCGATTCCACCGCCCCGGTCAGCGGGTAACAGCCGAGGGTGCGGAAACGGACCTTCTTGGTCTCGATCTTCGCTTTTTCCTCGTCGCTGAGGTACTGCAGGATGCGGTCGTCGTCGATCATGATCAGCGTGCCGTCACGCTCGATCACCTTGCGCTCGGCGGCAAAGTACAGCGGCACGATCTCGATGTTCTCGAGGAAGATGTACTGCCAGATGTCCAGCTCGGTCCAGTTCGACAGCGGGAACACACGGATCGACTCGCCCTTGTTGATCTTGGCGTTGTAGATGTTCCACAGTTCCGGCCGCTGGCTTTTTGGGTCCCAGCGGTGGTTCTTGTCGCGGAAGGAGTACACGCGCTCCTTGGCACGCGATTTTTCCTCGTCGCGGCGGGCGCCACCGAAGGCGGCGTCGAACTTGTACTTGTTCAGCGCCTGCTTCAGGCCTTCGGTCTTCATCACGTCGGTGTGTTTGGCACTGCCGGCGGTGAACGGGTTGATGTTGGCGTCGACGCCTTCCTGGTTGACGTGGACGATCAGGTCCCAGCCGTATTCCTTCGCCTGCTTGTCGCGCAGCGCGATCATGTCCTGGAATTTCCAGGTGGTATCCACGTGCATCAGCGGGAACGGCGGCCGGCCGGGGGCAAAGGCCTTTTGTGCCAAATGCAGCATCACCGCCGAATCCTTGCCGATGGAGTACAGCATCACCGGGTTGTCAAACTCGGCGGCGACTTCACGGATGATGTGGATGGACTCGGCTTCAAGTTGCTTGAGGTGAGTCAGCCTCTCCTGACTGATATTCATCTTTGCGCTCAATTCTCTGGCTGTTGGCATCGTCGGCAGCATCTCTGCCGTGCCGGGGATTCCGACAGTTGAACTGTACCGGAGCGCGGACGCGGCCAGAAAGACTGATTTTATATATCAATATGCGATATCGAGAGCAAAAACAATGGCAAGGCGGGAATATCGAGGCAGAAACAAAAACACCACCCGAAGGTGGTGTTTTTGCTGAATCTGGCGTCCCCACGGGGAATCGAACCCCGGCCGCCGCCGTGAAAGGGCAGTGTTCTAACCGCTAAACTATAGGGAC
>NZ_JANFNU010000011.1:0-119556 GCF_024437575.1 Vogesella sp. AC12
GTAGGACACCGCCAGACGCCCCTTAAACAAAGCCCAGCTTGAGACATCAAGCTGGGCTTTGTGCTTTGTGTGCGGCAGACGCAGCAAACGTTGCTGCCACCATTCAATCTCCCGTCTTCTCATACAGCTGATCCAACGGGGTCGCCCGCGATGCGCGTGGCCGAGGCCTGCACAACGCCGCTGCGGCCAACCTTGATGGCCTGGTCGACTGAACGCCGTCACCGCGTTCAGCGGTTGAACAGTCCCTTGGCGAGGTCCAGCCCTTTGATTGCTCGTGATGAGCTTTACCTGCCAAGCCTCCTCTTGGGGTTAGGGGGAATCCGCCTGAGCTGCGTGCTAGCTGTCGCACCGCAACCGCCTGTCGGAGCCAGGCCGCGCTTGTCGGCCGCTATGGTTGCGGCTTGGTGAGCAGCAGCCTGTCCATCTCGTTCTCATTGAATACGCTAATGCCGTGCCCTTGCAGCAGGGCAGCCGTCACGCCGCTGCCGGGCTGTAACTGTTGGTCGAAGCGGCCGCTATGGATCTGCCGGTTGCCGCAGGACGGGCTATTGGCCTTGAGCAGTGCCTGCCGGCAGCCGTGGCGGATGGCGCTGTCGAGAGCCTGTCGCGCGCCGTCGATGAAGGCGCGGCTGACATCCTGCCCTGTCTGTGTGATAACGCGGGCGCGGCCGTCGAGTACGTCACCACCGTCACCGCCACTGATTTCGGCCGCTGGACGTGGCGTCGGCAAGCCGCCCTGGCACTCCGGGCAGATGCTGAGCAGCTGATAGCGACGGGCCAATTCGAATAGCAGCGGTGATGGCATGGCCTTGCCGTGGCCGTCATACCGTACCGGTTGTCCCAGCAGGCAGGCGCTGACCAGAAGTGGCGGCTTGTTCATCATTTTTTCCCTTGTTCCTGAAGCAGGCTGGCCAGTACCTGTGTGCCATGCCGGATCGCCTGCTGGTCGACGCCGGCGTAGCCCAGTACCAGGCCTTGCTGCTGCGGCGTCGCCAGATAGTGGTGCGCCAGTGGCCGCAGCCAGACGCCCTGTGTCGCGGCAGCCTGACTCAGTGCCTGCTCCTGCACGCCGGCTGGCAGGCTGGCCACCAGGTGCATGCCGGCTTCGCCGGGCGACAAAGCCAGCCGCTCGGCAGCGGAGTCGGCCAGTGCCTGGCGCAGTAGCTGTTGCCTCTCACGATACAGTTCGCGCATGCGGCGCACGTGGCGGGCGAAGTGTCCGGCGGCGATAAAGTCGGCCAGCGCCGCCTGCACCGGATACGGCCCTTCCCGGTACAGGCGGGCATTGGCGCTGCGAAAGGCGTCGATCAACGCATCCGGCACCACCAGATAGCCAATGCGCAGGCTGGGGTACATTACCTTGCTGAAGGTGCCGACGTAGATCACCCGCTCGTCCGGTGCCATGCCCTGCAGCGCCGGCAGCGGTTGCGAGCGGTAGCGGAATTCGCTGTCGTAGTCGTCCTCTATGATCCAGGCCTGTGCCTGTTCGGCGTGCTGCAGCAGGGTCAGTCGCCGCGACAGGCTCATCACCACCCCGGACGGATACTGGTGCGACGGTGTGGTGTAGATCAGGCGTGGCGGGCGCGGATCGGCGACTAGCTGCGGCGCCAGACCTTCGGCGTCGACCGGTGCCGGCAGCAGCGTCAGGCCGGCGCCGCGGAACGCGGCATGGGCGCCAGCATAGCCGGGCTCTTCCACCCAGGCGATGTCGCCAGGGTCGGCCAGCATCCGGGCTGTCAGTTCCAGCCCTTGCTGCGCGCCGTGGGTGATCAGGATCTGTTCCGGCCGGCAGCGCACCGAACGCGACAGCTGCAGGTACTCCGCCAGTACCTCGCGCAGTGCCGGCAGGCCGCCGTCGGCGGTGTAGTTGAGCATGGCCGGATGAGCTTGCCGCTGGTGGCGCGACAGCAGCTGCTGCCAGCAGTGATGCGGGAACTGGCGGATCTCCGGCACCCCCGGGGCGAAGGCACCGCTCAGCCCCTGTGGCAGGCGGCAGCTGGCGAACAGGCTGGCGCCGCGCGCCGACAGTCCCAGGGGCAGGCGTCGTGCCGGCAGTGGCGTCTGCTGCCGCTGGCAGAACAGGTCGGTGACATAGGTGCCGGCCCCGTGGCGCGTGCTCAGGTAGCCTTCTGCCTGCAGCTGTTCATAGGCGTTCAGCACCGTGTTGCGGCCAACCTTGAGGCTGGCCGCCAGCTCGCGACTGGCCGGTAGCAGCGTGTCGCCGGCCAGGCGCCCGTCGCTGATCCATTGTCGCAGCAGCCGCATCAGCTGCCGTGACAGCCCTTCCTTGCTGTGCCGCTCCAGGCTGGCGGCCAGTGCCTCGCTGATCCATGCTGCTTGCAAAGTGGTTCCCCTTCACTGTCATAAACTGGCCCTTGGACGGGGCCGTGAATGTTTTTACCATGAAGTGGTCGGGATACCAACGGAGCGGAAGCAGAATGGATCAAATCGCGTTTTATCAGGCCAAACTGGCGTACGAGATCGATAGCTGGGATGTGGCGGAGCAGCAGAAGCAGGGCAAGGCGCTGCTGCTGGTGGATGGCCGCTCGCCGGCGGCCTATGCTGCCGAAACCCTGCCCGGTGCCATCAGCCTGCCGCATCGCGGCATCGATGCCGCCAGCACCGCACAGTTGCCGCGCGACGTGCTGCTGGTGGCCTTCTGCGACGGCATCGGCTGCAATGCCTCCACCAAAACCGCGCTGAAGCTGGCCGAGCTGGGCTTTATGGTGAAGGAGCTGCAGGGCGGGCTGGACTGGTGGAAGCGTGACGGCTACCCCACGGTGGCTGGCGGTGCCAGCTGCGACATCAACACGGCCGCCGATTGCGGCTGCGGAGGCTGAACATGAGCATGAAATACGACCAATACGGCCGCGCGCTGGGCGTGACGGTGGACAACTGGCAGGGTGCCACCCCGCCGCAGCGCGTCACCCTGCAGGGGCGCAGTTGCCGCGTGGAGCCGTTCAGCCGCCAGCAACATGGTGCCGGGCTGCGCGCGGCGCTGGAGCTGGATGTGGACGGCCGCGACTGGGCCTACCTGATGCTGCGCCCGCAAAGCGATGCCGACTGGGATAACTGGTTCGGCATGATGGAAGACAGCCGCGACCCGCTGTTTTTCGCCATCGTCGATCAGGCCAGCGGCCAGGCGATCGGCAGCTGCAGCTATCTGCGCATCGACGCGGCGGGCGGGGTGATCGAAATTGGCTGGCTGCGTTACTCGCCGCTGCTGCAGCGTAGCGTGGCGGCCACCGAGGCGATGTACCTGCTGATGCGGCAGGCGTTCGACTGGGGCTACCGTCGCTACGAATGGAAATGCAACGCGCTGAATGCGCCGTCGATGCGTGCCGCGCCGCGGCTGGGCTTTACCTTCGAGGGTATCTTCCGTCAGGCGCGGGTGAACTGGGGGCTGAACCGCGACACCGCCTGGTTCAGCCTGCTGGACAGCGAGTGGCCGGCCAATCGTGCCGTGCTGGAAGCGTGGCTGGATGCGGCCAACTTCGACGCCGACGGCAAACAGCGCCGCAGCCTGGACGAGTGCCGCCGCAGCCTGGCCGCGCAGACACAGCAGGACGGCGTGCGGCTGGCGACGCTGGCGGATCTGCCGCAGCTGGCTAGCCTGTTCGACGGCTACCGCCAGTTCTACGGTCGCCATGCCGAGGCCGAGCTGTCGCATGCCTTTATCCGCCAGCGGCTGCTGCAGGGCGATACCACCATTCTGGTGTACCAGCGCGCCGGTGAATTGCTGGGCTTCACCCAGCTTTGTCCGCTGTTCAGTTCGGTTTCGGCGGCGCGGGTGTGGTTGCTGAACGACCTGTATGTGGCCGAGCACGCGCGACGCAGTGGCGCGGGGCGGGCGCTGTTGCAGGCGGCGGCCAGCGTGGCCGCGGCACAGGGCGTGGTCAGGCTGGATCTGGTGACCGCCGTCGACAATGCCGCGGCACAGGCGCTGTACGCCAGCATGGGCTGGCAGCGCGATGTGGTGTTCCAGCGTTACCAGCTGGCACTAAATTAGCCTAACTGTTAGCTATGCTTCTGGCGTCGGAGTAAAATCGGCGGTTTTACAAGGCAGTATCGACGCCAGACGCATGAAATCCCATCCGCGCAATGTCCCGATCAAGGGCGATCCATTCATTCCCAGCCGTTTCATCTTTGGTGACGCCGTCGAAGAGAAGGGGCTGGAACCTTACGAATACGTGATTCATACCCAGGAACCGGTGTTCGTCTGTCGTCTGGTGGGCATGGACCTGACGCCGTTTGACGGCCGCGACCAGGACGGCTTCCGCAGCGTGGTGCTGTACGACGAAAGCCATCACCTGACGCACTACGTCACCAACTCCGGTTTCCGCCTGTTCGATTTCAACTTCTGGGGCGAGATCCCGACCGCCGCGCAATTGCAGAAGATCTGCGACGAGGCGATGCAGGTCTACCAGCGACTGCAGAAAGCCTATATCGACCGCGAGGTAGCACCGAAGGAGCGTGATTTCCGCCTGGTGCCGACCGAGCCGCTGCCGCCGGCGGAGCGGCAGGCGCGTATCGCCGAGCTGGTCGCCCTCAGTCGCGACGCGGTGCAGAACCCGGTGAAGCGCATCCAGCTGGCGGCCCTGGTACAGCAGGCGCTGTCCGGTGGCGACCAGGCGGTGTTTACCGAGTCGCAGCTGGCGCTGCAGGCCGAGCCACCGGCGCGCAAGCTGCTGCTGGATTGCGCCCACGACACCATCGCCTTTCCCGAGGTGATGCGGCCGGACGGCAATGTCGCCTCCTACGAGCTGTGGGCATTCCCGGTGGTGTTCTCGCGGGCGCAGGGCGGGGTGTGGTGGCACTTTCCGTTGCTGGAGCAGGTGGAGCCGCAGCTGGCCGAGGCGCTGACGCTGGCGCCGGAAACCATCCTGTGGATGTCGCCGACCATCTTCACCGTCGACAGCCTGGCCGAGCGCAGCTGCCAGTCGCTGGTGCATCTGGCGCCGACCATGGACGCCGGTTGCGACCTGGCGCTGCACGATGTCGCCGCCTCGCGCGCCAGTTTCGAGGCCGCCTCCACCGTCAACGAGCCGCAGCTGGTGCTGGCGTGGCTGCCTTTCATCGTCGAGCGTGGCAAGTTGCCGCTGGCGCAGGTGCGTCGCCACGCGCGCGAGGCGCTGGACGCCACCATGCCGCTGGTGCAGCAGGCGCTGTCGGCGGAAATGGTGTACGGCGAGGCCGAGCTGTTCATGCCGCTGCCGTGGTGGGAGGCGCTGGCCGCCGGTACCGCCGCCTACAACCGCAAGCGTTTCGCGCTGACCATGGCGGTGCTCTCCGGTAGTGAACTGCCGGACGGGCTGCACGCCGAGGCGGAATACCAGCCGGAACACCAGGCCTACGATGTGCGCCTGCTGGGCGGCTCGCAACAGCTGCTGGCCCATACACCGTGGCTGCTGACGCCGGACCTGAGCCCAGATCGCAGCCTGGTGTGGCAGGACCTGCAGTCCTGCCTGCAGCAGGCCGGGATTCCGGTCACCGAGCACGCGCCGAAGCTGCATTGAGCGGCGCCGCCGCCTGCCATCGCCAACCGTTGCCGAGGGGTATCGAGCCGGGTCATGTTCAAGAGTGTGCTGTTGTCGACGCTGCGCCTGCGCCTGCTGGTGCTGGGCGGCCTGTTCCTGGCGCTGCTGCTGCTGCTGGCCGGCGGCAGTGCCTATGTGCAGAGCCGCAGCGCGCTGCGCGAGGTGCAGGCGCGCAGCCTGGAAGCCTTGGCCGCAAGGTTGGCCGCCGATGTCGACGACCGCGTGCGCACGCGGCAGGTGCTGCTGGAGCAAGCTGCGGCCAACTTGCAGCTGGCGCCAGAGCAGTTCGAGCAGCAGGGTGCAGAGCTGATTGCCCGCTTCCGCTACCTGAAAGGCATGTTCAACAGCGTGCTGCTGTACGACCGCAAGGGCAACGTCATCGCCGACTATCCAGGGTTGCCGGGACGGCTCGGCCTCAATGTCGCCGATCAGGACTACTTCCGTGCCACCCGCGACTCCCTGCGGCCGCAGGTGTCGGAGCCGGTGCCGATGAGTGGCGGGCTGAAGCGCACCGTGATCGTGTTCACCGCCCCGGTGTTCAGCGCCGAGGGCCAGCTCGCCGGGGTGCTCGGCGGCAGCCTGGAATTGTATTCGCCGGAGTTCTTCGGCGAACTGAAAAACATCGCCATCGGGCAGGGCGGTTTCCTGACCATCCATAGTGTACGCAGCCAGCTCGCCATCCTGCACGCCGATGCCGGCGACAGCATGCCGGTGGCGACGGCCGAACCGTTGCTGCAGCGTGCCCTCGGCGGCGCCGCTGGCCAGGCCGCGGTGGGCGACAGCCATGGCGTGCCGGCGCTACAGGTCTACCAGCGGCTGCGCAATGTGCCGTGGCTGCTCGGGGTGGTGCTGCCGCTGCACGAGGTGATGCAGCCAGCGCGCGTGCTGGGTGGTCACTACCTGTTGCTGCTGCTGGTCGCGCTGCTGCTGTCGCTGCCGCTGGCGTGGTGGGGCATGCGCCGCCTGCTGCGGCCGCTGGGCCGGTTGCAGAACCAGCTCACGGTACTGCAGCGTGACCCGTACGCCACGACAGTGGCGCTGGGCTGCAGTGAGCTGCAGCGCATCGCGCACGAGGTGGCGGCCGCCAGCCGTCGCCGCGCCGACTGCGAGCAGCAGCTCGCCGCGCGCGACGCCCTGTTCAGCACCCTGAACGAGGTGTCGCCGATGGGGGTGCTGGTGGTGGATGCGCAGGCGCGCCTGCAATCGCTCAATCCGGCCAGCATGCGTGTCGCCGGCTTGCCGGCGGCGGAGATCGGCAACTGGCTCGGCCGCCACTGGCTGGACGAGATCCACCCAGACAGCCTGCCGCAGGTGGCTGGGCAGTGGCAGCAATTGCTGGCCACCGGCAGCGGCTTCGAGCTGCTGTGCCGGCTGCGGCATCGCGACGGCTGCCGGGTGATGGTGGAGCTGCGCTTCAGCGAGCTGGCCACCAGCGGCGGCGAACGCCGCTTCCTCGGCCTGGTCAGCGACGTCAGCGCCCGCGAGGAGGCGCGCGGCCACCTGCAGGCCGAGCGCGAGCGCAGCCTGCTGCTGCTGGGCTCGATCAGCGACGCGGTGGTGCTGACCAACCGCATGGACGAGGTGGAGTACGCCAACCCGCCGGCACTGGCGCTGTTCGGGGTGCCGGCCTCGGATGTGCTTGGCCGCCTGCTGGGCGTGTTCATGAATCTGGTCAGCCCGGAGACCGGACTGGCGGTGCCGCTGCGCGACATCGAGCGCGACGCCGCCGGCAAGACGCTGGCGCTGGATCTGCTCAGCCGCGACATGCGGGTGCAGCCGGTGCTGCTGACGCTGTCGGTGATGGCCGGCAGCGGCGCGCTGCAGGGTTACAAGGTGGTGGTGCTGCGCGACGACGGCGAGCGGCAGCAGCGCATGCAGCAGCAGCGCTGGGAGGCCAGCCACGACGTGCTGACCGGGTTGCGCAACCGCCGCGGTTTCCTTGCCGCGCTGGGCGAGGTGCTCGACGACAACCGCGTGCACTACCAGCCGCACGTGCTGGCGATGATCGATCTCGACCACTTCAAGGCGGTCAACGACAGCGCCGGCCAGCAGGGCGGCGACCTGCTGTTGCAGGATGTGGCGCGCATCATGCAGCAGCAGGTGCGCAGCAGCGACATCGTCGCCCGCCTCGGCGGCGACGAGTTCGCCATCCTGCTGTGCCACTGCGAGCTGGAAGTCGCCGAGCGCATGCTGCGCGAGCTGCTGCAGGCGATCGACGCCCACATCGTCTACCTGGGCGAGCGCGCGTTCCGCATCAGCGCCAGCATCGGCGTGACCATGATCCAGCCGCAGGACGAGCGGGCGCAGCCGGTACTGTCCCGTGCCGACGACGGCTGCTACCAGGCCAAGCAGCGCGGCCGTAACTGTCTGGTGCTGCACGCCGGCAAGCTCTGACGCCGGCGCCGCGGGTTTGCGGCGCACCAATGACAAAGCCGGTGTCACGGACACCGGCTTTGTTGTGCACAAGGTTGGCCGCAAGCGGCCAGCCCGTTTACGCCTTACTGGTCGATGCCGCCCAGCAGCACGTACTTGATTTCGAGGTAGTCTTCGATGCCGTACTTGGAGCCTTCGCGGCCGAGGCCGGACTGCTTCACGCCGCCGAACGGTGCCGCCTCGTTGGACAGGATGCCGCTGTTGACGGCGACCATGCCGTACTCCAGGCCTTCGGACACGCGGAAGATGCGGCCGATGTCGCGGGCGTAGAAGTAGGACGCCAGGCCGAACTCGGTATCGTTGGCCATCTGGATTGCTTCGGCTTCGGTCTTGAAGCGGAACACCGGTGCCAGTGGGCCGAAGGTCTCTTCCCTGGCGACCTTCATCGCCGGCGTCACGCCGGTGATCACCGTCGGTTCGAAGAAGCTGTGACCCAGCGCATGGCGCTTGCCACCGGTCACCAGCGTGCCGCCCTTGGCCAGCGCGTCGGCGATGTGCTCTTCCACCTTGCTCACCGCGTTCTGGTCGATCATCGGACCTTGGGTGATGCCGGCTTCCAGGCCGTTACCGACGTTGAGCTTGGCCACCGCGGCGGCGAATTTCTCGGCGAAGGCGTCGTACACGCCGTCCTGCACCAGGATGCGGTTGGCGCAGACGCAGGTCTGGCCGGCGTTGCGGTACTTGGAGATCATCGCGCCCTCGACGGCGGCGTCGAGATCGGCGTCGTCAAACACGATGAACGGCGCGTTGCCGCCCAGTTCCATCGACACCTTTTTCACCGTTTCGGCACACTGGCTGATTAGCTTGCGGCCAACCTCGGTGGAGCCGGTGAAGGAGAATTTCTTCACCGTGTCGCTGCCGGTGAGCACGCCGCCGATTTCGGTGGAGCCGCCGGTCAGTACCGAGAACACGCCGGCCGGAATGCCGGCACGTTCGGCCAGCACCGCGATCGCCAGTGCCGACAGCGGGGTCTGGCTGGCCGGGCGTACCACCATCGGGCAGCCGGCGGCCAGTGCCGGGGCGGCCTTGCGGGTGATCATCGCGTTGGGGAAGTTCCACGGCGTGATCGCGGCGGTGACGCCGATCGGCTCCTTGCTCACCAGGATGCGCTTGTCGGCACCGGTGGACGGGATGGTGTCGCCGTAGATGCGCTTGCCTTCTTCGGCGTACCACTCGATGTAGCTGGCGCCGTAGGCGATTTCGCCCTTGGCTTCCGCCAGCGGCTTGCCCTGTTCCGAGGTCAGGATCACCGCCAGGTCGTCCTGGTTGGCCATCATCAGGTCGAACCACTTGCGCAGGGTGGTGGCGCGTTCCTTGGCCGATTTCTTCTTCCAGCTCTTGAAGGCTTCGGCGGCACCGGCCACCGCGCGTTCGGCTTCGGCACGGCCCATTTTCGGTACGTGGGCGATGATTTCGCCGGTGGCCGGGTTGCTTACCGCGATGGTCTGGCCGTTGTCGGCATCCAGCCACTCGCCGTTGATATAGCACTGCTGGCGTAGCAGCGACGGGTCTTTCAGGTTCAGCATGGTGTGGTGTCCTTGTAGGCGATGCGGCCAACGTTGCGTGTCGCAAGGTTGGCCGCAGGCTATTTCAACGAGTGCGATCAGGCCTTGATGGCGGCAACCAGTTTCTGCAGCGCTTCATCGAAGATAGCGTCTTCGATGGTCAGCGGGAACAGGAAGCGCACCACGTTACCGTATACGCCGCAAGTCAGCAGGATCAGGCCGGCTTCCAGTGCCTTGGTCTGTACCTTCTTGGTGAAGTCAGCATCCGGCTCGTGACTGCCAGCCTTGTTGAATTCCACCGCGATCATCGCGCCGAGGCCGCGTACATCGGCGATCTGCGGGATGTCGGCCTTCAGGCCGTTCAGCACTTCCTTCAGCTGGCTGCCCAGCTTGTTGGCGCGTTCCAGCAGTTTTTCTTCCTGGATGGCATCGATCACCGCCTTGGCCGCGGCCAGGGCCAGCGGGCTGCCGGCGTAGGTGCCGCCGAGGCCGCCCGGTGCCGGGGCGTCCATGATCTCGGCCTTGCCGACCACGGCGGACAGCGGGAAGCCGCCGGCCAGCGATTTCGCCAGCGTGGTCAGGTCCGGGGCAACATCGTAGTGGTCCATGGCGAAAAACTTGCCGGTACGGGCAAAACCGGCCTGCACTTCGTCGGCGATCATCAGGATGCCGTGCTGGTCACAGATGCGGCGGATTTCACGCACCCACTCGGCCGGGGCGGAATAGAAGCCGCCTTCGCCTTGTACCGGTTCGAAGATGATGGCCGCCACGCGGCTGGCTTCGATGTCGTACTTGAACAGTTTTTCGATGCTGGCGATGGAGTCGGCCACCGACACGCCGTGCAGTTCATTCGGGAACACGCCGTGGTACACGTCGGACGGGAACGGGCCGAAACCGATCTTGTACGGCGCGACCTTGCCGGTCAGTGCCATGCCCATCAGCGTGCGGCCGTGGAAGCCACCGCCGAAGGCGATGATGCCGGGACGGCCGGTGGCGGCGCGGGCAATCTTCACCGCGTTTTCCACGGCTTCGGCACCGGTGGTGTAGAACGCGGTTTTCTTGGCATGGCTGCCAGGGGTCATCGCATTCAGTTTTTCTGCCAGCTCGATATACAGCTCGTAAGGCACCACCTGGTAGCAGGTGTGGCTGAACTTGTTCAGCTGTTCGGCAACGGCCGCTTGCACCTTGTCATGCAGGTGGCCGGTATTGAGTACGCCGATGCCGCCGGCGAAGTCGATGTAGCGCTTGCCTTCGGTGTCCCAGATCTCGGCGTTCTTCGCGCGCTCGGCGAAGAAAGAACACATCACGCCCACACCGCGCGGGGTGGCATTGGCTTTACGCTGCATCAGTTCTTGCGGACTCATGAATTTCTCCTTTAGACGGCCCTGCCTTATCTGCTGGAGATGAGCTCGCCCAGCACTGGCTAGAGTATTGGCTCATTCTATGCTGGTGTTTAGTAAAAAGCTACGGGTGATCGATAAGTTAAACATGTGTCGTCGCAAAATTACCAATCGCGCCTGGCGCAAGGCGGAGTGACGCCGCGCGCCACACTGCGGCCAACTTGTTGCGATACCTCCTTCTGATTTTTAATGCCAATTAAAAATCATATGGCATTATTTGTTGAGGATTAGCCGAGGAGGGGGCAGACATGTCGCGGGTTGGTGGCTTTTCACTATTGCAACTATTGATGACGCTGCTGCTCGGCGGCATCGTGCTGTCGTTTGCCATTCCGGCGTGGAGCGGCATGGTGCGGGACCGGGTGCTGCAGGCTTATATCAGCCGCCTGAACGTGCTGCTGTTGCGCGCCAGGAACGATGCCCTGCTGCGGCAGCAGCCGGTGCATGTCTGTGCCGTCAACATGAAGCTGAATCAGGATCCGCAGGGCTGTTTTGCCAACCCGCCGCTTAGCGCCGGTGAGCGGCTCTGGAGCGAGGGGGTGCTGCTGTACCAGGACCGGGCGGGTGGCCGGCTGGCGCTCTACGACTCCAAGGAGGCGTTGCAGGTGCTGCCGCTGAAGGCCACACCGGCGGCGCCACAGCTGCTGGTATCGGTGCCGCGCTTCGAAGTCGGGGAGTGGGGCGGACTGAAGAACGTGCAGTCGGTGCGCTTCACGGTGCAGGATCAGCACGGCGGCTGCCAGCAACTGCTGGTGTCGGTGCCGATGCGCATCCGCGCACTACCATGCTAGTGCGGCACGGTTTCACCCTGCCCGAGTTGCTGCTGGTGCTGGCATTACTCGGCATCCTGTCGGCGGCCGCCTTGCCGGCGTATCAGGGCTATGTGCAGCGCAGCCAGCGGGCGCAGGCGATCGCCCTGCTGCAGGAAAATGCGATCTTTCTGGAAGAGTTTTATCATCGCCACGGCAGCTACAAGCTGACGTCGACGCGCTGGCCGACGCTACCGGCCCCGGTTTCGCCACCCGGCGGGGTAGCGCAGTACCAGCTGGCATTCGGCTCCTTGCCACGCAACACCGACGACGGTTACTACGTGCTCCGCGCCACGCGCTTGCAAGTGATGGATGAAACGGAGGTGATTTCCCTGACGCAAACCGGGATCATCAAGCGGTGTGTCCGACGTGACGGCGTGGAGCAGTGCGAGCTGGTGCACTAGGTCGCGGCAAGTGATGGTGGCTCGCTACCGGGTTGGGGGGCGTGATGTTGAATTGGCGATGAGCGCCTGTCCGCAGCTTGCAGCCGTAGCGCGGCAGACAGGCTGGGCTGGATTAGTGGGACGTGCGGGTGTTTGCCGCTTGCTCTGCGTGCGGAGCGGCGAGGCGGCTCAGTGCGCGTGCTGCTGGAACAGCGGATAGTCCGGCGCTAGGCTGCGGCCAACGTGGCAGATGTGCGCCCACTCCGGGCGGTGCGCCAGTTTGGTCTGCAATTTCGCGGCCAGCTGGCAGTAGTCGTGGCTGCTTTCCAGCAGGAAGTAGGTGTGCAGTAGCAGGATGTGCGCCGGCAGGTTGTCCGGCTCGGTCCGGATGGTGTGGCGCAGCACTTGCCGTGCCCGTTTGTAGCGCTGGTAGGTGAGATACACCTCGGCTTCGCCGACCGGATCAATGCCGCGCTGCCGTGGCGGCACGAAGCGCAACTGATGCATCAGCTCGCCCGGATGGGCAATGTCGGCAACGGTATCAAAGGCTTTGGCGACATCGGCAAGTAGGCGCAGCATGGTGATCTCTCCTTGTTGGAGCGACCATTTTGCAGTGCGCTACCGGCCGCGACAATTCGTAGAAATGCGTAGTGGTATTTACGGGGTGCTGCCGACAAAACGGCTGTTCAGGGTTTGCTCCAGGATTGCGGCAGGCAGCTTTGCGACAACAGCATGGCCCAGCGACTGCAGCAGCACGAAACGGATCTCGCCGCCTTCCACTTTTTTGTCATGGCCCATCAGCTCGATCCAGCGTGCGGTGCCCAGCGCCGGCGCGATGGTTGGCAAGCCGGCCTGCTGCAGTACCGCCTCCACCCGCGAGACCTGCGCTTGATCCAGCCAGCCCAGTTGCTGTGACGCTTCAGCCGCCAGCAGCATGCCGGCACCGACGGCTTCACCGTGCAGCCAGGTGCCGAAGCCGAGGCCGGCCTCGATGGCGTGGCCAAAGGTGTGGCCAAGGTTGAGCAGGGCGCGCATGCCCTGTTCTTTCTCGTCCTGCGCCACGATATCGGCTTTCATCTTGCAGGAGTGTTCCACCGCGTAGGCCAGCGCCTGCTTGTTGCGCTTGCGCAGCGCGGACATGTTCTGTTCCAGCCAGCCCAGAAACTGCTCGTCGCCCAGCAGGCCGTATTTGATGATCTCGGCCAGGCCCGCCGACAGTTCGCGTTCCGGCAGTGTGTCCAGCAAGTCCATGTCGGCAATCACCGCTTGCGGCTGGTAGAACGCACCAATCATGTTCTTGCCTTGCGGATGATTGATCGCGGTCTTGCCGCCAACGGAAGAGTCGACCTGTGCCAGCAGGGTGGTCGGAATCTGGATGAAGGGCACGCCGCGCTGGTAACAGGCGGCGGCAAAACCGGTCATGTCGCCAATGACGCCACCACCCAGTGCGATCAGCGTGGTGCTGCGCTCGCAGCGGTGCGACAGCAGCGCGTCAAAAATCTGGTTCAGGGTGTCCCAGGTCTTGAAGTCCTCCCCGTCCGGCAGTACCACCGGCAGGCAGCTGATGCCGGCCTGCTCCAGGCTGCGCAGCAGTGGCTCAAGATACAGCGCCGCCACCGTGGTGTTTGTGACGATGGCCACGCGGGCTTGCTTGAGGTGGGGAGTAATCAGCTCGACCTTGCCGAGTAACTGCTGACCGATGTGAATGGGGTAACGGGTATCGGGAAGAACAAGATCAAGCGTTTTCATGGTCAGTTGGACTTTTGGCAGGTCAGGATCTCGGCCAACTGCTGTTCCAGGCGGGCAATCAGCACGTTAACGTTTTGATGGGAGGTGTCGATGGTCAGGTCGGCTACTTCGCGATACAGCGGGTCGCGCTGGGCAAACAGCTCTTCCAGCTTGGCGCGCGGGTTGCCGGTCTGCAGCAGCGGGCGGCTCTTGTCGTGCAGGGTGCGGGCCAGAATGTCGTCGATCTGGGCGCGCAGATAGATCACCGTACCGTGGCTGCGCAGCGCCAGCCGGTTTTCCGGCGCCAGAATGGCGCCACCACCGGTGGCCAACACGATGTTGTCCATTGCGCACAGCTCGGCAATGGTGTCGCGTTCCCGCTCGCGAAAGCGCTGCTCACCCTCGATGTCGAAGATGGTGGTGATGCGAACACCGGTGCGTTTTTCGATTTCGTGATCCGAGTCGAAAAATTGTTTGCCGGTGTGGCGGGCAAGGGTGCGGCCAACCGTGGTTTTGCCGGCACCCATCAAGCCAACCAGAAAGATATTGCCTGCCAGTTTCATGCCCAGCATTGTAAAGGAAGTGTTGGCACGCTGTCGCCTGCCCTTAGCGGGCAATCAGTTCGTTTTCGACAATCCGCGGCGTGATGAAAATCAGCAGTTCGCGGCGGTTGTTGGTGACGGATTTGTTGCGGAACAGGACGCCAAGCAAAGGGATATCGGCCAGCAAAGGCACTTTGTTTTCGACATTGTTTTCTTCCTGCACATAAATGCCGCCAATCACGACGGTGCCGCCATTTTCGACGCGAACCTGGGTTTCTACCGTCTTGTTGTCGATAGCCGGGCCGGCATCGAGCGCCAGTTTCAGGTTCGGCGTGTCCTTGGTGATGTTGAGTTGCATGATGATGTCGTCCTCCGGCGTCACCTGCGGCGTCACCGACAGACTCAGGTTCGCTTTCTTGAAGGTGGTGGTCGACTTGCCGTTGTCGTCGATGGACTGGTAGGGAATCTCGGTCCCTTCGGTGATGGTTGCCTTGGTGCGGTCTGCGGTCAGGATGCGCGGGCTGGACACCACCTTGCCATTGTCCTCGGCCTGCATCGCGGACAGCTCAAGCCCGATCAGGCTGCTTGCACTACGGTAAATGGTGGCGATGGACGCCCCACTAAGCGATGCAGGCAGATCAACGATCGGTTTCAGGGTGCTATTCGAGGTGGCTGATCCGGGAAGAGCCTCGCGAACCAGCGTATCGCCACCGACCTTCTGGAAGGCCAGTCGCACGCCCAGATCGCGCTGGAAGTTGTCCTTGGCCTCGACGATACGCGCCTCGATCAGCACCTGGCGCAGCGGTACGTCCAGAATCTCGATGACCTTGCGAATTTCCTCGATCATGGAGACGCCTGCCCGCACGATCATCCGGTTAGAGCGGCTGTCGACCATGATGGCCATGCTTTTGCTGACGGTGGTTGCCGCCCGGGTATTGGAACTGGTATCACTGTCGTTGCTTTCCCGTTCACTCTGCGCAACGCTACTGAAGCGCTCCAGATCCTTGATGGCCTCCTTGATTTCTTCGGCGGCACGATAGCGGATGGCGAAGGTCTCGGTGATGAGGGGTTCCGAGGTTTTCTTGATGCGGTTGGCTTCGGCGATCTGGCGTTCGATGCTGACCAGCTCGTTGTGCGGCGCGATGCGGATGACGTTGCCGACCTGGCGTTTTTCCAGGTTTTTCTGGGTCAGGATCAGGTCCAGTGCCTGGTCCCAGGGGACGTCGTTAAGGCGCAGGCTGAGGCTGCCGGTCACGCTGTCGCTGGTGATGATGTTCAGACCGGTGAACTCGGCGATGACCTGCAGCAGCGAGCGCACGTCGACGGTCTGGAAGTTGAGCGACAGGCGTTGCCCTTTGTAATTGGTCTTGCCCTGCGCCAGCAGATTGGCCTCGGCCTCTTCCTGCGACACGGCGCGAATCTCGACCACCAGTTGGCGTTCGGTCTGGTAGGAGGAATACTCCCAGTTGCCGCCAGACTGGATGGCAATCCGGCTGCCGCTGTTCTGGTTGACGGCATCGATGCGGCTGCTCGGGGTGGCAAAGTCGGTGACATCCAGGCGCCGCTCGAGGTGGCGCGGCAGCTTGATGCCAGCCAGGTCCACGATCAGGCTGTTGCCTTCGCGCTTGATGTCCACCGGGCTGTTGCTGGTCGGCAGGTCGACGATGATGCGTGCCTCGCCTTTGCTGCCGCGGCGGAAGTCGACATTGGCCACCTGGCGGGCCATGCCAAGGTTGGCCGCAGCGGGACTGGCAAGCGGGCTGTTGTCGGCGGCGAGCGGCTTGTCGGCGGCGTTGAAGCTCACCAGCAACTGCTTGCCGTCAATACGGGTGCTGTGCGCGCTGCTCTTGTTGAGGTTGAGCACCAGCCGCGTGCGGTCGCTGCTTTCGACGATGGTGGCGGCGTTGAGCAGTTCGCTGTTGAATGGCAGCAGGTTCTTGCCGGTCTGGTTCTTGGTGTCCTTGAAGTCGAAGGCGATGCGCGGCGGGTTGATGATGGAAAAGCTGGCCGGCGTGGTCGGTGCCGCGGCAAAACTGATGGCCAGCACCGGTTCGTTCTGGCTGTTGTTGACGAGATCGATGGCGGTGATGGCATTGGCGGCGAGCAGGGCCGGGGAGAGACCGGCCAGGAGCAGGCTGCTGGCCAGTGTTTTCAGGTAGTGCTTGTTCATGGTTTTGCCCCTTGTTCCTGCTGTAGCAGGTACAACGTGTTTTCTTGTTGTACCCACTCCCCATTGATGTTTTCCACGGTTTCTTCCAGTACCACTTCGGTCTCGCTGACTTTGCGCACGATGCCAAAGTTGGGGCCGACAAAACTGCCGGGCCGCACGCGGTATATGCCGTTGTCGGGGGTCTGGATCAGCCCGAAATACTGCTTGTTGATGCGTAGGGTGCCGGTCAGCTTGAGCTGGCTCAGCTCGTAGTTTTCCAGTACCTCGCGTGGCCGGTTGTTGTTGAACAGCCCCTTGACCTTGTTGCGCGCCAGCTGCAGCCGTGTCGGATCAAACGGCGAGCCCAGCTGGGCGCTTTGAAACTGGTAAGGCTCATAGGGCTGCAGCGGTGGCAAGGGCTCGACCTTGCCGTGCAGATCCTTGCCGGCGTGTTGCATCCATTGTTCGATACTTTCCGGCTCGGCGCCGCAGGCGGTCAGCGCGAGCAGGCAGGGCAGGATGATGATGCATTGGCGGGCTGTTTTCATCATGGTTTACCGGCCTTGGCCGTCTGTTCGCCGGCCTCCAGGGCACGATAGGTTTTAGCAGTGGCCTGCAGCTGCAGGCGGTCTTCCTTGGCGCCGCCGTTCGGACTCAGGGTAATGTCGCCGATGGTCACGATGCGTGACAGCTGCGCCACGTCATTGACGAAGGTCGCCAGCTCACCATAGCTGCCGCTGAGGCGGATCTGGATCGGCAGGGTGGCGATTTGTGCCGCCTTGGTTTCGCTGCCGGGACGGAACAGCTCGAACAGCAGGCCGCGGCCAACCCCAGCCTGGTTGATTTCGGTGAGCAGGGTTGGCATTTCGGCTCTGGTTGGCAACTGCCTGAGCAGGGCGCTAAAGGAAGATTCGATCTCCTTCAGCTGCTGTTGCAAGGCGGCAAGGTTGGCGACCTGGCGCTTCTTGTCGACAAAGCTTTCCTTTAGCTGTACTTCTTTGGCTTGCTGGCGCTCGATCTGCTCCTGCAGGTCGGCAAATACGAAGTAGTAGGCCAAGCCCAAGATGGCGGCGATCATGACGACCAGACTGGCGATCTGCGGCCCGATTGGCAAATCCGGCAGGTTCTTGAGATCGAGTTGACGAAATTCATCCATTGTCATGATGGTTTCCCCTTCTGGCCAGGCTTGCCGTCGCCTGGCTTGGTTTCGGCTCCTCGCAGAGTGATACGGAGGCTGAAGTCATTGGCCCGGATGTTGTCGGCCAGGGTCGATTTGACTTCGACCAGAACCGGGGTGCTGAACACGGTGGACTGTTCCAGATTGCGCATCAGGGCGGCGATGCGTGCGCTGGACAAGGAGATGCCACTGACGGAAATGGCTGGGCCGGTTTGTTTGAAACTCTTGATGAATACCCCTTCCGGCAGGGTCTTGATCAGCTCGTCAAAGATCCGGGTCGCTTCGGTGCGGCTGTGCTGCAGCCGCTCTACCAGCTCCTTGCGAGTCAGCATGTCCAGACGCTGGCGTCGCAGTGTCTCGATATTGCTCAATTCCTTGTCCAGTTTGGCAATGGCGGTCTGCAGCTGCTGGTTGCGGCGTTGCTGTTCGCTGAGGGTGCTGTCCAGCCAGCTGTAGCCGGCGTAGGACAGCCCCAGTCCGGCGAGGAGCGCCGCGGCCAGCATGTTCTGGAAGCGCTTGCGGTGGGCCGCCTTTTTCAGTTCGCGGTGGGGGAGCAGGTTGATCCGGATCATGGTTCAGTCGAATCTCCGCAGGGCCAGTCCGCACGCGACCAGTAACGATGGCGCATCCAGCAGCAGGTTTTTCAGCTCGACATGCGAGGAATGCGTCATGGTGGTAAACGGGTTGGCGATCATGGTGCTGATCTGGGTACGGCCAAGCACGGCATCGTCCAGTCCGGCCAGCATGCTGGAGCCGCCGGCAAGCAGGATGTAGTCGACCCGCAGGTACTGCGACACGCTGACGCTGGTGTAGAAAAACTGCAGCGCGCGCTGAATTTCCTGTGCCAGCGAATCGACGAACGGGCGCAGCAGCTCGTTCTCGTAGCCTTCCGGCAGCATCATGGTGCGCTTGCCGTGCTCCGATTCTTCGTGGCTGTAGCCGTAGCGGCGCTGGATGTCGCGGGTGAGCTGGCTGCCGCCGAAGGCCTGTTCGCGGTAGTACAGCTGCTGGCCGTTGCGGATCACCGAGCAGTGGATGGCGGTGGCGCCGATGTCGAACAGGGCGAAGGTCTGGTTGATGCCCTGGTCAGGCAGCTGCTGTTGCAGCTGCTCGAAGGCGGTCAGCATGGCGAAGGCATCAATGTCGACCACATCGACCTTCAGTCCCGCCATTTCGGCCACCGCCACGCGTTCCTCGACTTTTTCCTTGCGTGCGGCGCAGATCATCACGTCGAGGTCATTGCCGCTGTTGGCGGACGGGCCGAGCACCTGGTAGTCGAGGTTGACCTCGTCCAGCGGGAACGGGATGTACTGGTTGGATTCGGTTTCCACCAGCATGGCCAGGTCGTCGGGGTTCTGCGCCGCCGGCACCAGGATTTTCTTGTAGATCGCCATCGCGGTGGGCAGGGCGATGGCCACCCGCTTGCAGGACGAGCCGAGATGGCGGCGGGCGTGGCGGATGGCCTCGGCGACGGCTTCCATGTTCTGGATATTGCCTTCCACCACCGCGTCCTTGGGCAGCGGCTCGACAACGTAGCGCTCCAGTTGCGGGCCGCGGCCGGCGCTGCTGAGCTCGACCAGCTTGATGGCGCTGGAGCTGATGTCCATGCCGAGCAGGCCGTGCTCGGTGGTGCTCAGCAGCGGCGCCAACGCTTTTTTCAGTCTGGAAACATCCAGTGAGGGTTTCTTGTCAAACATCGTTTTCAAGCCGCGCCTGTCGTGACTGCTGACTGGGCGCGGCCAACCTCCGGTCTTGTGGCCATTGATCGGCTGGTGGTCATCCGCGGCGCGGCTGCGATGACCGGCTGAGGCGCCGTTACGTATCGTCGCTATCTGAAAAAGGTATAATGCGCCATCCTTCTGAAAGGCAAGAGCTTCACTACCCACTTATGTTGCCACGCATTCTTTCCGTGACCGCCGGCATTATTGCCGGCCTGACCATCCTGGTGCTGGGCCTGGCCGTGATCGCCATTCTGGTGACCTATCCGCGCCTGCCGAGTCTGGATGTCCTGACCGATTACCGCCCGAAAATCCCGTTGCGCGTCTATACCCAGGACAAGGTATTAATCGGTGAATTTGGCGAGGAACGGCGTTCTTTTACCAAAATCGGCGATGTGCCACAGTTGATGAAACAGGCGGTTTTGTCGGCGGAAGATGAGCGTTTCTACCAGCATGGCGGCATTGATTACATTGGCGTAATGCGTGCCGCAGTCGGCAACATAGTATCCGGTCGCACGCATTCCGGTGCAAGCACGATCACCATGCAGGTGGCCAAAAACTTCTTCCTGTCCAGCGAGAAAACCTTTACCCGCAAATTCAATGAAGCGCTGCTCGCGTTCAAGATTGAGCACACTTTATCGAAAGACCAGATTCTCGAGCTCTATTTCAATCAAATCTATCTGGGGCAGCGTGCCTACGGCTTCTCCGCCGCGGCGCAAACCTATTTCGGTCGCCCGCTGCAAAGCCTGAGCGTGGCCGAGATGGCGATGCTGGCCGGTCTGCCGAAGGCGCCATCCAGCTACAATCCCGTTGTCAATCCAGAGCGGGCAAAATTACGCCAAGCCTATGTTTTACGTCGTATGCATGAGCTGCGCTACATCACCGCCGAGCAGTACGAGGCGGCCAGAAGCGAGCCGTTGCGCCTTGCCATTGCCAATCCGGACACCTCGCTGCCGGCACAGTACGTGGCGGAAATGGTGCGCCAGGCGATGTACGAGCGTTACAAGGACGGCGCCTACACCGAAGGGTTTCGCGTTTTTACCACAATCGACAGCCGCCACCAGCAGTGGGCATTTGACGCGCTGCGTGCCGGCTTGATGGACTACGACAGCCGCCAGCCGTACCGCGGCCCGGAGTCGTTTGTCGACCTCAGCAAGGTAGAAGATGCCGATGTTGAGGAAACGCTGGATGAAACGCTGGCCGCGGTGCGCGACAGCGGCAATATGCAGCCGGGCGTGGTGCTGTCGGCCTCGCCGTCGGCGGTGACCGCTTATCTGCGTGGCGGCCGCAAGCTGCAGATCCGCGGCCGTGGCCTGACCTTCGCCCGCAGTGCGCTGTCGGAACGGGTGACCCCGGTGCAGCGCATCCGCCGTGGCGCGGTGATCCGCATCGTGGAGCAGGGCAATAACGTCAGCATCGTGCAGATGCCGACGGTGGAGGGCGCCTTCGTGGCGATGGATCCGGCCAATGGCGCGATCCGCTCGCTGGTCGGCGGCTTCGATTTCAACCGCAGCAGCTTCAACCACGTGACCCAGGCCATGCGCCAGCCGGGTTCCACCTTCAAGCCCTTCGTCTACTCTGCTGCGCTCGACCGCGGTTTCACGCCGTCGACCATGATCAACGACGCGCCGATCACGGTTGATCCGCAGACCATCGGCGGCCAAAGCTGGGATCCGAAGAACGATGACGGCAAATATGCCGGCATGATCACGATGCGCCGTGCGCTGGCGCTGTCGAAAAACCTGGTGTCGATCCGCATCCTGATGTCGATCGGCACCGACTTCGGCCAGCAGTACGTGCAGCGCTTCGGCTTCGAGTCGAAGAACATCCCGGCCTACCTGACCATGGCGCTGGGCGCCGGCCAGGCCTCGCCGCTGCAGATGGCGGAAGGCTATGCCGTGTTCGCCAACGGCGGCTACCGCACCCGCGCCTACTTCATCGACCGCATCGAGGATGCCGGCGGCCGCCTGCTGGCGCGCACCGAGCCGGCAGTGGCGGGGCGCAACGCGGCGCAGGCGATTGACCCGCGCAATGCCTACATCGTCAGCAACATGCTGAAGGACGTGGTGCGCTACGGCACCGCCAACCGCGCCACCGCGCTGGGGCGCGGCGACATCTCCGGCAAGACCGGTACCACGAACAACTTCCGCGATGCCTGGTTTGCCGGTTTCACTCCGTCGCTGGTGGCGGTGACCTGGGTCGGCTTCGACCAGCCGCGCAGCCTGGGCCGTTACGGCTACGGCGGCACCGCGGCGCTGCCGATCTGGATCAACTACATGAACAATGCGCTGAAGGGCGTGCCGGACATCGAGCTGCCGCCACCTCCGGGCATCGTGGTGCGGCCGGGCGCCGCGCTGCGGGGCAACGACGAGTACTATATGGAAGAGTTCCAGCGTACCAATCCGCAGTTGAGCATCAACAACCGCGGCACGGTGCCGGGTAGTGGCAACGTGACGCCGGACGAGACGGCGCCGGCCGAGGAAGCGGCGCCGGCGGGCGACGCGGTGGAAAACGTGAAGGAACTGCTGTTCTGAACGTTGGCCGCAGCGGATAAACACAAGGCCAGCGTCTGCTGGCCTTGTCGTTTTGCGGGGCGGCGCCGTTACAGCAGCGACAGCACCTGTTCCGGCGGCCGGCCGATCACGGCGCGGTCGCCGAGCAGCGCGATCGGGCGCTCCAGCAGCTGCGGATGGGTGTGGATCGCCTGCAGCAGGTGCTTGTCTTCCAGCGACACGTCGTCCAGGTGCAGGCGGACGTAATCGTCCTCCTTGCTGCGCATCATCTGGCGTGGGCTGACGCCCAGCGCCTGGCACAGCTGCTGCAGCTCCTCGATGCTGGGCGGGGTCTTCAGGTATTCCACGATCTCGAGCGGGGCGGAGCGCTCCTGTAACAGTTTTAATGCTTCTCTGGATTTCGAGCAGCGCGGGTTGTGATAAAAACGGATCATGAATCGCTACTTTCTGCTATGTCTTGGGAGTTCTTGAACACACTGTTGTTCGTCAGTGCCGCCGTGGCGTGCTACGGTGCCGATTATATTTCCTAGCCCGTTCTTTGCCGACTATGCCCGAATCCTCCCGCCAGCGCCACGCGGTGCTGGCCCTGCTGCTTGCCGCACTGGCCACCCTCGGCCCGTTCTCCATCGACACCTTCCTGCCGGCGATGGCCGACATCGGCGTGGCGCTGTCCGCCTCGCCGCTGCAGATGCAGCAGGCGCTGTCGGTGTACCTGTTCTGCTATGCACTGATGATGCTGTGGCATGGCGCCATTTCCGACAGCGTCGGGCGGCGGCCGGTGATCCTGGTGTCGTGCCTGTGCTTTGCCATCGCCTCGGTCGGCTGCGCGATGGCCAGCGACCTGTCGACGCTGCTGCTGTTCCGCGGCATGCAGGGGCTGTGCGGCGGTGCCGGGCTGGTGGTCGGCCGCGCCATCATCCGCGACCGTTTCCACGGCCACGACGCGCAACGCATGATGTCGCAGGTGACGATGCTGTTCTCGGTGTCGCCGGCGATTGCGCCGGTGGTCGGCGGCCTGCTGTTCGGCAGTTTCGGCTGGCGCTCGATCTTCGTGTTCATGGCACTGCTGGGCCTGCTGCTGTTTGCCGCCTGCTGGCACAGCCTGCCGGAAACGCTGGCGCGCGAGGTGCGCCCGCCGTTCGCCTGGCGGCAGCTGGCACGTAACTATCTGGAGGTTGGCCGCAAGCGCGAATTCCAGCTGCTGGCGCTGGCGGTGTCGTTCAACTTTGCCGGCTTCTTCCTCTATATCCCGTCGGCGCCGGTGTTCGTGATGCAGCATCTGGGGCTGGGCCACGACCAGTTCATCTGGATGTTCGGCCCGGCGGTGGGGGGCATCATGCTCGGCGCCTTCCTGTCCGGGCGGCTGGCCGGGCGGCGCAATGCGCGGCAGCTGGTGTCGCTGGGCTACGGCCTGATGTTCGGCGCCGCGGCGCTCAACGTGCTGTCGGCGTGGCTGCTGCCGCCGTCGGTGTGGAGCAGCGTGCCGCCGCTGGCGCTGTATTCGACCGGGATGTCGCTGTCGGCGCCGTCGATCACCATCGTGCTGATGGACCAGTTCCCGCACCTGCGCGGCACGGTGTCGTCGATGCAGGGCTTTACCCAGACCATGTTCTCCAGCCTGATCGCCGGGGTGATCGCACCGCTGGTGTGGACGTCGACGCTGTCGCTGGCGCTGACCATGAGCGGCCTGCTGCTGGTCGGCTTCCTGCTGCGCAGCGCCTACCGTCGCCGCGTCAGCCGCACGGCGTAAACAGCGCTCCGCGAGCCGCTGCGCCGGCGTGATCCTGCGTGGCCATCGGTCAAAACGGGCGGACTGATATCGACAGCCACGGCGCGTTGTTGGCCAATGCTGGCTGCTCTGATGTTGGCGTGAGAGAACGTGAACCGCTCGCTCAGCTGGCGGCGGCCTGCACCAGCACCGGCTGCAGCACGCGGATCACCTCCTGCGGCGACAGGCCGAGCAGGAAGCCGCGCTTGCCGCCGTTGATGTAGATCTTGTCCAGCGCGGCGATGCTGGCTTCCATGTACACCGGCATGCTGGCGCGAGTGCCGAACGGGCTGGTGCCGCCGACCTGGTAGCCGCTGTGCTTGTCGGCGGTCTTGGCGTCGCAGGGGCTGATCTTCTTGACGCCGGCCTGCTTGGCCAGCATGCCGGTGCCAACCTCGCGGTCGCCGTGCATCAGCACGATCAGCGGCTTCTTGTGCTCGTCTTCCATGATCAGGGTCTTGATCACGCAGTGCTCGTCGACACCCAGCTCGCGCGCCGAGACGCGGGTGCCGCCTTTTTCCTCGTACTTGTACAGATGTTCGCTGTAGCTGACCTGATGCTGACGCAGCAGGCGGATGGCCTGGGTGACCGGGGCTTTCTCTTTCGACATGATGCTGGGTCCAGTGCAAGACGCCGGCTATTTTACCCGTGCGGCCAACGTTGGCCGCAAGTATCGCCACACCCGCCACAGCAGCAGCACGGCGAGGATGGCGGCATAGATCAGCGGCGACTGGAGGTCGCGCTTTACCAGCCACAGGTAGTGCAGCACCCCCAGCGGGGCGATGACGTAGACCAGGCGGTGCAGCTTGCCCCAGTTGCGCTTCAGGCGGCGGATCCAGCCGTCGCTGGAGGTGATCGCCAGCGGCAGCAGCAGCCCGAAGGCGAGCATGCCGACGGTGATGAACGGCCGCTTGACGATGTCGCGCACGATGGCGGCCCAGTCGAAGAACTGGTCCAGCCACAGATAGGTCAGCAGGTGCAGGCAGGCGTAGAAGAACGCGTACAGCCCCAGCATGCGGCGCAGGCGCAGCAGCCAGCCCGGCGCCCCCAGCGCCCGCAGTGGCGACACGCACAGCGTGATCAGCAGGAAGCGCAGCGTCCAGGTGCCGAGACCGCGGGTCAGGTCCTCGATCGGGTTGACCGCATGGCCTGCCAGCGCGTGCCACAGCAGCTGCGCCAGTGGCAACAGGCAGATCAGGAACAGCAGCCCCTTGATGGCGGCGAACAGGCGCGGGCCGGGTTGTTGCCAGTGCAGGGCCAGCGGCTTGGCGAGGATGGTGCTGTCGGCCATGTCAGAAGTTCCGTCGCAGGTCCATGCCGCGGTACAGGCCGGCGACCTGTTCGCCGTAGCCGTTGAATGGCAGCGTCTTGCGCTTGAAGAATTCGCCGATGCGGCGCTCGGTGGCCTGGCTCCAGCGCGGGTGGTCCACCGCCGGATTGACGTTAGAGTAGAAGCCGTACTCGTTTGGCGCCGCCATGTTCCAGCTGGTCGGCGGCTGCTTTTCCAGCAGGTGGATGCGGCTGATCGACTTGATGCTCTTGAAGCCGTACTTCCACGGCACCACCAGCCGCACCGGCGCGCCGTTCTGGTTCGGCAGCAGCTCGCCGTAGAGGCCGACGGCGAGGATGGTCAGCGGGTGCATCGCCTCGTCGATGCGCAGCCCTTCGCGGTACGGCCAGTCCAGCACCCGCCGCGCCACACCCGGCATCTCGCCGGGGCGCAGTGCGGTTTCGAACGCCACGTACTTGGCGCGCGAGGTCGGCTGTACCTGTTTCAGCAAGTCGGCCAGCGGGAAGCCAATCCACGGGATCACCATGCTCCAGCCCTCGACGCAGCGCAGGCGGTAGATGCGCTCCTGCAGCTTCATCTTCAGCAGGCTGTCGATGTCAAACGTGCGCGCGCGGGTCACCTCGCCGTCCACGGTCACCGTCCACGGCCGCGTCTTCAGCCGCCGCGCGTACAGCGCCGGCTCTTCCTTGCCGGTGCCGAATTCGTAGTAGTTGTTGTAGCTGGTGATGTCGTCGCGGCTGTTCGGCTTTTCGCTGGTCGACAGCGGGCTTTTCGTCGCCGGCAACGCGGCGATGGCCGACACCGGCAGCAGCAGCCCGGCGCTGCCGGCCATGAACTGGCGGCGGTTGAGGTAGACCGCCTGCGGGGTGATGTCGGCTTCGGACAGGCGGTCGGTCAGGGTCTTGATGAGCATGGCAGTGATCTCGCGGGGCAACAGGCCTTAGTCGCAGTATTCCGCCTGATCTGACAGCCGCCGGCAAAAACAGTTGCGCGCCGCGGTTTACCCTGCCATCCACGGGCGGCCGAGCGCACTGCCTTGCGGCCCGCTGGCGGCCAGCGCGGCGGCAATCGCCTGCAGCGCCGGCCAGCGCGGGCCCCACCAGTCCGGGGCGATCAGCGTCGGCGCCTGCGCGGTGGCGGATATGCGGTGGTAGACCACCTCGGGCGGGGTGTGGCGGATCAGCTCGGCTGCCAGCGCGGCGTAGTGCGCTTGCGTCAGCGGGGCGATCTCGCCGCGACGGTACTGGGCCGCCATGCGGCTGCCGCGCACGATCATCAGCGGGTGCAGCTTGAGCCCCTCCACGCCAATGTCCAGCACCGTGTCCAGCGTCTGCCGCACGTGGCGGTCGTCTTCGCCGGGCAGGCCGGCGATCAGGTGGGTGCAGACCTGCAGCCCGCGCCGATGCGCGCGCTGCACCGCGTCGCGGTAGTCGGCGAGGCCGTGGCCGCGCCGGATCAGCGCCTGGGTGGCGTCGTGGGCAGTTTGCAGGCCCAGCTCCAGCCAGACTTCGTAGCCGCGCTGCTGGTAGCCGGCGAGCAGGTCGAGTGCGGCATCCGGCACGCAGTCGGGGCGGGTGCCGACGCATAGACCGACGACATCGCGCTGGCTCGCGGCCTCGTCGTACAGCGCCTTGAGCGTGGCCACCTCGGCGTAGGTGCTGGTATAGGCCTGGAAGTAGGCCAGATAACGGCGGGCACGGTCGGTCTTGGGTTTTTCGCGGGCGATCTGCTCGGCGATGGACAGCGTACCGCCCTCGCGGCCGAAGCTTTTCACGTTGCAGAAGGTGCAGCCGCCGCGGTCCAGCGTGCCGTCGCGGTTGGGACAGGTGAAGTCGCCGGCCAGCGACAGCTTGTGCACCTTTTCCCCGAAACGGGTTTTCAGGTAGTGGCCGAAGGTATGAAGGTGGCGGGTCAGGTCCATGCGCAGCCAGGGCTCGTCGGCAGAAAAGCCGGCAGTCTAGCGCCTTGGCCGCCGCGGCGGAGTGAGCGGGATCAAGGCTGTCGACTACAGCCGCACGCCGGCCAGACTCAGCAGCAGGAACAGCAGCGAGCTGCCCAGCAGCGCGATGGCGAGAGTGTGGATGAACTCGCGGACGGTCTGACGCTGTTCGCGGCTGAACAGCCAGCGGATCAGCAGGAAAGCGGTGACAAACAGCAGGGCAAGCCGGAACAGGCGACCGATCATGGCGAAAAACCGCGAAAATTTGCAGGGAATGATTATTGGCGGCGTTGGCAGGCCTGTGCAAGCGTGCGTCGGCAAGCTAAGCTCTGTCCTTGCTCAGGAGCAGCCTTGAACGGGGACGGGCAGAGCCGAAAAGGCCGCCATTCCTGCCCCCGCCGCCGATTACAAGAGGCAGTTATGTCCAATCTTTCGTCATCCGTCGGCATCGTGACGCCACAGCATGCGGATTTTGCCACGCCGCTGCCGCTCAATAGCGGCCATGTGCTGGCGTCGTATCGCCTGACTTTTGAAACCTACGGCACGCTGAATGCCGCGCGCAGCAATGGCATTCTGATCTGCCACGCGCTGTCCGGCCATCACCACGTTGCCGGCCGCTACAGCGCCGACGACAAGGCCGCCGGCTGGTGGGACAACATGGTCGGCCCCGGCAAGCCGATCGACACCAACCGCTTCTTCGTGGTCGGGGTCAACAACCTTGGCGGCTGCCACGGCAGCAGCGGCCCGTCCAGCATCGATCCGGATTGCGGCCAACCCTGGGGCTCGCGCTTTCCGGTGGTGACGGTGCCGGACTGGGTCACCGCGCAGGCGCGCCTCGCCGACCGCCTCGGCATCGACCGCTGGGCGGCGGTGATCGGCGGCAGCCTCGGCGGCATGCAGGCGCTGCAGTGGAGCATCGATTACCCGGAACGCATCGCCCACGCGCTGGTGATCGCCTCGGCGCCCAAGCTGTCGGCGCAGAACATCGCCTTCAACGACGTGGCGCGGCAGGCGATCATTACCGATCCCGATTTCCTCGGCGGCGATTTCTACGCCCACGGCACCATCCCGCGCCGCGGCCTGCGCCTGGCGCGCATGCTGGGCCACATCACCTACCTGTCCGATGACGGCATGGGCGAGAAATTCGGCCGCATGCTGCGCTCCGGCGAATACCAGTTCGGCTACGACGTCGAGTTCGAGATCGAGAGCTACCTGCGCTATCAGGGCGACAAGTTCTCCGACTACTTCGACGCCAACACCTATCTGCTGATGACCAAGGCGCTGGACTACTTCGACCCGGCCAAGGACTACGGCGGCGACCTGGTGGCGGCGCTGAAAAAGGCCAGCGCCAGCTTCCTGGTGGCCAGCTTCACCAGCGACTGGCGCTTCTCGCCGGAACGCTCGCGCGAGACGGTGAAGGCGCTGATCGCCGCCGGCAAGCGCGTCTGCTACGGCGAGATCGAATCGGTGCACGGCCACGACGCCTTCCTGATGACCGACCAACCCTATGTCGACCTGATGCAGGCTTATCTGGATCGCGTGGCAGAGGAGGTGAACGCATGACGACACTGACAACATTGCGCCCCGACCTGCAGCTGATCGCCGACTGGGTGGCCCCGGCCAGCCGCGTACTGGACCTCGGTTGCGGCGAGGGCGAGCTGCTGGCCTGGCTGCAGCAGCACAAGCAGGTCAACGGCTACGGCGTCGATTTCGACGTTAATAACGTGGTCAGCTGCGTCAAGGCCGGCGTCAATGCCATCCAGGGCGACCTCGAGGCCGGCCTCGCCGAATTCGAGGACCAGCGCTTCGAGCACGTGGTGCTGTCGCAGACCATCCAGGCGATGCAGCACACCGAAGAGATCCTGCTGGAGATGCTCAGGGTTGGCCGCGAGGCCATCGTCACCTTCCCCAACTTCGGCTACTGGCAGAACCGCTGGCAGATCATGCAGGGCCACATGCCGGTGTCCGACGACATGCCCTACCAGTGGTACAACACCCCCAACATCCACTGGTGCATGCTGGGCGACTTCGAGAACCTGTGCGCCAAGAACCACATCCGCGTGCTGGAGCGGGTGGTGATGGCGCACGGTCGGCGGGTGAGCTTCCTGCCCAATCTGCGCGGCAGCCTGGCATTTTACCGGGTCGGCCGTGGCTGACGCAGTGCTGGCCGGGGCCCGGCCCCGGCGGCTTCAGGGCGCGTGATCCGCGCTCTTTTTATTTTGCAGTGACAGGAACGAGTAGATGGCTGATTTTCGCAAGAGCGGCGCGTGGCGCATGGTCATGATCGGGGTGCTGGGTTTTGCCAGTGGCCTGCCGCTGGCGCTGTCCGGCACCGCGATGCAGGCGTGGCTGACGGTGGATGGCCTCGACATCGCCACCATCGGCTTTCTGAGCCTGGTCGGGCTGCCGTACACCTTCAAGTTCCTGTGGGCACCGCTGATGGATCGCTTCGAGCCGCCGCTGCTGGGGCGCCGCCGCGGCTGGCTGGTGCTGTCGCAGCTGGGCATCGCCGCCACGCTGGCGCTGATGTCCCGCACCTCGCCGGCACACGGCATCCAGGCGTTTGCGCTGCTGGCGGTGTTGCTGTCCTTTTTGTCGGCGTCGCAGGACGTGGTGATCGACGCCTACCGCACTGACGTGCTGGCGCCACAGGAACGCGGCCTCGGCTCCTCGCTGGGGGTGTTCGGCTACCGGCTGGCGATGATCCTGTCCGGCGGCATCGCCATGGTGTGGGCCGACCCGGTCAGCGGCAGCGGCCTGAACTGGAACGGCATTTACCTGCTGATGGCGGGGCTGATGCTGGCGGCGGCGCTGGTGTCGCTCTTGCTGGTGCCGCCGGTGCCGGCCGGCAATGTCGCGCCGCACAGCAACGCGCGCAACGACCTGAAAGGCTTTGTCGCGGTGCTGCTGGCGGTGGTGGTCGGCTACCAGTTCACCACCCGCGTCGGCGCGCCGCTGGCCGACGCCGTGCTGTCGCCGCTGTTCGGCAACGCGGCGCCGGCTGCGGCCAACCTTGTGCCGCCGGTCAATCCGGAGCAGAAAAAATGGGTCGACCTGCTGACGCTGCTGATCGGCATGGCGGTGACCATTCCGCTGGCGTGGTGGGCGGCGCGGCGCGCGCGCTTCGAGACGCTGAACCGCTCGCTGGGCAACTATTTCAGCATGGAGGCGGCCGGCGCCTTCCTGGCGCTGATCATCCTCTACAAGCTGGGCGACGCCTTTGCCGGTGCGCTGACCACCACCTTTTTGCTCAAGGGCGTCGGCTTTGCCCAGGCCGAGATCGGCGTGGTCAACAAGGTGATCGGCATCTGGCTGACCATCGTCGGCGCGCTGGCCGGCGGCGCCCTGATGATGAAGCTGGGGCTGTTCCGCTCGCTGCTGCTGTTCGGCGTGCTGCAGCTGTTGTCCAACCTTGGCTTCTGGCTGGTGGCGGTGTCGGGCAAGGGCGCCTGGGGCGGCTTCTGGCTGCCACCGTTCGACTGGGGGCTGGTGGCGCTGCACGAGGCCACCGCCGTCGACAATCTGCTGCTGTTCGCGGTCAGCATCGAGAACCTGACCGCCGGCATGGGCACCGCCGCCTTCGTCGCCTTCCTGATGGCGCTGTGCAACCAGAAATTCACCGCCACCCAGTTCGCGCTGCTGTCGGCGTTTTCCGCCATCGGCCGCGTCTGGGTCGGACCGATGTCCGGGGTGCTGGCCGAAAGCGTCGGCTGGCCGGTGTTCTTCCTGTTCTCGACGGTGATGGCGCTGCCGGGACTGATGATGCTGTGCTATCTGCGCGAGCGCATCCAGGCGCTGGACGTGCCGCGCGGCGCGCTGCCGGCGGACGATTGAGCCACACCGCAAACCGATTCAAGGAGTCCGAAACATGAAAGGCAAGACCATGGCACTGGCGCTGCTGCTGGCGGCGGCAACGCTGCAGGCGCAGACGGTGGATCAGCAACTGCTGGCGGCGCAGATGGCGTACCAGAGCGCCGACAGCCGCCTCGATGGCGCACGGCGGCAGAAACAGCAGGCGGAGGCGGAGCAAAGGTTGGCCGCACAGCGGCTGGAGCAGGCGCAGCAGCAGCTGGCGCAGGCCAATCTGCAGCTGCAGCACGCCGACAGCCAGTTGCTGGCGGCGGAGAGCGGCCTGCAGCAGGCGCAGCAGGTATTGAAGGACGCCTGGCAGCAGAAGGAAGCCGCGCAGCAGTAAGCGCCGCGCACGACACCGCTGATCCGGCATTGCGCCGCCTTGTCGTGCGCCCGGTCCGGCCTGTGTCGATGCGCCAGGGTTCGGCTACGCGGTGCGGTGTGCTTGGCCGCGCCGGGCCAGTTTAGGGCGCGCTGGTGCCGAGCAGCTGGCGCAGGCGCTGGCTGTCCTGTTCCGCCTTCTGGCGCAGCGTCTCGATCTCGTTGCTGCGCAATTGCAGCTGGGCGCTGGTGCCGTCCAGCAGGCGCTGCTGCACCGCGATCTGGCTGGGCAGCCCCTGCAGCGGCTTGCCGGCCTGCTGCAGCCTGTTCGCCTCGGCCTGCAGGCTGGCCAGATGCTGGCGCTCGTGCTGTTGCTGGCGTTGCAATTGCAGCAGACCCGGCTGCAGCCGTTGCAGCTCGGCGTCACGTTGCCGCTCGATGTCGCGCACGCTGTCGTAACGCTCGCGCAGCAGCCGGTCCTGGCGCTGCTGCTCGCGGCGTAGCGCCTGCTGCTGTTTCTGTTGGGCGGCGGCGGCGAGGCGGGCCGCTTGCTGTGCCGCCGATTCGCCCGCTTCCAGCAGCACGCCCTGCGGATTCAGGCGGCTGACGCCGGCGGCCTGTTCCTGCGTCGGCCGCTGGTCGCTGTAGTGCACCGCGCCGTGCTGGTCCTGCCACTTGTATAGCCCGCCGGCCGTGGCCGGCACGGTGACGAGACAGCAGAGCAGGACGGCACGGCGGGCCATGTCAGGCGCTGACGCCGTACTGGGCGCGGTAGGCACGCACCGCTTCCAGATTGTCGGCCAGCTCCGGGCTGCCTTCGAGGAAGCCGAGCAGGTCGTGCAGGTTGGCAATCGCCACCACCGGCAGGTTGAAGTCGCGGGCCACTTCCTGCACCGCCGACAGCTCGCCCGTGCCGCGTTCCATGCGGTCCAGCGCGATGGCGACGCCGGCCGGCTCGGCGCCGGCGGCACGGATCAGCTGCACCGATTCGCGCACCGAGGTGCCGGCGGAGATCACGTCGTCGATGATAAGTACCTTACCCTTGAGCGGCGCGCCGACCAGAGTGCCGCCTTCGCCGTGGTCCTTGGCTTCCTTGCGGTTGTAGGCGAACGGCACGTTGCGCCCCTGTTCCGCCAGCGCCATCGACGCGGCGGCGGCGAGGATGATGCCCTTGTAGGCCGGCCCGAAAATCATGTCAAACTCTACGGCGCTGCTGCTGATGGATTTTGCATAAAAACGTGACAGCTGCAGTACGCTGTCGCCGTCATTGAACAGGCCGGCGTTGAAGAAGTACGGCGAGGTGCGTCCGGCTTTGGTGACGAATGCGCCAAAACGCAATACCTGCTTGCTCAGCGCAAAACGAATAAAATCCTGACGAAAATCGCTCATTTCCATATGCCTCTTTAATGATTAACACTTTGACGTGCCTGAAAAATTGCCGGCAAGGATACCACGGGAGACCCCATGCTTCGAATCGTTTCCGCCAACCTCAACGGCATCCGCTCTGCCGACAAGAAGGGTTTTTTTGACTGGCTGGCCGGGCATCACGCCGATTTTGTCTGCGTGCAGGAGCTGAAGGCGCAGGCCGGCGATCTGTCGCCGCGGATGCAGAATCCGGACGGCCTGACCGGCTACTTTCATTACGCCGACAAGAAGGGCTACAGCGGCGTCGGCATCTACACCCGCCAGCAGCCGGATGCGGTCACCATCGGTCTCGGCGTGGACTGGATCGACGCCGAAGGCCGCTATCTGCAGGTCGATGCCGGCAACCTGTCGGTGATCTCGCTGTACCTGCCGTCCGGCTCCAGCAGCGACGAGCGCCAGGATGTGAAATTCCGCTTCCTCGAGGTGTTCAAGCCGCACCTCGACCAGCTGCGCGCGCAGGGCCGCGACGTGGTGATCTGCGGCGACTGGAACATCGCCCACCAGGAGATCGACCTCAAGAACTGGAAGGGCAACGTCAAGAACTCCGGCTTCCTGCCGGAAGAGCGCGCGTGGATGACGCAACTGCTCGGCGACGGCTGGTGCGACGTGTGGCGCCGCCTGTACCCGGACGCGCCGGGCTATAGTTGGTGGAGCAACCGCGGCCAGGCCTACGCCAAGGATGTCGGCTGGCGCATCGATTACCACATCGTGACGCCGTCGCTGATGGCGCAGGCGCGCACGGCCAGCGTCTATAAAGACGAGAAGTTCTCCGACCACGCACCGTTGACGGTGGACTACGACAGGAGTGAGTGATGCTGGACGATGACGACGTGTTTCTGATTACCGTCCCCGGCTGGGGCAACTCCGGCGCCAGCCACTGGCAGAGCTACTGGGAGGTGCTGTATCCGCTGGCGCGGCGGGTGGAGCAGGACGACTGGCTGTACCCGACGCGCGACGCCTGGGTGCAAAGGTTGGCCGCGACGGTGGCGGACTGCGACGGCAAGGTGGTGATCGCCGCGCACAGTCTCGGCTGTCACGCCACGGTGGAGTGGCTGGGCCAGGCCAGTCTGCTGGAGCAGAAAAAGGTGAAGGGGGTGCTGCTGGTGGCGCCACCGGCGCTGCCGATCACGCCGCAGCGCGCTGCCGCCAGTGGCGAGCTGCCAGCGGGGGCGCCGCTGCCGGATTTTGCCGGCTTTGCCGCGCCGCGCGAACTGCGCCTGCCGGTGCCGGCACGGCTGGTGGCCAGCCGCGACGACCTGTTCTGCGACTGGACGGAGGCGGAAGCGCTGGCGGCGTGCTGGCAGGTACCGTTGCTCAGCGCCGGCAACAGCGGCCACATGGGCAGCAACAGCGGCCTTGGCGACTGGAAGGCCGGCCAGCGCCTGATCCAGCAGCTGATCCTTGACTGAACGAGCTCGTGTCTTGCGGCCAACCTTGCAATGAAAACCCCCGCCGAGGCGGGGGTTTTTGTTGCCGTGCTCAGAATCTGTCCAAGGTCTCGCGAGCAAGAGCGAGACAAGGCGAAAACGGCTGGGGAAGCGGCGTTGAGCTGGAGATAAACCAGCATGCCGAAGGTGTTTTCAACGCCGTATCGCCCCATTTGCGATCACGTCGCAGCAGACATTGAACCGCTGCTCAGGCGCCGGTGGCGACCGGGCGCGTCGGGTCGCTGCACCACTCGCTCCACGAGCCGGCGTACAGCCGCGCACCGCTGAGACCGGCGTATTCCAGCGCCAGCTTGTTGTGGCAGGCGGTGACGCCGCTGCCGCAGGACAGGATCACCTGTCCGGCGGGGGTGCCGTCCAGCAGTGCCAGCCATTCGCTGCGCAGCTGTGCGGCCGGCTTGAAGCGGCCGTCGCTGCCGAGGTTGTCCATGAAGAAGCGGTTCTTGGCGCCGGGGATGTGGCCGCCGACCGGGTCCAGCGTCTCGTTTTCGCCGGCAAAGCGGTCCGGCGCGCGGGCGTCGATCAGCTGGTACTGCGGCGTGCACAGGTTGGCCGCAATCTCGTCAAGCAGTACCACGCTTTCCTGCGGCGTGCCCATGCTGAAACGGGTGGCGTCGCGTTCCGGTATGCCGGTGTCCAGCTCGCCGCCGGCCTGCTGCCACGCCTGGATGCCGCCATCGAGCACCGCCACTGCCTCGTGGCCCAGCCAGCGCAGCAGCCACCAGGCACGGGCAGCGTACATGCCGCCGGCGTCGTCGTAGGCCACCACCTGGCTGTCGGCGCCGATGCCGAGCGCGCCGAGGCTGACCGCCAGGCGCTGGCCGTCCGGCAGCGGGTGGCGGCCATTGCTGCCGTTCTTGAGGCCGGACAGGTGGTAGTCCAGGTGCAGGTAGTGCGCGCCGGGCAGGTGACCCTCGTCGTAGGCGGCGCGGCCGAAATCGGGGTCATTGAGGCGGAAACGGCAGTCGAGCAGCACGGTGTGGCGGTTGCCCAGTTGTTGCAGTTCGCTGGCGGAAATCAGGGTAGTAAACATCAACGCTCCTTGGTCAGTGGCTGACGGAGCCGCTTCAGAGCCGGTCTGGGCGGCGGGCAAGACCGGCTGGGAAGTGGTTCCTGTTTGAAATCTTAAACGCGATTCACCTTACCACCCGCCTGCCATGGCGGCAATGCCGTCGCGGCATTCAGCCGGCCTGCAGCGCGTGGCGCAGCTGTGCGGCCAACGTTGGCGAGCCGTGCGCCACGCCGTCGCGCATCGCCGCACCCCACAGCGGATTGGGAAAGTGCTTGTCATCGGCAAAGCGCGGGATCACGTGCCAGTGCAGGTGCGGCACCATATTGCCGAAGCTGGCGAGGTTGATCTTGTCCGGATTCAGCACCGCGCGCAATGCCTGCTCGGTACGCAGCACCCAGTCCAGCACATGGGCGCGGTCAGCGCGGTCCAGGTCGGTCATTTCCTTGACGTGGGCGTGCCAGATCACGCGGCAGAACGCCGGGTAGTCGGCGTCGGCGACCAGGATCACGCGCAGCTTGTCGTCGCGGTAGAGGATATCGCCACCGTCCTGGTGGCACAGTTCGCATTGCATGTGTTGTTCCTTTGCTGGCCTAGCGTTTGCCGCGGCCTTCCCAGTTTTCGTAGTCGAAGTCGGCCAGGTTGATCAGGCCAAAATAGCGTGGCGGGCGATAACGACGTGACTTGCCATTGTCTGGATCGCTGGTATGAAAGCTCTCGGTATCCACTTCCACCAGTTGCCAGGTTTGATCCCGGCGTGACCAGGCAAAGCGGATGTCCAGGCGCCAGCGCCAGTTGCTGCCGCCGTAGTGCAGGAGGGTGAAGCCGCCTGCCTGAAAATTCATCCCCTCATACGGATCACCGAAAATGCCGCCGCATCTGCGACACAGGATGGCCTTGTCGTTGCGGCTGGCAAGTGTCAGTTTGCCTGCCGGTGTACGGCTGAACAGGAGCAGGCTGCGTGGACCTTCGTCGTTTGTCGTGTCGTCGGCCTCGATGACCAGAACGGTCTCCTTGCGACCATCCCGGTTGAGGTCTACCTCATCAAGGCTGAGTACGCTGTAACCTTTCGGGACAAAAGGGCGCAGTTCTGCTGGCAGTGTCTCAGCGGCGTAACTGCCTGTTGCCAACAGTAAGGCCAGCAGCGCCGCCATGCGGGACAAGGTTGGCCGCAACAGGCTCATACCCACTCCCGTACCGGCAGGAAGTCGCTGTACAGCGCCGCTTCCGGGCTGCCGGCTTCCGGCTGGTAGCCGTACTCCCAGCGCACCAGCGGCGGCATCGACATCAGGATCGATTCGGTGCGGCCGCCGGTCTGTAGCCCGAACAGCGTGCCACGGTCCCACACCAGGTTAAATTCGACGTAACGGCCACGGCGGTAGAGCTGGAACTGGCGCTCGCGCTCGCCCCACTGTGTGTCCTTGCGCCGCGCGACGATCGGCAGGTAGGCATCGTTGAAGCCGTTGCCGACCGCCTGCATGAAGGCGAAGCTGGTGGCGAAATCCGGCTGGTTGAGGTCGTCGAAGAACAGGCCGCCGACGCCGCGCGCCTCGTCGCGGTGTTTAAGATAGAAGTACTCGTCGCACCATTTCTTGTATTTCGGGTAGCTGTCCTCGCCGAACGGTGCGCACAAGTCGCGGGCCACGGTGTGCCAGTGCACCACGTCCTCGACATTGCCGTAGTAGGGGGTAAGGTCGAAGCCGCCACCAAACCACCACACCGGCGCCTCGCCGTCTTTCTCGGCGATGAAGAAGCGCACATTGGCGTGGCTGGTCGGCACGTAGGGGTTTTCCGGGTGGATGACCAGCGACACGCCCATCGCCTCGAAGCGGCGGCCGGCCAGCTCCGGGCGGTGCGCGGTGGCGGAGGCCGGCAGCGCCGGGCCGGTGACGTGCGAGAAGTTGACGCCGGCCTGCTCGAACACCGCGCCGCCGGTGAGTACCCGGCTGATGCCGCCACCGCCGAGACCGGTGTCGCCGCGCTGCCAGCTGTCGGCGATGAAGCGGGCGCCGCCGTCGGCGCCTTCCAGCCCGGCGCAGATGCGGTCTTGCAGCTCGAGCAGGAAAGCCTTCACTTGATTGGCGTGGGGGTGGCTCATCGCAGTATCCTGAATTCATCAACAAGCGCTGATTGTAGCAAAACCGCCTGACGGGGCTGGCAATGATCGATCTCCACAGCTGGGATACGCCGAACGGCAAGACGGTCGCCATCGCCCGGTATCCGTGGCGGCGCGTCACGAGTGGCATCCTGCGCGACCTCGCGCTGCTGTCGCAGGTGCCGCGCTGGCTTGCCGAGGTCGGCGTGCGCTTGTCACATCACTCACGGCAGCCGGCGGGCTGCCTTTTTGTCGCCGCTGCCGGCGCGTGGCAGCCGGTTGAGGCATGAATTTAATTCATGAGACGACCGGATAATTCATTTGCCGGCCACGGCGGCAGTTCTTAAGCTGAACTCACCATAACAAGCGCCGTGCCGTGTTTTCTGGCGGCCAACCCTGCTTGCCCCCTTACCGATGAGTGTCCGCCGATCATGAAAAAAATACTTGCCCTGAGCTGTCTGTTTGCCGCCTTTCATCTCCAGGCGCTGCCGCTGCGCATCGCCACCGATGTCAGCTACCCACCGTTTTCCAAGCAGAACCCGGATGGCAGCATTGTCGGCTTCGATGCCGACATCGCCCGCGCACTGTGCGACAAGATGAAGGCGGAGTGTGAGCTGAGCGCGCACGACTTTGACGGCATTATCCCTGGCCTGCAGGCGAAGAAGTACGAGCTGGCAATTGCCTCGATGAACATCTCGCCGGACCGCGCCAAGGTGGTCAGCTTCAGCGACATGTACTTCAACATTCCGGGGCGGTTGATCGCCAAGGAGGGCACGCCGGTGAGCGGTGACTGGTTCAAGGGCAAGCGCATCGGCGTGCTGCGCGGCGCAATCCAGATGAAGGAATCGTCGGAGAAGTGGGGTCGCAACGGCGCGCAGATCAAGGGCTACGGCAAGATCACCGACGCCTTCCTCGACCTGAAGGGCGGCCGTCTGGATTACGTCTACGTTGATGCCACCATCGGCGAGGCCGACTTCCTGAAGACGCCGTTCGGCAAGGGCTTCGCCTTCGTTGGCCCGGTGTTCAACGATCCGAAGTACTACATGGGCTCCGGCATCGCCATCCAGAAAGGCAACAAGGAGTTGCTGGCCAAGGTCAACGCCGCGCTGAAGGCGATCCTGGCCGACGGCACCTACCGCAGCATCGAGCGCCGCTACTTCAGCTACGACATCTACCCGCACAAGCACTGAGCCAGGGTTACGGTTACCACCGACCCCGCCGCGCGCGGGGCCGGCGGTCGTGTCGTGATTCCCCGTGTGTGCCAGGGTTGGCCGCGGCGCCGGCACGGCTTGACTGGTGCGGCTGGCTGCCAGGCTGGACTCTGTTGTCGCCGCTAGCGATGCTGGTGGCGACATAAAAAAACCCGCCATGAAGGCGGGCAAATGCACACGAGGACTAATACAGAACAGCAGGAAATCAGAAGCGGTAACCCAGGCCGACTTTCAGCGCGCCGACCGGCGCGGTATCGGTGATGTCTTTGTGGCCGATGTTGCCGATACCTTCATATTCGACACGGGCGGACAGGTTCTTGTCGAGGTGGTAGGCGGCGCCCACGCCCAGCCCCATGCCGAAGCTGCTGTCCTTGCTGCTGGCCAGCGCGGCCGAGCTGCTGTTGAACTTGCTGCGGATGTGGTTGGCGGATACCTTGCCGTAGACTTCAAATTGCTGGGTTACCGGGATGATGCCAAGTGCAGCGACACGAAAAGTGTCGTAGTCCAGGCTGCCGGCACCGTTCAGGCCGGTGGCGTCGCCGTGGCGCAGATAGCTACCCTCGACCGCGAAGTTGTCGTTGATACGCTGGCCGACGCCGATCTCGACCATGCCGGAGGTGGCATCGTCGTCGTTGACCTTGCGGTCGCTGACGCCGGCGCGGTTGGCGGCGCCGTCTTTTAGTGTCCACTGGTTGGCGGAGATGCCGACATTACCGAACACGTAGTTGCCGGTTTCTGCGGCGAAGGCGGTGCTGGCGGTAGCGGCAAACAGGGTAGCGACAAGCAGTTTCTTCATGATGGACTCCGTTTCACGGTGAGTGAGGTTGATGAGTCCATTCTGCGTGCCGCCGCCGCGCAACACTATGGCGCTTGCGTACGCCGACTGTGTGGCTGCTGTGCGTTTATGTGACGCTTTGTGACGGCGCGCCGCCGGCCGGGTGCAGCGGCAGCGTCAGCCCGAAGCGGGCGCCGCCTTGTGGCGACTGGGCAATCCACGCCTTGCCGCCGTGGTGGTGGGCGATCAGACGCACGAAGGACAGGCCGAGGCCGTAGCCGCCGGTGGCGCGGTCACGCGAGCGGTCGAGGCGCTGGAACGGATCGAAGATGCGCTCGCGCTCCTTTTCCGGGATGCCCGGCCCGTCGTCGTCGACGGTGATGATCAGCTGGCCGTGTTCGACCGCCACCGTCATGCACACCTGCTGCCGCGCGTACTTGAAGGCGTTCAGCAGCAGGTTGCGGGTGGCGACGTACACCAGGCGGCGGTCGAAGGTGGCTTCGCCGCGCGCGCAGTCCAGTGTCAGCTGCAGCAAGGTTGGCCGCAGCGGCTGCACCAGCTCGATCAGGTCCTCGAACCACTCTTCCAGGTCGATGGTGTCGTACTCCAGCGGCACTTCGCCGCGATCGAGCTTGGAGTAGCTGAGGCTGACGTTGATCAGCTCGTCCAGCTCCTGCATGTCGCGCTCCATGCCGTCACGGTAGCCGCGGCGTTCGTCGTCGGATTCCGCCTCGTCCATCATGGTCAGCCCGAAGCGCAGCCGTGCCACCGGCGTGCGCAGCTCGTGGGCGATGGCGTGCGCCAGCGCCTGCCGCGTCTCCATCTGCGTTTCCAGCTTTTCCGCCATGCTGTTGAGCTGGCGCTGCAGCGGCGAGAACAGCGGGCTGCGCGCCGCCGGCGCCCGCGCGCCGAGATCGCCCTCCGCCAGCCGCAGCGAGGTGTCGCGCAGCGCGGCCAGATCGTGCCAGTGCGGGCGCAGGTTGAGGTAGATCAGCAGCGCCAGCGGCACGCCGAAGAAGGCGAACCACAGCACGAACAAGCCCAGCTCGCTGTGCAGCCAGCCGCCGCCGCTGCCCTGGCTGTCCAGCGGGCCGATCACCAGCAGCTGGCTGGTGCCGGGCAGCGGTGCGTACAGGTTCTGCTGGCTGCTGTCGAGCCAGCTCTGGCCACTGGCCAGTCGTGCGCGCGCCTCTTCGCCGAGGCTGGCCGGCGGCAGCCTGACCAGCGCCAGCGGATAGGCGAACAGCGGCTGCAGCTCGCGCAGGCTGGCGTCGCGCCGTGCCGGCGGCTGGCGCAGCAGCTCGCGCTGGATCAGGCGCACGGTGCCGTCCATCTGCTTCTGCAGCCGTTCGCGCTCGCTGTTGGCGGACAGCACGATCAGCAGCAGCACAAAGCCGAGCAGCAGCACGAACTGCAGCAGCATGGTCTGCGCGAAGTAGCGCGCGAACATGCGCGCCATGCTCAGCGGCGCTCTCACTCCCAGTCGCTCCGCGAGAACAGGTAGCCCTTGCCGCGCACGGTCTTGATGCGGGTCGGTGTTTCCGGGTTGTCGTCCAGCTTCTTGCGCAGGCGCGAGATGCGGGCGTCGATGGAGCGGTCGAGGCCGTCGAAGCCGATGCCGCGCAGCTGGTTCATGATGTCGTCACGCGACAGGATTTCGCCGGCGTGGCTGGCCAGCAGCCACAGCAGGTCGAATTCGGCGGTGGTCAGCTCCAGCGACTGCGCGTTGAGTACCGCCTCGCGCGTGCTCTGGCAGATGCTGAAACGGCCGAAGCCGAGCTTGTCCTGGTCGCCGTTGTCGTCGCCGCCGCTGTCGCTGCGGCGCAGCAGGGCGCGGATGCGCGCCAGCAGGCGACGCGGCTCCACCGGCTTGGCCAGATAGTCGTCGGCACCCAGCTCCAGGCCGAGGATCTCGTCGATCTCCTCGTCGCGGGCGGTCATCATCAGGATGCGCCCCGGGTAGCGGTGGCGTACCGCGCGGCAGACTTCAAAGCCGTCCTTGCCCGGCAGCATCACGTCGAGGATCACCAGATCGGGCATGATCTCGATGATGCGTTCGGCAGCGCCGTCGCCATGGGCATGGTGCTGGATGTCGTAGCCGTTCTTGCGCAGGTAGCTGCTGACGAGGTCGGCCAGGCGCTGATCGTCCTCGATCAGCAACAGACGTTGGTTCATGGCAGATCCTTGTGGGGTGACTGGCCGGTTATACCGCAATTCCGCCAGCAGGCAAAACAGCCCGCGGGGTGCGGGCTGTGCGGTGGCGGATGGCTGGCGCAGGCTGGGACGGCCGCCGGCGCCGGGCTGGCGCGGTACGCGTTACAGCCAGAAGTCCTGGCGCACGCGGTGCGCTTCCAGCAGGCGCTGGAACACGCCGGGGTCCTTGGTGTAGGTCATCTCGCCGCTGGCCGGACGGTAGAAGTCGAGCAGGCGCGATACCCAGAAACGCAGTGCCGCGGCGCGCAGCATCACCGGCCATGCCTTGTGTTCCTCCGCGGTCAGCGGCCGGATGCTCTGGTAGCCGGCGATGATGGCACGCGCCAGTTCGGCGTCGATCTCGCCCTGCGCATCGCGCGCCCAGTCGTTGAGCGCGATGGCGAGGTCGTACAGCAGCACGTCGTTGCAGGCGTAGTAGAAGTCGATGAAGCCGGCGATCTTGTCGCCGTCCATCAGCACGTTGTCCTTGAACAGGTCGGCGTGGATCACCCCCTGCGGCAGGAAATCAAAGCGGTGACTGTCCTGGAACGCGACTTCGCTGCGCAGGCTGGCGGCGTCCGCGGCCGGCAGTTGCGGATACAGCGAGGTGGCGGTGCGGCTCCACCATTCCGGGCCGCGCGGGTTGTGCATGCGGCGCGGGAAGGTGCTGCTGGCCTTGTGCATCTGCGCCAGCATCTCGCCGATGGCGTGGCACTGCGCCGCGTTCGGCTGCTCGATGTCGTGGCCGTCGAGGCAGCTGACCAGGCAGGCCGGCTTGCCGGCCAGCAGCGAGGCAAACTGGTCGTTGTGGTCGGCAATCGGCGCCGGACAGGCAACACCGTGTCGCGCCAGGTGGCTCTTCAGCTCCAGGAAGTAGGGCAGCTCGTCCAGCTGCAGCACCTCGAACAGCGTCAGCACATAGCGGCCGTGGGTGGTGGTGACAAAGTAGTTGGTGTTGGTGACACCGGCCACAATGCCTTTCAGCTCGACCAGCTCGCCCAGCGCATAGCGCTGCAGCCACTGTGCCAGCTCTGCGGTCGAGACCGAGGTATAAACCGACATGCCCGCTCCTCAGAAGGTCAGCAGGACCCACTGCGGCACCACCAGGCGCTGCGACGGGTCGATGCGTTTCATCTGGCCGTTACCCTCGTCGTCACGCAGGTAGTACGGTGGCGCGTTTTTCGGCGTCACTTTCAGCAGGTAGAGGCGGCCGTTGAGACGGTATTCCTCGATGCTGTTGTCGCCGTCCTGGATGATGCGGATTTCCGGCTCTGCCATGGCATCGGCGGCAATGGTCGGCGGTGGCGGCAGCACCGCGGCGGGGGTATCGGCCAGCGCCGGCAGGGCGATGGCGGCCAGCACGGCCAGAATCAGGCGGGACATGGTGTTTCCTTGGTTGTCGGCGCTGGCGGGCAGCGCCGGTCGGCAAATATTACAGATTGAGCAACTGTTCGCGTTCTTCCGGCAGGGCCTCGAAGCCGCGGGTTTCGTAAAAGGTGAAGATGGTTTCCACGATCTGCTGCGGGTCGTCGATCAGCTGCAGCAGGTCGAGGTCATCGGCGTTGATCAGGCCGTCGCCGATCAGGCGTTCGCGCACCCAGTCGAGCAGGCCACTCCAGAATTCGATGCCGCACAGAATGATCGGCATCTTGCGCGTCTTGCCGGTCTGGATCAGCGTCAGCGCCTCGAACATTTCGTCCAGTGTACCAAAGCCGCCGGGCATCACCACATAGGCCAGTGCATGTTTGACGAACATCACCTTGCGGCTGAAGAAGTGGTCGAACTTCAGGCTCAGGTCCTGGTACTCGTTGGGGCGCTGCTCGTGCGGCAGCACGATGTTGAGGCCGACCGACGGGCTGTTGCCGTAATAGGCGCCCTTGTTGGCCGCCTCCATGATGCCGGGGCCGCCGCCGGAAATCACCGCAAAGCCGGCGTCGGATAACAGGCGGGCAATGTCCTCGGTCAGCTTATAATAGCGATGATCGCGCGGCGTCCGTGCGCTGCCAAAAATACTTACAGCTGGACTGATCTGTTGCAGTTCTTCTGCCGATTCAACAAATTCCGACAGAATTTTCATCACATGCCAGGCTTCGCGCGAGCGGAAACGCTGCATCATCGCGTAGCGGTCGCTGGTTTGCGGTAATTTATCGGACAAGCTCATATCTGCCCCTTTTCTTATGAAAACCTTGTTATTGATTGACGGCTCTTCTTATTTGTACCGAGCCTTCCATGCGATGCCCGACTTGCGCTCACCCACCGGCGATCCGACCGGTGCCATCTACGGCATGGTCAACATGCTGCGCCGGCTGGAGAAGGAAGTGCAGTTCGATTATAGCGCCTGCATTTTCGATGCTAAAGGTAAGACTTTCCGCGACGAGCTGTACCCGGAGTACAAGGCCAACCGGCCGTCGATGCCGAGCGACCTCGCCGCGCAGGTCGTCACCGTGCACGAGGTGGTGCGTGCCAGCGGCTGGCCGCTGTTGATGGTGGACGGGGTGGAGGCCGACGACGTGATCGGCACGCTGGCCCGTACCGCCGAGGCCGCCGGCATGCGGGTGATCGTGTCCACCGGCGACAAGGACATGGCGCAGCTGGTGACGCCGGCGGTGACGCTGGTCAACACCATGACCAACGAGCTGCTGGACGAGGCCGGGGTAAAGGAAAAATTCGGCGTGCCACCGAGCCTGATCATCGACTACCTGACGCTGATCGGCGACAAGGTCGACAACGTGCCCGGCGTCGACAAGTGCGGCCCGAAGACGGCGGTGAAGTGGCTGGAAGAGTACGGCACGCTGGCCGGGGTCATCGCACAGGCGGACAAGGTCGGCGGCAAGGTCGGCGACAACCTGCGCGCGGCGCTGGCGTGGCTGCCCAAGGGACGCGAGCTGATCACCATCAAGTGCGACGTGCCACTGGCGGACGAGATGCCGCAGGGCATGGCCAGCCTGCTGCACGGCAGCAAGGACAAGGCGCGGCTGGCGGAACTGTTCGCCGCCTGCGGCTTCCGTACCTTCCTGCGCGAAGTCAGCGAGCCGGCGGCCGATACCGCCACGCCGGTCGCAACGCGGGCGCAGCCGGCGCTGCATCATAGCGGCGACCTGTTCGGTGACGACAGCGCGGCGGTGCCGGATGCCGTTGCCGGTCACGAACCCGCCGCCGCCATCGCGCGCCACTACGACACCATCCTCAGTAGCGAGCAACTGGACGAGTGGCTGCAAAGCTTGGCCGCGGCCGAGGTGGTGTCGCTGGATACCGAGACCACCAGCCTCGACCAGATGCAGGCACAACTGGTCGGCATCAGCTTCTCGGTGGCGGCGGGGCAGGCCGCCTACCTGCCGCTGGCGCACCGCGGCCCGGACGCGCCGCAGCAGCTGGACTTCGACGCCACCCTGGCCAGACTCAAGCCGTGGCTGGAAGACGCCGGCAAGAAAAAGCTGGGGCAGAACCTGAAGTACGACCGCCACGTGTTTGCCAACCACGGCATCACCCTGCGCGGCGTGGCCGACGACACGCTGCTGGCCTCCTACGTGATCGAGAGCCACGAACGCCACGGCATGGACGAGCTGGCGCGTCGTCACCTGAACGAAACCACGGTCAGCTACGAGGAAATCTGCGGCAAGGGCGCCAAGCAGATCGGCTTTGCCGAGGTGGCGGTGGACGTTGCGGCCAACTACGCGGCCGAGGACGCCGACATCACCCTGCGCCTGGCGGAGCACTTTGCGCCGCTGCTGCGTGGCAAGCTGGCCGAGGTCTACCGTGACATCGAGCTGCCGGTGGCGGAGGTGTTGTTCGCGATGGAGCGCAACGGCGTGCTGATCGACCGCGAGCAGCTGGCGGCGCAGAGCCACCAGCTGGGCAGCGAGATGCTGCGCCTGGAGCAGCAGGCCTACGCGCAGGCCGGCCAGCCGTTCAACCTCAATTCGCCGAAGCAGCTGCAGGAAATCCTGTTCGGCAAGCTCGGCATCGCCACCAAGGGCGTGCGCAAGACGCCGAGCGGCGGCTTCTCCACCGACGAGGAGGTGCTGGAAAAACTGGCGCTGGATCACCCGCTGCCGAAGCTGATCCTGCAGTACCGTGGCCTGGCCAAGCTGAAGTCGACCTACACCGACAAGCTGCCGACGCTGATTAATCCACAGACCGGCCGTGTGCACACCACTTATGCACAGGCGGTGGCGATTACCGGTCGTCTGGCCAGCTCCGACCCCAACCTGCAGAACATCCCGGTGCGCACCGCCGAGGGCCGCCGCGTGCGCGAGGCCTTCATCGCCGCGCCCGGCCACGTGATCGTTTCCGCCGACTATTCGCAGATCGAGCTGCGCATCATGGCGCACCTGTCCGGTGATGCCGGCATGCTGGCGGCGTTTGCCAGCGGCGAGGACATCCACAAGGCCACCGCCGCCGAGGTGTTCAGCACGCCGCTGGCGGAAGTCAGTACCGAGCAGCGCCGCGCCGCCAAGGCCATCAATTTCGGCCTGATCTACGGCATGGGCGAATTCGGCCTCGCCTCGCAGCTGGACATCAGCCGCGACGCCGCCAAGCTGTACATCGACAGCTACTTCCGCAAATACCCCGGTGTCGCGGAATACATGCAGCAGACGCGCGATGCGGCGCGCGAGCAGGGCTATGTCGAGACCGTGTTCGGCCGCCGCCTGTACCTGCCGGAGATCCGCGCCGCCAACCAGGCGCGCCGCGCCGGCGCCGAGCGTGCCGCGATCAACGCGCCGATGCAGGGCACCGCCGCCGACCTGATCAAGCTGGCGATGATCGCGGTGCAGGACTGGCTGCTGGCCGAGCGGCTGCAGAGCAAGCTGATCATGCAGGTGCACGATGAACTGGTGCTGGAAGTGGCGGAAAGCGAACTGGCGCTGGTGCGGGAAAAACTGCCGCAGCTGATGGCCGGCGTCGCCGCGCTGAAGGTGCCGCTGCTGGCGGAAGTCGGCGTCGGCAGCAGCTGGGAGAGCGCACACTAGACGCGCGCAGGTCTTCCCCGCATGGCAAAAGGTTGGCCGCAACAGCGTGCGCTGTTGCGGCCAACCTTTTTTGCAATCGCGCCGCTTAGCGCGTGTTCACGAGCTCGCGCGCTCACGCGAGACAAGGCGAAAACGGCTGGGGAAGCGGCGTTTATCCAGATATAAACAAGCATGCTGAAGCCGGTTTAAGCCAGTATCGCCCCCGTAGAGATCAGTTGCAGCCGATCGTGAACAGGCGCTTACAGCGACTCGGCGACGCAAACGCGGTTGCGGCCCTTGGCCTTGGCCTGGTACAGCGCCTGGTCGGCGTGACGGATCAGCTCGCTCAGCTCGCGGCAGGCCGGCGACAGCGAGGCGACGCCGATGCTGACCGTGATCGGGATGGGGTGGTCCTGGTGCGCGATCGGCAGCGCGGCGATGGCGTTGCGCAGTCGTTTCGCCACCACCAGCGCCTCGCTGGCCGGGGTGTCGGGCAGGATGGCGGCAAACTCCTCGCCGCCCATGCGGCACACCAGGTCGCTGGCGCGCAGCGTGCTCTTCACGCACTGGGCGAAGGCCTGCAGCACCACGTCGCCGCCCTCGTGGCCGTGGCCGTCGTTGACGCGCTTGAAGTGGTCGATGTCCATCATCAGCAGGCTGAACGGCTTGCCGAGGTAGCGCGCCTCCTTGAAACGCTGCGAGGCGAGGTCGAGGAAGTGGCGGCGGTTGGCGAGACCGGTCAGGCCGTCCTGCGTCGCCAGCCGGTACAGCGCGGTGGCGCGCTGCTCCTGCTGGATGGCAATCGCCATCAGGTGCGAGGTGCGGCGCACGATGTCCAGTGCTTGTGAATCCGGCGCGCAGGGGCGGTCGTGGTAGAGGCCGAAGGTGCCGAGCACCTTGCCGTCCTGCGCCAGGATGGGCAGCGACCAGCAGGCGTGCAGCCGGTGAGCGGCGGCCAGCTCGCGGTAGTCCTGCCACAGCGGATCGCTGGCGATGTCGCTGACGATCACCATCTCGCCGCGCTGCGCGGCGGTGCCGCAGGAGCCGATGCCTTCACCAATGCGCAGGCCGTCGATCGCCTCCTTGTATTCGCTGGCCAGAGACGGCGCCGCCGCCAGGTACAGCCGTTCGCCGGCCTCGTCCAGCAGCATGATGCTGCACATCGCGCCACTGAGCTGGTTCTCGATCATCTGGCAGGTCCAGCCCATCACTTCCTGCAGCGGCCGGTCGTTGGCAATCATCTCCAGCAGCCGGTTTTCGTCGGCTTCCCACAGCCGGGTGGCGTGCTGCTCGCTGATGTCGCGGTCGATGCTGAGCAGCGATTGCAGCTGGCCGGCGTCGTCGAACTCCGGTAGCAGCCTCGACTCGAACACGTAGAGCCGCTGCGGCAGGCTCAGCTCGCTGATGAAGCGCTGCGGCTTACCGCTGGCGATCACCTGCTGCGCATTGTGGCGGATGGCATCCTTCAGCTGCGCGGGCAGGCGCCGTTCTTCCAGCGTGCGGCCGATGTGTTCCGCTGCCGGTGTCGGCGAGAAGTTGCTCAGCGTGTTGTTGATGAAGCGGCAGCGCAGCTCGAGGTCGTAGCGGGTGATGATGTCCGGCGAGTTGTCGACCAGGGTGCGGAAGGCGTGGCGGTCCTCGCGCACGCTGATCAGCCAGCCGTCGCGCAGCGGCGTGACCAGCCACTCCAGCAGCAGGCCGTGCGCCGGCAGCGTCAGCCCCTTGTTGTCGGGCTGATCGAGGCGCTGCTGCACCGCTTGCGGCAGCAGCGTGGCCGGCAGTGGGCTGCCGACGGTGGGCAGCGGGCTGCCGTGACAGGCGATGCTGAAACGCTCGCTGACGAAGACGACCTGTCGCGACAGGTCAAGCAGCAGGTAACCGGCCGGCAGCGCGCTGAGGATGGTTTCGAGAGTGGCTTGGGCGAACACGTTGTGCTCCTGCGAGCCATGGCCGCGCTGCGGGCAATGGCAAATCCGGAATAATGTTTGAAGCATAGTACCTGAATGCCATGGCCGGTGATATCCGCTGCAGGGCGTAGTGCCGAGGGCGGGCATCGCCAACCGGCGCCGGCTGGAGTATTCTGCCATGGTCAGCTACAGGAGCATTCCGTGGAGTATTTTCCGATTTTCATGCGCCTTGCCGGCGAGCCGTGCCTGCTGGTCGGCGGCGGCGAGGTGGCGGTGCGCAAGGCGCGCCTGCTGCAATCGGCCGGCGCCCGGCTGACGGTGGTGGCGCCGCAGCTGGTGCCGGAGCTGGCCGCGATGGCGGCCGCCGGTGAGGTGTGCCATATCGACGCCTGTTTCCAGCCGGCACAGGTCGGCGGCCAGCGGCTGGTGGTGGCTGCCACCAACGAGCGCGAGGTCAACCGCCTGGTGTCGCAGACGGCGCAGGCGCTGGGCATTCCGGTCAATGTGGTGGACGACCCCGAGCTGTCCAGCTACATCACGCCGGCCATCGTCGACCGCTCGCCGCTGGTGATCGCGGTATCGACCGGCGGCGGCGTGCCGGTGCTGGCGCGGCTGATCCGCGCGCGGCTGGAAAGCCTGATCCCGGCCGGCTTCGGCCGCCTGGCGCAGTTTGCCGCGCGTTTCCGCGACCAGGTCAAGGCGCGCTTCGGCAATGTCGAGGAGCGGCGGGCGTTCTGGGAGGCGGTGCTGGAAGGGCCGCTGGCGGAGCAGGTGATGAACGGCGACGAGCGCGCCGCCGAGGCCGACCTGCTGCAAAGGTTGGCCGCAGGCGACAGCACGCCGTCCGGTGCGGTGTACCTGGTCGGTGCCGGCCCCGGCAACCCCGACTTGCTCACCTTCCGCGCCCTGCGTCTGATGCAGCAGGCCGACGTGGTGCTGTACGACAATCTGGTGGCGCCGGAGCTGATGGAGCTGGTGCGCCGCGACGCGGAACGCATCTTCGTCGGCAAGCAGCGCGCCAACCACACCATGGCGCAGGAAGAGATCAACACTCTGTTGGTGCGGCTGGCACAAGAGGGTAAGCGCGTGCTGCGGCTGAAGGGCGGCGATCCGTTCACCTTCGGCCGTGGCGGCGAGGAAATCGAGCTGCTGGCCGAGCACCGCATCCCGTTTGAGGTGGTGCCCGGCATCACCTCGGCCAGCGGTGCCGCCGCCTACGCCGGCATCCCGCTGACCCATCGCGATCACGCGCAGGCGGTGGTGTTTGTTACAGGTCATAAAAAAGACGGTAGCATTCAGCTAGACTGGCCGGCACTGACGCGCCCGGATCAGACGGTAGTGGTATACATGGGGCTGGCGATGGCGGCCGAGATCTGCGACGCCTTCATCGCGCACGGCAAGGCGGCGACCACGCCGGCGGCGGCGGTGCACCGTGCCACCACCGCGCAGCAGCGTACCGTGGTCGGCACGCTGGCCAGCCTGCCGGCCAAGATCGCGCAGAGCGGCATCGCCTCGCCGGCGCTGATCATCGTCGGCGACGTGGTGGCGCTGTCGTCGCGGCTGGGCTGGTTTCGTAGCGTCGAGGAAGTGGCGGTAACTCCCGACGCGCAGCAGTGAATCCAGGGCGGTGACGGCGCGGTACCGTCACCACGTCATAACGAGGGCAATACCGGCTCGTCCGGAGCAAGACAATCATGGTAGGTGTACTGATCATTTCGCATGGCGAGCTGGGCTTGTGCCTGGCCGACTGTGCACGGCACGTGCTGGGGCGCGTGCCGGACAATCTGGCCATCCTCGGCGTCGAGAAACAGGACAATCCTGACGCGCGGCTGCTGGACGCGCAGGCATTGATCGACAAGATCAATGACGGCAGCGGCGTGCTGGTGTTAAGCGACATGCTCGGCGGGACGCCTTGCAATATTGCCAGCCGCTTGCGTCAGCGCGGCGTGGTGGAGGTCGTTGCCGGCGTCAATCTGCCGATGCTGGTGCGTGCGCTGAGCTACAGTGCGCAGCCGCTGGAGGTGGTGGTCAGCAAGGCGATTACAGGGGGACTGGAAGGCGTGTACTACGTCATTCCCGAGGGAAAAGAATGAAAACACAGCAAATCGAGATCATCAACAAGCTGGGCCTGCACGCGCGCGCCTCCAGCAAGTTCACCCAGACCGCCAGCCGTTTCAAGGCCGAAGTCTGGATCGCGCGCAACGGCCGCCGTGTCAACGGCAAGAGCATCATGGGGGTGATGATGCTGGCGGCAGCGAAAGGTTCGCAAATCGAGCTGGAAACCAATGGCGAGGACGAAGACCTAGCCATGGCGGCCTTGGTCGAACTGATCAACAACCGCTTTGACGAGGCGGAATAACCGCCCGTAACAAGAACAGGTACCGGACAGGGGAGAGGGCGCAACATGAGCATCGTTTTGCACGGGGTACCGATCGGTGGCGGCATCGCCATCGGCCGTGCCCACTTGCTGTCGCAAAGCATGGATGACGTGGTGCATTACAGTATCGATGACCACGAAATCGCGGCAGAACAGCAGCGTTTCGACCAGGCGGTGCGGGCCACGCGCAAGCAGCTGGAAATGCTGTGGGGCAGCATCCCGGAGAACGCCCCGGCCGAGCTGGGGGCGTTCCTGTCGCTGCACATCATGCTGCTGTCGGACGTGACCCTGACGCGCGACCCGCGCGAACTGATTGCCAGCCTGCGCTGCAACGCGGAGTGGGCGCTGAAACAGCAGTGCGACACCCTGATCGAGCAGTTCGACGCCATCGAGGAAGACTACCTGCGCGAACGCAAGCATGACGTGCTGCAGGTGGTGGAGCGGGTGTTCAAGAACCTCGGCGGTCACACCACCGAGCTGCAGCTGTCGGAAGGGCTGGACGGCGACGCCATCCTGGTGGCGCACGACCTGTCGCCGGCCGACATGGTCTATTTCAAGGATTCCAACGTCGCCGCCTTCGTCACCGATGTCGGCGGCGCCACCAGCCATACCGCCATTCTCGGCCGCAGCCTGGACCTGCCGTCGGTGATCGCGCTGCACCACGCGCGCGAGCTGGTGCGCGAGGACGAGCTGATCATCGTCGACGGCCAGCAGGGTGTGCTGCTGATCAACCCGGAACCGACGGTGCTGGCCGAGTACCGCCGCCGGCAGCGGGCCTGCGTCGAGGCGCGGCGCAAGCTGTCCAGCATCCGCAACACCGATGCCATCACCGAGGACGGCACCCCGATCGAGCTGCTGGCCAATATCGAGCTGCCGCAGGATGCGGCCAACGTGTTGCAAGCCGGCGCCGTCGGCGTCGGCCTGTTCCGCAGCGAATTCCTGTTCCTTGGCCGCGACAACCTGCCGTCGGAGGACGAGCAGTTCGAGGCCTACCGCATGGTGGCGGAGCTGACCAGCGGTGCGCCGGTAACGGTGCGCACCATGGACCTCGGCGCCGACAAGAGTCCGCGCTGGCTCAATCACCAGCTGGCGGAAAACCCGGCACTGGGGCTGACCGGCATCCGCCTGTGTCTGGCCGAGCCGCTGATGTTCCGCGCCCAGCTGCGCGCATTGCTGCGCGCCTCGGCCTTCGGCAAGATCCGCATCCTGTTCCCGATGATCAACAGCCTGGGCGAGCTGAAGCAGTCGCTGACCCAGCTGGAGTACGCCAAGGCCGAGCTGCGCGCCGAAGGCATCGCCTTTGCCGAGGCGGTGGAAGTCGGCGCCATGATCGAGATTCCGTCGGCGGCGCTGGTGGTGGGCAGCTTCATCAAGCATGTCGACTTCCTCTCCATCGGCACCAACGACCTGATCCAGTACACGCTGGCGATCGACCGCAACGACGACACCGTCAGCCACCTGTACGATCCGATCCATCCGGCGGTGCTGAAGCTGATCTCCTACACCATCAAGACCGCCAGCAAGGCCGGGGTGCCGGTATCGGTGTGCGGCGAGATGGCCGGTGACGCGCGCCTGACCCGGCTGCTGCTGGGCATGGGCTTGCGCCGCTTCTCGATGCACCCGGCCAACCTGCTGGACGTGAAGCAGCAGGTGCTGTCCAGCCACCTCGACGAAGTCGGGCCGCACGTCGCGCGCATGCTTCGCAGCGAAGACCCTGATAGAATCGCCGATCTTCTGCAACAACTGAATGCCGGGCCGGACGCCTGATCCGGCTTTTTTCTTTTCTATGCTCAAAGACGCTATCGATCTGTCCGCCGTGCGCCGCGTGCTTGTCATCAAGCTGCGCCACCACGGCGACGTGCTGTTGTCGTCACCGGTGCTGTCGGTGCTGAAGACGCACGCGCCGCATGCCGAGATCGACGCGCTGGTGTATCACGACACCCGCGACATGCTGTCCGGCCATCCGGCGCTGTCGCAGCTGTTCACCATCGACCGGCAGTGGAAAAAGCTCGGTCTGCGCGGGCAGCTGGCCGCCGAGTGGCAGTTGCTGGCCGGGCTGAAAGCCCGCCACTACGATCTGGTGATCCAGCTGACCGAACACAAGCGTGGTGCCTGGCTGAGCCGTTTGCTGCGGCCGCGCTGGGCGGTGGCGCCGGGCGGCAATTTCGGCAAGTTCTTTGCCAACAGTTTCAGCCACCGTTACCCGGTGATCAGCGGCAATCGCCGCCATACCGTCGAAATTCACCTCGATGCCTTGCGCCGCCTCGGCATCTATCCGGCAGCCGACGAGCGCCGGCTGCGGCTGGTGGCGGGCGAAGCGGCACAGCAGAGCGTGCGCCAGAAGCTGGCGGCGCAGGGTGTCAGCGGCCGTTATCTGGTCATCCATCCGACCTCGCGCTGGCTGTTCAAAACCTGGCCTGCCGCGCGCATGGCGGCATTGATCGAGCAGCTGCGCGCGCAGGGCGAAACGGTGGTGCTGTCGGCGGCACCGGATCCGGCGGAACTGGCGCTGCTGGCCGATATCACCGGCCGGCTATCGCAACCGGTGGCTTCGCTGGCCGGCCAGCTGAGCCTGAAGGAGCTGGCGGCGCTGATCGACGGCGCGCAGGCCTTCATCGGCATGGATTCGGTGCCGATGCACATCGCCGCGGCGATGCAGACGCCGTGCGTGGCGCTGTTCGGCCCCTCCGGCGACATCGAGTGGGGGCCGTGGCAGGTGCCGCACCGCCTGCTGCGCACCGAGCTGCCCTGCCGCCCGTGTGGCAAGGACGGTTGTGGCGGCGGCAAGCGCAGCGAATGCCTGGAGCTGATCACCGAAACACAGGTACTGGCAGCCTTCAACAGCCTGATGGCCGAGGTCGGCGCATGACGCGACTGGTGATCGTGCGGCAGAAATACAATCCGGCCGGCGGCGCCGAGCGTTTTGTCAGCCGTGCGCTGTCGGCGCTGTCGGCGCAAGGTGGACTGGAAGTGAACCTGATCGCGCGCAAGTGGGAATCGCTTTCCGGCGTGCGCGCCATTGCGGCCAACCCTTTCTATCTCGGCAGTGTCTGGCGCGACTGGGGCTTTGCCTGTGCCGCGCGCCGGATCTGGCAGCGCGAAGGCTTCGAGCTGGTGCAGTCGCACGAGCGCATCGCCGGCTGCGACATCTACCGCGCCGGCGACGGCGTGCACCGCCACTGGCTGCAACTGCGTCGCCGGGTGCTGTCGCGCTGGGGCCGCATTGCCTTGCAACTGAATCCCTACCACCACTACGTGCAGTGGATGGAGCGGCGCATGTTCCTGCATCCGCGCCTGAAAACGGTGATCTGCAATTCGCAGATGGTGAAGCGCGAGATCCAGCACTACTTCGGCTTGCCGGACGCGCGTTTTGCCGTGATTTACAATGGCGTCGATACCGCGGCTTTCCATCCGTCGCTGCGCGAACACCGTGCCACGATGCGTGCACAGTGGCAGATTCCGCCAGCGGCACCGTTGCTGCTGTACGTTGGCTCCGGTTTCGAGCGCAAGGGCGTGGCGCGTGCGCTGCAGGCCATCGTGCCGCACCCCGAGGTGCAGCTGCTGATTGTCGGCAAGGACAAGCACGCCGCGCAGTACCAAAGGTTGGCCGCAACGCTGGGCATCGCGTCGCGTGTACGTTTTGCCGGCGCGCAAAACGACGTCAAGCCGTTTTACGGCATGGCCGACGCCTTCATCCTGCCGACCTTGTATGACCCGTTTCCCAATGTCTGTGTTGAGGCGCTGGCCTGCGGTTTGCCGGTGTTCACCACGCAGCAGTGCGGTGCCGCCGAGCTGATCCGCGATGGCGACAACGGCTGGGTGGCCGATGCGCTGGACGGCGCCACCCTGCGCCAGCAGCTCGGCCAATGGCTGGCCAGTCGTGCCGAGTGGCCAAGCTTGGCCGCGGCGGCGCGGGCCAGTACCGCCGACCTCACGCTGGAGCAGATGGCCGGCCGTTTGCTGGCTTGCTACCAGCGCTTGCTGTGACAGGGCCCGGCTGGCGCCGGGCTGGTTTATAATCGTTTGTTTTATCGTTGGTTTTTCGCATGACAACTCCTTCTGCGGTCAGCAGTTTTGCGCTTTACAAGCGGGTGCTCGGCTACCTGAAGCCTTACTGGAAGGTGTTCATGGTGTCGCTGCTGTCGATGAGCATCGCCGCGGCCACCGAGCCGGCGTTTGCCCGGCTGATGAAACCGCTGATCGACGGCGGCTTCGTCAACAAGGACGGCTCGTCGCTGATCTGGGCGCCGCTCGCCATTGTCGGCCTGTTCCTGGTGCGTGGGCTGACCAGCTACATCAACGAATACTCCACCAGCTGGCTGACCGGCCATCTGGTGCAGACGCTGCGCGAAGAGATGTTTGCCAAGCTGGTGCGCCTGCCGGTGAACTACTACGACGACCATCCGTCCGGACGGCTGCTGTCGCGCATCGCCTTTGACGTCAATCTGGTGACCGAAGCCGGTTTCAACGTGATCACCGTCACCGTCAAGGACGGCATCACCATCATCGGCCTGCTCGGCCTGCTGTTCTATACCGACTGGCAGCTGACGCTGATCTGCCTCGCGGTACTGCCGGTGGTGTCGCTGTGCGTGCGCCTGGTCAGCAAGCGCCTGCGCGGCCTGTCGCGGCAGAACCAGCAGAACATCGCGCAGCTGACCCAGGTGCTGGGCGAAACCATCGATTGCCACCGCGTGGTCAAGGTTTATGGCGGCGAAGGTTACGAGGCGCAGCGCTTCCAGCGCACGGCCGAAGCCATCCGTCACAACGGCGTCAAGCAAAGCGCCACCTCGTCGGCCAATACCGGCGTCACCCAGCTGTTCATCGCCTGCGCGCTGGCGGCGATCCTGTATTTCGCCGCGCTGCGTGCCCACAGCGGCAGTTTCACCGCCGGCGATTTCATGTCTTTCCTCACCGCGATGCTGATGCTGTTCGCACCGGTCAAGCGCATCACCAGTATTTCGCAGTCGCTGCAGAAAGGTCTTGCCGCCGCCGAAAGCGTGTTCGGCTTCCTCGACGAGCAGGGCGAACCGGACAACGGCACCCGCCGCCTGCAGGGCACGCGTGGCGAGCTGGCATTCGACAATGTGCAGTTCAGCTACCCCAATGCCGAGCGTCCGGCACTGCAGGACATCCGCTTTGCCATCAAGCCGGGTGAAACGGTGGCACTGGTCGGCTCCAGCGGCAGCGGCAAGACCACGCTGGTCAGCCTGATCCCGCGCTTTTACGAGCCGTCGGCAGGACAGATTACGCTGGATGGCATCCCACTGACCGACATCGCCCTCGGCAGCCTGCGCCAGCACATCGCGCTGGTCAGCCAGGATGTGGTGCTGTTCAACGACAGCGTGGCGGCCAACATCGCCTATGGCCGCATCGGCGAAGTCAGCCGCGAACAGGTTGTCGACGCCGCCCGCGCCGCCAACGCGCTGGAATTCATCGAGGCGATGCCGCAGGGCTTTGACACCATCATCGGCGAAAACGGCGTGCGCCTGTCCGGCGGCCAGCGCCAGCGGCTGGCGATTGCCCGCGCCTTGCTGAAAAACGCGCCGATCCTGATCCTGGACGAGGCGACCAGCGCGCTGGATACCCAGTCCGAGCGTCTGGTACAGGCGGCGTTGGAGAACCTGATGCAGAACCGCACCACACTGGTGATCGCCCACCGCCTGTCCACCATCGAGCACGCCGACCGCATCGTGGTGATGCACCAGGGGCGCATTGCCGAAGTCGGCAACCATGCCGCACTGATCGCGCAGGATGGCCTGTACGCCAACCTGCACCGCCTGCAGTTCAAGGAGCCCGCGCATGACTAAGCCGGTGCTGACCATCGTCCATACCGAATCATCGCTGGGCTGGGGCGGGCAGGAGCACCGTACCTTCAAGGAGATGGTCGGCCTGCGCAAGCTGGGCCACCGCATGGTCCTGCTGTGCCAGCCCAAGGCCAAGTTCGGCGCCCGTGCGCGCGAGGCCGGCTTCGAGGTGTTTGAAGTCCGCATGCGCAACGGCATCGACCTGCCGGCGGCGTGGCGCATGGCGGCCATCATCCGTCGCGTGCAGGCCGATGTGGTCAATACCCACAGCGGCCGCGACAGCATTCTCGGCGGTCTGGCCGGTTTGCTGGCCGGCCGTCTGGTGGTGCGTACCCGCCATCTGGCGCTGCCGATCACCTCGCGTTTCACCTACACCACGCTGCCGCACCATGTCGTCAGTGTCAGCGAGCATGTGCGCCGCTACCTGATGAGCGAGGGCGTGCCGGAGTCGCGCGTGTCTACCGTGTATACCGGCATCGACCCGCAGGTGATGCAACTGGATGGGCCGTCCACGCTGCGCGCCGAACTGGGGATTGCCGACAGCGCCCGCGTGATCGGCACCGTGGCCATCCTGCGCATGAAAAAGGGGCACCGTTTCATTGTGGAGGCGGCCGACCGCATTCTGGCCGCGCATCCGGACACCCATTTCGTGTTTGCCGGCGACGGCGCGCAGATGGACAACCTCAAGACGCTGATTGCGGCCAAAGGGTTGGCCGCACGCATACACCTGCTCGGCCTGCGCCGCGACATCGCCAACGTGCTGGCCGGCTGCGACCTGTTCCTGCTGCCGACCGAGCAGGAAGCGCTGGGCACCTCCTATATCGAGGCGATGGCGATGGGCCTGCCGGTGGTGGGCACCAATGTCGACGGCGTACCGGAAGTGGTCCGCGACGGCGACAACGGCCTGCTGATCGCGCCGGGCGACGCCGCCAGTCTGGCCGAAGCGGTCAACCGCCTGCTGGGCGACGACACGCTGCGCCAGCGCATGGCGGGGCGCAGCCGCGAGCTGGTGTCGTCGGTGTTCCACGTCGATACCATGTGCCAGTCGATGCTGGACCTGTATCGTCGCCTGCTGGCGCAACGGGGGCAGGGATGAAACAGGCCAAAGCCATTCCGGTACTGATGTACCACCATGTCAGTCCCGCTCCCGGGCTGGTCACGGTCTCGCCGCAGACCTTCGAGCACAATATGCGCTGGCTGGCAGAAAACGGCTGGACCACCATCGGCTGCGACGATCTGGCCGGATTTCTGGCCGGTCGGCCGCTGCCCGACAAAAGTGTGCTGGTCACCTTTGACGACGGTTATCTCGACAACTGGGTCTACGCCCATCCCGTGCTGCAGCGCTACGGCCAGCAGGCCACGCTGTTCACCATTACCGGCTGGATCGGTGACGGTGCGGTGCGTCCGCACGACGGCTGTGGCCAACCCTTGCCGGCCACGCCTGATCACAATGGCTGCAAGCAGGCGGTGGCCGACGGCCGCCACGATGCGGTGATGATGCGCTGGAGCGAGATCGAGGCGGCGCGTGCCGCCGGCACCTTCGAGTTTCACAGTCATACCCACAGCCATGCCCGCTGGGACAAGCTGTGTGCCAGTCGCGAAGACAAGCGCGAACGGCTGGCCGCCGATCTGGCACAGTCGCGTGCCACGCTGCAGGCGCGGCTGGGTTCGGTCAACGATCACCTGTGCTGGCCGCAGGGCTATTTTGACGACGACTACCTGGCCGTGGCCGACGCCGCCGGTTTCCGTCACCTGTACACGGTGGACAAGACGCTCAACACCCGCACCACCTCGCCACGGCACATCGGCCGCATCGTGACCAAGGACCGCCGCGACAGCTGGTTTGGCCGCCGCCTCGGCCTGTATCGCAGCCCGCTACTGGGCCGCGCCTATCTGGCGTTGCGGGGCAAATAATGGGCACCCGCATCCGTGAAAACCTGCTGGCGTGGGGGCTGGGCTTGGCCCGCCGTTTCGACCGCCGCGCGCCGGACCCGGCCGAGCTGGGTACCGCGGCCATCCGCCGCATCCTGGTGATGTCCTGCACCGCCATCGGCGACACGCTGTTATCCACACCGGCCATCCGCAGCCTGCGCCAGCGCTACCCGCAGGCGCGCATCGTGCTGCTGGTCAATGCTCCGTATCACGGTCTGTTTGCCGATAATCCCGACATCGACGACCTGATCGACTACCACGGCGGCTATCGCCGTTTTGTGCGTCTGGCGCTGGCACTGCGCCGCGAGCGTTTCGATCTGGTGGCCATTCTGCATGCCAACGAGCCGCAGGCCACGCCGCTGGCGTATCTGAGCGGTGCCCGCTGGCGCTTCAAGCTGCCCAACAACAGCCGTTTCCGTTTTTTGCTCAGCAATCACCAGCAGGTCAGCAACTGGCGCGATTTCACCCACGGCATTGACCAGCGCCTGGCCGTGGCCACGCTGGCCGGTGCCGACGGCAGCGACAAGCACATGATCCTGCCGGTGGCGGCACAGAACCGCGATGCGGTGGCCGGCTGGCTGCAACAGCAATACGGCATCACCCCGCAGCAGCCGGTGATCGGTTTCCAGGTAGGCGCCTCGACCGCCAGCCGGCGCTGGCGGCCGGAGCGCTATGCCGAGCTGGCGCAGCGCCTGCTTGCGGCCAACCCAAGCTTACGCATCGTGGTGACCGGCTCGCCACAGGAGCGGGCGCTGGCCGATGCCGTTGCCGGCGCGGTCAACGACGCGCGGCTGGTGGTGACGGCAGGGCAGTTGCCGCTGACGCGGATGCCGGCGCTGGTACAGCGTTTTGCCTGTCTGGTGACGCCGGACACCGGCATCATGCACATGGCGATTGCGGTGGGCACGCCGATCGTCGGCCTGTTTGCCGCCGCGCACTGGCACGGCTCCGGCCCGACCACCGAGCTGCAACGCCATATCGTGATCCAGAAACACCGCACCTGCGAACCCTGCCTCGGCAAACGCTGCCGATATGCGGCGCCGCCGTGCATGGACAACATTACGGTTGACGAAGTGCTGGCCGCCTGTGAGCACCAGTTGTCGTTGCAACCGGAGAATTCTCAATGACAACCCGAACCAGAATCCTGTTGCTGGATACCGGCAATGAATGGGGCGGCGGGACCAATAGCCTGTTCGAGCTGCTCAAGCGCATCGATCGCGAGCGTTTTGACATCACCTGCCTGTTTTACCGCGATTACAGCAAGGGCCAGAGCACGCTGTCGCGCGAGCTGGCCGCTATCGGCATGCCGCTGCGGCTGTTACCGCAGCGCAAGCAGCCGCTGTGGGCCAAGCTGGCCAAGGAACTGGCGCGTGGCCTGCTAGCCTGGCATAAGCCCTGGCGCCAGGCCCTGGTCAAGCGCATCGAGCACGCCTGGCGCATTGCGCCCAATGCCGCCGCGATTGCGCGCCAGCTGCGTGACGAGCGCTTTGACCTGCTGTACATGAACAACCAGCCGCGTTCCAACCTGGAAGGCTATCTGGCGGCCGAACAGAGCGGCGTGCCGGTAGTGCAGCATTGCCGCATCGAGCCGCTGATGGATGCCGCCGATGCGGCCATCGTCAACCGCGTGGCCAGCAAGGTGATCGGCGTCTCCAATGGCGTGGTCGGAGCGCTGGTCCGACACGGGGTGCAGGCGGACAAATGCGTGGCGGTGCTGAACGGCATCGACCCGGACCAGCCCCTGCCTGATGGCGCGGCGGTACGGGAACAACTGCTGGCTGGCCGCGAGCACGAGATCGTGCTGGGTGCGGTCGGGCAACTGGTGGAACGCAAGGGGCTGCGCTTCTTGCTGCAGGCGACGGCTGAACTGGTGCGGTGCCAGCTGCCGGTGCGCCTGCTGCTGGTCGGCGACGGCCCGCAGCGCGCCGAACTGGAAAGGTTGGCCGCAAGCCTGGGCATTGCCGGGCAGGTGGTGTTTGCCGGCTTCCAGCCGCAGCCGCTGGCCTATACCGCAGCGATGGACGTCTGCGTGCTGGTGTCGCAAAGCGAGGGCCTGCCGCGGGTGCTGCTGGAGGCGATGCTGCTGGTCAAGCCGGTAGTGGCCTCGCGCGTGGTTGGCTCGCAGGAGCTGGTCGCCGATGGCGACAGCGGCCTGCTGGTACCGTATGGCGACAGCGCGGCGCTGGCCGAGGCGCTGGCTAAACTGGTGGCCGATGCCGGCCTGCGTCAGCGCATGGGGCAGGCCGGGGAGGCGCGGGTCAAGGCGCAGTACACCATTGCCCGCTACGTGGCTGGTACCGAGGCCATTCTGGCGGAGGCGGCGCGCAAACCATGATCTACGTGCTGCTGACCTATCTGCTGGCGCCGTGGTGGTGGCTGGCCAAGCGCTTGCAGCGCCGGGGCAAGATCGAGCGCATCCTGCTGGTGCAGACTGCCAAGATCGGCGACATGCTGTGTGCCACGCCGGTGATCCTGGCGCTGCGGCAGCACTATCCCGACGCGCAACTCACCGTGCTGCACGCGCCGGTCACCGGCAAGATCATTGCCGGCCTGAGCGAGGTCGACCACTGCATCGCCATCCGCTCCGACTCCTGGCGCGGCTGGGCGGGGAAATGGCGGCTGGCGCAGCTGATTGCTGGCGGGCGCTACGACCTGGCGGTCAACCTGTCACCGTCGCTACCGATACTGTGCGGGCTGATCTGGTCCGGTGTGCCGCGCACGCTGTCCATCATGCCGACCAAGGTTGGCCGCACGCTGGCCGCGCTGCGCCACTGTATCGACCTGACCGAACAGCATCGCCCGGGCGAACTGGTACTGGCTACCAAGCAGCGCCTGTTGCAGCAGCAGGGCATCGCCATGGGCCTGCGCAAGAAAATGGCCATCGCCGTCAGCGGCGAAACCGTGTGTGACCGGCTGGGTGTTACCCCTGACCATTCCGCCATCGGACTGGCGATCTCCAGCGCCAACAAACTGAAGGAGCTGGGCGAGGACTTGCTGGCGGCGCTGGTGACGCGGCTGTTGCAGGATTATCCGGGACAGGTGGTGCTGATCGGCGGCCCGGAAGACGGCCCCTGTGCTGCTGCCGTGGTGGGTCGCGTGAAGGGCGCCGAACGCGTGATCAATGCCGCCGGCGCCTTCCAGCTGGACGAGCTGCCGGCGCTGATGCAGCGCTTGAAGCTGTTCATCGGCGTCGACTCCGGTCTGACCTATCTGGCGGATACCTTCGACGTGCCTATGGTCGTGATCGTCGGGCCGGTGGATTTTCGCGAGCAGCGACCGCTGGGGCCGCAAGTACGTTTCGTGTCGAAACAGCCACCCTGCTATCCGTGTGCCTTTGTATTCAACGCCCCTTATACCTGCAAGACGGGTGATCGAGCCTGTATCCGCACTGTTGCGGTTGGGGACATCCTGGCGGCAGCGAAAGAAGCCCTGAATGACTGATACTCGCCCTTCTTCCTCTCTGGCGCGCTACGGGGCGCTGCTGGAGAAACCGCTGTTCTTCCTGATTGCTCTGTTCTGTTTTGCCTCGGCCTCGACTGCGCTGACCGGCCTCATGAATGTGTCTTTTTTCATGGCTGTCATCCTTTGGACCGGCTGGCTGTTGTGTGTGCGGCCAACCCTGCCGTGGCGTAGTGGGATATTCCGCCTGTTTATGCTGCTGGTACTGGTGTTTGTCGTCTCGCTGCTGCTCAATGGCGACTGGCTGGCAAACAACCTCAACGAGTTCAAGAAGGACCACCTGAAGCCATTGCTGGTATTTCTGGTGGCGTGCAGCTTTATCCGTCGCGAGCAGCAGGTTCGCATCATTCTGTTGGGCTTTGCACTGGGCTTTGCCCTGCGCTCGTTATTGGTGCTGGCTTATTACGGCCTTGATCTGGCTTGGCTGGCACCGTACCGGCGCGGCTATGCGATGGATGCGGTGTTCTATCTGTCATTGACTTCGGTGTTGTTGCTGTTTGGGCAGGACTGGCTGTCGCGCCGTTGGCGCGTGCTGCTGGTGGTGATGTGGGGTGTGGAAATGCTGAACCTGGTGTTGCATCAGAGTCGGACGCCACTGCTGGCTACCGTTGCCAGCCTGCTATTGTTGCTGTTGCTTAACGGCGCATGGCGGCAGTGTTTACTGTTACTGCTGGTCGGCGTAATTGCCGGGGCAGGGCTATTTGCTGCCAAGCCCGAACTGTGGCAGCGCTATACCTCGACTTTCCGCTCCGAAACCTATCAGCAGGATGGCTCTCTGCTGGAGCGGCAAGGCATCTGGGTTGCGACCAGCTATCTGATCCGCCAGCAGCCGGTACTTGGTTATGGGCCCGGCTGGCGCAAGCTGGCACTGCTGGCGCGTGACGAACAGCTGCTGCAGCACCTGCAGGCCGGAACCCACCCGCGCAACCGTTACGGCTATGCATATTTCACCAAACGGGGGTACCCGTATGGCAAAGCCAATCCTCACAATCTGTACTTGCAGGTAGCGCTGGAAACCGGTCTGTTTGGCTTGTTGGTATACCTGTCATTCCTGTTGACAATTCTGTGGCTGGCGTTTCGTCAAGTTTGGCGGCAGACGGTACGTCATCCGGTTGCCAGCAGCCTGCTGGTGATCATTCCTGCCTTCTTGCTGGTAGGTTTTGCCAATGGCATGTGGGCAAACGCGGTGTTGCTGATGATGCTGGCAGGCATGCTATTGGTGCCGCAGGTGGTGCACCGTTCCGACCCTTCTTCGGAAAAACTGGTATGAAGATTTTGGTGATACGCCGTGACAATATCGGCGATCTGGTTTGTACCACGCCATTGATCGCAGCCTTGCGTGAGAAATATCCGCAAGCAGCAATCTATGCACTGGTCAATGACTACAACAAGGACGTGCTGGATGGGCACCCGCTGCTGGATGGCGTGTACTTCTATACCAAACTGAAGCACCGCGGAGCGGGGGATTCGGTTGTGCGGGTAATCTGGCGCAAGCTGATGACCTACCTTGCGTTGCGGCGCGAGCATTTTGATTACGCGATTGTGGCCGGCTCGGGTTATCCCAAAAATGCTGTACGTCTGGCAAAGGCCGCCAGACCGAAACATGTGATCAGTTTTGTGTCGGAGGGGACAGACTATGATGCCATCGTGGACTACCCGATCCCCTTCACGCGGGATCATGTATTCCGTCATGAAGTAGAGTGTCTTGCCGAACTTTTGTTACCGCTTGGTGTGACTCAAGCTCCTGGCAGGCTGAGTTTGCCTGCTGTTGTGGTGCCTGATGTCTTGGCCCGTCGTTTTTCCACCAAGCAGCGTCCGGTTATCGCCTTGCACATCAGCGCCCGCGAGAGGAGCCGAGTCTGGGCGGTCGAGCATTTTTGCGAAGTGATCCGTACCTGCTTGTCGCGGGACGTGGATTTCCTGTTGTTGTGGGCGCCTGGCGCCGCCGATGATCCTCGTCATCCGGGGGATGATGAGAAAGCGGATTACATTCGCAGCCAGTTCCCGGAGCACGAGCGTTTGGTGTTTTATCCCACCCGGACGGTCAAGGAGTTGATGGCGGCATTTTCTTGTGCCGATCTGGCGGTGTGTTCGGACGGCGGCGGCTTGCATCTCGCGGCAGGGAGCGGGGCCAGCGTGGTCGGTCTGTTCGAGCATCTGGAAAAGAAAACCAAGCATTGGTATCCGTGGCAGGTGCCGCACCGGGTGCTGACCTCCGGCTCAGAACAGGACTGGCAGGTTGCCCATATTCCGGTAGCGGATGTTGTAAGTGCCATCGAAGACTTGCTGCCGCACAGTAGGGTACTACCTGCCGATAGCGACTGATCCGAACAACCTCGAGTCGGCCCATACGCAGTTGTGATTGCGGCCAACCTTATTAAAGGTTGGCCGCAATGTTTTTGTGCAGCGCCTGCCCAGACCGATATCAGAAGAAACGGTTGACCTCTTCCACCACCTCGTCGTCCAGCGTGCCGGCGGCCTGTGCCAGCGCCAGTCGCGCCTGCAGGAAGTTGTAGCGGGCCTGTGCCAGTGCGCGGATGGCGTCCTGGTAGTCCTTTTCCGCGTTGAGCAGGTCGAGGTTGGTGCGCACGCCGACGTCCTTGCCGAGGCGGGTGGCGTCGAGCTTGCTCTTGGCGGAGACCAGCAGCTGTTCCTGCGCCTTGACCAGCGCCGCGCCGTTGCTGACGCCCAGCCAGCTGCGGCGCACGTTCTGCGCGTTCTGGCGGCGGGTGACTTCCAGGTCCTCGCGTGCCTTGTCGCGGTTGGCCGCGGCTTCGGTCACCTGCGAGTCGATGGCGCCGCCGGCGTACAGCGGCAGCGTCAGGCTGAGGCCGAGGCTGCTACCGCGCGTGGTGTCGCGGCCGCTGGCGACGCTGCTGGCATCGGTGCTGCGGTTGTGGCTGTAGCCGGCGTTGAGGCTGACCGTGGGCAGGTGCTTGCCGCGTGCTTCGTCCAGGTTCTTTTCCGCCAGTGCCAGCTGCTGTTGTTGCAGCTGCAGTGCCAGGCTGTTCTGCTGCGCGCGTTGCGTCCACGTCTCCAGCGTGCCGAGGTCGGCGGCGCTCAGTTGCGGCTTGTCGCGCAGGCGGCGGATGCTTTTCGGGTTGAGACCGGTCAGCTGCGCCAGCGCGTTGCGCTTGAGGTCGAGGTCGCTGAGGGCGGCGATTTCCTGGGCGGTGGCGGCGTCGTAGCCGGCCTGTGCCTCGTGGGTGTCGGTGATGGTGGCGGTGCCGACCTCGAACGCCTTGCGCGCCTGTGCCAGCTGGCGCTCGTAGGCGCTCTTGGTGGCGCGGGTGACGTTGAGCACGTCCTCGGCCAGCAGCGCGTCGAAGTAGGCCTTTGCGACGTCGATCACCAGTTGCTGGCCGCTGGCGTCGAACTGCAGCTGCGCCACGGTGCTGGCGATCTTGCCCTTGTGGTAGCCGCTGTAGCTGGCGGTGTCGAACAGCGGTTGCGTCAGCTGCACACCGAGGCTGTCGCTGCGGTAGCTGCCGGACGTCGGCTGCAAGGGTTTGTTCTGGGTAGTGCTGGCACTCAGGCCGACGCTGGGCAGCAGCAGCGCGCGGCCCTGGACCGCCTTTTCGGCACCGGCACGGTTGGCGGCGCTGGCGCTGGCGTAGCCGGCATCGTACTGGCGCGCGGCCTGCAGCGCCTGCAGCAGGTCGAAGGCGTGGGCCGGGGCGGCGAGGGCGCTGCCGAGCAGGGCGCCTAGGCCTAGGGTGCGGATGAGCTTCATAGTGGGCATTCCGGTTGCATCATGAAAGCGGTGAAGCCTCTACCTTACCCAATTCCGGTAGCGGCTTCACTCGGGATTGATTAATTTGTTTGCGGACGCTTGACGCCGAACCACTGCGCGTACAGCGCCGGCAGGAACAGCAGCGTCAGCACGGTGGCCACCAGCAGGCCGCCCATGATCGCCACCGCCATCGGCCCCCAGAAGGTGCTGCGCGACAGCGGGATCATCGCCAGGATCGCCGCCAGCGCGGTGAGCATGATCGGGCGGAAGCGGCGCACGGTGGAGCCGACGATGGCCTCGAAGCGGTCGATGCCCTCGCCGATGTCGGTCTCGATCTGGTCGACCAGAATCACCGAGTTGCGCATGATCATGCCGAACAGCGCGATCACCCCCAGCATCGCGACAAAGCCGAACGGTGCGCCGAACAGGATCAGCGTCAGCGTGACGCCGATCAGGCCCAGTGGCGCGGTCAGCACCACCAGCAGCGTGCGCTGGAAGCTGCCGAGCTGGATCATCAGCAGCGTCAGCACCACCACCAGCATCAGCGGCGTCACCTTGCTGATCGCGTTCTGCGAGTTCTGGCTGGCTTCCAGCGAGCCGCCCAGCTCGATGTGGTAGCCCAGTGGCAGCGTCTTCTCCAGTGCCTGCAACTGTGGCCACAGCGCCTTGGAGATGTCGGCCGCCTGCACGCCGTCGGCGGCATCGGCGCGCACCGTCACCGTCGGCAGCCGGTTGCGGCGCCAGATGATGCTTTCCTCCGGCTGGTAGCTGATGCTGCCCAGCTGCGCCACCGGCACGTACTTGCCGCTGGCGGTCTGCACCATCAGGCTGCCCAGCGCGTCCACCTGCTCGCGGCCGGCATTGTCCAGCCGCGCCACGATGCCGATGCTGCGGTCGCCTTCACGCCATTCGCTGACGGTGCTGCCGCTGATCAGCAATTGCAGCTGGCGGCTGAGCGACTGGCTGGAGACGCCCAGCACGCGCGCCTTGTCCTGGTCGATCTCCACCCGCAGCGCCTTCACCTGCTCGCCCCAGTCGATGTTGACGTGGCGGGCGCCGGGATGGGCGCGTAGCAGCGTCTCAACGTTGGCCGCAATGCTGCGCACCTTGGCGTGGTCCTCGCCCATCACGCGGAACTGCACCGCGTAGCCGACCGGCGGGCCGTTTTCCAGCCGCGTGACGCGGCCGCGCACCATCGGGAAGTCACGCTCGAACAGCGTTTCCAGCTTGTGCTTGACGTCTTCGCGCACCTTTTCGTCCTGCGTCATCACCATCAGCTGCGCGTAGTTGAGGTGCTGCTGCTGCTGGTCCAGCGGCAGGTAGAAGCGCGGGCTGCCGCCGCCGACGTAGGCGGTGGTGCTGACCACGTGTTTATCGTCCTTGATCAGCGCCTCCAGCTTGCGTACCTCGGCCTCGGTGGCCTGGTAGCTGGCGCCCTGCGGCAGCCACATGTCCACCATCAGCTCGACGCGGTTGGAGGAGGGGAAGAACTGCTGCTGCACGAACAGCTTGAACGCCACCAGCGACAGGATGAACGCGGCCGCGGTCAGCGCGATCACCGTCTTGCGGTGGTCGAGGCACCACTCCACCGTGGCGCGGAAGCGCAGGTAGAACGGCTTGTGGTAGACGTCTTCGTGCGCGCTGGCGGCGTGGTGCTCCGGCAGCAGCTTGTAGCCGAGGTAGGGCACGAACACCACCGCCACGATCCACGACAGCAGCAGCGCGATGCTGACCACCGAGAACAGGCTGAACACGTACTCGCCGGCGTTGGAGCGGGCCATGCCCACCGGCAGGAAGGTGGCCGCGGTGAGCAGGGTGCCGGTCAGCATCGGGAAGGCGGTGCTGGTGTAGGCAAAGGTGGCGGCCTGGAACTTGTTCCAGCCCTGTTCCAGCTTCAGCGCCATCATTTCCACCGCGATGATGGCGTCGTCGACCAGCAGGCCCAGCGCGATGATCAGCGAGCCGAGCGAGATGCGCTGCAGGTCGATGCCCAGCAGGTACATGGCGAGGAAGGTCATCGCCAGTACCAGCGGGATCGACAGCGCCACCACGATGCCGTTGCGCACGCCCAGGCTGAGGAAGCACACCGCCAGCACGATCACCACCGCCTCGATCAGCACCTTCATGAATTCGCCGACCGCGTTCTTCACCACCTGCGGCTGGTCGGACACCGAGTGGATCTGCATGCCGACCGGCAGCTTGTTCTGTACCTCCTGCATTAGCAGCTGCAGGTTGTTACCCAGTTTCAGCACGTCGCCGCCCTGTTTCATGCTGATGGCGAGACCAAGCGCCGGCTTGCCGTCAAAACGCATGCCGAACGACGGCGGGGTGACGAACTGGCGCTCGACGGTGGCGATGTCGCCGAGGCGGAAGCTCTTGCCACCGGCGCTGAGCGGGGTATCGGCAATGGCCGCCACCGAGCCGTAGCTGCCGGAGACGCGCACCCAGATGCGGTCGCTGGCGGTGTCGTAATTGCCGGCCGGCGTCATCGCGTTCTGCTCCGCCAGCGCGCTCCAGATGGTGCGTGCGTCCAGCTGCAGCGCCGCCAGCTTGGCGTTGGACAGCGTCACGTAGATGCGCTCTTCCTGCTCGCCGATCAGGTCGACCTTGCCGACGTCGGGCAGGCGCAGGATCTCCTGGCGCACGCCGTCGACGTAGCGGCGTACTTCCTCGTAGCTGAAGCCGTCGCCGGTAAAGGCGTAGATGTTGCCGAAGGTGTCACCGAATTCATCGTTGAAGAACGGGCCGCGGATGTCGGTGGGTAGGGTGTGTTTGATGTCGCCCAGCTTCTTGCGCACCGTGTACCACAGCTGCTGCACGTTCTTGGGCGGCACGTCCTCGCGGATCGACAGGATCAGCAGCGCTTCGCCCGGCTTGGTGTAGCTCTTCACGTACTCCAGCTCGCCCATTTCCTGCAGCTTCTTCTCGATCTTGTCGGTGACCTGCTGTTCGGTCTCCAGCGCGGTGGCGCCGGGCCACAGCACGCGCACCATCATCGCCTTGAAGGTGAATTCCGGATCTTCCTTCTGTCCCAGCTGGGTGTAGGCGAACAGTCCGGCCACCATCAGCACCACCATCAGGTACTGCACCAGCGAGCCGTTGCGCAGCGCCCATTCCGACAGGTTGATTTTTTTCATCATCGCGGTCCCTTATTGCTGCAGCAGGCTGACGCGCTGGCCGTCGCGCAGCAGGTGGACACCGGCGGTGACCACTTTCTCGCCGCCGGCAAGGCCGGACTGCAGTGTCACGCCCTGGCTGTCGAGGCGGGCGACCTGCACCGCCTTGCGGCCAACCTTGTTGCTGCCGTCGATCAGCCACACATAGTGCTTGCCGTTCTCGTCGAGAATGGCGCTGTGCGGCAAGCGGATGGCGCGCGGCTGGCCGCTGGCGGCCAGCGCGCTGATGCGCGCGGTCATGCCCAGCCGCACGCTGTCGTCGCTGGCGGCCAGCTGCAGCCGCGCGGCGTAGGTGCGGGTGGCCGGGTCGGCGTCGGCGGCCAGCTCGCGCAGGCTGGCATCCAGCTCGCGGCCGTCGGCCCACAGCGCCACCTTGAAGCCGCTGGCGCGGCGTACCCGTTCCAGCGCGTTTTCCGGTACCTGGAACAGCACCTCGCGCGCGCCGTCGGCGGCGAGGCGGGCGACCACCTGGCCGGCGGCGACCACCATGCCCGGCTCGGCGCTGATCTCGCTGACCACGCCGTCACTGTCGGCCAGCAGCGAGGTGTAGCTGCCCTGGTTGCGGCTGGCGGCCAGTGCCGCCTGCGCCTGCTGCAGGCTGGCGCGCGCGCTGCTGACCGCCGCCTGCTGGCGGTCGACCTGCGACTGGCTGATGAAGGACTGGTCCAGCAGGTCGCGGAAGCGCTGCAGATCGGCCTGCTGTTGCTGCAGGTTGGCCTGTGCCGCCGCCAGCTGTGCCGCCTTGGCCTGGCTGTCGAGCTGGTAGTCGCTGGCATCCAGCACCGCCAGCACCTGGCCGCGCCGCACGCGCTCGCCGCTGTTGACGCGCTTCTCCACCACCTTGCCGGCGACGCGGAAGGCGAGGCGGCTTTCCTGGCGGGCACGGACTTCGCCGCTGAATTGCTGGCTGCTGGCAGCGTCGCTGCTGCTGGCGGTGGTGTAGCGGACCGGGCGGATCTCCTCGACCGGTTTGACCTCGTCCTGGCAGGCGGACAGGGTCAGCAGCAGTGCGCTGGCCAGGGCCAGCCGGTGGTAGTGCGGTGCCATCGTGATTTCCTCGTTGCGTTTTATTGTTGTGGCTGACGGCCGGACATCAGGCCGTTAAGCATCAGGTCCAGCGACAGTTCCAGATACTGCAGTGGCGGCATGGAACGGTGCTGGCTGTCGGTGATCACCTTGCCGAAGGAGCAGCGCCAGGTCATGGTCAGCATCATCGGCGCCACCAGGGTGTCGACCACCGCGTGCGGGTTGATGTCGCGGAACTCGCCGCGGGCGACGCCGCGCTGCAGGATGCGCAGCAGCATGTTGTGGCTGGGCTCGATCACCTCGTGGTGGTAGAAGCGCGCCAGCTCCGGGAAGTTGGTGGCCTCGGCGAACATCAGCTTGCAGATGCCGGCCAGCGGCGATTCGCCGACTTCCATCCACCAGCGCCGCATCATCAGCCGCAGCAGTTCGGCGCTGCTGCCGTCGAACTGTTGCTCCAGCTCGGCAAAGCTGGCCAGCCGCGTCACCAGGTTCTCGCGCAGCACCGCCTTGAAGATGTCTTCCTTGTTCTCGAAGTACAAATAGGGCGTGCCCTTGGTGACGCCGGCGGCCTTGGCGATGTCTTCCATCTTGGTGGACTTGAAGCCGCGCTCGACAAACAGCGCCAGTGCCGCATCCAGGATCTCCGCCGGGCGGACTTCCTTGCGGCGGTGCCAGCGGGTGATCGGACAGCAGGATGGTTTGCTCATGGCGGTGTTCTCTGAATACTTGTTCATTAATCTGATGGCCGGACTTTAGTGCAAGAGCTCGGTATCGGCAATTAATAAATCGAAATTTATTTGCAAATGGCGTATTGGCGATGGCGGCCTGTTGCAGCGTTGCCAACAGCCGCTTAATCGCGGCCGGATGTGCACAAACGCCAGCCGAATCGGCCGTGCTTGGGTAGAATGCGGCGCAGCAATAGCTGTTTCTGATTCCGACTACCGTGGAGATGCCCCGTGAGCGTAGCCCCCATCGACAAGGCCGCCATCCTGGCCGAAGCGCTGCCATATATCCGCAGCTTCAACAACAAGACCATCGTGGTGAAATACGGTGGCAACGCGATGACCGACGACAAGCTGAAGGAAGACTTCGCCAAGGACATCGTGCTGCTGAAACTGGTCGGCCTCAACCCGGTGGTGGTGCACGGCGGCGGCCCGCAGATCAATGAGCTGCTGGAGCGCGTCGGCAAGGAAGGCCAGTTCATCCAGGGCATGCGCGTCACCGACAGCGAAACCATGGACGTGGTGGAAATGGTGCTCGGCGGCCTGGTGAACAAGGAAATCGTGTCGCTGCTGAACAAGCACGGCGGCAAGGCGGTCGGCATCACCGGCAAGGACGGCCACTTCATCCGCGCCAGCAAGCTGTTCCTGAAATCGGAATCCGATGAGAACATCGATATCGGCCAGGTCGGCGACATCGAGCACATCGACCCGAGCCTGGTGGCGCTGCTGGACAGCCACGACTTCATCCCGGTGATCGCGCCGATCGGTGTCGGCAAGGATGGCGAGGCCTACAACATCAACGCCGACGTGGTCGCCGGCAAGCTGGCGGAAACGCTGAAGGCGGAAAAGCTGGTGCTGATGACCAATACCCCCGGCGTGCTGGACAAGCAGGGCAACCTGCTCACCGGCCTCACAGCGGCCAAGGTTGACGAGCTGTTTGCCGACGGCACCATCAGCGGCGGCATGCTGCCGAAGATCAGTTCGGCGCTGGACGCGGCCAAGAGCGGCGTCAACTCGGTGCACATCATCGACGGCCGCGTACCGCACGCGCTGCTGCTGGAAATCCTCACCGACGAAGGCGTCGGCACCATGATCAAGGCCGGCTGATTCCGCGCCTGTTCCCTGCCAAAGGCCGCTGTTGCGGCCTTTTTCTTTTGGTCCTGGCTGGCGGCTGTCTATATTGAACGCAATACGGTTCTACTCCGGCATATGCCGGGCGGTCATCAAGGGGGAGGGCGGCATGCAAACAGTGCGACAACTGCTGGAAAACAAGGCAATCAAGGAGCTGATCAGCGTCGGGCCGGAAATGACGGTATTCCAGGCGCTGCAGGTGATGGCGGAGCGCGACGTCGGTGCCATTCTGGTGATGGAGATGGGCGATGTGGTCGGCATTTTCTCCGAGCGCGACTATGCGCGGCGCATCGTGCTGCTGGGGCGCACCTCGGCCGGCACCAGGGTGCGCGACATCATGACCAGCAAGGTGATCTTCGTGAGCCCGGAGCAGAGCATCGGCGAGTGCATGGCACTGATGACCGAGCGCCGTATCCGCCACCTGCCGGTGATGGAGGACAACCGTGTCATCGGCCTGCTGTCGATCGGCGACCTGGTGCACGCCACCATCGCCGAGCAGCAGTTCGTGATCGAGCAGCTGGTGAAGTACATCCGCACCTGAGACAGGCGGCGCCCGCCGCCTCGTAAAAACCACAAAAGGTTGGCCGCAACGCTTGCGGCCAACCTTTTGTGTTTGTCGGGACGGTTGCCGGCTCAGGGCACGATCTGGCGCGCCAGCTGCATCAGCGCCGGCGCGATCTGGCGGCGCATGGTGTCGGCGTTGAAGGCGAAGGCCGGGCCGCTGGCATTGAGGCACACCACCGGCATGCCCGGCACCGGCGACGGCAGCGCGACGCCGACCGCCATCACGTCGCGCTCGAACTCGCCGAACGATTCGCTGTAGCCGTATTGCGCGTAGTGCTCGCCGCTGGCCTGCAGCCGCGCCGCGACGGCCGGCCAGTCGCCGCTGTAGCGCTGCGCCAGCTCCGGCGCCAGCGCGGCGCGCTCCGCCGGCGACAGGATGGCGTAACAGGCGCGGCCGATGGCGGTGCTGGCCAGCGGCACGCGCGAGCCGACGGTGAGCTGCACCGATACCCGCGCCTGGCTGCGGCAGGTTTCCAGATAGACGATGTCGGTGCCGTCGCGCATGCCGAGGCTGACCGAGATGGTGTGCTGCATCGCAAAGTCGCGCATCAGCGGCGAGGCGACGCGGCGGATGTCGTAGCTGCCGAGCACGGTGGAGCCCAGCGCCAGCACCGCCAGCCCCAGCCGGTAGTAGCCGGTGTCGTGATCCTGGGACAGGTAGCCGAGCTTGGTCAGGGTATAGGTCAGCCGCGACACGGTGGATTTCGGCAGGTCGGTCCGTTGCGCCAGCACCTGGTTGGACAGTGCGCCCTCGCCGGGCTGGAACGCCGCCAGCACGCGCAGGCCACGGGCCAGCGCTCCGACGAACAGGCGGTCTTTTTCCTCGTCTGCAACAGGGTTTGACGACATCGGCAATCGGCTCTCTTTCTGGATGAGTGGCAAGAATAGTGCACCGCCTTATATCGACCAAGAAAAAACTTTACAGCGTCTGGCCGAGTTGTTAGTCTATTTTGCATTGTAGAACGTAATTCCGCAATGCGGAATTACTTAAGGAGAGTCCACATGGCTGCAGCATCCAATCGCGCCCCTTTTCAGTGGGATGACGCACTGTTACTGAACGATCAGCTGACTGACGAAGAACGCATGGTGCGCGACAGCGCCTACGCCTACTGCCAGGAGCGCCTGCTGCCGCGGGTGCTGACGGCCAACCGCGAAGAGCGCTTCGACCGCGAGATCATGAGCGAGATGGGCGAGCTGGGCCTGCTCGGCTGCACCATCGACACCCACGGCTGTGCCGGCCTGTCGCACGTGGCCTACGGCCTGGTGGCGCGTGAAGTGGAGCGTGTGGATTCCGGCTACCGTTCGGCGATGTCGGTCCAGTCCAGTCTGGTGATGCACCCGATCTGGGCCTACGGCACCGACGCGCAAAAAGACAAGTACCTGCCGAAACTGGCGACCGGCGAATGGGTCGGCTGCTTCGGCCTGACCGAGCCGGATGCCGGCTCCGACCCGGCTGGCATGAAGACCCGCGCCCGCAAGGTGGACGGCGGCTACGTGCTCAACGGCAGCAAGATGTGGATCACCAACAGCCCGATCGCCGATGTCTTCATCGTGTGGGCCAAGGACGACGACGGCGAGATCCGCGGCTTCGTGCTGGAAAAAGGCATGAAGGGCCTGTCGGCGCCGAAGATCGAGGGCAAGTTCTCGCTGCGCGCCTCCATCACCGGCGAAATCGTGATGGACAACGTGGAAGTGGGCGAAGACGCACTGCTGCCGCACGTCAAAGGCCTGAAAGGCCCGTTCGGCTGCCTCAACAAGGCGCGCTACGGCATCGCCTGGGGCGCGATGGGCGCCGCCGAGTTCTGCTGGCACGGTGCCCGCCAGTACACGCTGGACCGCAAGCAGTTCAACCGTCCGCTGGCCGCCACCCAGCTGGTGCAGCTGAAACTGGCCAATATGCAGACCGAAATCAGCCTGGCGCTGCAGGCCGCGCTGCGTGTCGGCCGCCTGATGGACGAAGGCCGTGCCGCGCCGGAAATGATCAGCCTGATCAAGCGCAACAACTGCGGCAAGGCGCTGGACATCGCCCGCGTTGCCCGCGACATGCACGGCGGTAACGGTATTTCCGACGAATTCCACATCATCCGTCACGTGATGAACCTGGAAGCCGTCAACACCTACGAGGGCACGCACGACGTACACGCCCTGATTCTGGGCCGCGCCCAGACCGGTATTCAGGCGTTTGCCTGATCGCTTGCGGGCGCACCGGGCAAGGGTGTCCCGTGCGCCTGGAGTGTGATGTACCGCCGCCGGCCTCCACCAGCGGCGCGAGTTGGTTCCTGTCTGTCCTTAGGGCTCGGTGTAACCGAGCCATTTTTTTCGCGGCCAAGGTTGGCCGCAAAGGAGAAGCATCATGGCTGGCGCATTGTCGGGTATCAAGGTTCTGGATCTGAGTCGTGTCCTCGCCGGGCCGTGGACCGGGCAGCTGCTGGCCGATCTCGGCGCGGAAGTGATCAAGGTGGAGCGCCCCGGCAGCGGCGACGATACCCGCCACTGGTCGCCGCCCAGCCTGGCGGACGGTACCGCTGCCTACTACCTCGCCGCCAACCGCGGCAAGCAGTCGCTCACCGTCGACATCACCCAGCCGGCCGGGCAGCAGATCGTGCGTCAGCTGGCGACCGAATGCGACGTGCTGCTGGAAAATTACAAGGTCGGCGGCCTGAAGAAGTACGGCCTCGACTACGACAGCCTGCAACAGCTCAACCCGCGGCTGGTGTACTGCTCGATCACCGGCTTTGGCCAGGATGGCCCCTACGCCGAGCTGCCCGGTTACGACTACATCGTGCAGGGCATGTCCGGGCTGATGAGCATCACCGGCCCAGCCGACGGCGAGCCGCACAAGGTCGGCGTCGCGGTCACCGACCTGTTCACCGGCCTGTACGCCGCCAATGCGGTACAGGCGGCACTGCTGTCGCGCCACCACACCGGCGTCGGCCAGTACATCGACATGGCACTGTTCGACTGCGCGCTGGCGATGCTGTCCAACGTCAACATGAACTGGCTGGTCGGCGGCGAAGTGCCGCCGCGGCTGGGCAATGCCCACCCCAATATCGTGCCCTACCAGGTCTTCAAGACCGGCGGCGACGGCCACTTCATCCTCGCCTGTGGCAACGACAAGCAGTTCCGCGCGGTGTGCGAGGTACTGCAACTGCCGCAACTAGCCGACGATGCGCGCTTTGCCAGCAACCCGAAGCGGGTGCAACACCGTGCCACGCTGGTGCCGCTGCTGGCCGAGGCCTTCATGGCGCGTGGTCGCGACGAATGGCTGAAACTGCTCGATGCTGCCGGCGTGCCGTGCGGCCCGATCAATACCGTCGCCGAGGCATTTGCCGACCCGCAGATTCGTCATCGCGACATGGCGTTGCAGATGACCGACAGTAAAGGGCAGAACGTGCCCCAGGTGGCCTGCCCGATCAAGATGTCGGCCACCCCGCCGCAGTACCTGACGCCGCCACCGGCGCTGGGCGAACACACCGACGCGCTGCTGCAGCATCTGGGCTACGACGCGGTGGCAATTGCACAACTGCGCGCCGCCGGAACCGTTTAAACGCTTGTTTGATTTTGACGCGCAGCCACTTTCATTGGCATCATTGCGCTTATTGTCCCCTGCCAGCGCAAAGGAGAAGCGGTGGAACGCGAATACATGGAATACGACGTGGTGGTAGTCGGCGGCGGGCCTTCCGGCCTGTCTGCCGCCATCCGTCTCAAGCAGCTGGCTGCCGAAAAAGGTCAGGAACTCAGTGTCTGCCTGCTGGAAAAGGGCTCCGAAATCGGCGCCCACATCCTGTCCGGCGCGGTGCTGGAGCCACGCACGCTGAACGAGCTGATCCCGGACTGGCAGGCAAAGGGCGCACCGCTCAACACCCCGGCCAAGCAGGACAGCTTCCTGCTGCTGACCGAAACCGAGTCGATCAAGCTGCCGACCCCGCCGCAGATGAACAATCACGGCAACTACATCATCAGCCTCGGCAACTTCTGTCGCTGGCTGGGGCAGCAGGCGGAAGAGCTGGGGGTGGAGATCTATCCCGGCTTTGCCGCCGCCGAAGTGCTGTACCACGCCGACGGCTCGGTCAAGGGCGTGGCCACCGGCAACGTCGGCACCGGCAAGAACGGTGACGAGGAGGGCGAACCGGGTATCGAGCTGTGGGCGAAGCAGACCGTGTTCGCCGAAGGCTGTCGCGGCTCGCTGACCAAGGGCCTGTTCGAGCGCTTCCAGCTGCGCACCGGCGCCGATCCGCAAACCTACGGTATCGGCATCAAGGAGTTGTGGGAAGTGAAGCCGGAGCTGCACGAAGCCGGCAAGATCACCCACACCGCCGGCTGGCCGATGGACCAGAAAACCTACGGCGGCTCCTTCCTCTACCATCTGGAAAACAACCAGGTGGTGGTCGGTTTCGTGGTCGGCCTCGATTACGAGAACCCGTACCTGTCGCCGTACGAGGAATTCCAGCGCTTCAAGACCCATCCGGCGATCAAGGGCGTGTTCGAAGGCGGCCGCCGCCTGTCCTACGGCGCGCGCGCGATTTCCGAAGGCGGCCTGCAGAGCATCCCGAAACTGACCTTCGCCGGTGGCGTGCTGGTCGGCGACACCGCCGGCTTCCTCAACGTGCCGAAGATCAAGGGTACCCACACCGCGATGAAGTCCGGCATGCTGGCGGCGGAAGCGGTGTTCGCGCTGTTTGCGGCCAACCCCGAGGCGCAGGGCGCGGAAGCGGTCGGCTATACCGCCGCCTTCAAGCAGAGCTGGCTGCACGACGAGCTGCATAGCGTACGCAACATCCGCCCGGCGTTCCGCTGGGGGCTGTGGCCGGCGATGATCTACTCGGCGATCGACACCTACCTGTTCCGAGGCAAGGCGCCATGGACGCTGCGTCACAAGCACGCCGATCACGAGTGCCTGAAGCCCAAGGATGAGTGCACGCCGATCAGCTATCCGAAGCCGGACGGGGTGCTGACCTTCGACCGCCTGTCGTCGGTGTTCATCTCCAACACCAACCACAGCGAAGAGCAGCCACCGCACCTGCAACTGAAGGACGCGTCGGTGCCGATCCGCATCAACCTGGAAAAGTACGACGCGCCGGAACAGCGCTACTGCCCGGCCGGGGTGTACGAAATCGTCGGTCGCGAAGAGGGCGAGCCGCGGCTGCAGATCAACGCGCAGAACTGCGTGCACTGCAAGACCTGTGACATCAAGGACCCGACCCAGAACATCAACTGGGTGACACCGGAAGGTGGCGGCGGGCCGAATTACCCGAACATGTAATCCCGCATCACCCGAACACGCCGCCAGCAGACCGCTGGCGGCGTTTTTCATTGCCGGTGCGGCGATTGGGATGACGCACGGCCGCGCCGCCCTCTGCTCGCGATCAGGCGTTGGTGTGCCAGCCGTCGCAGCAACGGATCACCGTGGCCTTGCGGCCAACGTTGGCCGCAAGCTTCAGCCGCCGCTGCGTTTCACCGTCCAGCCCTGCTTTTGCAGCTCGGCCATCAGCAGCGCCACGTGCTCGCCCTGGATCTCGATATGGCCATCCTTGACCGTGCCGCCGGTGCCGCAGCGCGCCTTCAGCTGCTTGCCCAGCGCCAGCAGTTCGCTGCCGGCCAGCGGCACGCCGCTGATCACCGTCACGCCCTTGCCCTTGCGGCCCTTGGTCTCGTGGCGCACGCGCACGATGCCGTCGCCGGCCGGTGCGGCTGCCACCTGGCAGACGCAGGCGTCCAGTGGTGTGCGACAGGCGGGGCACATGCGGCCGTGTTCGGTGGAGTACACCAGTCCGCCGCTGGCATGCTTGTTCATGTTGCGTCCTTGTCCTGTTTGCGAAAAAACTGCATCGTCTGGCCTGTCGATGCAGGAATGACGCATTGTATTGCGCCATCGCGCGCAGCTCAAATGGCGACGCGGCTTGACAGCCGGCGCCGCGCGGGCGCATCATCGTCCGCTATGGCTACTGTTATCCGTTTCGTGTCCCACGCTTATTATTATGGTTACCGCACTTCTCCGGCGGCACCAGGACGCGTCACGGGCTGAATAAGCCTTACCCCCGAATCCCTGAATCAATGCCGCCGCACTCTGGCGGCATTGGTGTTTCTGGGCAGTTCCAATGTTTCCGGTTTGCGGCACCCAACGGAGTCCGAACATGGAAAACAATCGATGCTGGCAGCTGCCAGCGACAAACCACGGTATCAGCAGCGCGCTGTGCATCGTCAGCGATGTCGAGCACTGCTCGCATCAGCCCGGCAACCCGGTGGCCCGCCTGCAAGCCCTGCTTGCCGGGCAGTCGCAGCCGGCGGTGCTGGAGTCGCTGTTCCCCGAAGTGCGCAGCCTGGCCTACCTGTCGGCCGGTGGCCGCTCGCCGCAACGCGCCGACTGGCTGGCCGCGCGAGTGCTGGTGTTCTCGCTGCAGCATCTGGAGCTGGCCAGCCACGAACTGGCGCTGATGGACGCGGTAAACCTGCGTTTGCAGCAGCTATCGCGTAAACTGGCACTGGATTGCCCGCTATTGCGCTCGTTTGCGCTGTTTTGTGGCGCACGGCCGTGGCGCACCCACGGTCATGGCGAGCAGCTGCTGAGCGTGGCGGCGTCGCCGGTGGTGCAATCGCTGGCACTGCGCCGCCAGCTGGCCGCGCATCTGGCGCGTTTGCAACAGGCACTGGCGCAGCTGGCGTGATGCCGGCGCACACAAACAGCATGGCTAACAAAGCCTGGCGTGACGGCAGTGCCGCCGCGTAACGGTTTTGTTAGCCATGCTCGAACGGGAGAAGACATGGACGACGGTTATCTGCAACGCGTACCCCGCGCCGACGACACACTGAAAACCCTGACCCTGGTGGTGTATGCGCTGCAGGCGCTAAGCCTGTTTGTCGGGGTCACCGCCATCGTCGGCATCATCATCAACTACCTCAAGCGTGATGAAGCCGCCGGCACCGAGTGGCAAAGCCACTTTGCCTGGCAAATCCGCACCTTCTGGTGGGCGGTGATCGGCTTTGCCGTTTCCTGGCCGCTGATCCTGCTGCTGGGGCTGGGCTTTGTTACCGGTTTTGCGGTGTGGGTGTGGTACGTGTACCGCATCGTGCGCGGTTTTCTGGCGTTTAACGAGCGCCGCCCGCTGCCGCAGTGAATGCTTGCTGCGCATTGGCCACAGCTTTGGCACAATGCGCGGCTGATTTTTGAATGAACGCGATGAATCCCGAACATCTGCAACTGCTCGTCACCCGCGTGATGCCCTACGGCAAGTACAAGGGCCGCGTGATCGCGGACCTGCCCGGGCACTACCTGAACTGGTTTGCCCGCGAGGGCTTTCCGCCGGGCGAGATCGGCCGCCTGCTGGCGCTGATGCAGGAGCTGGATCACAACGGGCTGTCATCGCTGCTCGACCCACTACGAAAGCGATAATACATGGCCATCCAATGGTTCCCCGGACACATGAACAAAGCCAAGAAAGAGCTGCAAGAGCGTCTTGGCGGAATCGATGTGGTCATTGAAATGCTGGACGCGCGCCTGCCGGCCTCCAGCGCCAACCCGATGATCGCGCAGCTGGCCAAGCGCAAGCCGTCGATCAAGGTACTCAACAAGCAGGATCTGGCCGATCCGGCCGTCACCCAGCAGTGGCTGAACTGGTATCGCAAGCCGGGCACCATCGCTATCGGTCTCGATGCCTCGGAAAAATCGCCGGCGCAAAAGCTGATCGAGGCCTGCATGGACGTGGCGCCCAATCGCGGCACCATCGACAAGCCGCTGCGGGTGGTGATCTGCGGCATTCCCAACGTCGGCAAGTCGACGCTGATCAACAGCATCACCGGCCGCCGCATCGCCAAGACCGGCAACGAACCGGGCATCACCAAGGGTCAGCAGCGCATCATGCTGTGCGACGAGATCGAGCTGTTCGATACCCCCGGCATGCTGTGGCCGAAGATCGTGGTGCCGCAGGGCGGCTACAACCTCGCCGCCAGCGGCGCGGTGGGCCGCAACGCGATGGATGAAGAAGAGGTGGCGCTGGAGCTGCTGGCCTACCTGATCCGCTACTACGGCAAGGAGCTGGACGCGCGCTACAACATCGGCGACATCGCCGGCATGCAGGACTGGCAGGTGCTGGAACAGATCGGCCGCAAGCGTGGCGGCATGCTGCCCGGCGGTCGCGTCAATATCCAGAAGGCATCGGAAATCGTGCTGTCCGACTTCCGCAGCGGCGCCATCGGGCGCATGACGCTGGAGCGGCCGGACGAATGGCGTGCGTGGGAAAAGGCGGCCAAGGAAGCCGCGGTACTGCGCGCCGCGGAGAAGGAAGTCGCGCGTCTGGAGCGCGAGGCCCGCGTGGCCAAGGCCGCCAAGCGCCGCTAATCCGTTGCGGCCAACGTTGGCCGCAAGCGCAAACAAAAAGCCCGCTGCACCGCAGCGGGCTTTTTTTGTGCGGTGGGGCAGGGCTCAGCCGAGGCGTTCGCCTGGCTCCTCGAACCACGCCATCACGATCGCCTGCGCCGCCACCTGGTCCAGCACCGGCTTCTGCTTGCGGCCGCGCACGCCGGCTTCCTCCAGCAGGCCCTCGGCGATCACCGAGGTCAGCCGCTCGTCCACCAGCCACACCGGCAGCCGGTAGCGGCCGTGCAGGCGCTGCGCGAACTTGCGGCACAGCGCGGTCAGCGCGTGGGCGTTGCCGTCCATGTGTGTGGGCAGGCCGACGACAAAACCGGTCGGCTGCCACTCCTCGATCAGCTTGCCGATGGCGGCAAAGCGCACCTCGTTGCTGTCGCTGCTGATGGTGGCCAGCGGCGTGGCGATGCCCAGTTCCGGCTCGCCCAGCGCCACGCCGATGCGCTGCTCGCCAAAGTCGAAGCCCAGCAGCGTGCCCTTATGCATGACCGGCATCCGTGCACAGCAGTGCCGGGTCGAAGCCCAGCAGCTTGATCGCGCTGTCGAAGCGTGCCTCGCTCGGGGTGTCGAAGATCACCCAGTCGGCGGCGGCGACGGTCAGCCACTGGTTGGCGGCGATTTCTTCTTCCAGCTGGCCTTTTTCCCAGCCGGAATAGCCGAGGCTGACCAGCAGCTTGTCCGGGCCCTGCGCCTCCGATACCGCCTGCAGGATGTCCTTGGAGGTGGTCAGCGCCATGTCGTCGGTGATGGTCAGCGTCGATTGCCAGTTGCCGATCGGCGTGTGCAGCACGAAGCCGCGATCCGGCTGCACCGGGCCGCCGAAGTGCACCGGCACGGTATTGGCTTCGTCGTTGGCCAGCGGCAGGTCGATCTGCTCCAGCAGCTGCGCCAGCACCAGGCCGGAGGGCTTGTTGATGATCATGCCCATCGCCCCCTGTTCGCCGTGCTCGCAAATGTAGACGATGCTTTTGGCAAACAGCGGGTCGGTCATGCTGGGCATGGCGATCAGAAAATGATGTGCAAGGGTCAGCGTATCCATGCCTGCATTATGGCAACCATTGTCATGGCCGGCAAAGGACATCGCGCAAAAGCGCCACCGCGGCCGCGCGGCACGACGGCCGGCCGATAAAGGTTGGCCGCAGCGGCGCGGTTGCTTGCTAAAATGGCAGACTGATTTCTCCTGAGCTGGATACCCCTTGCGCCTCACTCACATCAAACTGGCGGGCTTCAAGTCCTTCGTCGACCCTACCAGCATCGCCGTGCCCGGCCAGCTGGTGGCGGTGATCGGCCCCAACGGTTGCGGCAAGTCCAACGTGATCGACGCCGTGCGCTGGGTGCTGGGCGAATCGTCGGCCAAGCAGCTGCGCGGCGAATCGATGCAGGACGTGATCTTCAACGGCTCCAGCACGCGCAAGCCGGTGTCGCGCGCCTCGGTGGAGCTGGTGTTCGACAACGGCGACGGCCAGCTCACCGGGCCGTGGGGCCAGTACGCCGAGGTATCGATCAAGCGCGTGCTGACGCGGCAGGGTGAATCCAGCTACTACATCAACAACCAGCAGGTGCGCCGCCGCGACATCACCGACCTGTTCCTCGGCACCGGCGTCGGCGCGCGCGGCTACGCGGTGATCGAGCAGGGCATGATCTCGCGCATCATCGAGGCGCGCCCGGAAGAACTGCGCGCCTATCTGGAAGAGGCCGCCGGCGTGTCGCGTTACAAGGAGCGCCGCCGTGAAACCGAAAGCCGCCTCGCCGACACCCGCGACAACCTGACTCGCATCGACGACCTCAAGCTGGAGCTGGAACGCCAGGTCGAGCGCCTGACCGAGCAGGCCGAGGTGGCGGCCAACTACCAGGACATGCGCGGCGCGCTGACCTTCAAGCAGAACCTGCTGGCACTGGCGCGGCGCGAGGAAGCGGCACGCAGCGAGGCCGCCGCGCGCAGCGAACTGGCGCGCATCGAAACCGAAGAAGCCGCGCTGGAAGCGGCGCACACCCACCTAGAAACCGAGCTGGAAACCGTGCGCGAGACGCACTACGCCGCCAGCGATGCGGTGCACGAGGCGCAGCAGGAGCTGTTCGAGGCCAATGCCACGCTGGCGCGGCTGGAAGAGCAGCAGCGCCACCGCCTGCAAAGCCGCGAGCGGCTGGAGCGCGATCTGGCCAGCGCCCGCAACGAACGCCAGCAGCTGGCGGAGCAGAAAACCCAGGTCGAGTACGAACTGGACGACTGGCTGCCGCGCCGCGAAGAGGCGCAAATGCGCATGGAAGAAGCGCAGATGGGGCTGGAAGACGGCGCCGACGGCCTGCCCGGCGCCGAGGCCGCGTTCCGCGTCGCCGACCAGCGCCTGGCGCAGATGACGGCGCAGATCGCCAACCTCACCCGCGAACGCGATCTGGCGCGGCAGCAGGGCGAGCACCTCCGCCGCAGCATCGAGCAGCTGGCCGGGCGTGAAGACGCGCTGCGCCGTGAACTGCACGACCTCAACCTGCCCGACAGCGGCGTGCTGGAAGCGGCCCATGCCGAGGTCGCGCGCGCGCAGGCGGCGCTGGACGCGGTGCGCGCCCGGCTGGCCGCCGACGAAGCCAAGCAGGCCGATCTCACCAGCGAGCGCGAGCAGCTGGACAAGACGCTGCACGAATTCAATAGCGACGCCGCCCGCGCCGAGGCCGAAGTCGCCGCGCTGGACGCGGTGCTGGCACGCGAAGCCGCCGGCGAGCAGCTGGCCGGCTGGCTGGCGGCGCAGCAGCTGGACGGTGCGCCGGCGCTGTGGCAGAGCCTGCAGGTGGACGAACGCTGGCGCGCCGCGGTGGAGGTGGTGCTAGGCGACAGCCTCGCCGCCCGTGCCGCCGCCTTGCCCGGCGCGCTGCCGCCGGCGCCGCTGGTGCTGGTCGACTGCGCGCTATCGCCGGCCGTTGCGGCCAACCCTGGCCGCCAGCCGCTGCTGGCTGTGGTCAGCGCCGGCGCGCCGTTTGCCGCCGCGCTGGCCGACTGGCTGGCCGGCGTCTACTGTGCCGACACACTGGCCGAGGCCATCGCCCGCCGTGGCGAGCTGGCCGCCGGCGAATGCTGGATCACGCCGGACGGCCACCGCGTCAGCGCGGTCAGCGTGCGCTTCAACGCCGCGCACAGCGGCGACGGCATGATGGCGCGCAAGGCGGCGCGCGACGCGGCGGCGGCAAGGTTGGCCGCGGTGCAGCCGCAGATCGACAGCGCCCAGCGCCGTCGCGACAGCGTGGTGTCGATGCTGGGCATGCTGGCCGAGGCGGTGCGTGCACAGAAGGGCGCAGTGTCGCGACTGGAGGCAGAGCTGAACGCGGTGACGCTGGAACACGTGAAGCTGGATCAGGCGGCACGGCAGGGCGCCGCACGGCTGGCGGCGATCCACGCCGAACAGCAACGGCTGCAAGACGAGCGCGACACGGCACAGGAAACCATTGTTGAAGCCGAGCTGCTGGCCGAAGAAAACGCGATGCAGATGGAAGAGCTGGCCGAACAGCTGGAAGACGCGCGTCTGGCGCGCCTGAACGCCGAGACCGGGCTGGAGCTGGCGCGCAACAAGACCCGCGACGCCGAGCGCATGCTGCACGAGATCAAGCTGGCGCAGCACACCGCTGAGCAGAAGGTGGCGGAGCTGGCGCGCCGCGCGCGCGAACTGGAAGACCGTGATCTGCAGCTGGCCGAGCGCCTGGAAACGCTGGCGATGGAAGCGGAAACGGTGGAAGAGGCGGCGCCGGACGAGGTGCTGCAGCAGGCGCTGCTGCTGCGCGAAACGCGCGAGCAAACGTTGGCCGCCACGCGCGACCAGCTCAACGCGCTGACCGAGACCCTGCGCCAGTCCACGCAGCGGCAGCAGGAAATCAGCGCCGCGCTGCCGGCGCTGCGCGAGGCGCGTTCCGATTGGCTGCTGAAGCACCAGGAAGCGCGGCTGAACGTCGAGCGCTTCGACGAGGAGTTGAAAACCGCCGAGGCGGACGAGGCGGCGTTGCTGCCGCACCTGTCCGAGGCGGTGAAACCCAACGCGCTGGCGGCGGAAATCGCGCGCCTGGCGCGTGCCATCGACGGCCTCGGCGCGGTCAACCTCGCCGCGCTGCAGGAGCTGGAAGAGGCGCAGAAGCGCGGCGCTTACCTCGCCAGCCAGACCGACGACCTGCTGCAGGCGATGGCGACGCTGGAAGAGGCGATCGCCAGGATCGACGGCGAAACCCGCGACATGCTGCAGACCACCTACGACGCGGTCAACACCAAGATGAGCGAGTTTTTCCCGACCCTGTTCGGTGGTGGCCGCGCCGAGCTGGTGCTGACCGGCGACGACCTGCTGTCGGCCGGTATCCAGATCATCGCCCAGCCGCCGGGCAAGAAGAACAGCACCATCCACCTGCTGTCCGGCGGCGAAAAGGCGCTGACCGCGATGAGCCTGGTGTTCTCGCTGTTTAGCCTCAACCCGGCACCGTTCTGCCTGCTGGACGAGGTCGATGCGCCGCTGGACGACGCCAATACCAGCCGCTTCTGTGATCTGGTGAAGCAGATGGCGGCGCACACGCAGTTCCTGTACATCAGCCACAACCGCCTGACCATGGAAATGGCCGAGCAGCTGGTGGGGGTGACCATGCAGGAGCAGGGTTGCAGCCGCATCGTGGCGGTGGACATCGTCGAAGCGCTGAAAATGCGCGAAACGGCCTGAACGATGCGCGCGGCGCTGTTATTGTCGCTGGCGCTGCACGCGCTGCTGCTGGCTGTGTTTGCCTGGCAGTTCCGCCCGCTGCCGGCGCTGACGCCGCTGACGCCGCCCTTGCAGGTACTGTTGCTGTCTGCACCCGCGCCCGCGGCGCTGACGGCACCGCGTGGTGACAGCCGTGCCGTTGCCGCGGCTGCCGCCCGGCTACCGGCCGTGACCAAGTCGCCGACACCGGCACCGGTCGCCCGCCACGCCACGCCGGCGGCATCCGCGCCAGCGCGGACTAGCGCAACACCACCTGCAACGGCATTGGCGGCCGGCAAGGCCGCAGCGGCAACAGGTAGCGCGTCCGCCAGCACCAGTAGCACGGGCAGCAATGCTGCGGCCAACCTTGCCCCGGCCGCCGCCGGTGCGGCCTCGCCGCCGGGCGTTGCCAACGGCAGTACCGCCGCCGGCAGCGAAAAGACGGGCGAAAGCCGCGCGGTGCGGGTACGCTTTTCGCCGAAGCCGCCCTATCCGGCGCTGTCGCGCGAGCTGGGCGAGGAGGGTGTGGTGTTGCTGCGCATCTCGGTCAGTGCCGGCGGGCAGTTCGAGCAGGTGCAGCTGTTGCGCTCCAGCGGCTTCATCCGCCTCGACCGCGCCGCGCGTGACGGCGTGCGCAGCTGGCGCTTTGACGCCGCGTGGCAGGGCGGACAGCCGGTGGCGGACAGTATCGACATCCCGGTGCGCTTCCGCCTCGACGAGTTGTAGCCGGCCGCGGCCTCCGCGCGCGGCGATGTCGCGCTGCCGCTGGCGGTTTTTTCGTGAAAATTACGCTTTTGGCTGGCAAAACCAAAAAATTGAGCCCGTTTTCGATAGAGAATGGCCGATGACGCGAGGGTGGCCACCGTTTGCGTTGCGACGTTTGTTATAATACTGTCCTGAATAATGGCCACAGCAGTGGATAAGGCTCGATGAGCGACATACAAATAGGCTTGCTGATGCTGGGGGGGATCGTCATCGCCCTGGTGTTCGCCTTCAATACATACCAGGAATGGCGCTTTCGCAAGCGGACCCGCCAGGCCTTTTCACGTCATCACGCCGATGTGCTGCTGGACGTGCCCAAGAATCATGTCCGCGACGGCAAGCAGGAGCGGCTGGAGCCGGTGTTGCTGCAGGACGAGGACGATACCCCCGCCTACCTGAACGACACCCCGCCGCAGCACGCCTTTACGCCGCCGCCTGTCGTCAGCGAACCGCTGCCGGAAGAGGATGACGAAGTGGTGGCGATGGACGCCGCCGACCACCAGGCGCTGGTGGTGGCGCTGCTGGATCCGTCGCTGGATTTCATCGCCGAAGTGGTGTTCAGCCGGCCGCTGACGCTGTCGTCGCTGCCGCGCTTCAATGTCGCCAAGCGGGTGCAGGCCATCCTGCGCAGCGAGCGCGGGCTGTGGACGCCGGCCGAGCTGCTGCCGGGCACCCGTTACAAGCAGGTCAACTTCGGCCTGCAGCTGGTCGACCGCAGCGGCGCGGTCACCGAGCAGGAGCTGGCCAGCTTCTGCCAGCAGATCAACCATTACGCCGAGCAGTTTGATGCCCAGGTCAGCTTCCCGCAGCGCCAGCAGAAGCTGGTCGCCGCGCGCGAGCTGGACCGTTTCTGCGCCGATGTCGACGTGCTGATCGGCATCAATATCGTGCCGGTGGCGCCAATCTCCGGTGCGCGCCTGCGCAGCGTGGCCGAAGCCGCCGGGCTGCAGCTGGAGCCGGACGGCCAGTTCCACTACCTCGCCGATTCCGGCAATTCGCTGTACTCGCTGGCCTCGGCCGACCAGACGCCGTTCACGCTGCACAACCTGCTCGACAAGTCGTTCCCGGCGCTGACACTGCTGTTCGACGTGCCACGCGTGGCCGGCGGTGCCGCGGTGTTCGACCGCGCCATTGCCTTCGCGCTGCAGCTGACGCAGGAATTCGACGCGCGCCTGGTCGACGACAACCGCCGCGAGCTGAGCGAAGCCGGACTGCTGAAGATCCGCGAGCAGCTGGTGCGCATCTACGGCAATATGGACGACCGCGGCATCGCACCGGGCAGTGTCGCCGCCTTGCGCCTGTTTGCCTGATTCTTGCCGTTTTCATTGTTTCCGCACGCCGGCCCTTGCCGGCGTGCTGCATTTGGGGCCTTCCATGACCAAACCTACTCCCGAGATCGAAGCCCGCGCCCGCGAGTTGGCCGCACTGCTGGAACGCTACAACCACGAGTACTACCTGCTGGATGCGCCGACGGTGCCGGATGCCGAGTACGACCGCCTGTTCCGCGAGCTGCAGCAGCTGGAAGCCGACTGCCCGGCGCTGGCCAGCGACGCCTCGCCGACGCGGCGCGTCGGTGGCGCGCCGCTGCCGGCCTTCGACAGCGTGGTGCACAGCGTGCCGATGCTGTCGCTGTCCAATGCCTTTTCCGACCTGCAGCAGGATGACTTCGCCAGCCGCCACGCCGAGCTGATCGCCTTCGACGAGCGGGTGGGCAAGGACCTGGCTGCGGCCAACGTCGAGTACGCCACCGAGCCCAAGTTCGACGGCCTGGCGGTGAGCCTGCTGTACCGCGACGGTGTGCTGGTGCAGGCCGCCACCCGTGGCGACGGCGCCAGTGGCGAGAATGTCACCGCCAATATCCGTACCGTGCGCTCGGTGCCGCTGCAGCTGCGTGCGGCCAACGTGCCCTCGCTGCTGGAAGTGCGCGGCGAGGTGCTGATGCTGAAACGCGATTTCGAGCGCCTGAATGACGCGCAGCGCGAGCGTGGCGACAAGACCTTCGCCAACCCGCGCAATGCCGCCGCCGGCAGCCTGCGGCAGCTGGATTCGCGCATCACTGCACAGCGCCGGCTGTCGTTCTTTGCCTACGCCATCGCTCAGGTGGAAGGTGCCGACTGGCCGGCCAGCCACGCCGGCGAGATGGACTGGCTGGCGGCGCTGGGCTTCCCGGTGGTCGCGGCCGAGCTGCGCCCGGTGGTGCAAGGGGCGAAAGGTCTCGCCGCTTACTACGAAGGCGTGCTGGCGCAGCGCGCCAGCCTGCCGTTCGAGATCGACGGCGTGGTGTACAAGGTGAACAGCCGCGCGCTGCAGGCACGGCTGGGCTTCGTGTCGCGCGCGCCGCGCTGGGCGATTGCGCACAAGTTTCCGGCCGAAGAGGCGCTGACCCGGGTGGAGGCGATCGAGGAGCAGGTTGGCCGCACCGGCGCCATCACCCCGGTGGCACGGCTGCAGCCGGTGTTCGTCGGCGGCGTCACCGTCACCAACGCCACGCTGCACAACGAGGACGAAGTGCGGCGCAAGGATGTGCGCGTCGGCGACACCGTGATCGTGCGCCGCGCCGGCGACGTGATTCCCGAGGTGGTGGCGGTGGTGCTGGCCGAGCGGCCAATGCGGCCAACCTTGGGTGGCGATCTGTTCAGCCAGGGCGAGGAGCCGATGTATCCGGCTTACCGCCTGCCGACCGTCTGTCCGGTATGCAGCAGTCACGTGGTGCGCGAGGAGGGCGAGGCCATCGCGCGCTGCTCCGGCGGGCTGGTGTGCAAGGCGCAGCGCACGCAGGCGATCCAGCATTTTGCCGGCCGCCGCATGATGGACATCGACGGCCTCGGTGAGCGTTACATCGACAAGCTGGTGGAGTTCGACTACGTGAAGAGCGTGGCCGACCTGTACCGGCTGACGCTGGATGACCTGCTGCAGATGAAGCGGCGTGCCGACGAGCAGGAGGGCGTCACGCCGGAAACCGTCAAGGCGGGAAAAGTGGCCACCAAGTGGGCCGACAACCTGATCGAGGCGATCAGCGCCAGCAAGCGCCCGCCACTGGCGCGGCTGCTGTTCGCGCTGGGCATTCGCCACGTCGGCGAATCCACCGCCAAGACCCTGGCCGACTGGCTGGGCACGCTGGATAACGTGCGCCGCGCGCCGCGTGCGGTACTGGCGGCACTGCCGGACATCGGCGGCGTGGTGGCTGATGCCATTGCCGAATTCTTTGCCGAGGCGCAGAACGAACAGGTGATCGATGCCTTGCTGGCCGCCGGCGTGGCACCGGCCGACGAGCATGCGCCCAAGGCACAGCTGCGCGACAAACTGGCTGCGGCCAACCTTTACGCCCGGCTGAACGTGCCGCGGCTGACCGAGGTGCGCGCGCAGCAGCTGGCGACGCAGCAAGGCGAGTTGGCAACGTTGGCCGCAATGCCGCGGGTGGACGTGATCCAGCTCGACCTGCCGGCGGAGGTGGTCAACGCACTGGCCGACTGGCTGGACGACGTGGCCAACCGCGCGCAGCTACAGGCCATTGCCGACTATTGCCGCGCGCTGCTGGTCGGGCTGCCGCAGACCGAGGTCGCGCCACAGAACGAGGCGGTGGCCGGCAAGACCTTCGTGCTGACCGGCACGCTGCCGACCATGGGCCGCGATCAGGCCAAAGCCTTAATAGAGGAGGCCGGCGGCAAGGTGTCCGGCAGCGTGTCGAAGAAGACCCACTACGTGGTGGCTGGCGCCGAGGCCGGCAGCAAGCTGGACAAGGCGCTGGAGCTGGGCGTGACGGTGCTGGACGAGGCCGGCCTGCTGGCCTTGCTGGCGTCGTGACGGCAGGCAAAACTAGAGCGGTGGCGATAAAACGCCTACAATTGCCCGCTACTTAACATGTTGTCCGGATAAAAAGACTCATCATGCAAAAAGTTACCAAAGCGGTATTCCCGGTGGCCGGCATGGGCACCCGCTTCCTGCCCGCCACCAAGGCCAGCCCGAAAGAGATGCTGCCCATCGTCGACAAGCCGCTGATCCAGTATGCGGTGGAGGAGGCGGTGGCCGCCGGCATCACCGAGCTGATCTTCATCACCGGCCGCAACAAGCGCAGCATCGAGGACCATTTCGACAAGGCCTACGAGCTGGAAACCGAGCTGGAAAACCGCAACAAGAAAAAACTGCTGGAAACGGTGCAGCAAATCCTGCCGGCCAACGTCAGCTGCATCTACATCCGTCAGGCGGAGGCGCTGGGCCTAGGCCACGCGGTGCTGTGCGCCAAGCCGGTGGTCGGCAACGAGCCGTTCGCGGTGATCCTGGCCGACGACCTGATTGACGGCGAGCCGGGCGCGATGGAGCAGATGGTGCGCGTGTTCAACGAGACGCACAGCTCGGTGCTGGGCGTGGAAACCGTGGCGCGCGAGGAGACCGGTTCCTACGGCATCGTCGAGGTCGCCACCGATGGCAACGGCCGGCAGCAGGTGTCCAGCATCGTGGAGAAACCGCATCCCGACGTGGCACCGTCCAATCTGGCGGTGGTCGGCCGTTACATCCTGACGCCGCGCATCTTCGACAAGCTGCTCAATACCGTGCCTGGCGCCGGTGGCGAAATCCAGCTCACCGACGGCATCGCCGCGCTGCTGAAGGACGAACCGGTACTGGCCTATCCGTTTACCGGCAAGCGCTACGATTGCGGCTCGAAACTGGGCTATCTTAAAGCCACGGTGGAATACGGCCTCAAGCATCACGAAGTCGGCAGCGAGTTTGCCGCCTTCCTGGCCAGCCTGCCGCGCGCCTGAGCGCAAAACTATCCATCACGCCGCCTGCCGCGTCAGGCGGCGTGTCGTTTTCTTGAATAAGGACTCATCATCATGGCTAATGTTGCCGAAGCCCGTGGCATTCTGAATAGCTCTGACATCCTGTTTTCCGCCGAAGAGGTCAATGCCGCGGTCGACCGCATGGCCGCCGACATCACCGCCGAGCTGGGGGAAAGCTATCCGCTGGTACTGTCGGTGATGGGCGGTGCGGTGGTGTTCACCGGCCAGCTGCTGCCACGCCTGATCTTCCCGCTCGACTTCGACTACGTGCACGTGTCCCGCTACGGCGACAAGACCCAGGGCGGCGAGCTGGTGTGGAAAACCGCACCGAAGGAAGACGTGCGCGACCGCGTGGTGCTGGTTCTGGACGACATCCTGGACGAAGGCCACACCATGGCGGCGATCCGCGACAAGGTGCTGGCGATGGGTGCCAAGGCCTTCTACAGCGGCGTGTTCGCCAACAAGCTGATCAGCAAGGACAAGCCGATCAAGGCCGATTTCGTCGGCATCGACGTGCCGGATCGTTACGTGTTCGGCTACGGCATGGACGTGCGCGGCGCCTGGCGCAACCTGCCGGCCATCCACGCGCTGAAGTAAGCCTGGCGATACACCCCGGCCAGCCCGCAACCGTAAATGTTGCGGGCTTTTTTCATGCCTGCGGATTAGAATTCGGCACAGAGCAGCCATAACAAGGAGAACGTCATGCTCGCCATCATCGGAGGCAGTAGCCTCGCCAAATTGCCCATTCTCGAAGTGACCCATCGCCAGGTTGTGCGTACCCCGTATGGCGACCCGTCCTGCGCGCTGACCTTCGGCCGCATCGGTATGCAGAACGTGGTGTTCATTGCCCGCCACGGCTATGGCAACTCCATCGCCCCGCACGAGATCAATTACCGCGCCAATATCTGGGCCTTGCACAGTGTCGGCGTTAAGGGCGTGATTGCCATCGGCAGCGTCGGCGGCATTCGCCCGGACATGGTGCCGGGCAGCCTGGTGATTCCCGACAATATTGTCGACTACAGCTGGGGCCGCAAGCACACCTTCTTCGAGGGACCGGAAAAGCCGGTAGTGCACATCGACTTCACCTGGCCGTTTGACCGCGAGCTGCGCGCCCGTCTGGTGCAGACCGGTCGCGAGGCCGGCTTGAGCGTGATCGACGGCGCGGTCTATGCCTGCACCCAGGGGCCGAGGCTGGAAAGCGCGGCGGAAATCCGTCGTGTCGAGCAGGACGGCGCCGACATGGTCGGCATGACCGGCATGCCGGAGGCGGCATTGGCGCGCGAACTGGCGCTGCCATACGCCAATCTCAGCCTGGTGGTGAACTGGGCGGCCGGCAAGGGCAACAGCAGCGAGACGGTTGCCCTGCCGGAGACGGTGTTCGAGCACGGGGTCAGCAAGATCCTGGCCGTGCTGACGCAACTGGCAAAATGAGCAATCACCGGCATTCAGGAAAGAGACGATGGCCGAAACCCAATTGAAAAGCATGATCGCCCCCGCGTATCTGGCACAGTTTTCCTGTCTTGGTCCGGCGTGCCCCGACACCTGTTGCTACGGTTGGCGTATCCCGGTCGAGCATGAAACCTATCTGCGCCTGCAAAGCCTGCCGGATAAAGAACTGAAACCATTGATCAAGAAAGCGCTGCATCGCGGCTCGGGCAAGAGTGGCAGCAGGGATTTCGGTTTCCTGTCGGTGAGTACCGAAGATCATGCGCGCTGCGAATTGCTGGATGGCGAGGGGCTTTGCAGCCTTCATAAGAAGTGTGGTGAGCAGATGTTGCCCGATGTCTGTGCCGCCTATCCCCGTGCCACCAAGTCGGTCGCCGGTGTGCTGGAGCAGTTTGCCTCGCCGTCCTGCCCGGAAATCGCGCGTCTGATCATTGAAAACGAGCACGCCTTGCAGTTGCAACAGCTGCAACTGCCTACCCGTGCCAGCACCATTGCCAGTATCCCGGCGGCGATTGCCAGCCCGGAAATGGAGCAGGTGCGGGCATTCTTCTTGGCCATTCTGGCGGCTACGGAAGTACCGTTATGGCAAAGACTTGCCTTGCAACTGCTGATCGCAGAGTCATTGCAGCAGACGGTGGACCAGTTCGATGCCGCTTCCGGGGCGGTATTGCTGGACGACATCACGGCGCTGCTGCTCGACTGGCAACAACAGCTGCAAAACGGGCAGGCACTTGCCGCGCTGCAGGGCTGGCAGCGCCACGAGCAGTTGCACATCAAAACGTTGGCCGCCGCCAGCCGGGTACGGGCCGATCTGCACTTCAATCGCCCGCGTTACCTGGAGCTGATTACCGAGGCCTTGCAAGCGTTGGGGGCGGGGCAACCGGAGGCCGAGGTGGATGAGGCGGTACTGTGCCGCACCTTTGCCGCGACGGCGCTGTCTGCCGAGGTCGAGCAGTGGCTGGGCCGCATCCTGCTCAATCATACCCATACCGGCTACTTTCCGCTGCAAGGGCAGGTCGTGCAGGATGTGCAGCAGCTGTGCATGGCGTACCTGCTATTGCGTTTCTGGCTGGTGGGCCTGACCGCAGCAAGGCAGCGTCAGCTTGCGGCCAAGGAAGTCATTGAGCTGGTGTACCTGTTTTATAGAACCAGCATTCATCAGGAAAACTACCTGCCTTCCTGCATGGCTGGCTTCCAGCAGGCGGGTCTGGTGAAACCGGAGCACTGGCTGCTATTGCTGCCGGATTAAAAATTTTCACCGGATGGCTAAAGCTTTCCGGTGAGGATCCGATAAAGCTAGGGAAGGCGGTAGCAGCGGCACGGGGCCGGCTGGTACAACGCCCAGATTGATGATTCCAAGGAGCAACCATGCTGACCATCAACACTAACGTGGCTTCGCTGAACTCGCAGCGTAATATGTCCGGTTCCCAAAGCGCCTTGTCCACCTCGCTGCAGCGCCTGTCGTCCGGTCTGCGCATCAACAGCGCCAAAGACGATGCCGCCGGTCTGGCCATCTCCGAGCGCATGGGTGGTCAGGTCCGCGGTATGGATCAGGCTCGTCGTAACGCCAACGATGGCGTATCGATGGCTCAGACTGCTGAAGGCGCACTGTCTTCCGCTGGTAACATCCTGCAGCGTGTTCGTGAGCTGGCGGTACAATCGTCCAACTCCAGCAACTCGGCTTCCGACCGTCAGGCTCTGCAGTCCGAAGTGACGCAGCTGACCTCCGAACTGGACCGTATTTCCCAGACTACCGAATTCAACGGCCAGAAGCTGCTGGATGGTACCTCCGGCACCCTGACCTTCCAGGTCGGCGCCAACGCCAACCAGACCATCCAGGCATCTGGCTCCAACTTCCGTACCAGCAACTACGGCAACAACAACCTGTCCGTTGCCGGTCCGGTTGCTGGTAACGCCACCTCTTTGGTGGCCGCTAAGGCTATCGCGGTGAGCGGCTCGCAGGGTTCTGCCACCTACACCACTGTGGCTGGTGACACCGCCAAGTCGATTGCCCAAGGTATCAACAACCTGAGCAGCCAGACCGGTGTAAATGCTACCGCCAAGACCGAGGCCAACTTGTCCGGTCTCGTCGCCAACAAGTCCTACGCGGTAGACGTGGTGTCCGATAACGGCACTGCCGTGCGCGTTTCCTTCTCCACCGGCGCCACCGTTACCAGTTCGAACGACCTGTCCGAAGCGATCAATGCCTTTAATGCCGCTTCTGGCAAGACCGGCGTGACTGCTGAATTCGACAGCAAGTATGGCGGTATCAAGCTGACCAATGCCACAGGCAACGACATCAGTCTGACCAACAGCAGTGCTGCTGGTGCCGACTTCAACACTGCGGGTTACACCGTGGCCGGTTCGGATGGCACTGCAGCCAACGCTGCCGCTGCACTGACTGCCGCCGATGCCGCTGCCGGTGCCGGTGGGGTGTCGTTCGTGAACGGTACCGTACGCCTCGACTCCGACAAGAGCTTCTCGGTGACGGATGCCGGCTCCGGTTTCTTCGGGGCGGGCGGTTCCTCGACCCTGCAAACGGTGGCTTCGCTGGACGTGACTTCGTTCGCCAACTCCCAGAAAGCGATCAAGATCGTTGACTCTGCACTGCAGGCGATCAACGGCCAGCGTGCCCAGTTCGGTGCCTTGCAGTCCCGCTTCGAAAACACCATCTCCAATCTACAGTCTTCGTCGGAGAACCTGAGTGCCTCGCGTAGCCGTATTCAGGATACCGACTTTGCTTCGGAAACCGCTAAACTGAGCCGTAACCAGGTGTTGCAACAGGCTGGTACCGCCATGCTGGCGCAGGCTAACCAGCTGCCACAGCAAGTCCTGTCGCTGCTGCGTTAATCAAGGTGGGTGAGGGCATGGCCCTCCTGTAACCCAGCGTGCCTGGCGTGGCCCCCACGCCAGGCTTTTCGTCTTGGAGGTGTACTATGTCGTCATTATCGCCACTGTTGCCGGTTGCCACACCTGTTACCACCACCTTGTCTGACGGTGCCGGTCGCTCTGCGTCGTTACCAGCCCAGCAAGCCAGTGCCCCGACGGTGCCGGTCTCTGCCGGTGCGGTGCAAGCGCTGTCCAGTAGTGCTGCAAGTGGTCAGGGCAAGAACGTGCCGGACAAGGAAGAACTGGCACAGGCTACGGAAAAGATCAGCAAGCTGGTTGCCACCTTTGCCAGCGAACTGAACTTCTCCATCGACGAGGATCTGGGCGTGCCGATCGTGAAGGTCATCGACAAGCACACCGACAAGGTGATCCGCCAGATCCCGACCGAAGAAGTGCTGGAACTGTCCAAGAACCTGGACAAGTTGGTCGGTGTTTTGTATCAGAGCAAGGCGTAATTTTGGTAGCAGCAAGCGTAGTGCCGACAGGCCCTACGACTGAATAATGGCGGGAGAAATATCATGGCATTGAGTTCGAGCGGTCTTGGTTCCGGGATGGATATTGACAGCCTGGTTTCCAAGCTGATGAATATTGAAACCCGCCCATTATTGAAGCTGCAGCAGAAGCAGCAGGTTTTCGAAAGCAAGATATCGGCGGTCGGCCAAGTCAAGAATGGCTTGGCGTCGTTCCAGGCCGCGCTGAAGGCGCTGCAGGATCCGGCAAAATACCAGACGCTGTCGTCGTCTACCTCCGACAAGGATGTGGCCGAGATCAGTGCCGGTGCCAAGGCACCGGTGGGCGGCTTCAGCCTGAAGGTGGAAACGTTGGCCGCAGCGCAGAAGCTGTCGTCGAGTATTTTCACCAGCAGCAAGACCGCCATCAATGGCGCGACCGAGGAAACACTCAGTTTTTCCTTTGGCACCACTTCCGGCGCCACCTTCACGCCGCTCTCCGGCTCGACCCAGAAGGATGTCAAGATCCCGGCCAATGCCACGCTTGAACAGGTACGCGATGCGGTCAACAAGGCCAATATCGGTGTCAGCGCCAGTATCGTCAATGACGGCAGCGGTTACCGGCTGATCTACTCCTCCGGCAAGACCGGTACCGAGAGCACGCTGAAGGTCACGGCTGCCGGTGGCGCCACTTCGCCGCTGGCGAACCTGACCCATGATCCGGCGGGCACGACCATGACGGTGTTGCAGCCGGCCAAGGATGCCGTTTTTTACGTCGATGGCCTGAAAATCACCAAGCAGTCCAACACCGTCAGCGATGCCATCGATGGTGTGACGCTGACGCTGAAAAAAGAGCAGGAAGCGGGTGATGCGGCGCTGAAAATGAATGTCAGCCGCGACACTGCCGGCATCAAGAAAACACTGGAAGACTTTGTAAAGTCGTATAACGACTTTACCAAAGTGTTGAAGGAGACGACGGCGGCGACGCCCGGTACCGCGCCCGGCGAGGCCGGTTCATCGTCTCCGTTGAGTGGCGTGGCGGCGATTCGCGGCATCGAAACGCAATTGCGTGCCGCTTTTGGCTCCGCCACCAAGAATAGCGGCAGCTACCAGGTTGCCAGCCAGCTGGGGCTGGCTTTTGCCAAGGATGGCAGTCTGAGCCTGGATTCGAGCAAGCTGAGCAAGGCGATCGAAGCCTCGCCCGATGATGTGGCCAAGTTTTTTGCCACCGGTGCTCAGGTTAATGGCAAAGGCATGTCCTATGTGTCGAGTACCGACAAGACCGTGGCCGGCAGCTACGAGGTTTCCGTCAGTGCTTTGACCACCGGTTACAATCAGGCTGGCAGCGTGCCGACGCTGCCGGTTTCCGGCACCAATGCATTTTCGGCCATGATCGACAACACCACCGTCAACGCCCAGGTTACCGGTACCTATAACAGTGCCACCGAATTGGCCAAGGCGCTGGAAACCGCCATCAACGGCGATGCCGGCCTGGTGGCGGCCAAGGGACAGGTCTCGGTCACGGTTGACGAAGACAGCGGCAAATTGCTGATTTCTTCAGTCAAAACCGGTACCGAGTCCAAGGTCAACGTGCTGAGCGGCCTGGATTTTGCCGGCTTTGCCGCTGCTAGCGGTGTCGCCGGCTCGGCGAGTGTGGCCGGTAGCATCGGCGGTTACGCGGCACGTGGTGACGGTAACAAGCTGATCGGGGCGGTCGGCACCCCGGTGGAAGGCCTGACCATCGAGCTCAGCGGTGGTACCATCGGTGACCGTGGCTCGCTGACCTATACGCAGGGTTTCTCCTTCAATCTGGACAAGAAGCTGGAGGGGATGCTCAGTACCAATGGCACACTGGACTCGTTTAACAAGGGCCTGAACGCGTCGCTGAAAGACTTGCAGAAGCAGCAGGACACCATGGCCAAGCGCCTGGAGACAACCGAGGCCCGCTACAAGGCCCAGTTCAATGCGATGGACCGCCTGCTGGCGCAGCTGAACGCCAGTAGCTCGTTCCTGACCCAGCAAATCAGCAGCATGCAAAAGAGTTCCTGAACTGGATAACATCGATTAAGGCTTCATCATGGCACTTTCTAGGCATATGCAGGCCGCTTACGGTCGCTCCGCACTTGAGACCGAGGTATTGGTAGCGACCCCTCATAAACTGGTGCTCATGTTGCTGGATGGTGCGTTGCAGGCGATCCGGCGCGCAAAGATCGCGATGGAAGCCGGGCAAGTTGCCGACAAGGGTATGCTGATCGGCAAGGCGATCTCGATCGTGGATGAAGGGCTGCGCCTGGCGCTTGATCACGAAAAAGGCGGCGACATTGCCAGCAATCTTGACCAGCTCTACGAGTACTGCACCCGCCAGTTGTTTCAGGCCAACATCAATAATGATCCCGCGTTGCTGGACCAGGTGTGTGCGCTGTTGAATGAAATTCGCGATGCCTGGGTCCAGATCGGGGTGCCGGCCAACGCGCAGGGCAGTGCACCGGGTGACGCAGGAAAAGTCTATGGCGCAGCCTGAGTTGTCGGAAGACTGGTGCGCCTGGCTGTCGCTGGTGCAAGCGCTGTCAACAGCGGTCGAGGCCCAGGACTGGGAGCGGGCGGTAGTATTGGCGGAGCAACTGGGGGCGGCACAGGTGACGCTGTCGCCATTGTCGGCGCTGCCCGCCGCCGCGCATGACGGGGTGTTGGCCGAGCTGCTCAACGCGCAGCGTTTGCTGCAAGCTCTGACCCAGCAGGTTAGCGCCAGCAAAGGCCAGTTACAGCCGGAACTGGCGCTGCTGAAAACGCGGCAAAACCTGCTTTCTACCTATAAAGACAGCCTCTAGCCGGTACCGTTTTACGGTGTGGATGGGGGTTTTATCGTTGCGGCCAACCTGCAAACGACGCTGTTATCCTGCCGATTGCGTGCCATAGTAAAAGCAGTGTTGCCGTACCCACCGTGTTCCTGGATGACAGAGGGCAGGCCGGCATCGCTTGTGATCGTTACCCTGCCAGCATCAACAAGCTTGAGGACATTCGCCCTTTACCTGAGCCAGAGGGAATGTCCGTGTTACCGGAGTCGTGATCATGACCATTTATCTGGTGTTGCTGATTGGCCTGATGATCGCGCAGGCCGTCGCAGTCTTCTATCTGTGGCAACGGCTGTTGCGCATCGAGTCCGAGCGCGCGGTCGAGGCGGTAAGCCATGAGCAGCTGCAGAAGCAGTTGGCGGCTGCACAGCGCAATATCCAGGACATTGCGCTGCTGGCACAGCAGAAAGTGGTCGAACACGAGCCGCGCCAGCAGTTGCCGGCCGCCAGCAGCGAGGGCATCAGCCCCTACAATCAGGCGGTGGAAATGTTCAAGCGCGGCCTGGGCAGTGCCGATGTTGCCGAGCGCTGCGGCATTTCCCGTAGCGAGGCCGAGCTGATCCTGTCGCTGTACCGCAATAGTCCCACTCCATGATTTCCCTGCCCCCGATTCTTGCGCCGGGCAAACAGTCGACCGGTGCGGCCGAAGCGTCGACGATTGTTGCCAATCGTCCCGGTCGCGAGACGTCGCGCAGCCCGGTCGAGGTTGCCTCGTCGCCCGCGCGCTTGCCGGCATTGCAGTCCGGCGAGACCGTCACCGCCCACATCACCGAACGCCTGCCGGATGGCAAGCTGGCCGCCTCCATCAAGGGCGAGGCCTTCGTGCTAAGCCTGCCCAAGGGCATGACCGCCGATGGCAATGCGCTGTCGCTGCGCGTGACCGCCGGGCCGCCGCTGTCGTTCAATCTGCTGGACGTGCTGCAGGATCCGGCGACGGCGCTGCGCAGCAGCGAGCTGGCGCGGGCGGTTTCGGCGGCACTGCAGGACGACAACAGCACCGCGTTGCAGACCCTGTCCCAGCCGGGGCGGCTGCCCGATCTCGCCCGTGGCGAGGTGGTCACCGGCCGGCTGGCGGAGCGCCTGGCGGACGGCAGTGCGATGGTGCTGATCAAGAATGCGGTGTTCAACCTGAAGGCGCCGGCGGATGGCCTACTGACCAAGGAGCCGATGCTGTTGCGGGTGGGGGCGAGCTCGCCACTGTTGCAGTTCGACCTGCTGCGTCTCAATGCGCTGCCGGACGAAAAATCGGTGCCGGTGGCCTTTACCTCGGGCGGCCGCTATCTGAACGGCTTGCTGGATGCGGCAACGCAGTCGGCGACGCGCGGCAGCCTGACCCTGCTGTCCGATCCGGCGGCGCCGGGCGCCGGCGAGCAGCTGCGGCAGACGGTGGAAAAAAGCGGCGTCTTTTACGAATCTCACCAGCGGGCGTGGGTTGATGGCCGCCTTTCGCTGGAAGAGCTGAAGCTGGAGCCGCAGGCTAAGCTGCTGCACGAGGGCCGGGCCGGGCTGTCGCCGGAACTGGGGCAGCTGGTGCAGAAGCAGCTGGAGGTGCACGAGCAGAAAGTGCTGGTGTTCCAGGGGCAGGCATGGCCGGGACAGGCGGTGGACTGGGAAATCCAGCGCGAGGAAGTCGCCGAGCGCGAAGCGGATGGCGAGCTGGAGCTGCCGGTGTGGCAAACGCGGCTGAATCTGGAGCTGCCGGCACTGGGCGGCGTCGGGGCGCGGCTGCGCATGGTGGGCAAGCAGGTGCAGGTGGTGTTCGATGCCGATGATGGGCAGACCGCACAGCTGATCGAGCAGTATCGCAGCCGTCTTGGCTCGGCACTGGAAGGCGCCGGTCTGGCGCTGGCCAGCCTGCTGGTCAAGCACGAGGCCGGCGATGAAGCCTGAGCATCGCCGTTCGGCGGTCGCGCTGCGCTACAGCGAGGACAGCGCGGCGCCAAAAGTGGTGGCCAAGGGCTATGGCCGCATGGCCGAGCGCATCATCGAGCAGGCGAAGGAAGCCGGCGTCTTCGTGCACGACTCGCCGGAGCTGGTCAACCTGCTGATGCAGGTGGACATGGACAATCACATCCCGCCGGAGCTGTATCGTGCGGTCGCCGAGATCCTCGCCTTCCTGTATTTCCTCGAACACCAGGCTACCGGCAAGGACATGAATTTCGAACAGTGGCTGGCACAGCGCCAGCCGCCTCCATCCTGAGTCGGCGAGTGGCCGGCTTGCATTTTTCTGCTTAGGAACATGATGAAAGTTGCGTATATCGGTCTGGGGATCATGGGGCGCCCGTGCGTGGAAAACCTGCTCAAGGCCGGACATGAAGTCTGGGTCTGGGCTCGGCGGCGCGAGAGCGCCGAACCGCTGCTGGCGCAGGGCGCCCATTGGGCGGACTGCCCGCAGGCGCTGGCGGCCAACGTCGAGGTGCTGGTGACCAATGTCTCCGATACCGCCGACGTCGAGGCCGTGCTGCTGGGCGAGAACGGCGTGGTGCACGGTGCGCGGCCGGGGCTGGTGTGTGTCGACATGAGCACCATTTCCCCGATCGGCGCGCGCGAGATCGCCGCCAAACTGGCTGCCAGCGGCATCGACTTCCTCGATTGTCCGGTGTCCGGTGGTGAAGTCGGCGCCATCAACGGCACGCTGACCATCATGGTCGGCGGCAAGGCGACGGCGCTGGCCACCGCGCGGCCGGTACTGCAGGCGATGGGCAAGACCATCACCCATATCGGCGACAGCGGGGCCGGGCAGGTGGCCAAGGCCTGCAACCAGATCGCGGTCGGCGTCGGCGTGGCGGCAGTGGCGGAAGTGATGAAGCTGGCCAAGGCTTGCGGTGTAGACCCGGCGCCGGTGCGCGAGGCGCTGCTGGGCGGCTTTGCCAGCAGCCGGGTGCTGGACGTGCACGGTCAGCGCATGATCGACGACAATTACGCGCCGGGCTTCAAGGCCAAGCTGCACCAGAAGGACATGGGCATCGTGCTGGACACCGCGGAGTCGCTGGGCATCAAGCTGCCGGAGGCCGCGCGTGTTGCCGGCCTGATCGACCAGCTGGTGGCCAATGGCGAGGGCGAGCTGGATTCCTCCGCCATCGCACGGCTGATCTGGCAGGACAACGACTGAGCCGCGCTAAAAAAATTGCGGCCAACCTTGCTGCAAGGTTGGCCGCAATGCGGTGAGCGGCGGTAGCGCCAGGCTTATTCGACGTTGGATCTGTTTATTTAGTGTTGGCGTCAAAGCATTGCCAGTGAAGGAATGTGCTACTCGCGCTTTTGCTTTGGGTACACTCTTGGGTACACGCGAAATAGACGTGCTCACTGTTTTGTACGGTCAGTGGACTGGCCGTGGTCGCTTAGTACCGGCCTGCATGTGGTTCGTTTTCTCATTCACCATGGTACGCATAAGTACACCCTTGGGGTGAGTGCTCGTAATTTTGGGCGGGATGCTTTGCACTAAAAGAGCAAAACCCGCAAAGCGGGTTTTGTCAGTCAATTAAGGTTGTGTTGCAGTCTGAAAAAACTGTGCAAACTTTGGCTTCACATAGGGCGAGATCATGAGCCCGGCACATATCCGAGCAAACACCGCAGGACTCAAGGTTCCTTTGCCAACAAAGACGCCGACTCTCACTCCCGCTTGGAGAGATGCAATCGGACGAATCTCTAAATGACGGTAGTCAATCCAACTGTCATGCTTTATGAAAGGGTGATCACCCTGACGAAGTATGCACGTAGGATCGTGCCAAACCTGTGGTTTGACTGACAAAACACAAACCATCAAAACAGTTTGATCCTGTGTAACCGGGTCGGTTAGTAGGATGTACAAATGCATGCGATCCGGGTCGGCAACGGGGCCAGATGGCACCAGTAGCGTTGCTCGCTGTGTCGGCCAAAACAAAGTCATTGTGAGAGTTGTTGGAATAGACTATCGAGGTACTGCCTAGACTCTTCTTGTTCTAGATCTTCTTTGATCTGCTTATGAGTCTTTCCAACGGCGCGCAAGATTGCATCCAAACGAATCGGGCGGCTGGAGCCGTTCGGATCTTCCCATTCTGGGACATTCCGTTTGTCATGGGTGTAGTCTCTGATCTCCCAGCGAGTCATCTTTCCGAAGTCGGACCAGATGTGATTTAGAACCGCAATATCGGCATTGCTTAGTTCATCAAGCAAGTCTCTGTTAGCTTCATGGCGAAGCTCTACTTCATGGTTCTCTTTATCTGAGATCCACGATTCCCAGCCACCAGAAACTGGTTTGCAATAGCCATCCATCAGCTCCTTGGTGCGGGTCAAAACAGGGCCATGTGGCAGAGATGAATACTCGTCGCCAGAGATTGACATTCCATATCGTCGGAGTGCCTCTCTATCGGCGAGGTATAGAAGCTTCATTAGCTTCAGGTGGGACATGCGCCCGCCCCGCCGATCCAGAAAATAAGCGGCAGCTTGGGCGACTTTGCGTTCGTCAAACATGCCTTCTCCTTCGAAAAACGGCTGATTCTACCGAAGTACTGACAGCTAAGACAATGCATTACAAGGGGAGTTTAGCCTTTGGTGAATGAATTGATAGGGGCGGGGATGTATATTTTGCATATGGCCAACAAGGGGCATCACCTCTCCGACGTTAGATAAGAGTCATGCAGCCTGGGCGGACTCTCCGACTTCCCTCCATGGTGGTAGCTCTTCACCAGGCGCCGGCCAATGTCTGATCTCCTGGCGCCTCAACATTTCTCAACACCTGAGCATTCCTTAGCGTGACCACGGCACGGCACCCAGCAGTGCCATGCCGTGGTCGCGGCACATTTCAGGTTTTATCAGGTTCCCCGCGACGTGAAGCAGGCTGGTAATTACGGAATGTCCCACCGTGGCGTGATGGGGTGGCACACACAGATCCTACAGCAGGAACCTGCCCCCTTTTTCAGGTGTCAGGTTTGTCAGGTTTGGCCGCCTTTTTCAGGTGTGAGTTTTGTGAGGTTTGCGGCCTTTTTTCAGGTGTCTCGTTTGTCGCATTTTCCTATCAAAGCGATGCCGGATTTCCGGTATCGGTCGCACGTGCTGGGGCTGCCAGCCCCAGCATCAATGTGTCCAGATTCAGACGCATCAATACCCGTCCTGAACGTTACGTTATGTCACGGTCTGCTGCCGGTACAGCAGCCCTGCTGTACTGCTTCACCATGCGCCGGCCCTTGTCGGCTGTCCTCTCCACCAGCGCCACCGACACCACGCCCCGCTTTTCAAGCCTGACCATTACAGGCGAGAGGTCAGAGAGATGGTGGTACACCGGCAGGTGCTGCTGTATCTGCCCAAGGGTCACCCCCCGGCCGGCATCGGTCAGCAGTGCCAGCACATCACCGGGCAGCCCTTTGCCTCGCTTCGTCATGCAGCCAGCCTCCCTTCGTCTGCAGCATCCCGTCCGCACTGCCCAACAAGGTGCCAGCGGTTGTAATCTGCATCGCCGGGGATGTTGGACACCCGCCAAGGGCGCTGGTGTTTGGTGCAGGTGCCCATCAGCAGGCTTTTGGGCTTCGACGCAATGCCAACCGATGACATCACCTTGTGGCGCGGATCCGGGTAGGTCTGGACGCCCTGCCAATGGCGGCAGGTCAGGCAGTCGTTGACCTGGCCGGCCAGTCGTTCTGCCTCGGCTCGCGGCAGCCCGCCGTCGTACTCCATGATGGCGGCCCGCTCCGCGATGGCCTCGCGGGTGTCGTGCCAGCGGGCAATGTGCGCCCGGTAGCCGGTACGGATGGTTGCCACGTCACACTCATCACTGGCCAGCTGCCGGCCGATGATGGCCAGGTGCTCGGCCTGCTCGTCTTGCGGCCAACCTTCCAGGCGGGCGACTTCCGCCACCAGCTCGGTGAGGTCGGCGGGGATGGCCACCCGGATTTCTCCCTCTGTCCCCGCAGTATTTCGGGGTGACTGTTTTTGAGTGGGAACAGTGGGAACAGTGGGAACAAAGTCCTGAAACCCTTTCTGGATAAGGCTCTCCGCTGTTCCCCCTTTTTGTTCCCACTCTGTTCTGTTCCCACTTTTTGGGGAACAAGCGGCCGTTTCGGGGTGGTGCCCAAGATATCGCCCAACCAATTCGATGCGTTCATTCCTCGCCCTCCAGTACCGCGCTGGTCAGCACGTAGACATTCACCGCCGCCGAGTCCAGCGCCTTGATGCGCTTCTTGCGGGTGTTGCGCTGCTTGCTGCCCTTGATGTCACCGGCCAGCATCCAGCCCGCCGCGATGAGGGCACGGGCGGCGGCAGTGTGCTGGAAGCCCTTGCACAGCTCTTTCTTGAACGGCTCCGACAGCACCCAGAACTGCAGCGCCCCCTGCTCGTCGGTGAAGGTGAAACCGGTGCGATTGAGATAACGGGCCAGCACTTCCGGCGCGGCATCGTGCGGCGGGAAGCGGGTGGAGCTATGCGCCTGCATGAAGCCGCCCACTTGGGCGAACAGCGCGCGGTCGTCAGCGGCCTGACCGGTGTTGTTCTCGGCCAGCCATTTCCGGAAGCAGCGCCGGGCGGCCTGAAATGCCTCACCTGGCTGCCAGCCAGTCACCCCATAGCGTGTGGCCAGCTCGCCGGCGAAGGCCACCAGGGCGAAGCGGGACGCTACCCGGCCGATTTCCTCCGCAGCGCCGGCGGGGATGCCCAGGTGCTGGATGATGGCGGCCACGTTGTCGCGTACTTCGGCCCGGATGCTTTGTTGCTCTTCGCTGGTGGTCAGGCGCTGCAGGAAGGCCTGCCCAGCGGTGCCGTAGTAGTGCCGGGTGTTCGCCTTCACGGCATCGGCGAAGGCCTGCCCGCTGGGGGGGGGGCAGCTGCTCCAGCGTGCCCATGCCGGCGCCGGCATCGGCAGGGATAGCCGGCAGGCGGGCCATCTGGCCACCCTTGGCGGTCTTGCCGGCCTCGGCCATGTGCTGGGCCAGATCAATCTCGCCAGCCGACAGCAGCATGACGCGCCAAGTCTGCGCCGGGCGGTTGCCGCCCTCCTTGGTCATGCGCGCCTTGGCTTGGCCGCTGGCAATCAGGTAGGCCGCGCCGCCGGCATCTGCTGCAGCGATCTGCGCCAGCTCGTCCAGAATCAGCAGGCCATCATTGCGGCCCAGGCACAGTGCCTCCAGCCCGTTCTGTGTGGTGCGCCACTTCTTGGCGTAGCGGTCCGGGTTGCCCCAGACGCTGGCGGCCGGGTCCAGCAGCGTGGAGGTCTTGCCCTTGCTGGTGGTGCCAACGTAGTGGAAGCCGCCGCCCGACTCGCCTGCCATGTTGGCGAGTACCCCGGCGAACGCCACCGCGATGGCGAACACAATGCGGCTGTTGCCGGCGGCCGGTGCGGCAATGTGCTGCTGCCACTCGGCCAGCGTGCCGGCGTGGTCGAAGTCGCCGCTGTCGGCGCCCTGGTAGATGACGCCTTCACCGTCCTGCTCACCATAGACGGCGGTAGGCAGCACATAGCGCAGATCATGCCAGCCGATGCGCGACACACAGCGCAGCCGGGTCGACGACTTGGCGCGATGGTTCAGCACGTAGTCCACCAGCTTCTGCCGGGCCTTGCTGTTGGTGGAAATGGTCAGTCCACCCCGTACCAGCTCGCGGCGGAACTCGGCAGTGTCGCTGGCCGCGAGGATCTCCATCGGGCAGGCCCAGCGGTGCGGGTGACCGTCGTTGTCCTTCCACTCCAGCAGCCGGCCCCAGTTGCTCTGGTTGGCGTCGCGGGTTTCGCCCAGGATGTGCAGTGGCGAGGATAGCCACCACACCTTGTCGTCGCTCTTGCTGTCGTCCGCTTTCTCCACCCAATACACGCCATCACGCTGCCCAGGAATGCCTTCCACCAGGAAGAACGGTGAGCCGCTTTCTGGGTTTTTCGGGGTGTTTTCGTCTTCGGAGTGGGAACAAACCGAAGTGGGAACAGAAAAGTGGGAACAGCTGGAAGCCCCGTCTGGCTTGGTTTTCAGCGTTTCTGTTCCCACTGTTCCCACTGTTTCCACCATTTTTGAGTCACCCCGAAACACTTGCTCTTTGACTGCCTCAAGGCCGGCCAGCTGGTGCAGGTCGTTGAAGTCGGTAGGCAGCAATCCATCATGCCGCTGGCGGTGCAGCTCGACCTGCTCCGGGGTGAATGCCGGCACCACAGAGTGGCCACGCTCCAGCAGCAGCTCGGCCGCTTTGCCGGCGGCACGCTGCCCGGTCAGGCTGGCATCGGCATCGCCGCACACCACCACCTTGATGCTTGGCTGTAGGGTGCTGGCCAGTCGGGCGGCCACGGTCACCAGGTTGTGGGCATTGAAGGCCACCACCACCGGCAGGCCGGTCGCTTGGTACAGGCTGCAGCCGGTGGCCCACCCTTCGCACAGCAGCACGGTGTCGGCCTCCTTGAGCCGGCCCAGCACCAGCGAGGTGCCCTTGACCTGGCCGCCGGTCAGGAAGCGCTTGCTGCCGTCGGCTGCGATCACCTGCAGGTTGACCAGCTCACCGGCTACCCGCAGCGGTATCAGCAGCATGTCGCGCAGCTGGGCGGCGCCGGCCGGCACGATACCCTTGGCCAGCAGGTAGGGATGTTCTGCTGCCACATCGTGGCCACGCTCCCATAGGTTGGCCGCTTTGACCGTGGCGGCCTGCCGCTGCTCGGAGGCCAGCGCCTCGGCTTCGGCCTGGGCGGCGGCGCGCTCTGCCTCCAGCTTGGCCCGCTCTTCAGCGCTCGGCGCTTGATAGGGCTGCTCCGGGCGGTAGCCGTGCTGCAGGGCCAGGGCGAACAGGCTGGCAATGGTGACGCGGCCACCGGGCTTCACGCTCTTCCACACTGCCTTGGCGGCCTTGGGCTGATAGTTGGCTGCGCTCTGACTCCAGTCGTCCCACACGATAAAGCCGGTCTCGCCCAGCTCCGACTTGATGGCCATTGCCATGCACACCCATGTTTCCCGGTCGTGGGTATCCAGGTACACCAGCGCGGCGCGGATGTCGTCGGCCGCAGTAACACGATAGGGGGCATTCATGCGGCACCTCCTTCATCGTCCAGCGCGGCCATCAGCTCGGCCACCTTGCGGCATGTGGCGTGGTCATCGGCAACCGCACCAGCAGCAGCCAGATAGCAGGCCACCACCACCAGGAAGCCGCGCCGGCTATCCGGTGGCAAACCATTCAGGGCATCCGCCAGCCAGTACGGGCTCACCGGCTCACCGGCCCGCGCTTGGGCGCGAACACGTTCCAGTGCATCAACGGCCATATCGGCCCCGTAGCGATACGCAGGCAAGCCGGTGGCCTTGCCCACTGGTAGGGCAATCAGTTTCGTGTTCATGGGGGTTATCCCTCGGCGTCGAAGGATGCAGACAGAGAGCCAATGAGGCCGACAATCCAGCCGCGCAGGCGCTCCTGCTCGATGCTCAGATCACCCACCAGACCAAGGCGCAGCAGCAGTTCACGCTGGCAGCCCTGCATGGTCAGCAGCAGGGAATCAGGGGTCGCCGCAACGGCAAAAGCCAGCTCACCTTCCAGGCTGCCCATGGTATAGGCGCGGGTGGCGTTGCCATCGTGGCGGATGTCGTCCAAGGTCTCGGTGCGAACGTTGGCCGCAAAGGGCAGCAGGCGGCTGCCTTCTTCGGGGCGGAATGTCAGGGCGGCGGCGCTCATGCCTTCACCTCCGACACGGTGAAGCCTTGGGCAGCTGGCGCAACGGCGACGCGCTTGCCTTGCGACACCAGCAGACGTGCCATAGCGCATGCTTCGGTCTGGGTCGGTACGGTGGTAACTGGAACAGAGAAAACGGGGAACAGTGCGCGAACGACGCGCAGGGCGATGCTAGGCATGGTGGCCTCCTTCTTGAGCTGAGAAGCCCGCGCCCTCGTCGCCAAACGAGGGGTGGCAGGCACATGGTGGGGTTGGCGAACCGGCAAGAAGGAACCGGCATACCCGAAGGTATCCCCACCACGGCCCGCCATAGAAAAGGACGCACCAATGGTGTTGCAGACGGACGTAAAAATAGCCGCTAGGCGGCTGTCCGCCTTCTTGTAGCCGGTCGCCAAACCGGGGCCGCTATTGAACGGCACAGGGGAATTATGGCGCTGCTGGTGTGGGGTGGCAAGAGTCATCGCATGTCACCTCAAGCCGCCTGCCGGCCTTGAGCGTCCAGCCACTGGCGAATGTCCTCAGCTTTCCAGGCTGTGACACGCTCGGACAGTTTCAAGGGTGCTGGGAAGGTCTGAGCACGCACACGCCTCCACAAAGTAGAAGCAGAGAACGGCAGGATGCCGGGGATGCCGGTTTTGGCGTCACCCACCAGCAAGGACTGACGGACATAGCCCGTCTGTGGAAGGGTAATGACTTGGGTTTGCATGATGCGGTTTCCTATGGCACGTCGTGGTTGACGTCCAAATGAAAGCGCATCACGGCACCCGAAGGGCAACACCAAAAGGGTTCAGGGTTACAGGGGAAATTAACCCTCAGGGTTGCCTATAAGCCTTGTGGACATTGGGTTTCCCACCCTGAGGGTACAGGTTTAGGATGAACGCAGTTGATATTTGCCAGACGGGTTCTTGGGGTCGCGGTCGATGGGAGATGCCACTTTGTCGATGGCTTTGGCAACGGCATTGGTGATTCCTGGGTGACTCTCCCGTAGGTCGCTCACAATCGCAGCTTGAGTAGCTCTGGCGCGTACATCTTGGGATGGGTCCAACTGGCCCTGCCAATGCTCCTGAAAAACCTCAACTGCAATAGCAATGAGAGGCGGCAGCCTTGCCTTTGCGGGTTTCTCAGGCTGGTTTGCTTCTGCCATCTTCACGTACTCGTTGAACTCCCTTGAGATTTCGAGGCGGCTGGTGTGCTCGTCTACTGCCTGCCGAAGCAAGGCTTCATGTTCTGCCTTGAGAAGATCGAGTTCTTGCTTCAGTTTCGCTTCCCGCGATTCGGATGCCTCAAGCCGCATGGTTAATGCCACAACAGCAGTACTCAGATTTCCCTCGGACGCCACCGAACTTGATTGATGACCAAAGAAGGCCAGAACATCGTCACGATAGAAGGTGGCATCGTGAAGGTGGTTCAGGTCCTTCAGGGTAATAGTGTCAACGTCGACTTCCTCTTCCTCTCCATCCCCGAAGCTGTTGTACGACACCCATACGGTTGCAGATACAGGACGTATTTTCTTAAGCGAAATAGCTTGTAGCAGGGAGATTCTATTTGCCTTGGCAACCTCCCACCCCGTCCAATTCCCGGCGGCGGCATGCGCACAATTACCAACTTGCATAGGGTCAAGCCCCGCCGATATTAAAGCTGCCTGATCGAGAGAAAGCAGCTCTAGCCGCATGAGATGCGGTGGAATTTCCATAAATATGCGCTCCCTTTGCGCCCCCTGTTAGGTAGCCAGCACCAAGCGGGCAGGGTTTCCCGCTTTTCGCCCCGTCGGGCTAGGTGCCGGCATAGCTGGTGTTAGGCTGTTTGTGGGCGTGCAACCGGCGCGGGGATAAAGCTCTCGTTAGCCAATGCTCGGATAACACCTCGCATCAGGTAGCTATTGGCAAAACCGGCAGTGTACTGGCGGGCTCCTTCATGTACTGGCTGCAGCATGCCTTGTTCAAGTAGTTTTTTGATTTGATAAGTACGCTGGCCAGCATTTAGCTTGGGTAGAACTGTCCCAAGGTCGCCAGCTTTGAGTGTGCCTGCTGTAATGGCGTGAGCTAGTATTACTGACTCGGTTCCGGTAATCAGCTCTCGTTCTCGTGAGAAATCCAGGGCCGGTAATAGAATATGTTTTTGAAGATAAGCGTAGTCAGTCAGCCTATCGATTTTTTTCATTTCTTCCATAACGCCAGCTAGAACATATTCGCACCAGCTCTCAAGCCCTGCTGGAGTGCCCTGGTCAGCCATTCCCAGCATTGCATAGTAGCGTTCCCGGTCATTGCAGAAGACTGCAGTGGGGTTAAGAAGTCTCCCGCCAGCACTGACGTTAAAGCCATATTTAATCAACATTGCATAAGTTAGTAGACGAACTACACGGCCATTCCCGTTTCCGAATGGGTGTACCCAACCAAAGCGGTGATGTGCCAAAGCAACCTTCATCAGGTCATATTTAGGGGCATCACTACGGTTGATGAAGTCCACCAACTCTTGCATGTAAGCAGGAACCAAGACGGCTTCTGGCGGCAAGTGCTCAGACTGGGCAATCCCTACTTGCCCCTCTCGATAAGCCCCAGGGGTTTTATCGCCTTCCCTGGTAAGTTGCGTGACGGTCAATGCATGCAACTCTCGGATGAAGTGCTCCGTTATCGGTTCGCCTGGTTTGATGACTTCCTCGATGTAGTCCATCGCATCTTCGATGTTGGCGATTTCTCGCAGCTGGTCTGTCTCTTTCTCGCGCCCCTCGACTCTGCTTTCTACATAGTCAGCCAGCGTTGTATGGTTGCCCTCGATTCGGGCTGAACCCAAGCTCTCCAGCATGTGGAAAATTGACTTGAGCTGAAAGAAGATGGGGGGCGGAGTATCCCCGCCAAGACGAAGGCGCCTCAGGTGCTCCAGTTCGTTCAGGACGTCAACCAATGGAGAGTCAAACGATGGGTTGAGTAGCTTGAGGTCGTGATGAACAAATTGGGCCATAGGTTTAGCTATCTTGAATTTGCGAATTCTGTGAACTTGAATGATGCGCCGTGAATCCTTATGAGACAAGGATTTGTATGCGCTCACAACACATCATCATCTTGGCGTGAGCTGGTAGACATCTTGAATCTGTTGCGTCACTAAGTGGAATGCCTTGCTTGTCAGGCCGATTTCTTCCGGCCCTTGGTAATCGGTGTCACGTTGTACGGCTCGCCCTTGTCCAGGGCATCCAGCAGGCCGGCCCACTTGTTCAGGGCGTCGCGTCGTTCGGAGAAATAGTCGTGTCGGTTGTATATGCCTTCTACGCCTGCAATCTTGTGGTTCAAGCAGCGCTCGGCCACTACGGGGTCAATGCCCAACTCGGCCAGGTGGGTGCGGGCTGTGCGGCGCAGATCGTGCACGGTGAAGGCGAGTACGTCCGGCATGTGCGGCTTGACCTTGCCCATGGCGGTGCCGATGGTGCTTTCATGGATATGGGGGACCATGCGGTGTTGCATCTTGCGGGCCGGCAGTAGCCAGCTGCTGGGGCCTGCCAGTTCAAACAGCTGCTGCAGCCAGGCAACCGCAATGGCCGGCAAGGGGATGTCGATTGGCTTGCCTGTCTTGGTGCGCTCACCTGGCAGGTGCCACACGGCCGCAGACAGGTCGAACTCTTCTTTGCGGGCGGCGCACAGTTCCATCTTGCGGACGCACAGCAGCAACAGCAGCCGGATGGCCAGGTCATTCTCTACGCTGAACCCCTTGGCCAACTTCATGGCGGCAAACAGCTTGGCCAGCTCGTCGCGTGACAGTGCGCGGTCGCGTGCCTCTTCCTTGCCGCCGGCGTCGTTCAGGTCAAAGGCGCTGGCCGGATTGATTTCAATGACGTGGCACTTGATGCCGTAGTCGAACATGCGGCGTACCCAGCGCAAGGTATCGTTGGCGATGCTGGGGGCCCCACGCTTCACGATGATCTGCAGCATGTCATCGATGTGCCGTGGCTTGATGTCTTCGACCTTCATGTGCCCCAGCGCCGGGGCAATGTCTTTGTCGATGCGGCGGCGAACGATGTCCGGGTGTTTCCAGCGGCCCAGAATCATCCGCTCGTAATACTCATTGGCCAGCGCCTGCATGGAGACGGCGTTCCGCTCGGCCTCCATCTTTGCTAAGGCTGCTGCCTTGCGCTCTTGCTTCTCGCCGGCCACGTCATACCCCAGCGCCACACGGGCGGCCAATGCGCGGGCCGTCTCGCGGGCCTTGGCCAGGGACAGCTCGGCATAGGTGCCAATCTGCATGGTGCGTTGCTTGCCATCGAAGCGGTAGCGATAGCGCCAGACGGGCACCTTGTCGGCTTCTCGGTAGCGCAGCCACAGGCCATCGCCATCGGACTTGCCTTCAAAGCGTGTCCCTGCCTTCACCCATGCCTTGATTTGTACGTCAGTCAGCTTTGCCATGTTGCGCCCCGAATAGTGAGTATCAGCCCCCGCCCTTGTGGCTGCAGGATCAGCAAAAAACTGAACCGCGAATAAGGGTGTGTCCCAAACTGACCGCGAAAAAGTGCCTTGGGTACACGTTTGGGTACACGCTAAGTATGCGCTTTGTTGCTACGGGATGACATGACCTGAAACGAATAAAGCCCCGACTGGCGGGGCTTTTGTGCGATTGGTGCAACGGCATGACGCGCCGTGAAATGCTACTCCACGTTCTGAATCTGTTCGCGCATCTGCTCGATCAGGACCTTCAGCTCCACCGAGGCCTGCGTGGTTTCGGTGGCGACCGACTTGGAGCCGAGGGTGTTGGCTTCGCGGTTGAGTTCCTGCATCAGGAAGTCCAGCCGCTTGCCGACCTGGCCGCCGGTCTTCAGGATGCGGCGGATCTCGCTGAGGTGGGTGCTCAGGCGCTCCAGCTCCTCATCAACGTCGATCTTCTGCGCGAACAGCGCGAACTCCTGCTTGATGCGGTCATCGTCGACATTGCCCAGCGCCTCCTGCAGCCGTGCCGACAGCTTGGCACGATAGGCCTCCAGGATCAGCGGCAGGCGCGGCTTGATGTCGCTGATGATCTGCGCCATCGACTCCAGGCGGTCGCGCAGCACTTGCGCCAGTTTTTCGCCTTCGCGGCCGCGGGTGGCGCGGAAGTCTTCCAGCACCACTTTCAGGCCGTCGAGACACAGCTGTTGCAGCACTTCCGGCGGCAGCGAATTGGATTTCAGCACCCCCGGCCAGCGCAGCAGCTCGCCCATGCCCAGTTCGCGCATTTGCGGCGCGATGGTCTTGACCTGGTTGCTGATCGCCAGCAGGCGCTGCACCATGTCCGGGTTCAGTTCCAACTGCTGGTTGTCGTTGTCGTTCTGGCTGATGCCGACGCGGCATTCCACCTTGCCGCGAGTGACGCGACCGGCGATCAGCTCGCGCATTTGCGCCTCGATCACGCGCAGCTCTTCCGGCAGTCGCATCTGCACGTCGAGGTAGCGGTGGTTCACCGCGCGCAGTTCAATGGATAATAGGCCGCCCGGGAAGTCGCGGGTGGCGGAGGCAAAGCCTGTCATACTCAGGATCATGGGAGCTCCGGCTGTCATGGTTTTCAGGAAGACATGCCCCGAATAGCTAGGGTTCCGATTCAGGGGCCGCTACACTATAACAATGCACATGACGCAATCCAAGCAAAGCGCACTGCCTGCCGGCTTCCGGCTGGATGACTACACCATCGTCCGCGAGCTCAGCTCCGGCGGTTTCAGTCAGGTCTACCTGGCGCTGGATCACTACGACCGCAAGTTCGCGATCAAGGAATACCTGCCGCTGGACATGACCAGCCGCCAGCCCGGCGGCGAGGTCACCATCATCGACGAGCTGGACCGCGAGGCGTTCCGCGTCGGCCTGAAGTGTTTCTTCGAGGAGGCGCGGGTGCTGGCCGGCATCCAGCATCCCAATATCGTGCGGGTGGTGAACTTCTTCCGGGCCAACAATACGGTGTACATGGTGATGGAGTACACCGAGGGCCGGCCGCTGAGCAAGGAGCTGACGCTGGCCGCCGGTAGCCTGCCGGAGGCGCGGCTGCGCAAGCTGTTTGCCGAGCTGATCGGCGGCCTGCGCGAGGTGCACCAGCAGCAGCTGCTGCATCTCGATATCAAACCGGCCAACATCTACCTGCGCCGCAACGGCTCGCCGGTGCTGCTCGATTTCGGTGCCGCACGCCAGGCCTTGCGGCGACCGGGGCAGGCGCTGACCGCGATGTTCACCCCCGGCTATGCCGCACCGGAACAGTACGACGCCAAGGCCAAGCTCGGGCCGTGGACCGATATCTACGGCCTCGGCGCCAGCCTGTACGCGATGTTGGGCGGTGGCCGCCTGCCGGCGGCAGACGAGCGGCTGCAGGCCGACACGCTGCAACCGGCCAGCAAGCTGTTTGCACGCCACTATTCGCCGCAATTGCTGGCGCTGGTCGATGCCTGCCTGCAGCTGGAGCCGCAGCGGCGGCCGGACAGCCTGGCGCAGATGCAGCAGAGCCTGCTGGCCAATGACTATGTCACGCCGCTGCCCTCGCTATGGCAGAAGGCCGGTGCCTGGCTGACGGGGAAAAAGCGATGAAGTTCGCGCTGGCAGTCGATTCCCGCATCGGCGGACGCGGCAATAACGAAGACCGGCTGGCGGTGACCTGTTCCAGCGAGTGCGTGTTGCTGGTGGTGGCCGACGGCATGGGCGGCCATATCGACGGTGAAGTGGCGGCGCGGATCGCCACCGAAGTACTGGTGCAGCAGTTCCGCTGCCAGGCCACGCCGCGGCTGCTGCAGCCGGGCGACTTCCTGCGCTGGGCGCTGGGCGAGGCGCACCAGGCCATCATCGACCACGCCATCGCCCACCACTTGCGCGAGATTCCCAGCACCACGGTGGTGGTGGCCATCGTGCAGGATGACACCGTGTACTGCGCCTACGCCGGCGATTCGCGGCTGTATCTGCTGGAGCAGGGTGCGGTGCGCTTCCGCAGCCGCGACCATTCCCACGTGCAGCGCCTGATCGACAGCGGCCAGCTGACCGAGGCCGAGGCCGCGGTGCACCCGGCGCGCAACCGCATCTACAACTGCCTGGGCGCGATGGGAGAGCCGGAAGTCAGCGTCCTCCATCCGCTGCCGCTGCAGGCCGGCTGCAGTGTGCTGCTGTGCAGCGACGGGCTGTGGAGCGTGGTGCCGGACCCGGAACTGGCGCGCGTGTTCCATGGGCGGGTGGCGCCAGCGGTACTGCCGGCGCTGATGACGGTGGCGGAAAAGCGCGGCGGCGAACGCGGCGACAACCTGTCGGCGGTGGCGTTCACCCTGCTGCCGGCGGATGCGGCGCTGGATGGCCGCAGCGGCTACATCGACAGCGGCACGCTGACCGGCTTCCTGCCCGATGACGCCATCCCCGGCCTGCTGATGGAGCATGAACTGGCCGCCGAACTGCAGCCCCGGCAGCCGCACTGAGCGGCAAGCCGCCGCGCGCGGCAGGGCGATCGGGTAGAATCGCGCTGTTATTCCTACCCGAGAGCCCGCGCCATGCGTTCATCCCAACGACTTGCCGACGCGCTGCGCAGCGTCCGCATTACCCGCAATTACACCCGCCACGCGGAAGGATCGGTACTGATCGAATTCGGCGACACCAAGGTGATCTGCACCGCCAGCGTTGACGAAACCGTGCCCGGCTTCCTGAAGGGCAAGGGCCAGGGCTGGGTCACCGCCGAATACGGCATGCTGCCGCGCTCGACCCACAGCCGCATGCGCCGCGAGGCGGCCAGCGGCAAGCAATCCGGCCGCACCCAGGAAATCCAGCGCCTGATCGGGCGCAGCCTGCGCGCGGTGGTGGACCTGGCCAAGCTCGGCGAGCGCCAGATCCAGATCGACTGCGACGTGATCCAGGCCGACGGCGGCACCCGCACCGCCAGCATCACCGGTGCCTACATCGCGCTGGCCGATGCCATCAACGGCCTGCTGGCCGCCGGCAAGCTCAGCGAAAACCCGCTGCGCCAGCACGTGGCGGCGATTTCGGTCGGCATCGTCGACGGCGTGCCGCTGCTGGATCTCGACTACGAGGAAGACTCCGGCTGCGAAACCGACATGAACGTGGTGATGACCGGCGACGGCCACTTTGTCGAGATGCAGGGCACCGCGGAAGGGGTACCGTTCAGCCGCACGGAAATGGACGCCTTGCTGCAACTGGCGGAAAAAGGCATCGCCGAGCTGGTTGCGCTACAGCGCGAGGCGCTGGCGAAGTAACCGGCGCGAAATCGATCGTGCCATCCGCTGCGATGGCGCCATAAACAAACAGGGTTGGCCGCGTGCGGCCAACCCTGTTTGCCTTGATGCTACCGTGTGGGCGGGTACGGCGGATAGGGCCGGTCACTGTTAGCCAGCTCCTCTGCGCTTAAAGCCAGCAACTCCAACAAAACCTTCTGCTTGGTCTTGGGCAGGTCGCTAATGGTGACGCCTTTTTTGCGGTGCAGATCGATGGCCAGAGTTTGTCGGCTTTGTCGCACACCATGCCGATGACTGTGCGAAGCGGGATGGGCTGCTTGATGTCGGCGATGATTTGGTTGGCCGCATGCGGCCAACCTTGAACCGATGGCCGGCTTACTCCGCCTTGCGGTACCAGATGGTGGCGCCGTAGCTGCTGTCCGGGAAATCCGGCATCCGTTCGCCCTGGGCAAAGGCACGGCGGGCGTCGGGTTTGGCTGGCGTCCACCAAGTACCGGCCTGCGGGCAGGGATGGCCCGCTTCGCAACGGCTGGATGATGGTATGGGGGGCGCCATGCCTTGCGCTTCGACCGGCTCTTGCGGCGTGATGACGGGGTTGAAGTAGAAAGATTCGTCCGGAATCACGCTATCGAGGTAGCGGGTGTCCTCCCACACCAGGCGCCAGGTGGCGGGCAACACATACTGCTTGCCGGGATTGGGGTCCTGGCTGAACTTCTCCAAATCCTCGATCCACGGTGCGACCGCGCCTTTGACGAAATAATTGAGCGCATCGGTCTCGCCGGGCGCGCGATGTGGCAGCACCAGTTCCCAGATGCCATCGTTGGGGATGCGTTCCCCGCTTTCAACGAGAATATTGGTGGGGGGGGGGGGCTCGGGCGTGGGTTCGGGCCAGGGGCCAAATTTGTGAATCACCTCCTGAAAATAGCTTTCAGTAAGGCATTCAGAATCTCTATAAGCGATAGGATGCCAATCAGCATAAGTAGGCCTTGGCTCATAAACCAGCGCCGCACCACAAGGAGTCGCCGCCTCCTTCAGCAGCCGCAGCTGTTCCAGCCGCTCGGTCCACACCGTATACAGTGGCACGCCGCGCTCGCCACCGTCGTATTTGTTGATCTCGGCAGACGTCACGCCTTCCATTGCTCTGAAAGAGGCACTCTCCGCTTCCCCCAGGTAGCCGTCCTCGCGCTCGCGCCACACCGAGCGGTCGCCTTTCGCTAGAGCGGCCAAGCCTTTCGGGTACAGGTCCTGCGCCAGGTAGGCAAAGCGCATATTGTATTCTGGCGGGCGTTCACCGTCCGGCCAGGTGGCCAGCGCCTCTTCGTAGGCTTTGACGAAGATATCGAACTGCTTGGCGTAGTGCGCCCACACGGTGTAGCTGGACCACTTTTGCAGCAGCCAGAACAGGCGGCGGCGGTTGTGTTGCAGATTCATCTTGCTGCTTCCTTTTGTTTACCCTGATTGCCGGCGCGGGTGGCCGCGACGGTTGTGCTGTTGCTGGTCTTGGCCTTGATTTCATTGGTTTCCAGCTGGCGGGTAAGGGCGTATTGCGACAAGTCTTCGCCTTCCTTGGCGTAGCCGTACTTGCCCTCGACCTCGGTCCAGCCGCTTTTGCGGACTTCGATCTTGACACCCATCACTTCGCCACTGCCCAGCTTGCCAGCCTTGGCGGCCTCGCCCAGTTCGGTGATCTTTGTCGCCAGCGCGGCTGGCAAGTCGTTCATGCCGACCTGCTTGCCCCCCCCTGCCAGAAACTGGTTCTTGATCTTGTCGCCAAACTGTTCGGCGATGCTGCCGTGCCAGCCCTTGAGCGCCTGCATCAGTTCCGGCTCCTGCCGGATGCGGACCAGCGGCGGAAAGGTGACGAGGATGATCAGGCCGTTGGCGTTCCACTCGTCCAGCACCGCCGCCATCTCGCGCCACGCCTTGGCATTCTGCGGGATGGCGCCGGCACCCCAGAAATAGCCCCCGGCATTGGATGCCCCAGCCAGCTTGCCGCCGGGGCCAAAGGCGCGGTAAATGGTCTGGCCAGCGAACTGCTCCGGCCCCCAAGCGGCGATCTTGCCGCTGAAGGTGCACAGCGAGTTGTAGTACTTGGTTTTCCCGTGACCGGGTAATTCAACCTGTTTACGCAGCAAATCCGGCCAGCCTTCGGCGATCTTGCGCCGGTCGAACCATTCGGCAAGCTTCTTTTGCACCTTGGCATCATTCAATTCCCCCGACAGCAAATTCTGTGGCCACTTGCCGGCCTTGATCGCCGCGCGCACCTGATTGTGCAGCATCACGGCCTCGGCCTCGCGCGTCAGATTGCGTTGGCCGGTTGCCAGCGTGTGAACCTCGCCCTGATAGACCAACTCCTGCAATACCTTCAGCTTGGTGTGCAACTCCTTCAGCGCCAGAGGAATCATTTTCCCGCCCAGCCCGCGCAGTGTCATGATCCCGGCCTGCACGCGCTGCAGTTGGGCGCGCATATTGTCTGGTAGTAACTGACCTGTGCGTGACCTGATGATGCCGCTGATCGTGTCCACAATGCTGGCGCAAAAATCAGAGAACTTCCCCACCAGTTCGCCCTGATATTTCATGACGTCCAGCTGTTTCAGCCATTTGACGGCGTTGCCCCGCCCCATCCGATTCAAAAACTGGATTGTCTCCGTAAGCAACTTGCTGTTGTCTGCCGCATTTTTCCCTACACGCAGCGCCAAACGGCCAACACCCTTGATGACCCCACCCACCACCGGAATCAAGGCGAAGAGCAGAACGACCAGCAACACCCATTCACTCACTTGTTCGCGGCGTTGCGGTTCGTTACTCAGCCGTAGCAACACGGCGATCAGATCGCGCGCAGCGGTAGCATCCCCCACCAAGGGGATCATGCCGATGACCGCATCCACAATGATCTGTGCAGTAGTCTGCCGCTCGTTAAATGCCCCTTGTGCCGTGCCCCAGATCCAGTCGCCAGTTTCCGCCGCAATACTCTTGATTTCTGCAAGGCTCATACCGGACATTTTCAATTTCCTCCATGCTTGGCGATGAGTGCCTGGATATCACTGTCGGCAAGTTTGGTTTTGTAACCAGGTGTTGACTGTTGGTCTTTGCGTTTATAGGCACGTGAATCAGGGCCAAATCGCACCTGTACCGCACCAGAAGGAACATCCTCAAGCTGCGCCTGCCCATCGCCGTCAAGCACCCCGCTACGGGTACTCCCGTCGGATAACATCGCGACATAGCTTGCTCCCGACAGTGCTTCTTGATCGTGATATTCCCGTTTGATATGAAGCTGTGTTTTACCTACGGGGAGTGAGGGGGGGGCTATCTTCAAGCTCGCCGGCCCGCTCAACGCATGCTCCGCCCCCTTCACGCTCACCGTGCCGGGGCAGTGGATGTCGATGTTGCCACCGGCGAGCTTGATGTAGCCGGTGCCGCTGGTAAGCAGAATCTCCTGCTTGGCGCTGATCACTACCTTGCCCTTGCAGGAAGTGATGGTGATGTCCTTATCCGCCGTCAGCTCCATCGCATCGCTCTGCGCCTGAACCTGCACCTTGCCCTTGGCCGCGATCAGTTTCAG
>NZ_JANFNU010000012.1:0-115391 GCF_024437575.1 Vogesella sp. AC12
AAGGTTTCGTTCGCTTCGTCGACGCTGTCGCCGACCGTGGTGGTGCGGATCAGCAGGTCAGTATCGCCTGCGGCCAACGTGATGGCGCCGCCGTAGGTCGTCCAGCTACTGCCGCCATCACTGCTGTACTGGAAGCTGCCGGATGCGTAGTCCGCCGGACTCAGCGCGGTGCCGTCGGCCAGAGTCAGCTGCAGCGTGCTGCCGGTGGCGGCACCGGTGACGTGCAGTTCGAAGGTGGCCGGATCGCCTTCCGGCACGGTGATGTCGCCGCTTTCCGCCTCCGGATTGCCAAAACGAATGGTCGGCACGTCGTCGTCGACGATGGTCGCGGCGGCGCTGTCGCTGTAACTGGCACCGCCACTGCTCAAGGTGGCACTCAGGGTGAAGTTCTCGTTGGCCTCATCCACGCTGTCGTCCACGGTGCTGGTGCGCACCAGCAACTGGCTGGCCCCCGCGCTGATCGCGATGGCGCCGGTGTAGTCATTCCAGCTGACCCCGCCGTCGGTACTGTACTGGAAAGCGGTGGCGGCGTAGTCGGCCGGCGAGACGGCCGAGCCATTGCCGAAAACCAGCACCAGGCTGCTGCCGGCGGCGGCTCCGGTGATGCTGACGCCGAACACGGCATCCAGACCCTCTTCAACGGTGACATCACCGGTCGCAATGCCCGGCTGGCCCACCTGAATGCTCGGGGTTGCCGGGATGAGCACCGCGTCACCAAGCGAGGCCTGTTGCAGTGGCGGGTTGCCGCTGTCGAGCCCGTTGTCCAGCGACAGCGGGCTGATGCCCTCGGCCACGCGGCCGATGCGGGTGAAGGAGTTGCCGCCATCCTCGCCGCCACCTGCCGCCAGGCCGGCTGCGGTGGCTTCCAGCTCTTGCAACGGATCCTGGCCGCGTTCCAGTGCCGCCAGGGCCTGCTCGGCTTCCGGACTGAGCGTGGCGATGGCCGCATCGGTGGCATCACCGGAGGCGGTGTTGAACACGTCATCGGTGATGGTGAGGTCGCGGGCTTCGGCGATACGCACGATATTGCCGCTGGCCGACTGCAGCTCGATCACGCCGTCGGCGGGGATGATCAGGCGGTCGCCGGTGGCCACGATGTCGCCCAGTTTCAGGATGCGCTCGCTGCCGTCCGGCGCGATGGCGATGATCTTGCCGATGATGGCGACGACCTTGCCCTGGGCAATGTTGGTAGCGGTAGCCATGATAAAACCCCCACACTCGTTGTTGATTCTCTAGTTGTAGAGGTGAGCGTGGGGGCCAGCTATGGTACTGAAGGGAGTTGTACTAAAGGGCAGTCCGCGTCAGCTGGACAGTTTCAGCAGCAGCTGCACCCGGTCCGGCACCCCCAGCTTGCCGAAAATGGCGGTGAGGTGGGCCTTGACTGTGCGTTCGGAAATGTCCATATCGCGGGCGATCTGCTTGTTGCTCTTGCCCTCGCGCAGATGGCCGACCACTTCGCGTTCGCGCTCGGTCAGCTGTTCCAGCAGCGGGCTGTCGGTGCGGGCGACCTGTCCGAAACGGGCGCACAATTGCTGCATCAGGCCGACACCGACCCAGATGCCGTCCGCCGCCACCACCGCGCCGGCCTGCCGCAGCGTTTCCGGCTGCGAGAAGGCATGGAGGAAACCCGCCGCCCCCGCCCCCAGCCACTGCACCGCCTGGCGATCGGATGGCGTACTGCTCAGCACGATCACGCGCGCACGGCCGAAATCGCCGCGGCACAGCCGCCCCAGCAGCGCTTCATCCTGATTGTCGGCATCCACCCACACCACCCCCTGGGCGCAGCGCTGCGGCTGCTCGGCCAGTGCCGACAAGGAGTCGTACACTTCCAGCTCGCGGTCCAGGGCGGCCTGCAAGTGTTGCTGCAACGAGGGACTGCTGGTGATGAGTAGTGTCGGCATGTCAGCGTTCGCTCAGGGCTTGTGCTTTGGCACGTAATACCGGTTTCAGAAGGTAGTTCAGCACGCTCTTGTGCCCGGTGATGATGTCGACTTCCGCCACCATGCCGGGGATGATCGGCAGTTTCTTCTCGCTCAGGTGCGCGGCATCGGTCTTGACCTTGACCACGTAGTAGGTGTTGCCCTTGTCGTCGGTGATGGAGTCGGCGCCAATCTGATGCAGCTTGCCCTTGAGGCCGCCATAGATGGTGGAGTCATAGGCGGTAAAGCGGACAAACACCGGCTGCCCCGGATGCAGGAAGGCGATATCGCGCGGCGAGACCTTGGCCTCGATCAGCAGCGAATCGTCCAGCGGCACGATCTCGAGGATGTCGCGGCCCGGCTGCACCACGCCACCGACGGTGTTGACCAGCAGGCGCTTGACCTCGCCGCGCACCGGCGAGCGGATCTCGGTGAGGTCGACCTTGTCCTGCAGTGCGGCACTGCCGGCGCCGAGCGTGCTCAGCTTGGCCAGTGTTTCCGACAGCTCGGTACTGGCCTGGTTGCGGAACGCCAGTTCCACCTCCTGGATCTTGCGGTTGGCCTCGCTGATCGCGGACTGGATCTTCGGCACCTGCGCATTGGACATGTCGCGTTCGCCGCGATAGCGCGATACATCACGCTCCAGCCGCAACACGTCGACCTCGGACACCGCGCCGGATTTCAGCAGCGGCCGCGTCACCGTCAGCTCGCGCATGGTCAGTTCCAGCCCCTGGTTGGCCTGTTCGCGCCGCGCGCGCGCCTCGTTCAGCTCTTCGGTCCGCTGCGCCAGCTGCTGGCGGGCGATGGAGACGTTGGCGTCCAGCTCCATGCGCTTGGACTGGTAGAGATCCATTTCCTGACGCGCGATTTCCGGCGCCTGGCTGGTCACTTCCGGCGGCAGCGAGAACGGCTTGCCTTCGGCCAGCGCCCGTAGCCGCGAGGCCTTGGCCTGCAGCGACAGTACCTGCGACTGGTTTTCGTTGAGCGAGGACACGAAACGGGTGTTGTCGACCTGCAGCAACAGTTGGCCGCGTTCGACGATATCGCCCTCTTTCACCAGGATCTTCGACACCACGCCGCCATCCAGGCTCTGCAGATGCTGGATCTGGCTGGTCGGCACCACCTTGCCCTCGCCGCGCGCCACCTCGTCGAGCGTGGCGAACGCCGACCACAGCAGCGCCGACACCAGGAACAGGCCGATCACCCAGATGAACATGCGCGGCCGTTGCGGATTCTGTTCCAGAATCGCCCACTCGGCGTCGGCGGCAAAATCCTGGCGGTCCTGCAGGTCTTCCGCCGTGGTCCAGTCCAGCACGCGGCGCACCAGCGGGCTGCGCTTGGCCTGCGAGGTTTGCCACAGTTTGTTAAGCAGTTTTTTCATACTTGTGCCCTTCCGATCTTGCCTTGTTGCAGGGCCTGGACCACCTCTGCTTTCGGACCATCCGCCAGGATGCGGCCCTGGTCGATCACGATGATGCGATCCGCCAGATCCAGCAGTGCGGTGTGGTGCGTCACCAGCACCATGGTCTTGCCCGGCATGATCTTCTCGAAGGTGCGCTTCATCGCCGCCTCGGTACTGTGGTCCATATTGCTGGTCGGTTCGTCCAGCAGCATGATCGGCGGGGCGTTCAGCAGCGCGCGGGCGATGGTGATCGCCTTGCGCTGGCCGCCGGACAGCGATTCGCCGCGCTCGCCGATCACCATGTCGAAACCTTCCGGATGGCTGTTGACGAACTCGCTCAGCCCGGCCAGATCCGCCGCGGCGGCGATACTGGCGTCGTGCACGTGCGGCTGGCCCATGCTGATGTTCTGGCGCAGCGTGCCGTAGAACAGTACCGGCTCCTGCGACACGTAGCCGACGTTGCGGCGCAACTCGGCCGGATCGATCTGGCGCAGGTCGACCCCGTCAATGCGGGTCGAGCCCTGCTGCGGCTGGTACAGGCCCATGATCAGCTTCTGGATGGTGGACTTGCCGGAGCCGACACGACCGAGGATGGCCACCTTCTCACCGGCACGGATGCGGAACGACACATTGTGCAGCGCGCCGAGCGGGCTGTTGGGATAGGTGAACGACACGTTGGAGAACTCGATGTCGCCGTTGAAGTGAGTGCGGTGGAAGAAGGTGGCTTCCTCTTCGCGCTCCACCGGCATTTTCATCAGCCCTTCCAGCGAATCCAGCGACGACTTGGCGTTGTTGAACTGCGTCATCAGGCCGGCTACCGCGCCCATCGGCGCAATGGCGCGACCGGCCAGCATGGTGCAGGCGATCAGGCCGCCGACCGACGACAGCCCCTCCTTGATCAGGTAGACGCCGATGATGATGATCGACACCGACATCAACTGCTGGATGAAGCCGGCGAAGTTCATGGTCACCGCCGACAGGAACTTGAGGCGGCTGCCGACCTGCGCCAGGAACAGCGTCGCCTTCTCCCAGCGCCCCTGCAGCACGCCTTCGGCGCCGAGGGTCTTGATGGTTTCCAGGCCGACCAGGCTTTCCACCAGGTGGGCATTGCGCTGCGACGAGGCGCGGAAGGTGGTCTCGGTCAGCTCCTGCATCTGGCCCTGCACCGTGAACGCCAGCAGCAACATCAGCAGGATTGCCACCAGCGGCGGCAACACCATCCACGGCGAGATCCAGAAGATCACGAACACGAACAGCAGCGCGAACGGCACGTCCACCAGCGTGGTCACCGTGGCGGAGGCAATGAAGTCGCGCACCGTCTCGAAGGCACGAAGGTTGGCCGCAAAGGCACCGACCGAGGCCGGTCGCGCCTCCATGCGTATGCCGAGCACCCGTTCCATGATCAGCGCCGACAGCATCACGTCCACCCGCTTGCTGGCCAGGTCGATCAGGTAGCCGCGGGTCAGCTTGAGGATGAAGTCGAACACCAGGATCAGCAGTACGCCCAGCCCCAGCACCCACAGCGTGTCGAACGCCATATTGGGGACCACGCGGTCGTACACGTTCATCGAGAACAGCGGAAACACCAGTGCGAACACGTTGACGAAGAAGGCGGCGATCAGCGCGTCGCGGTACAGCGGACGCCCCTGCAGGATGGCGTGCCAGAACCAGTGCTGGGTGCGCGCCTTGTTCAGCTCCGGCACCCGCTTGTCGAAGCGGAAGCGCGGCTTGACCACGATGGCCAGCCCGCTGTAGCGCGCGGCCAGCTCGCTGCCGCTCAGCACCTGCACCGCTTCCGGCAGCTCGGCCGGGCTGATGTAGTAGTTGCCGTCGGCATCGATCTCGCGCAGCAGGCAGGCGTCATTGCCGTTGAGCAGCAGCACCGCCGGCAACAGCGCCGCCGGCAGCTCGTTCAGCGGCTTGCGCAGCACCCGCGACACCAGGCCGGCGCGCCGCGCCGCGCGCGAGAACATCGCCGGGGTCAGCCGCTGTTCTTCCAGCGGAATGCCGGCAATCAGCGAGTCGCGGGTGGTGGTGATGCCGTGCTGCCGTGTCAGTTCGAACAGGCAGTCCAGCAAGGGATCCAGATGGGTGGCACGTTGCGAAATATCCGCCTGTGCGCCTTTGTGTTCCTGATTATTCATATGCGGTCTTTGTCAAGGCATCGCCTTTGGGTCTTCGTGGGCAACGAAAGCTGCGGCCGGCATTGGCAACCGGCATCATTATTAGCACGGCATGGCCAACTTGCAAATATCTTTTGATTGATTATAAACAAATGATTTCAATTGAGCGCCGTACGCGGCGCCAATAACAAAAGCCAGCTTACAGGAAGCTGGCTTTTTGCTGCACAAAACCCGGATCAGGGCTGCTGTAAACGGATCGCCCTGACAAAAAGCACGACACTGGCGAAATAGCACACCGTCAGCAGTACCTCGACCAGCGCCAGGGTTTGCGACAGCCCGCTGTCCGACCAGGCGCGCATCACGCCTTCGGCAAAGAAGGCGAGGATGAACATGCTCGACCACTGGTAGGTGTAGACCCGCTGGCGCAGCACCCCCATCAGCGGCAACAGCAGCAGCACCGCCTTCAGCACCAGGAAGGAGCCGCCGGGACGCAACGGTGCCAGCACCAGCTCCCACGCCAGGCTGAGCATGATCAGCGCGATCAGGCTGCAAACCGCGCCCCAGTGGAACAGACGGGCATTAGTCATGGCTCACCTCCGTCTGGCGACCGGTCAGTACCGCCATCAGGATGCCGGCTTCGTACAGCAGCCACAGCGGCACCGCCATCATGATCTGCGACAGCACGTCCGGCGGCGTCACCACCGCGGCGATGACGAAGGCGCCGACAATGACGTAGGGACGGCCTTCGCGCAGCTGCGCCAGGCTGACCACACCCATGCGATGCAGCACGATCACCACGATCGGCACCTCGAAGGTGACGCCGAAGGCGACAAACATGCCGAGCACGAAGGACAGGTATTTGTCGATATCGGTCATCATCGACACCCCTTCCGGCGTCACCGCGCTCATGAAGCCGAACACCACCGGGAATACCGCAAAGTAGGCAAAGGCCATGCCGACAAAGAACAGCAGCACGCTGGAGATCACCAGCGGCAGCACCAGCCGCTTCTCGTGGTTGTACAGCCCGGGCGCGACAAAGGCCCAGATCTGGTACATGGTATTGGGCAGCGACAGCAGGAAGGCGACCAGCATGGTGACCTTGACCGGCACGAAGAACGGCGCGGTCACGTCGGTGGCAATCATGTTGGTACCGGCCGGCAGCACGTCCAGCATCGGTTTGGCCAGCAGGTGGTAGATGTCGCCGGACCAGTGGAACAGCGCCAGGAAGCACACCACGATGCCTAGTGTAATGCGCACCACACGGCTGCGCAGCTCGATCAGGTGCGCGAGCAAAGGTTGTTGATCGCTCATTCGCGCACTTTGACCACAGGGTTGTCCGGCGGGGCCGCAGACGGCGCCGCCTCGAAAAGATCCAGCTGATTATCGTCCGGCACCGCGGCCGGCGGCGCGGCGGTCACGGCGGGGCTGTCGTCGGCAGGCTCGGCCGGCGGGGCGATCTGCCGTGCCGCCTCGTCCAGCAGCTGGCCGGCCTCCTGCTCCACCGCCTGCGCCGTCTGCCCGATCTGCTGCGACAACTCGCGCACGCCGGCGACTTCGCTCTCGATCTGGCTGCGGAAGGCGTCGGCCGCCTGCTGCACGTCCTGCTTCAGGTCGTCAAAACCGGCCATCTGACTGTGCTGGTGGATGTCGGATTTGACGCTGGCGACAAAGCGCTGCGCGCGGCCGACCAGCGCACCGATGGTACGGGCGACGGTCGGCAACCGTTCCGGCCCCAGGACGATCAGGGCCACCACGCCGACAATCAGGAGTTCGCCGAAGCTGATATCAAACACGCTGCTTACTTCTTGTTGTCGGGATCGACATCAATCACGCGGCCGCCCTGTTCCGGCTTGTCGCCTTCCTCGCCCTTCATGCCTTCCTTGAAGCCCTTGACGGCGCCGCCCAGGTCCTGGCCGATATTGCGCAATTTCTTGGTACCGAATACCAGTACCACCACCAACAAAACGATCAGCCAGTGCCAGATGCTAAAAGAACCCATGACCACTACCTCAATGTTGAACGGACGCGCTGCGTCGCATGGTTATTTGTTGCCGTAGACGTGTACGTGCAGGTGGAACACTTCCTGGCCGCCACCGCGCCCGGTGTTGATCGCGGTCTTGAAGCCGCCCGCCAGCCCCTGTTCTGCGGCCAGCTTCGGCACCAGCAGCATCAGCTTGCCCAGCATCGCCGCATCGTCGGCGCTGCAGTGCGCCAGCGATTCGACGTGCCGTTTCGGCACCAGCAGGAAGTGCACATCACCGGCCGGCTTGATGTCGTGGAAGGCCACCACGTCGTCGTCTTCGTATACCTTGTTGGCCGGGATGTCGCCGGCCGCAATCTTACAGAAAATACAATCGCTCATGTCTACTCTCTCCGCCTCAGGACTGCGGGTTGCGTGCGGCTTTTTCGTCGAGGCCGGAGATGCCCTCGCGGCGCTTCAGCTCCACCAGCACGTCTTCCGGGCGCAGGCCGTGATGCGCCAGCAGCACCATGGTGTGGAACCACAGGTCGGCCACTTCGCGCACCAGATGCAGGCGGTCCTTGTCCTTGGACGCCATCAGCACCTCGGCCGCCTCTTCCGCCACTTTCTTCAGGATCGCATCCTCGCCCTTGTGGAACAGCGAAGCCACGTAGGACGAGCTGGGGCTGGATTCCTTGCGGGCTTCCAGCGTGTCACCAATGTGCTGTAATACGTCAGCGGCAATCATGTGCATCCTTTCAAACCGTCAGCGCGGCCAGTATATGTCGATTCTGTGACAATTCGATAACAAGGCGTAGCAGGGGCAACCCTTGCCCTGCGGCTCAGTGCTGATGCGCACCGTAGATGGCGTGCGGATCCTTGAGCACCGCGTCGGTGACCTGCCACTCGCCGTCGCGCAGCACGCGGAAGAAGCAGCTTTCGCGACCGGTGTGGCAGGCGATGCCGCCGGCCTGTTCGATCTGCATGGTGATCACGTCGCCATCGCAGTCGAGGCGCAGTTCCTTCACCGTTTGCAGGTGGCCGGATTCCTCGCCCTTTTTCCACAGTTTCTGGCGCGAGCGCGTCCAGTAGTGGGCGATGCCGGTTTCTGCAGTCAGTTGCAGCGACTCACGGTTCATGTAGGCGACCATCAGCACGCGGCCCGTGTTGGCATCCTGGGCGATGGCGACCACCAGCCCCTTGTCGTCCCACTTCACTTCATCCAGCCAGTTCGGAGCAGTCATTGCGGCCAACCTTTACAAACGTACTTCGATGCCGGCGGCGCGCATCGCTTCTTTCGCCTGGCGCACGGTGTACTCGCCGAAATGGAAGATGCTGGCGGCCAGCACCGCGTCGGCCTTGCCCAGCGTCACGCCTTCCACCAGATGCTGCAGGTTGCCGACGCCGCCGGAGGCGATCACCGGCACCGGTACCGCGTCCGACACCGCCCGCGTCAGCGGCAGGTTGAAGCCGATCTTGGTGCCGTCGCGGTCCATGCTGGTCAGCAGGATCTCGCCGGCGCCGTATTCCGCCATCTTGACCGCCCACTCCACCGCGTCCAGCCCGGTGGCCTTGCGCCCGCCGTGGGTGAAGATCTCCCAGCGGTCGTTGGCCGGCGACACCGCCTTGGCGTCGACCGCCACCACGATGCACTGGCTGCCGAACTTGTCGGCGGCCTCGCGCACCAGGTCGGGATTGGTGATCGCCGCGGTGTTGATGCTGACCTTGTCGGCGCCGGCATTGAGCAGGCGGCGGATATCGGCCACCTGGCGCACGCCGCCACCCACCGTCAGCGGGATGAACACCTGTTCCGCCACCGACTCGATCACGTGCAGGATCAGGTCGCGGTCGTCGGAACTGGCGGTAATGTCGAGGAAGGTCAGCTCGTCGGCGCCCTGCTCGTTATAGCGCTTGGCGATTTCGACCGGGTCGCCGGCGTCGCGCAGGCCGACAAAATTGATGCCCTTGACCACGCGACCGGCAGTCACGTCCAGGCAGGGGATAATGCGTTTGGCTAGAGACATGGTGTTCTGTACTGAAGGTTGGCCGCAAGCGCTTGCGGCCAACCTTGGAGGTGATTGCAAACTGCCTCAGGCTTCGGACAGTTCGTCGGCCAGATCCTGCGCGGCGGCAAAATCGATGCTGCCTTCGTAGATGGCGCGGCCGGTAATGGCGCCTTCGATGCCTTCGCTCTCCACCGCGCACAGATTGCGCACGTCGTCGAGATTGGTCAGGCCGCCGGAGGCGATCACCGGAACGGTCAGTGCCTGCGCCAGCTTGACCGTGGCGTCGATGTTGACGCCGTTCATCATGCCGTCGCGGCCGATATCGGTGTAGATCACCGAGTTCACACCGTAGTCTTCGAAGCGTTTGGCGAGATCGATCACGTTGTGGGTGGTGACCTTGGCCCAGCCGTCGATGGCGACCATGCCGTCCTTGGCGTCGAGACCGACGATCACCTGGCCGGGGAAGGCGTCACAGGCGTCGTGCAGGAAGCCCGGATTCTTCACCGCGGCGGTGCCGATGATCACGTATTTCAGGCCCAGGTCGAAGTACTTCTCGATGGTATCCAGGTCGCGAATGCCGCCGCCGAGCTGTACCGGCATGTCGTCGCCGACCGCGCCGAGAATGTCGCGGATCACCGACAGGTTCTTCGGCTTGCCGGCAAAGGCGCCGTTCAGATCCACCAGGTGCAGGCGGCGGGCGCCCTGGTCACGCCAGTGCAGCGCGACCTTGACCGGGTCGTCGGAAAAAACGGTGGCGTCGTCCATCACGCCCTGTTTCAGGCGTACGCATTGACCATCCTTGAGGTCGATAGCAGGTATCAGCAGCATGGTGCGAACAGAATCTTCGGTAAGTTAAACAGTGCCATCCCAGGCCAGGAAGTTCTTCATCATCTGAAGTCCGGCGCGATGGCTCTTTTCGGTGTGAAATTGGGTGGCAAAGATATTGCCACGTCCGACGATACAGGAAAACCGGTCGGGGTACTCGCTTTGTGCCAGCGTCAGCTGCGGGTCCTGCGGTGCGAAGTGGTAACTGTGCACAAAATAGAAACGCTCGCCGTCTTCGATGCCGGCAAACAGCGGGTGTGCCACGGTCTGGAACACGCGGTTCCAGCCCATGTGCGGCACTTTCAGGCGCTCGCCGTGCGCATCGCGCAGGTTGGCCGCAAAGCGTTTGACCTCGCCCTTGAAGATGCCGAGGCCGGGAGTGTTGCCCTCCTCGCTGCGCTCGAACAGCAGCTGGGCGCCGACGCAGATGCCGAAGAACGGCTTGGTCTGCGTGGTTTCGCGCACCGCCTCGGCCAGGCCGTGCGCGTTCAGTTCGCGCATGCAGTCCGGCATCGCGCCCTGGCCGGGAAACACCACCTTGTCCGCCGTCACCACCCGCTCCGGATCGGAGGTCAGGAAGATGTCGGCGCCGATGTCGTTGACGCTCTGCACGGACTTCAGCACCGAGTGCAGATTGCCCATGCCGTAATCGATGACGGCTACCTTCATGCGGTCAGGGTCCCCTTGGTCGATGGCGTGATGCCGGCCATGCGCTCGTCGAACTCCACCGCCATGCGCAGCGCGCGGCCGAAGGCCTTGAACACCGTCTCCGCCTGGTGGTGGCTGTTGACGCCGCGCAGGTTGTCGATGTGCAGCGTCACCATGCTGTGGTTGACGAAGCCGTGGAAGAATTCGCTGAACAGGTCGACATCGAAACCGCCGATGGCGGCGCGGGTAAACGGGATGTGGTACTGCAGGCCCGGGCGGCCGGACAGGTCGATCACCACGCGGCTCAGCGCCTCGTCCAGCGGCACGTAGGCGTGGCCGTAGCGGCGGATGCCCTTCTTGTCGCCGATGGCCTTGGCAAAGGCCTGGCCCAGCGTGATGCCGATGTCTTCGACGGTGTGGTGGGCGTCGATGTGCAGGTCGCCGCGGGCGGTGATGTCGAGGTCGATCAGGCCGTGGCGGGCGATCTGGTCCATCATGTGATCGAGAAACGGCACGCCGGTATCAAAGCGGCCGACGCCGCGGCCGTCGAGATTGACGGTGGCGGTGATCTGGGTTTCCAGGGTATTGCGGGTAACGGTAGCGGTGCGCATGGTGGCTCAGGCAAAGTAGGTGGTGATCGCGGCCAGAACCGCGGTGTTTTCGTCCGGGCTGCCGACGGTCAGGCGCAGGCAGTTGGCCAGCAGCGGATGGTAGCCGTGCAGGTTTTTCACCAGGATGCGCGCCTCTTTCAGCGCGGCAAACAGCGCCGGCGCATCCGGCACGCGCACGGTGAGGAAGTTGGCCTCCGACGGGAACACCTTCAGCTGCGGCAGCGCGCCCAGGGCGGCGGCCAACCTTTCGCGTTCGCGGCGCAGTTCCGCCGCCTGCGCGTCGAATACCTCGATATGGCGCAGCGCAAACTTGGCGGCGGCCTGGGTCAGCACGTTGATGTTGTACGGCGGACGCACCTTGTCCAGCTGCGCCATCACCTGCGGGTGACCGGCGGCATAGCCCAGACGCAAGCCGGCGAGGCCGAGCTTGGACAGCGTGCGCATCACGATCAGGCGCTCGTGGCTGCCGGCCAGATCCATGAAACTGTCGTCGGCAAACGCCTGGTAGGCCTCGTCGACCACCACCAGTCCCGGGGCGGCATCGAGAATCGCCTGCACCTCGGCGCGGGCAAAGCGCGGTCCGGTCGGGTTGTTGGGGTAGGACACGAACACCACCGCCGGCTGCTGGCTGGCGATGGCGGCCAGCGTGGCCGGCAGGTCGAGACTGAAATCGGCGGCCAGCGGCACCCCGACGTAGCGCACGCGCGAGAACTGCGCGTTCAGCTTGTACATCACGAACGACGGCTCCAGCGCCATCACCACGATATCGGGGGCGGCCAGTGCCTGGGTGATCAGGGTGATGATTTCGTCGGAGCCGTTGCCGAGGATGACATCGGCGGCGGCGGGGATGGCAAAGGCAGCCTTGAGCTGCTCCTTCAGGCCATCGCCGTGCGGATCGGGGTAACGGTTGAGGGCGACATCGGCCAGGGTCTGTCCCAGTTCGCTGCGCAGCGGCTCTGGCAGGCGGTACGGGTTCTCCATGGCGTCCAGCTTGATAAAGCCGGCGGCATCGGCAACGTGGTAGGCCTGCATGGCCAGCACATCGGGGCGGAACAGCTTCTGTATAGACATTTTATTCGACATTTCGTTACCGGCGCCGCCGGATGGAACTGCCGGCAAAGCCCGACACAATCAATTCACAAGACTTTCATCCTACCTGTTTTGACAGGGGTCGCCTAGCTCCGCGGCGGCTTTTCTGCGGCAGCGCAGCAGCGTGGCGCCGCCGCGCCATGACATGAAAATGGCCAGCAGTGCTGGCCATGACAAGACGGGGTCGGGTCGCCGCGCGCTCAGTCGGCGGCCGGGTCCAGTCGCAGCTCCGCGGCGCGGGCGTGGGCGGTCAGCCCCTCCCCGTGCGCCAGGATGCTGGCGATCTTGCCCAGCTTCTGCGCGCCGGCGTGCGACACGCGGATCAGGCTGCTGCGCTTCTGGAAGTCGTACACCCCCAGCGGGCTGGCAAAACGCGCGGTGCGGCTGGTCGGCAGCACGTGGTTGGGCCCGGCGCAGTAGTCGCCCAGACTTTCCGAGGTGAAGCGGCCCATGAAGATGGCACCGGCGTGGCGCAGCTTGTCCAGCCACGCTTCCGGCTGGGCCACCGACAGCTCCAGATGCTCCGGCGCGATGTAGTTGGAGATGGCGCAGGCTTCGTCCAGGTCGCGCACCTGGATCAGCGCGCCGCGGTTGCCGAGGCTGGCCTCGATGATGGCGCGGCGCGGCATGGATGGCAGCAGCTTCGCTATGCTGGCCTCGACGCGGGCGATGAAGTCCGCCGACGGAGACAGCAGGATGGCCTGTGCGATCTCGTCGTGCTCGGCCTGGCTGAACAGGTCCATCGCGATCCAGTCCGGATCGGTGTCGCCGTCACAGATCACCAGGATCTCGGACGGGCCGGCCACCATGTCGATGCCGACCACGCCGAACACGCGGCGCTTGGCGGCGGCGACGTAGGCATTACCGGGGCCAGTGATCTTGTCCACCTGCGGCACGCTTTCGGTGCCGTAGGCCAGCGCGGCGACAGCCTGCGCGCCGCCACAGGTGAATACCTTGTCGACACCGGCGATGTAGGCAGCAGCCAGCACCAGGTCGTTCTGTTCGCCGTCCGGCGTCGGCACCACCATGATGATCTCGCCGACACCGGCGACCTTGGCCGGCAGCGCGTTCATCAGCACCGAGCTGGGATAGGCGGCCTTGCCGCCGGGCACGTAGATGCCGACGCGGTCCAGCGGTGTCACCTGCTGGCCCAGCAGGGTGCCGTCCTCATCCTCGTAGCTCCACGAGTGCGCCAGCTGCTTTTCGTGGTAGCGGCGCACGCGCTCGGCGGCGGCTTCCAGCGCCTCGCGCACGTGCGCCGGCAGGCGGCCGTGCGCGGCCTGCAGCTGCTCGCGGCTCAGCGTCAGCGCCGCCATGTCGGCCACGCTCATGCGGTCGAAACGGTTGGTGTATTCCACTACCGCCGCGTCGCCGCGTGCCTTGACGTCGTCACAGATGGCGGCGACGGCGGCGTCGACCGCCGGATCCTGGGCGGTTTCAAAGGCCAGCAGCGCCTTGAGGCGGGCGTCGAAATCGGCTTGGGAGGAAGACAGGCGTTGCATGGTTACGGCTCCATAGGCTTGCGGCCAACCTCAAGGTTGGCCGCAACGGGCATAGGCTTACTGCGACACCGCGCCGGCAAAGGCGTCCAGCACCGGCTGGATGGTGTCGTACTTGAGTTTGAGCGCGGCCTGGTTCACCACCAGTCGCGAGCTGATGTCGATAATGTGTTCCACCGCCAGCAGGTTGTTGGCTTTCAGCGTGCTGCCGGTGGACACCAGATCGACGATGGCGTCAGCGAGGCCGACCAGCGGCGCTAGTTCCATCGAGCCGTACAGCTTGATGATGTCGACGTGCACGCCCTTGGCGGCGAAATGCTCGCGCGCGATCTGCGGGTACTTGGTGGCAATCTTCAGGCGCGCGCCGTGCTTGACCGCGGCGTCGTAGTCGAAGCCGTTTTCCACCGCCACCATCATCTTGCACTTGGCGATGTTGAGGTCCAGCGGCTGGTACAGCCCGGCACCACCGTGCTCGATCAGCACGTCGCGGCCGGCGATACCGAGATCGGCGGCGCCGTACTGCACGTAGGTCGGCACGTCGGACGCGCGCACGATCACCAGCTGCACGTCGGGACGGTTGGTGCCGATGATCAGCTTGCGCGACGATTCCGGGGCTTCGGCAGGTTCGATGCCGGCAGCGGCCAGCAGCGGCAGGGTTTCTTCAAAAATGCGGCCCTTCGAGAGGGCAATGGTCAGGGTCATGATATTGATGCGTTGCAATAATGGGGATCAGCGTACCAGAGCCCGGCGCTCTCGCTCAAGGTTGGCCACATAACGTTGCACCATGGTTTCGCGCGGGGTGTTCATATTGGCGAAGCAGCATCCGGCACGGATGCTTTCCTGGCCGTTTTTATGCTGAACCGGAATCAGGTGGCGGATTTCCAGCTGCACCTGCAGCACGCCGAACGGCTTCAGCTCGATCGACACCTGATAGTGGTCGCCGATATGGAACTTGGCCGCCTGTGCCGTGGACAGCACCAGCGCGGCGCCGCCAAGGCTGATGTCGGCCAGCGGCAGCGCCAGCTCGCCAGCGGGGTGGTCCAGGAACTGGCACAGCACCGGGTTGGCGATCGGGGTGGGAATGCGGAAAAACTCGCGGCGCTGCAGCTTGATCACCTGCTCCGGCAGCGCTACCTCGAAGGCGTCGCCGCCCTGGAAACTGATGCGGCGCGGCTGGCCGGTGGTGAACTGGGTTTTGACCCCGGCCGGCGAACAGACGTAGATGTTGCGCTCGCTCTCCAGGAACAGCTTGTTGGCGTGCTCGTTGGCACCCCAGTCCAGCACCATGGTGCGGGCAACGTTGTCCAGCGCCAGGATGCGGGTCAGGATGAAGGATTTTCCCTTGTTGGAAAATACCGTCACCATCTGCCCCTGCTGCACGATGCCGCGCAGGTGATGCACCACTTCAGCCGCACTGGTCAGCGTGTATTTGCTCAGGTCTATGCTGGGCTGGGTGCTGCCACTGGCGGCACCGGGCGTGAGGTCATCGGTCACGGTTACGACGTCCGGAATGCGGTAGTAAAGAATACAACGGTCACTACGGAGTTTAACCCAATAAGGCCTTTACATCATGGGCGATATCGCTGGCCGGCGTGGCGTAGGGCAAATACACCCGCAACTTGCCCTCCCGATCGAACAGATAACTGCCGGCGCTGTGATCCACGCTGTAGCCACCGCCCGCCGCCGGCTGGCGCTGGGCGACGACTTTGAAGTGGCCGGCCACGGCGGCAACTTCTGCCTCGCTGCCGGTCAGGCCGAGAAAACGCTGGTCGAAATGCGGGATGTAGCCGGCCAGCACCGGCGGCGTGTCGCGCTGCGGGTCGACGCTGACGAACAGCACCTGCAGCCGGTCGCCATCGGCACCCAACTGCTTGGCCGCCTGGGCGAACTCCAGCATGGTGGTCGGGCACACGTCCGGGCAGTGGGTATAGCCGAAGAACAGCGCCACCACCTTGCCCTTGAACTCGTCCAGCGAGTGGCGTTTGCCGTCGTGACCGGTAAGGGTAAACGGCTGGCCAAAGCTGGCGCCGCTGATGTCGGTACCCTTGAACGCCGGCGGTGGCGGCGCACCATCGCAGGCAGCCAATCCGGTCATCAAGGCAACAAGCAGCAGCAAACGTACAAGCAGGGGCATGAGGTCATCCACTCAGGGGCAGGAAAAAGACGCGGTCTAGCAGCAGCGCGGCGAACAGCCAGGTCAGGAACTGGATCGACCAGCGGAAGCAGCGCCGCGCGGAGTCGTCAGCATAATGACGGTGCAGGCGGGCGGCAAGCTGCACAAAGCGCGCGTTGAGCAGCAGGATCGCCAGCAGGTACACCGCCCCCGCCGCCTGCAGCGCCAGCGGCAGCAGGGTCACCGCCGCCAGCAGCACGGTGTAGAGCAGGATGGACAGCGTGGTGAACGCTTGGCCGTGGGTCAGCGGCAGCATCGGCAGGCCGGCGCGGGCGTAGTCGTCGCGGCGGTACAGCGCCAGCGCCCAGAAGTGCGGCGGCGTCCAGGTGTAGATGATCAGGAACAGCACCATCGCCATCGCGCTGACCTCGCCGGTCATCGCCGCCCAGCCGAGGATGGGCGGCATCGCGCCGCTGGCACCGCCGATCACGATGTTCTGCGGCGTATTCGGCTTCAGCAGCAGGGTGTAGACGATGGCGTAGCCGGCAAAGGTGGCCAGGGTCAGCCACGCGGTCAGCGCGTTGACCAGCGCGATCAGCAGTGCCATGCCCAGCCCCAGCGCGGTCAGCGCCACCAGCAGCGTCTCGGCCACCCCCAGCTCGCCACTGGCGGTTGCGCGGCGCGCGGTACGACGCATGCGCGCGTCGATGGTGCGCTCCACCAAGCAGTTGATCATCGCCGCGGCACCGGCCACCAGCGCGATGCCGAGCGTGGCGGCCAGCATGCGGCCGGGGTCGGGCCAGCCCGGCACTGCCAGCACCATGCCGATCACGGCGCAGAACACGATCAGCGCCACCACTTTCGGTTTCGCCAGCTGCCACAGGGCACCGGCATGACGACGCAGGGAGGGGGCGGTCAAGGCATTCATCGTGTTCTCCTCGGGGCGGGATCCAGCGACAGCAACAGCAGCGTGGCGACGATCAGCAGCAGCATGGCCCCGGCGTTGTGCGCCACTGCCAGCGCCAGTGGCAGCTGCAACAGCACATTGCCGACTCCGAGCGCCAGCTGCAGCAGCCAGCTGCCCAGCAGCAGGCACAACAACGGCCGCAACGGCGGCTGACGCCACAAGCGCAGCACCAGCCATAGCAACAGCAGCGATACCAGCGCGGCGCCCAGCCGGTGTACCCAGTGTATGGTCAGCAGATGACTGCTCAGCAATGGCGTGCCGTCCGGGCCTTCGCCCAGCTCGCGCAGCAGATGAAAGGCACCGTGCCACTGCCCCGCCGGCCACCACTCGCCGTTGCAGGCCGGAAAGCCCTGGCAGGCCAGCGCCGCGTAATTGCTCGACACCCAGCCGCCGAGCGCGATCTGCAGCAGCAACAGCAAGGGCAGCAACAGCGCCAGCGCGAAGCTGGCCGCCCCCACCGCATGGCGCTGCGGCAGGCGCCGCTGCCACCAGCAGCAGGCGGCCAGCAGCGCCGCCAGTGTCATACCGCCCAGCAGGTGGGCGCTGACGATGGCCGGTTTCAGCAACAGGGTCACCGTCCACATGCCCAGCGCGCCCTGCACGCACACCAGCAACAGCAACAGCGCCGCCCAGCCGCGCAGCCGACGCTGACGCCAGGCCAGCACGTTCAGCAACAGCAGCAGCAGCCCGAGACTGGCGGCCAGATAGCGATGGCTCATTTCCTTCCACGCCTTGGCCATGCTCACCGGGCCGTCGGGGTTGGCCGCATGCTGTTCCTGGATCAGCGGCGCCGCGTGCAGCGGCGACAGCCGGCCATAGCAGCCCGGCCAGTCCGGACAACCAAGACCGGCATCCGACAGCCGCACATACGCGCCCAGCGGCACCACGATGCACACCAGCAACAAGGCCAGCAACAGCACGCGTCTCATCCTGCCCCCTTCCCTGCCCGCGCCAGCACGGACAGCCATTGCCGCGGCCACTCAGCCGAGGCTGTTATTGTTTTTCAGTACACTGCGGATTTCCTTGATCACCGCCGCCGGCGCGGCGCCATCCGGATAGAACAGCACACCGTTGCCGTGCGGGTCCACCAGATAGAAACCGTCCTGCCGCAGCGTGGCATCGGCCTGCTGGCGCCGCACCAGCCGCGTGGCGGCTTCGCCCTGCGCGGTGTGGATCTGGCGCATCGCAAAGCGGCGCTGCTCGCAGGCCGGGTTGCAGTTTGCGGCGGCGTCGAGCAGTACCCAGCGCCCTTGCGGCCAACCTTGCTGCCGCGCCTGCGGCAGCGGTGTCGCCAGCAGCTGGCCGTAGCTCTTGCCGCCGGCCGGCGGCAGCCAGCGGTACGACAACCACGACGCCAGCACCGGCAGCGCGCACAGCAGCGCAATCAGCAGCAACTTAATCCGTCCGCGATCCCGAGCGCTCATTCCGTCCCCTCCTCTGCACGATCCATGCTCCTGTAATCAGGCATAGCCCAAGCAGCAGCCATTGCAAGGCATAGGCATAGTGGCGCTGCGGATCGAACGGCGGCCGCACCGGCCACGGTTGCAGCGGCGGCAGGGTCACATCCAGCACCAGCAGGCCGTCATGCAGCCGCTCCGGCAGGCGCCGTGCCAGAGCCGTCCAGTCCAGCGCATCGACCTCGCCGCGATCCGCCACCCGCGCGCCGGACAGCAGGTAGGGCTGCGGTCGCGGCAGCCAGTAGCCCTGCAGCCGCAACGGCGGCAGCGGGATGCGCACATAGGCCGCCGGCCCGCGCAACCAGCCGCGATCGACCACCACCCAGCTGCCGTCGGGCAGCTGCACCGGCTGCCAGATGCGGATACCGCTGGCGCCGCCGAGCAGCGCATTGGCCACCCGGATCTCCGGCTCGCTACCGCGTACCCGCAGCCAGGCACGCTGCCCGGCCGGCGCCGCGCTGGCGGCCAGTGCGGCCAGCGGCTGCGGTGCCTGCCGCAGGTTGAATTCATGGCGCGCCAGCTGCGCCTGCCGTTGCTGGCCGCGCTGCCACTGCCACAACGCCAGCAGGAAAGGCAGCAGCGCCAGCAACCACAACAGCCACGCCAGCCGCAGCCGGCCACGCTGGCGGCGAAAGCCGGCACGGCTGCTAGACTGGATTACACCCACCGGAGGACATGTCATGAAGATTGCCGCCATCACCCTGCTGTTGCTGATCATGCTGACCCTGGCCTTTGCCCTGCGCAGCGTCAGCCGCGGCGACGCACCGCGCCAGACCGTCAAGGCGCTGACCCTGCGCGTGGCGCTGTCGCTGGGGCTGTTCCTGCTGCTGATGGTCGGCGGCATGCTTGGCTGGTGGCTGCCGCACGGGCGCTGAGAATCTGTTCACGATCTGCTGCGCGTCGGCGATACGGCGTTGAAAACGCCTTCGGAATGCTCATTTACCACTTGTAAACTCCGCTTCCTCAGCCGTTTTCGCCTTGTCTCGCTCTAGCTCGCGAGATCGTAAACACGTTCAGATGCTTCCCGCCACTACAGCCAGTACACGAACACGAACAGGATCAGCCACACCACGTCGACAAAGTGCCAGTACCACGCCGCGGCCTCGAACGCGAAGTGGTGCTCGGCATTGAAATGCCCGCGCAGCACCCGCAGCCACACCACCGCCAGCATGATGGCGCCGAGCAGCACGTGCAGGCCGTGAAAGCCGGTCAGCATGAAGAAAGTCATGCCGTAGGCGCCGGAAGCCAGCGACAACCCCAGCTCGTTCATCGCGTGCGCGTACTCGTAAATCTGCAGCCCGAGAAACAGCGCGCCCAGCACCACCGTCAGCCCGAGGCCGAACACCAGCCGCCGCCGCAGGCCGGACAGCAGCCCCCAGTGCGCCCAGGTCAGCGTGGCGCCGGACGACAGCAGGATCAGGGTATTGATCGCCGGCAGCCCCCACGGCCCCATCGCCTGGTAGGTGGCGCTGATGCCGGGGCCGGTGGCCAGCGGCCAGCTGGCGGCAAAGCCGGGGTACAGCAGCTGGTGCTGCTCGTTGCCCAGCTCCGGCACCGAGATGGTCCGCACGTAGAACAGCGCGCCGAAGAAGGCGGCGAAGAACATCACCTCGGAAAAGATGAACCAGCTCATGCCCCAGCGGAACGAGGCATCCTCGCGTCGCTGGTAGCGGCCGGACAGGCTTTCGCGGATCACGTCGCCAAACCAGCCGAACAGCATCCACAGCAGGATCAGCACCCCCAGCAGCAGGCCGAACTTGCCGGCGGCGATGCCGTTGACGGTGAAGGAGGCGCCCAGCCCCAGCGCAAACAGCGCCACCGCGCCGATGATCGGCCAGCGTGACGGATCGGGCACGAAATAGTGGTGCGACGTGTCGTTATGCATGATTCCTCCGTCCGCTCAGGGCGCCGTCAGCCAGCTGACCAGCAACAGCAGGCCGCCGACAAACAGCGCCACCAGAATGATCGCCGCCGCGATGAGGTCGGCAAAGTGCAACTGGCGGTCAACGTTGGCCGCACGGCCGCGCCGCACGCCGAAGAAGGCGGCCAGCACCGCGGCCAGGGCGCGCAGCGGCCTCATGACCGCCCCGGCACATCGAACACGGTGTAGGCCAGCGTGATGCTGTCGAGGCCGGCCGGCACGTTCTTGTCGACCACGAACACCACCGGAAAGCGCCGGGTCTCGCCCGGGGCAAACGCCTGCTGCGCAAAGCAGAAGCAGTCCAGCTTCTTCACGTACTCCGCCGCCGCCGCCGGCAGGTAGCGCGGAATCGCCTGGCCGATTACCTGGCGGTTGCTGGCATTGGTGATCTCGTAATCGACGCGCACGAACTCGCCCGGCACCGCGCGCAGCGTGCGCATCAGCGGCCGTACCTGCCACGGCAGCCCCGGCTGCACCGTGGCATCGAAGGTCAGCAACACCGGTGCCAACGGCGTTGCGGCCAACCTTTGGCTGCCGACCTCATCCGGTCGCTGCAGGCTGCCCAGCCCGGTCAGCCGGCACAGGGCGTCGTAGACCGGGATCAGCCCCCAGGCGAACACGAACATCACGCAGGCCAGCAGCAGCAGCTTCAGCAGCAGCAGGCGGTTGTCGTGCAGGGTGGCGGGCGGCTTGTCCATGTCAGTGGTGCTTTCCGCCGTGCATGGCATCGATGCGGCCGTTTTCGCCGACTTCCAGATCCGGTGCCTCGACAAAGCTGTGATACGGCGCCGGGGTGGCAATCTGCCACTCCAGGGTGTCGGCGCCCTCCCACGGCTTGGCCGCGGCCGGCCGGCCGTGGCGCAGGCTGTGCAGCATGTTGGCGAAGAAGATCAGCTGCCCCAGCCCGAAACAGAAGGCGCCGACGCTGGCCATGGTGTTGAAATCGGTGAACTGCATGTTGTAGTCGGGAATGCGGCGCGGCATGCCGGCGAGGCCGAGGAAGTGCATCGGGAAAAACGTCACGTTGAACCACAGCAGCGACCACCAGAAGTGGAACTTGCCCCAGAACTCCGAGTACATGCGCCCGGTCATCTTCGGGAACCAGTAGTACACCGCGGCGAACAGGCTGAACAGCGCGCCGGCCACCAGCACGTAGTGGAAGTGCGCCACCACGTAGTAGGTGTCCTGCAGCTGGATGTCGATGGCGGCGATGCTCAGCGTCACTCCGGACAGGCCGCCGACGGTAAACAGGCAGATGAAGCCGATGGCAAACAGCATCGGCGTCTCGAAGCTCATGCTGCCCTGCCACATGGTGCCGATCCAGTTGAACACCTTCACCCCGGTCGGCACCGCGATCAGCATCGTCGCGTACATGAAGAACAGCTGCGCGGTGGCCGGCATGCCGGTGGTGAACATGTGGTGCGCCCACACCATGAAGCTGAGGATGGCGATGGAGCTGGTGGCGTACACCATCGAGGTGTAGCCGAACAGCGGCTTGCGGCTGAAGGTGGGGATGATGTGGCTGACGATACCGAAGGCCGGCAGCGCCATGATGTAGACCTCGGGGTGGCCGAAGAACCAGAAGATGTGCTGGTACAGCACCGGGTCGCCACCGCCGGCGGCATTGAAGAAGTGGGTGCCGAAATGGCGATCGGTCAGCACCATGGTCACCACCCCGGCCAGCACCGGCATCACCGCGATGATCAGGTAGGCGGTAATCAGGCTGGCCCAGGCGAACATCGGCATCTTCATCATCGTCATCCCCGGCGCGCGCAGGTTGAGGATGGTGACGATGATGTTGATCGAGCCCATGATCGAGCTGACACCCATGATGTGGATGGCGAAGATGGTCAGGTCCATGCCCATGCCCATCTGCGTCGACAGCGGCGCGTACAGCGTCCAGCCCGCCGCCGCCGCCCCGCCGGGCACCGCGAACGAGATCAGCAGCAGCAGCGCCGCCGGCGGCAGCAGCCAGAAGCTCCAGTTGTTCATCCGCGCAAACGCCATGTCCGGCGCGCCGATCATCAGCGGCAGCATCCAGTTGGCCAGCCCGGTGAACGCCGGCATGATGGCGCCGAACACCATGATCAGCCCGTGCAGGGTGGTGAACTGGTTGAACAGCTCCGGCTGCCAGAACTGCAACCCTGGGCGGAACAACTCGGCGCGGATGCACAGCGCCAGCACGCCGCCGAAGATGAACATGCTGAACGCGAACCACAGGTACAGCGAGCCAATGTCCTTGTGGTTGGTAGCGAACAGCCAGCGGGTGATGCCGCTTGGCTTGGCGTGGTGGCCGTGCGCGGTGTCGTGCGCCGGCTGCAATGCACTGTCGATCGCAGTCATGCCCTCTCCCCCTTACGCTTTGCCGCCGCGGGCAGCCTTGATGTCCTTCGGCTGCACCACGTCGCCGGTGTGATTGCCCCACGCGTTGCGCTCGTAGGTGATCACCGCCGCAATATCGGTATCCGACAGCTGCTTGCCCCAGGCCGCCATCGCGGCATTCTTCTTGCTGCCGTTAAGCACGATGTCGATGTGGCCGGGCTTGTCCTTGGTCGCCATCGCCGAGCCGTCCAGCGCCGGGAAGGCGCCGGGGATGCCCTTGCCGTTGGCCTGGTGGCAGGCGACGCAGTTCTGCGTGTACACCTTCTCGCCGCGCGCCATCAGCTCGGCCAGTGGCCAGACCTTATTCGGGTCTTCAAGGTTGGCCGCAGCCGCCTGCTTGCGTGCCGCCAGCCAGCGCGCGTAATCGGCCTGCGCCTTGGCCTCCACCACGATCGGCATGAAGCCGTGATCCTTGCCGCACAGCTCGGCGCACTGGCCGCGGTAGGTGCCGGGGCGATCGACCTTGAACCAGACATCGCGCACGAAGCCGGGGATCGCGTCCTGCTTCACCCCCAGTTGCGGCACCCACCAGGCGTGGATCACGTCGTTCGCGGTCAGCAGCAGCCGCACCTTGGTGCCGGTCGGCACCACCAGCGGCTGGTCGACCTCCAGCAGGTAGTGCTCGCCGCGAGCGGCCACCTGGTGAATGGCGCTTTGCGGCGTGGCCAGATGGCTCATGAAGGCGACGCCGTCGTCCAGGTAGTCGTAGTGCCATTTCCACTGGTAGCCGGTGACCTTGATGGTCAGCTCGGCGCCGGCGCTGCTCTTCTGCTGCAGGATCAGCCGCGTCGCCGGCCACGCCATCGCCACCAGGATCAGCAGCGGAATCAGCGTCCAGATGATCTCGACGGTGGTGTTTTCGTGGAAGTGTTTCGCCTGATGGCCGGCGGATTTGCGGTGGCGCAGGATGGCCCAGAACATCACGCCGAATACCAGCACGAAGATGCCGCCGGTGATGTACAGCAGCAGCATGTGCAGATCGTAGATATCCTGCGCGATGCCGGTAACCGGCGGCGGCAGGTTGACGTTGGCCGCCAGCACGGCAGGCGACCAGCCGGTGAGCAGTAACAGGACGCGACGACAGGCCATGGCGTCTTCCCCAAGTAAAGTCTCGTGTTGGCCGGAAACCCGGTCGCTGGCCGCGATCTGTGCCGCAGCGCTTTATCGAGAATAGGAAGATCAGCCGATAAAACAAGTATTTATCATGGTGCAGCGCCGCAAACCGGCGCCGGCACTCAGGCGGCGGGCGCGGCCGGCGCCTCGTAAGGCAGGCTCAGCAGCGGCTCGCCCAGCGCGCGTACGAGCGTCGCCAGATTGTCCTCAAAGGCCAGCTGCGCCGGCACCACGCGGTTGGCGATCCAGCCGGCTAGGGTGCAGCCGCTGGCGCGGATCGCCTGCGCCGTCAGCAGCGCGTGGTTGATACAGCCCAGCTTCATGCCCACCACCAGGATCACCGGTAGCCCCAGCGCCTGCGCCAGGCCCTGCATGTCCAGCGTGTCCGACAGCGGCGCCAGCCAGCCGCCGGCGCCCTCCACCAGCACCACGTCGGCGTCTGCGGCCAACCTTTGGTAGTGGGCGACGATCAATGCCGGATCGATGGTCACGCCGGCCTCGCGCGCGGCGATGTGCGGCGACACCGGCGGCAGGAAGCGGTACGGGTTCATCAGCGCCAGATCGCGCTGTCCGGTGGCCGCCACCAGCCGCGCCACGTCGTCGTTGTGCCAGCTGCCGTCCGGCAGGATGTCGCAGCCGGAGGCCACCGGCTTCATCGCCAGCACGCGACTGCCCTGCGCCTGCCAGTGCTGGATCAGTTTCACCGCGCTGTGGGTCTTGCCGATCTCGGTGTCGGTGCCGGTAATGAAATAGCCTTGTGCCATTATCTTGGGATTTTCATCTTTATTTGTCATAAAATCACTTTTGCATTTTTAACGATTAATTAAAATCAAAGAGAATCACATGAAAAATTTCATTGCTCCGACCCTGGTTGCACTACTGTTTTCCGGCTGTGCATCCATTATGGATGGCAGTACCCATACCGTTGCAATCAGCAGTTCTCCGTCTGAAGCAAAATTGGAAATTCGTGATACCACAGGGATGAACGTGCATTCCGGTTTGACACCTGCCAGCGTATCGCTGCAAAAAGGAGCCGGTTACTTCAAGAAGCGGGAATACGTTGTCGAAATCAGTAAGCCTGGCTATCAAAAGCAGATCATCAACCTGACCGCCTCGCCAAGCGGCTGGTATATCGCAGGTAATTTGCTGATTGGTGGCCTGATCGGATGGCTGGTTGTCGACCCTGTCACTGGAGCAATGTGGACTCTTAAACCAGACAATATCAGTGCATCCATGCAAGCGACCACGGTATCGGCTAACGAGCTCAAACTGAATGTGGCGCTGCTCAATGACCTGACACCACAACAACGCACCGGCTTGGTTTCGGTCAACTAAACAGACAATCCACTGGATATGAAAAATGCCGCAACCACGCGGCATTTTTTCTGGGCAAACGCGACAATGCCGACCTCGTGGGTCGGCTGTCTGCGTCTGCCGTGGTGCTGGCAAAGGCGGAAGGGTGCGGCCTTGTGGGCCTTTGATCTTTACCGCGGCGGCCAACCTTTCCGGGTCGGACGTTTTGCTGCCGCGGTTGCGCGCTCGGTTTAGACCGGGCCCTGGGCGTACACCCGCTCGGTCTTGCTGTGCAGCTTGTTCAGTGCCGCCAGATACGCCTTGGCGCTGGCCACAATCACATCGGTATCTGCCCCCTGGCCGTTGACGATGCGGCCGTCCTTGGCCAGGCGCACGGTCACTTCGCCCTGCGATTCGGTACCCTTGGTGATGGCGTTGACCGAGTACAGCTCCAGTACTGCATCACTTTTCACCACGCTCTCGATCGCCTTGAATGCGGCATCGACCGGGCCGGAGCCGGTGGATTCGGCACGCTGCTCGTTGCCGTGCTCGACGAACACGATCTGCGCCTGCGGTGCCTCGCCGGTCTCGGTCGCCACTTTCAGCGACACGAACTTGTAGTCTTCCTGCTCGGCGGTGACCAGCTGGTCGGACACCAGTGCGTGCAGGTCTTCGTCGAAGATCTCGCGTTTCTTGTCGGCCAGTTCCTTGAAACGGGCGAAGGCGGCGTTCAGTGCCTCTTCGCTGTCCAGCACGATGCCCAGCGCGGTGAGCTTGGTGCGAAACGCGTTGCGGCCGGACAGTTTGCCCAGCGTCAGGCGGTTGGCGGTCCAGCCCACCGATTCGGCGGACATGATCTCGTAGGTTTCGCGGTGCTTGAGCACGCCGTCCTGGTGGATGCCGGACTCGTGGGCGAAGGCGTTGGCACCGACGATGGCCTTGTTCGGCTGCACCGGATAGCCGGTGATGGTGGACACCAGCTTCGACGCCGGCACGATCTGGGTAGCGTCAACGCGGGTTTCCACGTTGAACACGTCCTTGCGGGTGCGCACCGCCATCACGATTTCTTCCATCGCGGCGTTGCCGGCGCGCTCGCCGAGGCCGTTGATGGTGCATTCCACCTGCCGCGCACCGCCCAGTACCGCGCCGAGGCTGTTGGCGACGGCCATGCCGAGGTCGTTGTGGCAGTGGGCGGACCACACCACCTTGTCCCCGCCCGGGGTCTTGGCGATCAGCTCGCGGAAGAAGGTCTCGGTGAGCTTCGGCACCGCGTAGCCGACGGTGTCCGGTACGTTGAGCGTGGTGGCACCGGCCTTGATCACTTCGCCGAAGATGCGGGCGAGGAAATCGATGTCGGAGCGCAGCGCGTCCTCGGCGGAGAACTCGACGTCATCGGTGTATTCGCGCGCCAGTTTCACCGCCTTCACCGCAGCGTCAACCACCTCGTCCGGGGTCATGCGCAGCTTCTTCTCCATGTGGATCGGGCTGGTGGCGATGAAGGTGTGGATGCGGCCACGCGCGGCCGGCTTGATCGCCTCGCCGGCGGCACGGATGTCGCGCTCGTTGGCCCGCGCCAGCGAACAGACGGTCGACTCCTTGATCACTTCGGCAATGGCGTGGATGGCATCGGCATCGCCGGGGCTGGCGGCGGCAAAGCCGGCCTCGATCACATCGACACCGAGGCGCTCCAGCTGACGGGCGATACGGATTTTTTCTTCCTTGGTCATCGACGCGCCCGGCGACTGTTCGCCATCACGCAAGGTGGTATCAAAAATGTAAAGACGATCGCCCATGTCAGGTGTGCTCCCTTGTCCCGAGGCCAGTGCCCCGGTCAGATAGTCGTTGAAATCGAACCGTTTCCCTTGGTCGGCGGCGAGCCGCGCCAGCTTGTTCAGCTGCGCCAGCGGCAGGGTGCCGCGCTCGCGCCACTTGTAGATGGCGGCACGCGACACCGGCTCATCGGGGAAGGCCGCATTCAACGCTTCCGCGAGCGCGCCTGGGCCTCCAAAATCCTCGATCAGACGTTCGATGTCCAATTGCATGCCACTGCTCCTTGTTTGTTATGGCTCAACCTTACGTTTCGCCCGACAAGCTGTCAAATTTTGTCGAATAATTTTGTTGCAGCACGGCAAAACCTGCTGTCAAAGCGTAAATATCGGACAATATGTAGAATTTACGGACAAAACAAAGGCGACCGCAGTCGCCCGTGTCCAGCCTGCCGCGTAGCGGCGCCGCGCTTGTCTTACGCTTGCGGCGGCAGCAGCGGCGCTGTCTTCTTGCCCAGCCCCAGTAGCGCCATCACGTAGCCGGACAGCGCGTAGCAGACGAAGAAGCCGAACAGCACCAGCGGCGGCTCCGACATCAGCAGCATCAGCACCACCACCAGCGCCAGCAGCATCACGAACGGCACGCGACGGCGCAGGTGAATCTCCTTGAAGCTCCAGAATTTCACATTGGTGACCATGGTGATGCCGGAAAAGGCGGTAAAGCCCAGCGCCACCCACTGCAAGCCCGGCAGGTCGTTGTAGCCGTAGGCGTGGCAGATCCACACCAGGCCGGCCACCAGCGCCGCCGCCGCCGGACTGGGCAGGCCGATGAACCAGCGCTTGTCGGTGGAGCCGATCATGGTGTTGAAGCGCGCCAGGCGCAGCGCGGCACCGGCGCAGTGAATGAAGGCGATCATCCAGCCCAGCTTGCCGAGGTCCTTCAGCATCCACTCGTAGGCGATCAGCGCCGGCGCCACACCGAAGCTGACCATGTCCGACAGGCTGTCGAACTCGGCGCCGAACGCGCTCTGGCTGTGCGTCAGCCGCGCCACGCGGCCGTCCATGCCGTCGAGGATCATGGCGATGAAGATCGCCACCGCCGCGTGCTCGAAGTTCTGGTTCATCGCCTGCACAATGGCGTAGAAACCGGCGAACAGCGCGGCGAGGGTAAAGGAGTTGGGCAGCAGGTAAATGCCCTGGCGACGCAGGGACGGCTTGATAGGCTTCGGGTCAATATGCATGCAGACTCTCGACATCGGACAGCGGCAAGGCGCGCCGGAAGGAAACGGGACTTGCGGCCAACGTTGCGCGCCGGCGGCAAGACAAGGCTGCATTCTAATGCGCGATGCCACGCTTACCAAGCGTCATGCGGCGCGGCGGCGCCGTCACGGCGGACACCAGGCCGCTGACGCGCCGCACGGGCGGCGCCGGCCGCCACCACCGCGCGGGACGCAGGCAAAGAAAAAGCCGGGCAGCTGCCCGGCTTGACACTGACCGCGAGGCGGCAGGCTTAGTTCTTGGACTGGTCAACCAGCTTGTTCTTGGCGATCCAAGGCATCATCGCGCGCAGTTCGGCACCGACTTTTTCGATCGGATGATCGGCAGTCAGACGACGACGGGCAGTCATGCTCGGATAGTTGGTCTTGCCTTCCAAGATGAACATCTTGGCGTATTCACCGGACTGGATGCGGTACAGCGCTTTTTTCATCGCTTCCTTGGTGGCGGAGGTCACCACTTCCGGGCCGGTCACGTACTCGCCATACTCCGCGTTATTGGAGATGGAGTAGTTCATGTTGGCGATGCCGCCTTCGTACATCAGGTCAACGATCAGCTTCAGCTCGTGCAGGCACTCGAAGTAGGCCATTTCCGGCGCATAACCGGCTTCGGTCAGGGTTTCGAAACCGGCTTTCACCAGTTCTACCGCGCCGCCGCACAGTACCGCCTGTTCGCCGAACAGGTCGGTTTCGGTTTCTTCGCGGAAGTTGGTTTCGATCACGCCGCCCTTGGTGCCGCCGTTGGCCGCAGCGTAGGACAGGGCCACGTCACGGGCCTTGCCGGACTTGTCCTGGTACACGGCGATCAGGGTCGGCACGCCGCCGCCCTTCACGTACTCGGAACGCACGGTGTGACCCGGGCCTTTCGGGGCCACCATGATCACGTCGAGGTCTTCGCGTGGCACGATCTGGTTGTAGTGCACGTTGAAGCCGTGCGCGAAGGCCAGGGTGGCGCCCTTCTTGATGTTCGGGGCGATTTCGCTGTGGTACACGTCAGGCTGCGATTCGTCCGGCAGCAGGATCATCACCAGATCCGCCTTCTTCACGGCATCGGCGACTTCTTTCACTTTGTGACCGGCCGCTTCGGCCTTTTTCCACGATGCGCCGTCCTTGCGCAGGCCCACCACCACATCCACGCCGGAATCCTTCAGGTTCTGCGCGTGCGCATGACCCTGGGAGCCGTAACCGATGATGGCAACTTTCTGGTCCTTGATGATGGAAAGATCAGCGTCTTTGTCGTAGAAAACTTTCATTGTCTTATGTCCCTAGTTTGTTCTAGGGCAGCTGATGGCCGCCCCGGTGATTCAGATCTTCAAAATACGTTCGCCGCGACCAATTCCGGATGCACCGGTACGCACCGTTTCCAGGATCACTGAACGGTCGATCGCCTCGATAAAGGCGCCCAGCTTTTCGCTCGTACCGGTGAGCTCGATGGTGTAGGTCTTTTCCGTCACGTCGATGATGCGACCACGGAAGATGTCAGCCATCCGCTTCATTTCTTCCCGATCCTTGCCGGTGGCACGGACCTTGATCAACATCATCTCGCGTTCGATATGGTCGGACTCGTTGAGGTCAATCACCTTGACCACCTCGATCAGCTTGTTGAGCTGCTTGGTGATCTGTTCGATGACTTCGTCGGACCCGTGGGTGACGATGGTCATCCGTGACAGTGTCGGGTCTTCGGTAGTCGACACCGTCAATGAATCGATATTGTAAGCGCGTGCGGAGAAAAGTCCCACTACTCGCGACAGCGCGCCCGCTTCGTTTTCCAGCAAAATCGAAAGTATATGTCTCATGCCACTGCCTTAGCACATGTTGCCGTAGTCACGGTTGTTCTCGAAAGGAGCAATCTGCAGCTCGCGCATATGCGGCGGCAGATCCATCTGGTCCAGACCCTTGCCGTTCTGGATCATCGGGAACACGTTTTCGGACTGGTCGGTACGGAAGTCCATGAACACCAGACGCTCTTTCAATGCCGGGCTGAATGCTTCACGCAAGGCACCCTCGACATCGGCCGGGTTCTCGATCTTCATGCCGACGTGGCCGTAGGCCTCGGCGATGCCGACGAAATCCGGTAGCGCATCCATATAGGACTCGGCGTAACGCGTGCCGTAGAAGAACTCCTGCCACTGACGCACCATGCCCAGGTAGCGGTTGTTCAGCGCAATCACCTTCACCGGCGTGTGGTACTGCTTGGCGGTGGACAGCTCCTGGATGTTCATCTGGATCGAGCCTTCGCCGGTAATGCAGGCCACCTGTGCATTCGGGTTGGCCAGCTGCGCGCCGATGGCGGCCGGCAGGCCAAAACCCATGGTACCCAAACCGCCGGAGTTCAGCCATTGTTTCGGGCGCTTGAACGGGTAGTACTGCGCCGCCCACATCTGGTGCTGACCGACGTCGGAGGTGATGATGGCGTCGCCGCCGGTAATCTCGTACAGCTTCTGCACCACCGACTGCGGCTTGATAAACTCGGTCGACGGGGTGTACAGCAGGCTGTTGTAGCTGCGCCATTGCTCGATCTGCTTCCACCAGCCGGCGAGGTTGGCCGCATCCGGGCGCTGCCCGTTCTGCTTCATCAGGTCGATCAGGTCGCGCAGCACGTGCTTCACGTCGCCGACGATGGGCACGTCCACCTTCACGCGCTTGGCGATGGAGGACGGGTCGATGTCGATGTGCACGATTTTCTTCGGCTGAGCCAGGAAGTGCGACGGCACGCTGATCACGCGGTCGTCGAAACGGGCGCCGACGGCGATCAGCACGTCACAGTACTGCATCGCCATATTGGCTTCGTAGGTGCCGTGCATGCCGAGCATGCCGAGACACTGGCGGTCGTCGCCGGGATAGGCGCCCAGGCCCATCAGCGTGTTGGTACACGGCAGGCCCAGCATGCGCACCAGCTCGGTCACTTCGGCCGAGGCATTGCCCTGCACGGCGCCGCCACCGATGTAGATGTACGGGCGCTTGGCTTCGGCCAGCAGGCTGGCGGCCTTCTTGATCTGGCCGGGATGGCCACGGGTGACCGGCACGTAGGAGCGGATGCTCACGCTTTCCGGATAATGGAATTCGGCCAGCTGCTGGGTCACGTCTTTCGGGATGTCCACCACCACCGGACCGGGGCGACCGGTGGCGGCAATGTAGAACGCCTTCTTGATGGTGGTGGCCAGCTCGTTGATGTCCTTGACCAGGAAGTTGTGCTTCACGCACGGACGGGTGATACCGACCATGTCCACTTCCTGGAACGCGTCGAGGCCGATGGCCGGCGTCGACACCTGGCCGGAGATCACCACCATCGGCACCGAGTCCATGTAGGCGGTGGCAATGCCGGTCACCGCATTGGTGGCACCCGGGCCGGAGGTGACCAGCGCCACGCCGACCTTGTCACAGGAGCGCGAGTAGGCATCCGCGGCGTGCACCGCGGCCTGCTCGTGGCGCACCAGCACATGCTTGAACTCTTGCTGCCTGAAAATTGCATCATATATCTCAAGTACCGCGCCGCCGGGGTAGCCGAAAACGAATTCGACTCCTTCTGCCTGCAAGCTGCGCACCAGGATTTCCGCGCCCGATATCTGCATCTTTGCCTCTTTGATTGCTGAGTAGTTGTTTTATGTCCCGTAGTGAATGAACTTAGCTTAAGTTTGAAATAGCGGTCAAGCGCTTTTGTGCAGGTGCAAAAAAGCGCCAAAAACATTCAAAAACAGCCACTTTTGCAGGGTAGGCGGCACGGGACGGCTTTGATACCATGTCTGGTTGCTTGCGGCGGTTTTACCGCCGCCGCCCTTTCACTTCCTCATTATTATTTTCACGGCATGAATCAACATTTCACCCACCCCGGATTGCTGCGCCGACTGGCCAGCCTGTGCTACGAAGCTTTGCTGCTGGGTGCCGTGCTGCTGGTCGCGGCCGCGCTGTTCACCCCGCTGGTGGTGTGGAGCGGCAACGCGCGCTGGATGAGCGTGCTGATGCAGCTGTTCCTGGCGCTGGTGATGTTCGGCTACTTCGGCTATTGCTGGACCCGCGGCGGCCAGACGCTGGCGATGAAGCCGTGGCGGCTGCAGCTGACGCTGGCGGATGGCGGCGCGCTGCGCTGGCCGCACGCGGCGATGCGCTTCGTGGTGGCGCTGGTGCTGTACCTGGGCGTGCCGGCACTGGCCTACACCGCGTGGCAGCCGCTGTTCGAATCACGGCAGCATGCGCTGGCGGTGGCCTTGCTGTGGGATGCCCTGCCGGTGCTGTGGGCGCTGATCGACAACGACAAGCAGTTCCTGCACGACCGCCTCGCCGGCACCCGCCTGCGTCTGCTGCCGCCGCTGGCGCGCAAACGCTGAGCCGATAAGCGCAAAAAAGCCGCCAGACCGTACGGTCTGGCGGCTTTTTCCTTGTCCGGCGCACGCCGGCGGCGGGCGGCTATACCTGCAGCGCGGCCGCGTAGCGCGGCGCGTCCGCACCCAGCACCAGGTGCAGCAGGTTGCCTGGCAGCGGCATCACCCCGGCGGCGCCCAGCGCGCTCAGCTGCGCACTGTCGACGCGGCTGGCGTCGGCCAGCTCCACCCGCAGCCGACTGCCGGCCACCAGTGCCACCGCCTTGACGTTGGCCGCGCCACCCAGCGCCGCCAGCCACTGCGCACGGTCGATATCGCTGTCGTCCGCCGTTACCGCGCCGCTCGCCAGCGCGCTGCGGATCTCGTCGGCGACGATTTCCGCCTCCGGCCCCAGCACCACCTGCACGCTGCCGGCGGCCGGCTTGATCAGCCCGCGCGAACCCAGCGCCTTCAGCGCCGCCTCGTCCATCAGCTCGTTGCGACCCACCTGCAGGCGCAGGCGCGTGGTGCAGGCATCCACCGACTTCAGGTTGCCAGCGCCACCCAGCGCCGCGATGAAGCCCGCGGCGCGCGCGCTGCCCTTGCGGCCAACGTTGGCCGCCAGCGGAGCACTGCTGGCCGGCTCGCGACCCAGCGTCAGCAGGTTGTACTTGCGGATGAAGAAGCTGAACACGCCGTAGTAGACGGCGAAGTAGGCCACGCCCACCGGCAGCATCAGCAGCGGGTTCTGCCCCTTGCCCGCCGACAGCGCGTAGTCGAACAGGCCGGCGGAGAAGGTGAAGCCGAGGCGGATGTCCAGCGCGTGCATCAGCGCCATCGACAGCCCGGTCAGCACCGCGTGGATGGCGTACAGCAGCGGCGCCAGGAACATGAAGGCGAACTCCACCGGCTCGGTGACACCGGTCAGTGCCGCGGTCAGCGCCATCGACAGCAGGATGCCACCGACCGCCTGCTTGTTTTCCGGCAGCGCGGCGCGGTACATCGCCAGGCACGCCGCCGGCAGGCCGAACATCATCACCGGGAAGAAACCGGCCATGAATTGCCCGGCGCCCGGATCACCGGCGAAGAAGCGGTTGAGGTCGCCGGTGGCCACCTTGCCGGCAATCGCCGGGTCGGGGAAGCTACCGAACACGAACCACACCAGCGAATTGAGGATGTGGTGCAGGCCGGTGACGATCAGCAGGCGGTTGAGCACGCCGTAGATGAACAGCCCGATCTCTCCGGCGTTGATCAGCCAGTGGCCGACGCTGTCGATGCCGTGCTGCACCGGCGGCCACACCTGGCCCAGCACCACGCCGGCCAGCAGCATCGCAAAGCCGGTGGCGATCGGCACGAAGCGCTTGCCGCCGAAGAAGGCGAGATAGGACGGCAGCGCGATGTCCTTGTAGCGGTTGTACAAGAGACCGGCGCTGATACCGGCACAGATGCCGGCCAGCACGCCCATATTGATCTTGGCGTCGATCACCTTCAGCACCGCGGTCAGCACCAGGTAGCCGATGGCACCGGCGAGGCCCGCGGTGCCGTTGTTGTCGCGGGCGAAACCGACCGCCACGCCGATGGCGAACAGCAGCGCCAGGTTGCCGAAGATGGCGTCGCCGGCCTGCGCCATCACCGCGATGTTCAACAGGTCGGGCTGGCCCAGCCGCAACAGCAGGCCGGCCACCGGCAGCACCGCGATCGGCAGCATCAGCGCGCGACCCAGCTGCTGGATACCGGCAAATTTGCTCGTAGTATTCACTGTGTTCTCCTCTGCCTCGTTATGGATCAGTCGTGGCGGCGAGGCCCGCCACGCTGTGTCGTGTTCTGCGTGTGCGCCTCAGTGCTGGCCGGTATCCGCCAGCTGCAGCAGCGCGCGCACCGCCTGCGGCGAGCTTTGCTGCAGCAGCGCCTGCGCCTGTTCGCGGCACTGCGACAGCTGCAACTGGCGGACGCAGGCCTTCACCTCCGGCACCAGCGCCGGGCTGACCGACAGTTCGGTGACGCCGAGGCCGAGCAGTACCGGCACCGCCGCCAGGTCCGACGCCATCGCACCGCAGACGCCAACCCAGCGCCCGTGCTGGCGCGCGCCGCGCACCGTCATCTCGATCAGGCGCAGCACCGCCGGGTGCAGCGGATCCAGCCGCGCCGCCAGCGCCGGGCTGCAGCGATCCATCGCCAGCGTGTACTGCGTCAGGTCATTGGTGCCGATGGACAGGAAGTCGGCGTGGGCGGCCAGCTGCTCGGCCAGCAGCGCGGCGGACGGCACCTCGATCATCACCCCCAGCTGCGGCCGCTCGCTCAAGCCCATCTCGCGCGCCAGCTCGTCGATGCGCGTGCGCACCTGCTGCAGCTCGGACAGGTCGGTAATCATCGGCAGCAGGATGCGCAGCCGCGACAACGGTTTGAGCGACAGCAGCGCACGCAGCTGGCTGTCCAGCACCGCCGGCATCGCCAGCCCGGTGCGGATGCCGCGCAGGCCCAGCGCCGGGTTGTCTTCCGGTGGCAGCGGCAGGTAGGGCACCTCCTTGTCGCCACCGGCGTCGAGGGTGCGGATGATGGCCGTGCGGCCGTCCAGCGCGTCCAGCACCGCCTGGCAGGCGGCGCGCTGCTCGGCTTCGTCCGGAGCGTCGCTGCGGTGGGCAAACAGGAATTCGGTGCGCAGCAGGCCGACGCCGTCGGCGCCGTGGCGCACCGCCTCGGCGGCCTCGGCCGCGTTGACGATGTTGGCGGCGACCTCGATGGCCACGCCGTCCAGCGTGTGCGCCGGGGCGGCGGCGTGCCGGCGCAGGCTGTCGCGCCGCGCCTCGCGCCCGGCGATCTGCTGGTGCGCGGCGGCAAGGTTGGCCGCAGTCGGCGCCGGATCGAGCCAGCCGTCGCCGGCGTCCAGCCACACCGTGCTGCCGGCGGCCAGCGCCAGCACCGCGTCGCCGGCGGCGACCAGCGACGGGATCGCCAGCGCGCGACAGAGGATGGCGACGTGATTGCTGGCGCCGCCACGAGCCAGCACCAGCGCGGCGAGGCGTTCGCGCGGCAGCCGCGTCAGCTGCGACGGCGTCAGGTCATCGGCGACCACCACCGCCTGCGGCGGCAGCTCGGCCAGCTCCGGCGCCTCGCCCAGCAGCGCGCTGATGACGCGGCGCTCCAGGTCCTTCAGGTCGGCGACGCGCTCGGCCAGCAGCGCGTTGCCCAGCGCCAGCAGCACCTCGCTCTGCTGCCGGATGGCGCGGCGGTAGGCAAACGCCGCGCTGCAGCCGTCACGCACGAACCCCTCCGCCGCCTGCTGCAGCTGCGGGTCGTCCAGCAGGGCCAGATGCGCGCCGAAAATCTCGCTCTCGGCGTGTGCACCGCGCGCCTCGGCCTGCGCCACGTCCTCTGCCACCGCCTGCTGCACCTGGGCCAGCGCCCGCGTCAGCGCGGCCAGCTCCGCCTCGACGCCGTGGCCGCGCTCGTCGAGCACCCGCTCCTGCTGCGCCAGCAACACCACGGTGCCCACCGCCATCCCCGGCGCGGCGCAGACGCCGCCGAGCTTGCCGTCGCTGCGGGCCGCCAATGCTGTAACCGGTGCGGAGACCGGCGCCGTGATGGCCGCTGCCGGTGTGTGACCGGCCGCGGTGGCGGTCTGAAGCGCCGCCAGCATCGCCGCCAGCGCCTCCGCCGCCTGCGCGCCACCGGCGTGCACGGTGACGCGGTCGCCCTCGCCCACGCCCAGCGCCATCAGCGCGGTGACACTGCGGGCATTGGCGCGCTGGCCGTTGAATTCGATGTCCAGCTGCGCGTCGAAACGGCGCGCCACGCCCTGCAGCAAGGCGCTGGGGCGCGCGTGCAGGCCGCCCTCGTGCGCCACCCGCGCGCTGTCGCTGCAGGCCGGCGCGGTGGCCGGCGCGGGCGCCTGATCCACACCGTTGGCGTGGATGGTCAGCAAGCCGGCACCGCCGGCCTGCACCGGGCCGCTGGCACTGTCGGACAGCGTCATCGCGTCGCTGTTGCTAACCACCACCACGGTCAGCAGCGACGGTGCGCGGCGGGCGATGGCGTCGATGTCAAACTCGATCAAGGGTTGGCCGCAGACCACCTGCGCACCCCTGGCCACCCGCGGCGTGAAGCCGGCACCGCCCAGCTTCACGGTGTCGATGCCGATGTGCAGCAGCACCTCGGCGCCGTTGGCCGCACGCAGGGTCAGCGCGTGGCCGGTGGCGGACAGCTGGATCACCTCGCCGGCGCACGGCGCCAGCAGCGTGGACGACAGCGGCTCGATGGCGAGGCCGGCGCCCATCATGCCGCCGGCGAACACCGGGTCCGGCACGGCAGACAGGGGGAGCGCAAGGCCGCTCAACGGCGCGGCCAGCGTGAGGATTGCGGACATGGGATGCCTCCGTTCTCTTGTGTTGCGGGTACGGCTTTCCCCAGCCGTACGCGCAGTCGTGCTTGTGTGTGTTGTTCTTGTGAGGATTGTGGCGGCGTGGTGCCGCCGGCAGCGGCGCCTTACAGCGTGCAGGTCACCTTGTTTAGGTGCCGCGGCTCATCCGGGTTCAGCCCGCGCGCCTCGGACAGGCGCGCCGCCATCAGGTAGAAGCTCTGGATCGCCAGCAGCGGGTCCAGCGCCGTGTCACCCGCCACCGACAGGGTCAGGTCGCGGCTGGCCACATCCGCCGGCGCGGCCAGCAGCACGCGGGCGCCACGGCCGCGCATCTCGTCGGCCAGCGCGATCAGGCCGGCCTGCTCCGGGCCGCGCGGCGCGTACACCAGCAGCGGGTAGCCGGTGTCGATCAGCGCCATCGGGCCGTGCTTGATCTCGGCGCCGGAGAACGCCTCCGCCTGGATGGCGCAGGTTTCCTTGAATTTCAGCGCCGATTCCAGCGCCACGGCAAAGCCGAGGCCGCGGCCCACCACCATGATGCGTTCGGCGTGCTGCAGCACCTCGATGGCCGGCGACCAGTCCTGGCGCGTTGCCTGCTGCAGCGCGTCCGGCAACTCGGCCAGCGCCGCCAGCAGGGCTTCGTCCTGCTGCCAGTGCGCCACCAGCCGGGCGACGGCGGACAGCGAGGCGATATAGCTCTTGGTGGCGGCCACGCTTTTTTCCGCGCCGGCGCACAGCGGCAGCGACCACTCGCAGGCGGCAGCCAGCGGCGACTCCGGCTGGTTGACCAGCGCCACGGTGCGGGCACCGGCGGCGGACAGCGCGCTCATGGTGTCGACCAGGTCCGGGCTGCGGCCGGACTGCGACAGCGCCACCGCCAGCTGGTTTTTCACCTGCAGCGGCGCGTGGTGCAGGGTGAGCAGCGACATCGGCAGCGACACCACCGGCGTGCCGGTGCGCTGCATCGCCAGATAGGCGAAATAGTTGGCCGCATGGTCGGAACTGCCGCGCGCCACGGTCAGCGCCAGCTGCGGCGGCGCCTTGGCCAGCTCGCGTGCCAGCAGCGCCAGCCCTTCGTCGGCGTACATGTGTTGGGCGGCTACCGCTTCGGCGGCAAACAGGGCTTCTTCAAGCATTAGCGAGCTCAAGGCACTCTCCTTCTACGAAAACTTGTTGCACCGCCAGTTGCGGGTCCAGCACCACGATGTCGCCCCAAGCGCCGGTTTCCAGGCGGCCACGGTCGGTCACGCCCAGGTAGTCGGCCGGGTACAGCGACAGCCGGTTGCTGGCCTGCGCCAGCGGCAGGCCGATCTGTACCAGGTTGCGCAGCGCCTGATCCATGGTCAGCGTGCTGCCGGCCAGGGTGCCGTCGGCGAGGCGCACGCCGCCCATGCACTTGGTCACGGTGTGCGAGCCGAGCTGGTATTCGCCGTCCGGCATGCCGGCGGCGGCTGTGGAATCGGTCACGCAGTACAGCCGCGGGATCGCACGCAGCGCGGCGTGCATCGCGCCGGGGTGCACGTGCAGCAGGTCGGGGATCAGCTCGGCGTATTCGGCGTGCGCCAGCGCGGCGCCGACCATGCCCGGCGCGCGGTGATGCAGCCCGGTCATGGCATTGAACAGGTGGGTGAAGCCGCTGGCGCCTTCCTGCAGCGCGGCCACGCCTTCTTCGTAGCTGCCCAAGGTGTGGCCCAGCTGCACGCGGATGCCGTCCTCGCTCAGGCGGCGGATCACCGCGTGGTGGCCGGCAATCTCCGGCGCCAGCGTCAGCACCTTCAGCGGCGCCAGCGACCGGTAGTAGTCGATCTCCGCCATCACCGCCGCCACCGCGTCGTCCGGCTGCGCGCCGAGCTTGCCGGGGTTGATGTAGGGGCCTTCCAGGTGCACGCCCAGCACGCGGGCGCTGCCGGTGGCGCGCACGGCGCTGTGCTGTCCCAGCGCCGCCAGCACCCGTTCCAGCTCGGCGCGCGGCGCGGTCATGGTGGTGGCCAGTAGCGAGGTGGTGCCGAAGCGGGCATGGGTGCGGCCAACGTGGCTGACGGCACTGCCGCCCTGCATGATGTCCACCCCGCCGCCGCCATGTACGTGCAGGTCGATGAAACCGGGCAGCAGGTAGCGCGCCGGCTCACCGCCCGCAGCCAGACGACCGTCGATGGCGGCGATGCGGCCGTTGTCGTCCAGATGCAGCTCGCCATCCAGCCAGCCGGCGGTGGTCAGCATGCGCCCCTGCAGTACCCGTGTATTCATCGTCTCAGCTCTGCCACAAAGTCGTAGTAATCGTTGCGACACCAGGTGTCGGTCAGTTCTATTGCCACGTTGTCGGCGGTGTAGCCGATACGCGTCATCAACAACATCGCCTCGCCCTGCTTGATGCCGGCGCTGGCGGCAATGTCCGGCCCGGCGTTCACCGCGCGGATGTGCTGCAGCGCGCGCACCACCGGGTGGCCGGCGGCATCCAGGAAGGCATACAGCGAGCTGCCCACCGCTTGCGGGTCCGGCAGGTAGGCCAGCGGCAGCGTGCTCTGCTCGATCGCCATCACCACGCCGTCCGCCAGCCGCTGGCGCTTGAGCCGCACCACCTGCGCGGTGGGCGACAGCCCCAGCTTGATCACCTCGTCGTGCGTCGGTGTGGCGATGCTGCGCTCCAGCCATACCGACGACGGTTCAAACCCCTTCTGCTTCAGCATCTCAGTGAAGCTGGTCAGCCGCGACAGCGGTTGCTCCAGCCGCGGGGTGATGAAGGTGCCGGAGCCATGGCGGCGGCGGATCAGGCCCTGCTCCAGCAGCACGTCCAGCGCCTTGCGGGCGGTTACCCGCGAGATGGCCAGCTCGTCGGAGAAGGTGCGCTCCGACGGCAGCGCCTCGTCGGCCTGCCACCAGCCGGCGTTGATGGCGTCGGCCAGCTTGCGGGCGAACTGCAGGTACAGCGGCGTGCTCTGCGCCTCGTCCGGTTTCAGTGCCTGCCAGCGTTCATCCATGGCGAAATCCTCAAGTGGTCTTGGAAAGGCATCAGTTTACGGCTTGCCTGCCTGCCATCCCAGCCGCGTTGTTGCCGCAAAATTAATACCACTACCTAACCACGTCAATACCAGTTGTAGACCAGTTCGCCAAAATACCAACGCTGCAATGCAGCATCCGTTGCGTGAATTCGCGTCGGAAAATGCCGGGCCGCGCCAGCACTGGCGTTGCGGGGTGTCGGCGCGATGGCGCAACTGGTATTAACAAGGTATCAAAAACGCAACACCGTGACGGCAGGGGGCTGCGGCCAAGGTTGGCCGCGCCGGGTTCGGTATCCGCGGCGCGGATTCCACACCCGGGACGACAGCAGCAAAACTACGCGGTAAACCTTGGGCGTCGCGACGCTCAAGCACAAGCTGCGTGCTTAATCACCGCACACAAGAAAAAACCGCCCTCGCGGGCGGTTCGATGTGGCGGCAGCTAGCCCGGACAAGCGCAGCGCATCCGGGAACGCCGGCTAACGCGGCGACTTCTTCCAGCCGATCAGCCCCACGCCGGCTAGGATGATGGTCATCGACAGCAGCTCGGCGGGGCCGATGTGTTCGCCCAGCAGGCCGACCCCCAACAGCACCGCGATCACCGGATTGACGTAGGCATAGCTGGTGGCGGCCGCGGCGCTGACGTGCTGTAGCAGGAACATGTAGGCGGTGTAGGCGATCAGCGAGCCGAAAACGGCCAGGTACAGCATCGCCAGCCAGCCGGACAGCGGCGGCAGCGCCAGCAGCTGCTCGCCGCTGGCGAAACTGCCCAGCAGCAGCGCGATGCCGCCGGTGAGCATCATCATCGCGCTGGACATCAGCCCCTTGGGCTGGGTCAGATGCTTGCTCCACGCCGAGCCCAGCGCCCAGCCGGCCGAGGCGAACAGCAGCGCGGCGGCGCCGGCCGGCGACGCCTGCAGGTTGCTGCCCATGTTCAGCACCACGATGCCGACAATGCCCAGCAGCACGCCGGCCAGCTCCATCTTGCGCGGGCGGTGGCCGAACAGGCGCGCGAACAGGATGGCGAACAGCGGCACGGTGGCCACCACCAGCGCCGCCACGCCGGAGGACACCTCTTTCTGCGCCAGCGTCACGAAGCCGTTGCCGATGGCCGGCATCAGGATGCCGAGCAGGGTGGCGCCCTTCAGCTCCGCCAGCGTGGGATTGGCCGCACCGCGCCAGCGCAGGAAGCAGTACATCAGCGTGCCGGCCAGCACGAAGCGCACCCCGGCCATCAGGAACGGCGGCCACGACGTCACGGCGATGTGGATGGCAAAGTAGGTGGAACCCCAGATCAGGTACAGGGCAAGGAAGGCGGCGAGCAGTTTCAGCTGGTGCGAAGTCAGGTTCATGGCGGTCTACCGGTTGGGCTGCCAACAATGCCTTTCGCATCGCGGCGGCACAAGGGGCAAATGCCGAAAAGGCTGTTCTTGCCGCGGCATGGCCTTGATTCATAACGATATTGTCATAATCAGCAACAAACTGTTGCAACTATGCCAAGCAAACAAGCGGCAAGGTTGACGCAGGACAAGCGCTTGCCCGCTGGCCACTTGCCACGAGCGGTGGCGCCGTATAGTGGCGCCGACCCATTTTGCAAGAGGCGCACCATGAGCCCATCCTCCCGCCTATCCGGTGGACGAGAAATCCAGCTGGCCCCCGACGATCTGATCATCACCAAGACCGATCCTTCCGGCCACATCAGCTACGCCAACCGCACCTTCATGCGCATCGCCGGCTATGCCGAGCACGAGCTGCTGGGCAAGCCGCACAACCTGATCCGCCACCCCGACATGCCCCGCGGCGTGTACCGCCTGCTGTGGCAGACGCTGCAGGCGGGGCAGGAATTCTTCGGCCTGGTGAAAAACTACACCGCGCAGGGCGACTACTACTGGGTGTTCGCCAACATCACTCCCGACTACACCGCGCAGCGCACGCTGGCCGGCTACTACTCGGTACGGCGCCAGCCGACGCGCGCCGGCATCGCCGCGGTCACCCCGCTTTACCAGCAGATGTGCGCGATCGAGGCACAGGCCGGCAAGGCGGCGGCGCCGGACGCGTCGATGCAGTGGCTGCTGGCGCAACTGGCCGCCAAACAAGTCAGCTACCAGCAGTTCGTGCTGGCGCTGGAACAACCGGGAGCCGCGACATGAAACAACGCCGCAAATGGCCGCCACTGCTGCGCACGCAGATGGGCTACTGGCTGCTCACCTCCAACCTGCTGACCCTCTGCTACGTGGCCGGCAGCTTCTTCCTCGGCGATACGCTGCGCCTGGCGCTGGGCGCGCTGCTGGTCGTCGGCGGCAGCGCGCTGGCGCTGTACCTGTGGCATAGCAGCGGCCGCATCTTCCGCCTGCTGGACACCCTGCACCTGCAGCTGGGCCTCGCCTGCAAGGGTGAGCTGCACCACCGCGCCACCGATACCCGCAACCTGGGCGAGGTCGGGTTGGTGGCGTGGGAGCTGAACGACTTCCTCGACCAGATCGAGACCTACTTCAAGGAGGTCAACACCTGCTTTGCCCGCGTCAGCGCCGGCGACTACAGCCGCCGCCCGCTGAGCAAGGGCCTGCCCGGGGTGCTGGCCAGCTCGCTGCAGGCGATGGACACCGCCATCCAGGCGATGCAGGACAACGACAGCTTCGTGCGCCGCAACCGGCTGTCGTCGCAGCTGGCCGCGCTGAGCAACCCGCACCTGCGCAGCAACCTCGCCAGCAGCCAGCAGGATCTCGGCGCCATCAGCGCGGCGATGGCCGACGTTGGCCGCATCACCCGCGACACCGCTAGCGGCGCGCGCGACAGCCTGCACAGCGCCGAGCAGCTGTCCACCCAGCTGGACACCATCGTCGGCAGCGTCGGCAGCATGAACGAGGCCAGCAGCGCGCTGGCCGGCGAATGGCAGGGCATCGAAAGCTCGCTGGCGGCGATCTCCGACATCGCCGACCAGACCAACCTGCTGGCGCTGAACGCGGCGATCGAGGCGGCGCGCGCCGGCGAGACCGGGCGCGGCTTTGCCGTGGTCGCCGACGAGGTCCGCAAGCTGGCCGAACGCAGCAAGGACACCGCCAACCGCGTGCAGCACATCCTCGCCACCCTCTCCAGCCGCATCGGCCACATGCAGGCACGCGCCGGCGAGGCCGGCAGTGTCGCCGGCCACGTCAAGGAATCGGTGGAATCGTTCCGCCAGCGCTTCGCCAGCCTCGCCGGCCAGTCCGACCAGGTGCTGGCCCAGGTGCTCAGCGTGCGCAACAAGTCGCACCTGTCGCTGCAGAAGATCGGCCACGTGATGTACAAGCAGCAGGCCTACAACGCGCTGGAGGAAGGCAAGCCGCTGGGCGAGCACCACGACGGCCTCGACCTGGGCGCGCTGGACAGCGGCACGCAGCAGGCCGAGCTGCAGCGGCTGGCAGAGCAGATCCGCCGCCACGGCAGCAGTGCCATCAGCGCCGCGGCCACCGGCGGCGCGCTGGAGGAGGCGCGCATCGTCGCCGACATGTGCGAGCTGGAGCGGCACAGCGACGCGCTGCTGGCGCTGTTCGACCGCCTCGCCGACAGCGCCCCCGCGGCCGGCGGGCGCTAAGCGGCGCGCCTCACCGGGCAAGCCCGCGCGCGACAAGGCGAACACGGCCAAGCAAACCGCGCTGACAAGTCGTGCAGGCGTGCTGAACAGCGCACGCCCGTGCGCCGCAGATACTCGGCGGCTGCGGCCAACGTTGGCCGCAGCGTCACAACCCGCCGCGGGTCAGCTTGGCCGGGTCCAGCAGCCGCGCCAGCTCGTCGCGGCTGAGATCGGTGTTTTCGGCGGCGACATCGATGATGGCACGGCCCTCGCGGTAGGCCTGCTTGGCGATCTCGGCGGCGCGGGCGTAGCCGATCACCGGATTCAGCGCGGTGACCAGGATCGGGTTGCGCGCCAGCGCCTGCTGCAGCCGCGCCTCGTTGACGCTGAAACCGGCGATGGCCTTGTCCGCCAGCAGCCGCGACACATTGGCCAGCAGCGCGATGCTGCTCAGCAGGTTGCTGGCGATCAGCGGCAGCATCACGTTGAGCTCGAAATTGCCGGACTGCCCCGCCACCGCAATCGCTGCATCCAGCCCGATCACCTGCGCCGCCACCATGCAGGTCGCCTCCGGTATCACCGGGTTGACCTTGCCCGGCATGATCGACGAGCCCGGCTGCAGCGCCTCCAGCTCGATCTCGCCCAGCCCGGCCAGCGGCCCGGAATTCATCCAGCGCAGGTCGTTGGCGATCTTCATCAGCGACACCGCCGTGGTGCGCAGCTGGCCGGACAGCGCCACCGCGGTGTCCTGCGCCCCCATCGCCGCGAAATAGTCCGGCGCCGGCACGAACGCCAGCCCGGTCAGCGCCTGCAGCTCCTGGCAGAAACGGGCGGCGAACTGCGGGTCGGCGTTGATGCCGGTGCCGACCGCGGTGCCGCCCTGCGCCAGCTGCAGCAGGCTGGGCCGCAGCTGCTGCAGGTGGCCAACGTTGGCCGCAATCTGCTGCGCCCAGCCGTTCAGGCTCTGGCCCAGGCGTACCGGCATCGCGTCCATCAGGTGGGTACGGCCGGTCTTGATGTGGTGATCGACCTGCTGCGCCTTGGCCTGCGTGGTCTGTTGCAGGTGCTGCAAGGCCGGCAGCAGCTGCTCGCGCAGCGCCAGCGCCGCCGCGATGTGGATGGCGCTGGGGATGGTGTCATTGCTGCTCTGCGCGCAGTTGACGTGGTCGTTGGCGCTCACCGCGCTGCCCAGCGCGCGGCTGGCGAGGGTGGCGATCACCTCGTTGGCGTTCATGTTGCTGCTGGTGCCGGAGCCGGTCTGGTACACGTCCAGCGGAAAGTGCGTCATCAGCGCCGCGTCGTCCAGCAGCTGGCGGCAGGCGGCGGCGATGGCGTCGCCCTGCGCCGCCGTCAGCTGCCCCAGCGCGACATTGGCACGCGCCGCCGCCAGCTTGGCCAGCAGCAGCGCGCGGATGAAGCCTTCCGGCAGGCGCTGGCCGCTGACCGGAAAATTCTGCACCGCACGCTGGGTCTGCGCGCCGTAGAGGGCGTCGGCCGGCACCGCCAGCTCGCCCATGCTGTCCCGTTCCATCCGTACTGCGCTCATCATCGTTCTCCTGCCGGTTGCCTGCGGCCGTCTGCCGCTTGCTTCACTGTAGACCCTGTGCGCAGCCGCGCTGCGGCCATGAAAAAAGCCGACGCGGGGCGTCGGCTTCAAGGCAGAACGGGCAGGTGTGACACCGCAGCCCGTGCGCTCAGGGCATGCCGTTCCTGCCGTGCAGCAGGTAGCCTAGCCGCTGGCTCAGCCGCTCGTAATAGGCCGCCACCGCCGGCAGCGGCGGATGCGCGAGCGGGGTGGCAAACCAGCGGTGTACCGACAGCCCGATGGCGATGTCGGCGAGTGAAAACGCGTCGCCGCTGACGTAGGCCCCAGTACTGTCCAGCTGTCGGTCGAGGATGGCCATATGCCGCGACCACGTGCTGCACGCCTGCACCAGCGCGGCGCTGTCCTGGTGTTGCGGCGAATGCCGGACCAGCGACATGAAGGCATAGCTCCACGCGTTGTTGAGATCCGTAGCCTGCCAGTCCAGCCATTGGTCCACCCTGGCCCTGGCCTGCGCTGGCGTCGGATAGAACGACTCGCCGCCGTAGCGGGACGCCAGGTAGCGGATGATGGTATTGGATTCCCACAGCACGAAATCACCGTCCCTGATCACCGGTACCATGGCGTTGGGATTCAGCGCCATGAATTCAGGGCTGTGCGTCGAGCGGAAGCCGGCGCCCCAGTCCTCGCGCTCGAATGCGATGTCCAGCTCGGCGCAGGTCCAGAGGACCTTGCGCACATTGATCGACGATGCCCTACCGAGTATCTGCAGCATTGTGTGTCCTTAGCGTTGGTGACCGGGCGCCGGCTGACGCCGGCCGTACGGCTTATTACGGGGGAAAATCAGCGGCAGCCTGGCGAGGCGACACGGCACGGCGGCGGCCGGCACATCGCGTCAGCGTGCGGCCAACCTTTGCAGGATATTGGAAAACTCTTCCATGAAGGAGTCGAAACGGCCGGCGAGGCGGTCGACGTCGGCGGCGAAGCGGTTGTAGGCCACCACCGCCGGGATCGCCGCGAACAGGCCGATGGCGGTGGCGATCAGCGCCTCGGCGATGCCCGGTGCCACCGTGGCCAGCGTGGCCTGGCCGGCGTTACCCAGGCCGATGAAGGCGTGCATGATGCCCCACACCGTGCCGAACAGGCCGATGTAGGGGCTGACCGAGCCGACGGTGGCGAGGAAACTGTTGTGGTGGTCCAGCGCGTCCAGCTCGCGCTGCGCGGCGGCGCGCATCGCGCGGCGGGCGCCGTCCAGCTGCTCGGAATTGTCGACGCCGCCCTGGCGCCGCAGCTTGATGAACTCGGCAAAACCGGCCTGGAACAGCTTCTCCACTCCGGCGGAGCGATGATGCTGGCGGGTGTCCTCGTACAGGCGGTTGAGGTCAATGCCGCTCCAGAACTGCTGCTCGAAGTCCTGGGTGGCGAGGCGAGCGCGGCGCAGTACCGCCAGCTTGTTGAAGATGATGCCCCACGACAGCAGGGACAGCACCACCAGCCCCGCCATCACCAGCTGCACCGGCAGGCTGGCGTGGAGGATAAGACCAATGACCGAAAGTTCTTGCACGATGGCTCCTGGGTTGGCGGTCAGCGCAGTACGCGACCGGTATCGAGATCGATGATGGTGGAAGGCTTGCGCCGCTTGCCGATGCGGCCCTGCAGCGTCAGCACCCGCGCACCGAAGGCCTGGCGGCAGCCGCGCGCCGTCTTCAGCGAGCGCTGGCCGGCGCGGTTGGCCGAGGTCGACACGATGGCGTGGCCCAGCGCCTGGCACAGCGCCGCCGCCTCACCGTGGGCGGTGATGCGCACCGCGATCTTGTCGTGGCGGCCACGCAGCAACGCCGGCACCCGCGGCGCGGCCGGCAGCAAAAAGGTGTACGGCCCCGGCCAGTAGCGGTTGACGACGGCCAGCTGCGCCGGCGTCAGCGGCCGGATCAGCGGCCGCAGTTGCTCAAGGTTGGCCGCAATCACGATCAGGCCCTTGTGGTTGGGGCGCGCCTTGATCGCCAGCAGGCGGCGGATGGCGCGCACGTCGAACGGATCGCAGCCCAGCCCGAAACAGGATTCGGTGGCGTAGGCGATCACGCCACCCTGCTGCAGGTGGCCGCGCGCGGCATGCTGTTGCCCGTGGCGGGGCAGACGGGGAAAAGGACGGTTCACGTAATGGCAGGTCGCAAGGTGATGACCGGACAGACCGCGCGCGCCGCGGCGGGTTCCGTTCAGTCGTTCAGGTATCGGGCGTTGATTCTAGCCACTGTGCCGTCTTTGTGCATCCCTCGCAGGTGCTCGTTGAGCAGCCGCACCGTGCCGTCCGCCATCATCTGGTTGCAGGCGAGGTAGAGAAAGACGGTATTGAAAGTCAGCAGCGGGCGCAGCCCGGTGGCCTTTTCGCGGGCGATCAGCGCGGCGCCGAGGTGCTTGCCGGTCGCCCACAGGTCGATGCGGCCGGCGAGCAGCTTGCGCAGGTTCTGCACGTCGTTGGACGCCAGGTCGACCTCGAAGCCGCGGGCGATCAGGTATTGGGCCTCGGCATCACCGGTATAACCGCCCAGCCGGTAGCGCCGCGCCGCCTCCAGATTGCTCAGCTCCTGCGGCCCGTCGTCGCGCCCGTACAGCACCCACTGGTTTTCCACCACCGGGCCGATCCACTTCAGCTGGTACTCGCGCTGCTCGGTGCGTGCCGTGGAGTAGACGCAGGTGTTCGGTTCCAGCACCGCGCTGTTGTAGGCGCGCACCCACGGCAGCAGCTCGATGCGGTAGCCGATGCCGGCGCGACGCATGATTTCGCGCACGACATCACTGGACAGGCCACCGATCCGGCCGTCCGCCAGCTGCATACTGAACGGCGGAAAGTCTTCGGTCAGCAGCCGCAGCTGCAGCGGCTCGGCGGCGTGCACGGGCAACGCCAGGCAATACAGCAGGCCAACGCGACGCAGGAAGTTCATGGCATACCCTTTCTTGCCAACGCTTACTGCAGTGTAGACCGCGCGCACGGCCCGCTACCGCAAGCTTTTCCGCGGTAGCCACCATGAAAAACGGCACCCGAAGGTGCCGTTGCCTGCCTGCCGTCACGCCTTACTTGGCGCGGTTCAGCGCACGGTTGCCGATGTCGCGGCGCAGCTGCTTGCCGGCGAACTGGATCTGGTCGGCGACCGCGTACGCCTTCTGCTGCGCCACGCGCACGCTGTCGCCGAGGCCGACCACGCACAGCACGCGGCCACCGCTGGTGACCAGCTGGCCGGCGTCGTTGACGCTGCTGCCGGCGTGGAAGGTGAAGGTGTCGTCGGTGGCGGCCGGGATGGCGCTGATCACGTCACCCTTGCGTGGCGCGTCCGGGTAGCCGGCGGCAGCCAGCACCACGCCCATTGCCACGCGGCGGTCCCACTCCGCTTCCACCTTGTCGAGGGTGCCGTTGATGCCGGCCTCCAGCAACACGGTGAAGTCGGACTTCAGGCGCGCCATGATCGGCTGCGTTTCCGGATCGCCGAAGCGGCAGTTGAACTCGATGGTGTACGGGTTGCCCTGCTTGTCGATCATCAGCCCGGCGTACAGGAAGCCGGTATAGCTGTGACCGTCGGCCTTCATGCCGCGCACCGTCGGCAGGATGATGTCGCGCATCGCGCGGTGGTGCACTTCCGGTGTCACCACCGGTGCCGGGCTGTAGGCGCCCATGCCGCCGGTGTTGGGGCCCATGTCGCCGTCGAGCAGGCGCTTGTGGTCCTGGCTGGTGGCCATCGCCAGCACGTTGTCGCCGTCGACCATCACGATGAAGCTGGCTTCCTCGCCTTCGAGGAAGTCCTCGATCACCACGCGCGAGCCGGCGTCACCCATCTTGTTACCCAGCAGCATGTCGTCGATCGCGGCGTGCGCCTCGTCCAGCGTCATCGCCACCACCACGCCCTTGCCGGCGGCCAGGCCGTCGGCCTTGATCACGATCGGCGCACCCTTGCGGGCAACGTAGTCGTGGGCGGCAGCGGCATCGCTGAAGGTTTCGTAGCCGGCGGTCGGAATGCCGTGGCGCTTCATGAAGGCCTTGGCGAAGTCCTTGGAGCTTTCCAGCTGCGCGCAGTACTGCGTCGGGCCGAAGATCTTCAGGCCGGCGGCGCGGAAGGCGTCGACCACGCCGGCGGCCAGCGGCGCTTCCGGGCCGACCACGGTCAGTTCGATCTGCTCGTGCTTTACAAACTCGATCAGCTCGGGAATGGCCGTGATGGCGACATTGCTCAGGTGCGGATCGAGCGCGGTACCGGCGTTACCCGGCGCCACGAATACCTTGGACACGCGCGGCGATTGCGCCACACGCCAGGCCAGCGCGTGTTCGCGGCCGCCGGCACCGATAACGAGTACTTTCATGACTCAGCTTCCTTGAGGTCGGATCTGCCACGGTTGGCCGCAGGCTGCGGCCAACCTTTGCAACGATTGAAGATTAGTGGCGGAAGTGACGCACGCCGGTCAGCACCATGGCGATGCCGTGCTCGTCGGCGGCGGCGAACACCTCGTCGTCACGCATGGAGCCGCCCGGCTGGATGATGGCCTTGATGCCCTGCTCGGCGATCACGTCGATGCCGTCGCGGAACGGGAAGAACGCGTCACTGGAGGCCACGGCACCGATCAGGCTGAGGCCGGCATCCTGCGCCTTGCGCGCGGCGATGCGGGTGGAGTCGACGCGGCTCATCTGGCCGGCGCCGATACCGGCGGTCTGGCCATTCTTGCAGAACACGATCGCGTTGGACTTCACATACTTGGCGACGCGCCAGGCGAACAGCAGGTCGGCCATTTCCTGTTCGGTCGGCGCACGCTTGGTCACCACGCGCAGCTCGTCGAGGCCGACGTTGCGGATGTCCGGGGTCTGCACCAGCACGCCGCCGCCGACGCGCTTCAGCTCGTAGCGGTTGGCACCGGCTTCCAGCGGGATCTCCAGCACGCGCACGTTTTTCTTGGCGGCGATGATGGCCTTGGCTTCGTCGGTGAACGCCGGTGCCATCAGCACTTCCAGGAACTGGCCGGTCACCGCTTCAACGGTCTCGGCATCCACCGGACGGTTGAAGGCGATGATGCCGCCGAAGGCGCTGGTGGTGTCGGTGGCGAACGCCAGCTTGTAAGCGCTCAGGGTGTCGCTGGCGATGGCCACGCCGCACGGGTTGGCGTGCTTGACGATCACGCAGGCCGGCGCGTCGAAGGTCTTCACCGCTTCCCACGCCGCATCGGCGTCGGCGATGTTGTTGTAGGACAGTTCCTTGCCCTGCAGCTGGCGGTAGCCGGCGATGGTGCCGGCGGCCGGATCGAGGTCGCGGTAGAAGGCGGCAGCCTGGTGCGGGTTCTCGCCGTAGCGCATGTCCTGCACCTTGATGAACTGCGCATTCAGGCGGTTCGGGAACGCCACGCGTTCCGGCACGCCGCTGTCGACGCCTTCGACCAGGCTGGTCAGGTAGTTGGAGATCGCACCGTCGTAGGCGGCGGTGTGGGTGAACGCCTTCTTCGACAGGTTGAGGCGGGTCAGCTTGGACAGCTTGCCGCCATTGGCCGTCATTTCTGCGGCCAGGGTTTCGTAGTCAGCGGCATCGGTGACGATGGCGACGTGCTGCCAGTTTTTCGCAGCGGAGCGCACCATGGTCGGGCCGCCGATGTCGATGTTCTCGATGGCGTCTTCCAGCGGGCAGTCCGGGTTGGCGATGGTGGCTTCGAACGGGTAGAGGTTCACGCACACCAGATCGATGTTGCCGATGCCGTGTTCCTGCATGGTGGCGACGTGCTCCGGCAGGTCGCGACGGCCGAGGATGCCGCCGTGCACTTTCGGGTGTAGGGTCTTGACCCGGCCGTCCAGCATTTCCGGGAAGCCGGTGTAGTCCGATACGTCGATCACCGGCACGCCGGCGTCGCGCAGCAGCTTGGAGGTGCCGCCGGTGGAGAGGATTTCGACACCAAAGCCGGCCAGGGCCTGGGCAAATGCCAGTACGCCGGTTTTGTCAGAAACGCTGATCAGCGCACGTTCGATCTTGGTCATGGTTTTCTACCGCCTTCAAAGTAAAACGTGGCAACGGGCACGCCCGCGGCCAACTCAAATCTTGCTGTATACCGGCCGGCGCGCTGGCGCCGGCCGGTGCTGGTGATCCCGTCCCCCGCCCCTGCGCTGCAGGGGAGTTCGTTATCCAAAGAAAAGCCATCCGCGACGGCGGATGGCTTCGGTTTCAAATCAGGTCGTACGATTTCATCTTCTTGCGCAGCGTGTTGCGGTTGAGGCCGAGCAGCTCGGCCGCGCGCGTCTGGTTGCCCTGGGTGTGGTTGAGCACCACCTCCAGCAGCGGTTTTTCCACCCGCGCCAGCACCATGTCATAGATGGCGGCCGGCATCTCGCCGTCCAGGTCGCGGAAGTACTGCTCCATCGCCAGCCTGACGCAATGGGAAATATCGTCGTTATTGTTGTTCATGGTTTGCCGCTTCGTATTGTTGCTTAATCGCCCGCACACTCTGTCGCGTCCTCATCCTCGTGCGGTCCGGTGGACACGTACTCCAGCCGCTCGGAACTGGCCGCCAGCTGCGCAAAATACTGTGCCACTGCCTGGCGCTGCGTGCTGGTCGATTCCAGCGCGTACATCGCCTGACGGAATTCGTTGCTGCCACGCAGGCCGCGGGTGTACCAGGCGATGTGCTTGCGCGCGATGCGGCAGCCGGAATATTCGCCGTAAAAACGGTACAGCTCGTCGAGGTGGCCCTGCATGATGTCGTCGATCTCGCTGATGCGCGGCGGCAGCAGCGTCTCGCCGGTATCCAGAAAATGCTGGATCTCGCGGAAAATCCACGGCCGCCCCTGCGCGGCGCGGCCGATCATGATCGCGTCGGCGCCGGTATCGTCCAGCACCTGCTTCGCCTTGTGCGGGCTGTCGATGTCGCCGTTGGCGATCACCGGGATCGCCACCGCCTGCTTCACCGCGGCGATGGTGTCGTACTCGGCGGCACCGCGGTACATGTCCTCGCGGGTGCGCCCGTGCAGCGCCAGCGCCGCGACGCCGGCCTCCTCGGCCATCTTCGCCACCTGCAGCGCGGTCTTCACCTCGCTGCTCCAGCCGGTGCGGGTCTTCAGCGTCACCGGCACGTCCACCGCGCGCACCACCGCGTCGAGGATGCGGCCAACGTTGTCGAGGTCGCGCAGCAGCGCGGAGCCGGCGGCGACATTGCACACCTTCTTCGCCGGGCAACCCATGTTGATGTCGATGATCTGCGCCCCGCGCGCCACGTTCAGCTGCGCCGCCTCGGCCAGCATCGCCGCGTCGCCGCCGGCGATCTGCACCACGATGGGCTCGACTTCGCCGCTATGGTCGGCGCGCAGCAGGGTTTTCTTGGTGGTCCACAACGCCTTGTTGGCGGTGATCATCTCCGACACCGCCATGCCGGCGCCCAGTCTCTTGCACAGCATGCGGAACGGCCGGTCGGTGACACCCGCCATGGGGGCAACGATCAGCTGGTTCTTGAGCGTGTAAGGGCCGATTTGCATTGCAAAAGAAAGACATGGAGGGCGAAAGGGCGGCCATTGTACTGCCTTTTGCGCAGGCGGTAAAAACCTTTTTGCTTATTTTTTAAGCTAAAACAACGCCGGCTGCTGCGTGGCCTTGGCCGCTGGCGGCCGGCTGCATGACAAGTGAAAAACGGGGGATGTTGCGGAAGGGATGGGGGTGGGAAGTCGGTCGATAAGCCGGGTTTTGTCGTTGGACAGTCATTCCTCTAGTCTTGCCGTTACCGACAAGCTCAAGCAACCTACCCGGGTACAGCGCGGGCCACGCCAATGTACCCCTATTTGGTCTTGCTCCGGATGGGGTTTAGCCTGCCGTCCGTATCGCTACGTCCGCGGTGCGCTCTTACCGCACCTTTTCACCCTTGCCTGTGCCGCTGTCAGCGGGCTGGCGAACCAGCACTAACGCAAAACGTACGCTGCACGCAGCGCGTATTCTGCCCTGAACAGTACGATGCGCACCCTTGCGGGTGACACATCCGGCCATCGGCGGTTCAGCTCTCTGTTCCACTTTCCGTCGCCTCACGACGCCTGGCCGTTAGCCAGCATCCTGCCCTTTGGAGCCCGGACTTTCCTCCCCGTGCAAGCACGCGGCGACTGCCTGGCCGACTTCCCGGCGCGGATTGTAGCGCAAAGCGCCGCCCGGCACTGACAATTATCAATCCGCCGCCGCGAGCGGCTCCCTATACTGTTCCTCCCCCCCACCACCCCCACCACCCGCTTCCATGACAGATCACCACAAACTTGCGCGATTACAACTAAGCGGCATGCTGGGGCTGGTGCTGATGGTGGTGCTGCTGCTGGCCAGCTACTTTTTCTACCAGCAGTGGCGCGACTACCGCGACGGCAGCTCGGTGGTGGCGGAAGAGGCGCGGCTGCGCGGCCAGACCTTCCTCAAGGCCTACGGCGACCACGCCAGCAACTCGCTGGAGACGCTGTACTCGCAGACGCAGGACATCCTGCGCCTGCGCCTGCGCGAGCAGGTCGACCAGGCCTATGTGCTGGCCGACAGCCTGTACCGCCGCCACCACGGCCGCTTGAGCGATGCGGCGCTGCAACGCGAGATCGTGGAAAGCCTGCGCCCGCTGCGCTACTTCGGCGGCCGCGGCTACTACTTCATCGATACCCTCGACGGCGACTGCGTGCTGCTGCCGACCAGCCCGCAGCGCGAAGGCCGCAACCTGCTCGACAACCAGGACGACCAGGGCGCCTACATCATGCGCAAGCTGCTGCTGTCGGTGGACAACCACGCCGGCAGCGGCTTTGCCAGCTATCGCTGGTACCGCCCCGGCGAGACGTTCATGTCGGAAAAGATCGCCTACTCGCGCCGCTTCGAGCCGTTCGGCTGGCTGATCGGCGGCGGCGAGTACGTGCTGAACGTGGAAGAAGACCTGCAGCAGCAGGCGCTGCAGACGCTGGCGCAGATGCCGGTCGGCGAGCGCGGCTTCTTCGCCGTCATCGACCAGCACGGCCGCCTGCGCCAGCTGCCGGGCCAGCGCGGCTTCACCCTGCCCGCCGCGCTGCAGCAGCAGCTGGCGGCCACGCCGTCGCAGTATTTCGTCAGCTTCAGCCATCCCGCCGCCGGCGGCAGCCAGCGCTACAGCGCCTACGTGGCGCTGGTGCCGTCCTGGCAGTGGCGGGTGGTCAGCATCATCCCCGAGCGCGAGCTGACGCTGTCCGGCGCCGCGCAGGCGCAGGCGCTGGGCGAGAAGACGCGCAACCGGGTGCTGACCACGCTGCTGATCCTGACGCTGGCGGTGTGCCTGGCGTGGCTGTTCTCGGTGCACTTCAGCCGCTGGCTGGGGGCGCTGATCGCGCAGTACCAGCAGCGGCTGCAGGCGTCGCAGCGGCAGGTGGAGGACAAGGCGCGCGAGATCGAGCTGACGCGCTACATGAGCGACAGCGCCGCCGACGCCATCGTGCTGCTCAACGCGCAGGGCCGCGTGGTGTACCACAACGAGGCGGCCAAGCGCTGCTTCTGCGACGGCAACGAGCACCGCATGCCGGAGCTGTTCGAGGAGCGCTTCAGCGGCGGCCAGCACCACTACGTGCGCAGCGTGCGCTGCTGCAGCGGCGAGGTGACGCTGGAGATCAGCCTCACCGGCCTCAGCTACCAGGGCGAGTACTACCGCTGCGCCACCGCGCGCGACATCAGCGCCCGCGTCAGCCACGAGCGGCAGCAAAGGTTGGCCGCAACGGTGTTCGAGGCCAGCTCGGAGGCGATCCTGATCACCGACGCCGACAGCCGCATCATCGCCGTCAACCGCGCCTTCAGCGACATCACCGGCTACAGCGAGGCCCAGGCGCTGGGCAACACCCCGGCGCTGCTCAACTCCGGCCGCCACGACGCCGCCTTCTACCGCGACATGTGGAACCACCTGCACGCGCGCGGCTACTGGAGCGGCGAGATCTGGAACCGGCGCCAAAACGGCGAAATCTACCCGGAGTGGCTGACCATCAACCAGGTGCGCAACGGCGACGGCAGCATCAGCCACTACGTGGCGCTGTTCTCCGACATCAGCGAGCGCAAGGCCACCGAGGCGCGGGTGCAGCACCTCGCCGAGTACGACTTCCTCACCAACCTGCCCAACCGCCTGCTGCTGCACGACCGCCTGCAGCAGTCGCTGCACCTGGCCGAGCGCAAGCAGCACGCGGTGGCGGTGCTGTTCATGGATCTCGACCGCTTCAAGAACGTCAACGACACCCTCGGCCACGACGCCGGCGACGAGCTGCTGCGCCAGGTCGCCAGCCGCACCCAGCACATGCTGCGCGAGATGGACACCGTTGGCCGCACCGGCGGCGACGAGTTCGTCATCATCCTGCCGGAGCTGTCCGGCAGCGCGCAGGCCGGCATGGTCGCCGAGCGCGTGCTGCAGGTGCTGGAGGCGCCGTTCACCCTGCGCGGCCACACGCTGGTGATCAGCGCCAGCATCGGCATCGCGGTGTCGCCGGCCGACGGCAGCAGCCCGGAAGTGCTGCTCAAGAATGCCGACATGGCGATGTACCAGGCCAAGGCCAGCGGCCGCAACGCGTTCCGCTTCTTCACCGCCAGCATGACCGCCGAGGTCAGCGAGCGGCTGCTGCTGGAAAACCAGCTGCGCCTGGCGATGGCGCAGCAACAGTTCTATCTCGAGCTGCAGCCGAAGTACCACATCGCCAGCCGCCGCCTCAACGGCTTCGAGGCGCTGCTGCGCTGGCGCCAGGCGGACGGCAGTCTGGTGTCGCCGGCGCGCTTCATCCCGGTGGCCGAGGATTCCGGCGTGATCACCGAGCTGGGACTGTGGGTGCTGGAACAGGCCTGCCGCACCGCGACGGAGTGGGTGCGCCACGGCCGGCAGCTGACCATCGCCGTCAACGTCTCGGCGCGGCAGTTGACCCACGGCGACTTCTGCGCCGAGGTGGCGCGGGTGCTGCGCGACAGCGACCTGCCGCCGGCGCTGCTGGAACTGGAAGTGACCGAGGGCACGCTGATCGACTACAGCGGCCCGGTGCGGCAGCAGCTGGCTGGCATCAAGGCGCTGGGGGTGCGGCTGGCGGTGGACGATTTCGGCACCGGCTACTCCAGCCTTGCCTACCTGAAGAACTTCGCGCCGGACACGGTGAAGATCGACCGCTCCTTCGTCAGCGAGCTGCAGCACAACCGCGACAACGCCGCCATCGTCTCCGCCATCATCACCCTGGCGCGCAATCTGGACATGGAGTCGCTGGCCGAAGGCGTGGAAACCGAGGCCGAGCTGGCGGCGCTGCAGGCGCTGGGCTGCGACACGGTGCAGGGCTTCCTCACCGGCCGGCCGCTGGCGGTCAACGACGCGCTGGCGCTGTGCCGGCTGCAGGCACCGGCCGACGCGGTCTGACGCCTAAAGCCCGTTCAAGCTGTCGCGCGCACGCGAGACCAGAACGGCTCAGGCAGCGGCGTTTCGCTGGCGACGAAGCAGCAGGCCGCAGGCGTTTTAGCGCCGCATCGCGCCATTGCGCTCCGTTGCCGCCGGCACTGCACCGCGGCTCAGTCGAAGCGGCGGGTGTAGCGCAATTCCGACGACGCGTCGCGGCCGGCGCGGCCGATCAGCGACAGCGTGCGCGACAGCTGGTAGCTGACCTTCAGCGCCTGCTCGGCGCTACGCAGCCCGTACTCGTAGCCGACATACAGCTCGCGCGTCAGCTGCTTGCCCAGCGTCACCACCTGCTCCGCCGGGCTGACCACGCCGGCGCTGCTGGTGCTTTCCGCCCGCGACTGCACGCCGATGTCGTCGAACAGCCCGACCTGGTCGTTGATCAGGCCGGCGAGCAGGCCACCGGCGGCGGCACCGGCGCCACCGGTGTTGTCGCCAACCGCGGCGGCGCGGCCCAGCACCAGCCACGACAGCTTGTCCTTTTCCGACATCGCCTCGTCCGCCACCAGCTTCACCGTCGGCCTCAGCAGCGCGCCGCGCACCTCGACCCCGGCGCCGACCGGCGAGAAGCGGCGCGTGGTGCGCAGGTCCAGCGCCGGGTTGTCCAGCGGCCCGCTGAAGGTGATCAGGCCGCGGGTGATGTCCAGGTCCTGGCCGTAGGCCTTGAAGCGCCCCTTGTCGACGCGGATCTGGCCGCGCGCCTGCAGCGTGCCGCCCTGCTCTGCCAGCAGCCGCACCTCGCCGCCCAGCCACGCCTCCAGCCCGTTGCCGCCGAAGCGCAGCTTGTCACCGAGCGCGATGCGCAGGTCCAGCGCCAGCGGCCAGCGGTTGCCGGCATCGTCGACCACCTCGCGCCCCACCACCACCACGTCGTCGGACAGCCGCGGCCCGCCCAGTTTCGGGATGTCGATGCGGCCCTCGTCGACGCTGAGGTTGCCGCTCAGCGTCACCACCCGCTGCCGCACCTCGACGCGGCTGCGCCCGGACAGCAGCAGGCGCCGCCCCGGCCGCTCCAGCGCGGCAAAGCGCTTGAAGTCGAGCAGCAGCAGCACGTCCGGCGTCGTCTGGAACAGGTCGATGCGGCCGCTGCCGGTCAGCTCGCCCTGCTTGCCGAAGCGCAGGCTGTCGATCAGCAGCTGCTGGCCGGCCAGCCGCGCCTGCAGCTGGCCCTGCTCCAGGCGGATGCCGTTGCGGCGCTCGACGAAGCGCAGGTCGTGGCCCAGCAGCGGCCCGTCCAGCGTCGGCGACGACAGCGTGCCGCCCAGCTGCAGCGTGGCGTCGAGGCTGCCGGACAATTCCATGCCCGCCTTCAGCCACGGCTGTGCCAGTGCCAGCGACGGCACCTGCAGCCGCACGCTGCCGGTCAGCGCCGCGTTGGCGACGTTGCCGCCGTTGCCCCACAGCACGCTGCCGTCGGCGGCGAGCTTGCCGAAACGGCTGTCCAGCGCCAGCGCCAGCGGCCCGCGTTCACCGAGGCCGACGCTCAGCGTCGCCCGGCTCAGCCCCAGCGCCTGCTCGCCGGCCGGGGCCGGCAGCCAGACATCACCCTGCGTGCGCTGCAGCTGCACGCTGCCCTGCGGCCAACCTTGCGCGCTGCGCACTTGCCAGCCGGCGTCGAACACCAGCGTCTGCCGCAGCGACGGGCTGAACCACGGCGCCAGCGCCGACAAGGCCAGCCCCTGCACCCGGCCCTCGCTGCGCCAGCCGCCGCCGCGCTGCCAGCGGCTCTCGCCCAGCTGCCACTGCGCGCCCAGCGCCTGCCAGCGGCTGGCCGCCAGTGCCACGTTGGCCGCCCCCGCGCGCAGCGCCACCGGCTGCTGCAGGCGCAGCGGCAGCCAGCCGCTGCCCTCCAGCTGCTGCAACGTGCCGCGCCAGTTGCTGCTGCCGCGCTCGAAACCACCGGCCAGCTGCAGTGCCAGCTGCTGTTCATGCTGTTGCAGGCGACCGTCGGCGCTCAGCTGCAGCCGGTGCGCCAGACGGCTGCCGTCGGCCTGCAGGCTCAGCCGCGCCAGCTGCTTGTCGCCCAGCGTCAGCGTACGGCCATCGAGGCGGATACGGAACGGACTGTCGTCGGCGATGCCGCTCTCGCCCTGCAGGCTGAGGCTGGCCACCGCCAGCGCCCCCGGCAGGCGCAGGTTGCTGGCCTGCAGGTCGGCGCGCACCTGCGGCCGTGCCGGCACCCCGCCCAGATCCAGCTCGCCGCGCACCCGCCCGGAGAACACCGGGCCGAGCAGGCCCAGCTGCGGCGCGTCGAGCAGCATCTGCAGCCGGTCGCCGGGTTTGCCGTAGCTGCCATTCAGTCGCAGGCTGTTGCCGCCCAGTTGCAGCTGACCCTGCAGCGTGCGTAGCCGCTGCGCCTGCCAGCTGGCCTGCAGCCGGCCGGACAGCGGCGCGCCGGACAGCGTGCCCGGCGTCAGCTGCAACTGCAGCTCGCCCTGCGGCGCCTGCGCCAGCCGTACCCTGGCGCTGAAATTGCCGTTGATATTGCCCACCGGCAGCTGCGGCGACAGCGCCGCCGGGTTCAGCGCCTGCAGCTTGCCGCGCGCGTCCAGCTGCGGCACCGCGCCCAGCGCCAGCGTGCCGTCCAGCAGCAACCGGCCGGCGCCGGTGCCCAGCTGCAGCTGCTGCAATTGCCACTGCTGCGGCGCCGGCAGCGCCAGTCCACCGCGCAGCGACAGCTTGCCGCTGGCCAGCGCCAGGGCCAGCCGCGGCGCGCGCGGGCTGCCGGACACGCGGATGTCGCCGCCGATACGGTGCGATGGCAGGCTGGCCAGCAGCGCCTGGCTGTGGATGCCGTCCAGCCGCAGCGCCAGTGCCAGCGCGCTGGCGCTGACGCGGCCGTTGAGGGTGGCGCGGCCGTCGGCCAGCTCCGCCACCAGATTGTTCAGCAGCAGGGTGTCGTCGCGGATCTGGAACGGGCCGTACAGCAGCGACAGCGGCAGCCGCTGCGCGCTGAGCGCACCGGGCTGGTAGTTGATCAGCGACACGCCGCCGTCGAGCACGCCACCCGCCCCCGGCGCCAGCTGCAGCGCGAGACCCAGCCGCGCCTGCGGCCAGCCCGGCTGCAGTGCCTGCGGATTGATGCCGCCGATGCGCACGTCCAGCTGCTGCAGGCGTTGCAAGGCCTGCGGCGCGAACGGCCGCAGCCGTGCCTTCAGGTCGGCCGACAGTCCCAGCGCGCTGACGGTGCCGCTGACGCGCGGCGCCAGCAGCGACTGCTGCAGCGTCAGCACGCCGCGGCTGGCGACGCCTTCCAGCACGCCGTCGTATTCCAGCCGCCCGCCGAGCGCGAACGGCGCGCTGCTGCCCAGCGCCACGCTGGCGTACATCCGCCCCCAGCGGCTGTCCAGCCGGCGCAACACCAGCGCGTGCTGCTGTTGCTGGTAGTAGTAGCCGGCGTCAAGCGCGTTCAGCAGCGGCGGCGCGTCGCCCAGCTGCAGCGCGTCCAGCCGCAGGCTGTCGATGGCGACGTCCAGCGGCAGGCGCAGGTGGGCCGGCAGCTGCGGCGGGCTGCCGTCGGACGGCTTGCTGCTGTGATAGCGCAGCACGCCAAGGTGCAGCTGTTCGATCTGCAACTGGCGCTGCCACAGCCGCTGCGGCGACCACGCCAGCTGCAGCCGGCTCAGCGCCAGCTGCTGTTGCGGCGTCTGCCAGCGGAGGTCTTCCAGCACGAAGCCATGCCACAGCGTGCCGTGGCTGCGGCCAACCTTGAGCTGGCCGCCACTGGCGCGCTCCAGCAGCGGCCACAGGCTGGCGAAGCCGGCCGGCGTGGCGGTGAACCACGCCAGCGCGCCGCCGACACCGAGCAAGAACAGCAGGCTCAGCAACAGCAGCCAGCGCAGCCATCTCAGGCGGCGACGCGGCGCAGGCGGCGGTGTCGGGGTATCCGGCGGCGCCGCCGATGGCAGGGATGGGGGCGGCAGGGATGACGACGGCAGCAGGTCTTCGGTGTGCGCCATCAGAAGGCCAGCCCCAGGTTGAGGTTCCAGCGCCAGCGCTGGTCGCGCGCGCCATAGGCGATGTCGAAGGCCAGCGGCGCCAGCGGGCTGAGCCAGCGCACGCCGACCCCCTGCGCCCGCGCCAGGCGCCAGCTCTGCCAGCTGTCGGCGGCGTCACCGCCATCGACAAACGCCGCCAGACGCCACGCCGGCGTCAGCGGGTACTGGTATTCCAGCGTCGCGGTCGCCAGCACGCGGCCGCCGGTGATCGCGCCGCTGTCCGGGCTGACGATGCCGAGGCTCTGGTAGTCGTAGCCGCGCACGCTGCCGACACCGCCGGCCTTGAATAGGCGCGACGCCGGCACCTGCAGCGCGTCGTCGGCCCACACCTGGCCCAGCTCCAGCCGCGTCAGCCAGGTGCCGCGCATGAAGGACGGGCTCCAGTACAGCGCGCCGCGGCCGTAGGCGCGCAGGAAACGGGTGTCCGCCGCCAGCCCGGCGCCGGACAGGTGGCCCTCCAGCAGATAGCCGGACCCGGGGCGCAGCGGGTTGTCCACCGCGCGCTGCGCCCAGCCGTAGGACAGGATCAGCGCCTTGTTGTCGCGGGTGGCCTCGCCCTCGATCTTCTCGCGTTCGATCAGGTATTCCACGCCGAAGCGGGCCTCGATCTCTCCGCGCTGGCGCACGCGGAACAGGCCCAGCTCGGTGGCGTCGGTGATGGTCAGGTTCTGCTCGGCGTGGCGCTGCTGCAGGTTGAGGCTGTGCGCGTAGCCGTCGCTGCCGCGCGCAAAGCCGAGGCCCAGATCCAGCTGCTGCCGCGACTTTTTCCAGTCGTAGGCCACCGAGCCGGTATAGCCGCGGCGCAGCAGGTTGTAGTGCTCGTAGCCCAGGCGGGTGCCGGCGCCGTCACCGGTGCTGTAGTTGAGGCCGACCTCCAGCTTCTGCCGCTGCTGCTCGCTCAGGGTGATGCCCAGCGGCACGGTGTCGTCGTGCAGCTGTTCCCACAGCGGCGCCACCACCACGCCGGTGAAGTGCGGATCGTTCTCCAGCGCCGCCTGCAACGCCACCAGCGACGGCTGCGCGTACGGCGCGCCGGGCGCGAAATCGGCCATGCCGCTGACGATGCTGGCCGGATAGCGCTGCAGGCCGTCGATGCGGAAGTCGCCGAAGCGGATCAGCGGCCCGCTGTCCACCGTCAGCGTCACCCGCGCCTGGCGGCTGGCCGGGTCGATGCGCACCTGCGCGGCGGTGAGCCTGGCCTGCGGGAAGCGGTCGAGCAGGAAGGGGCGCAGCGCCGCCTTCTTGCTGTTGTCCCAGTCGTCCTGGCGGAACACCGCGCCCTCCGGCAGCGCCCAGTCTTCCATCACCTTGGAAAGAAAGCGGCTGTAGTCCGCCTGCTGCCGCACCGGCCCCTGCAGCGTGACATCGACCGCGCTGACGATCACCGGCGCGCCGGCGCTGACCTGCACCCGCACCAGATTGCCGTCGCGGCTGACCTTGACCTCGCTGCCGAAATAGCCCTCGGTCTCCAGCAGCGCGCGCGCCTCGGCCGGGGTGCCGGCCACGATGCTGTCCAGATCCTGCGCCGTCAGCGCCTCGTCCTGCTGCAGCGTGTACAGGTCGAGGTTGCCGCGCAGCAGCACGTCCAGTTCCGACGGCGCCGCCAGCTCGACGCGGTAATCCAGCGCGTGGGCAGTCAGGGGCAGGCAGGCAAGTAACAACAGGACGCGATACATGGGCGGATAGTCAGCAGGTGGGCGGGCAAGCGCCCATGGTAGTGCAGTTGCCGCGCAATGAAAAATGACATTCACACGAGCGGCGCCGTAGATCAGACCGCCGCCGGCGCGCGCCGTTCCCGCCGCGGCCACTGGCACGCATACTGTGCGGCCAACCCTCAACGGAGCCACTCATGGCACAGCACCTCTCCCGCGTCGCACTGCTGGTACACGACTACGACACCGCCATCGCCTGGTATGTCGACAAGCTCGGTTTTGAACTGCTGGAAGACCAGCCGCAGGGACACAAGCGCTGGGTCGTGGTCAGCCCGCGCGGCGCCGGTCACTGCGCACTGGTACTGGCGCAGCCCTCGACGGCGGAGCAGGCGGCATTCATCGGCCACCAGGCCGGCGGCCGCGTATGGCTGTTTCTGGAAAGCGACGACTTCTGGCGCGACTATCACGCGATGCAGGCGCGCGGTGTGCACTTCTGTGAGTCTCCGCGCGAGGAAGCCTACGGCACGGTAGTGGTGTTCGAGGATCTCTACGGCAACCGCTGGGACCTGCTGCAGCTGAAATCCGCCTAGGCGCGTGCCGGCCGCGCGCGGATCACCAGCGCGATGCCGCCGAGTATCGCCAGCGCCGCCAGCAGCAGGCGCCAACCCGGCTGCTCGGCCAGCAGCAGCCAGCCGGCCAGCGCCGTCAGCAGCGGCACGCTCAGCTGCACCGTGGCCGCGCTGCTGGCGCTCAGCCCGCGCAGCGCGCGATACCAGATGGCGTAGCCGATGCCCGACGCCAGCGCCCCGGACGCCACCGCGTACCCCACCCCGGCCACCGGCGGCGACAGCGGCGGCGCCTGCCACAGCCACAGCAGCAACGCCAACGGTAGCGCGCGCAGGAAATTGCCGGCGGTCACCGCGGTGGCATCGCCGGCGCCGCGCCCGAGCAGCGAATACGCGCCCCACGCCGCACCGGCCAGCAGCATCAGCAACATGCCGCCCAGCGGCGGTGCCGACGCCCCCGGCAGCAACAGCAACAGCAGCCCACCCAGCGCGGCGACAAAACCCAGCCACTGGCGGGCGGCCAGCCGTTCTCCCTGCCACCAGCCGCAGGCGATCATGGTCGCCTGCACCGCGCCGAACAGGCACAGCGCACCGCTGGCCGCCGGCAGGCTGAGATAGGCAAACGAGAACGCGGCGGCGTAGACGAACAGTGCCACCGCGCCGCGCCAGCTGCCGGCCACCGGCCACTGCCGCGTTTGCCACACGACCAGCGCCGCCAGCATCAGCGCACCGGACAGCAGGCGGATTGCGGTGAAACTGGCGGCGTCGATGCCGGTGCTGCTCAGTGCCAGCCGGCACAACAGCGAATTGCCGGCAAAGGCCAGCATCGCCAGCGCGGTCAGCAGCAGGGTCTGTGCACGTGAAGTCACGACGGCTCCTTGATCGGGGTTGAATACTCATGAGCACCGCCAGCGCCCTGTCCTGCTTACCATAGCCGCTTTTTGCGCCGGCGGCGTGCACGGGCCAGTGCCACGGCGGCAGGCAGGTAGCGCCAATACCATGATAACTGCTTATCTTGTACCCCTATCCGGCAGCGGTTAAGGTCGTGACTCCATCTTGCAGAGCATACGACATGAGCAGCCATCAGCAGGCCACCCGGCAACAGTTCGACCCGCAGGCGCAAGCCTACCTCACCAGCGCGGTGCACGCCGCCGGCCCCGACCTCGCCGCCGCGCAGCAGCTGGTCGCCGCCCACCTGCCGCGCCACAGCCGCGGCCTCGATGTCGGCTGTGGCGCCGGCCACCTCAGCTTCGCGCTGGCACCACTGCTGGGCGAAGTGGTGGCGCTGGACCCGGCGCCGGCGATGCTGGCCACCGTCGCCGCAGCGGCCACCGCCAACGGTCACGCCAATATCGCCACGCAACAGGGCGACGCCGCCGCGCTGCCGTTTGCCGACGCCAGCTTCGATCTGGTCGCCAGCCGCTACAGCGCCCACCACTGGCTGGACCTCGCCGCCGGCGTGCAGGAAATGCGCCGCGTGCTGCGCCCGGGCGGCTACCTGCTGCTGATCGACGTGGAAACCGACGCCGACGCGCTGGTCGACACCCATCTGCAGTGCTGGGAACTGCTGCGCGACCGCTCCCACATCCGCGACCGCTCCGACGCGGAATGGCGCCAGCTGCTGGCCGACGCCGGCATCACCCTGCAACAGCACGAGCACTGGCCGCTGCGGCTGGAGTTCGGCAGCTGGGTCAGCCGCATGCGCACGCCGCCGGAAAAAGTCGCCATGCTGCGCCAGTTGCAGCAGGAAGCACCGCAGGAAGTCGCCGCTGCGCTGCAGCTGGAAGCCGACGGCAGCTTCACCACCCGCACCGGGCTGTGGTGGGGGCAGCGCGCCGGCTGAGCGGGCAAGACCCGCGCCTGCCGCGTGAAACACACAACGGCTGCCAAGGTTGGCCGCAAGTCGCTTACCGCCTGCGGCCAACCTTGCGGCCTGATCTGCGGCAGGAGCCCGGCTAAGGTCAGCCCAGCGCGTCAAGCGGCTGGCCGCACCGACCGGCAATGGACAGGCAGCAGGCGCCAAGCCTTGAAAGTGGCCACGCCGCACCGATATGGCCAGCAGAGACCCCCTGGAGCCTGCCATGAACACCCCCACCGCCCTGCACCTGGCCTGCCCGCACTGCCACGCGCTCAACCGCGTCCCGGCCAGCCGCCTCGCCGACGGCCCCAACTGCGGCCAGTGCCACCTGCCGCTGCTGACCGGCCAGCCGCTGGAGCTGACCGTCGACCACGCCGAGCGCCACATCTCGCGCAACGACATCCCGGTGGTGGTGGATTTCTGGGCGCCGTGGTGCGGCCCCTGCCAGATGATGGGCCCCGCCTTTGCCCAGGCCGCCGCCGCCCTGCCGCAGGTGCGCTTCGCCAAGATCAACACCCAGAACGAAACCACCCTCGGCCAGCGCTTCGCCATCCGCAGCATCCCGACCATGATCCTGTTCGTGGCGGGTCGTGAAATCCAGCGCCAGGCCGGCGCCATGGACAGCGCCAGCATCCAGCGCTGGATTGCGGCAGGATTGCAGAAGGCGGGGCGGTAACAGGAGGTAGGTCGGGTTGGCGCAGCGTAAGCCGACACGACCTGCGGCCAACCTTGGCGGTCATGAACACGCGTAGCCCGGATGAGCGACAGCGCATCCGGAGATGATTGCTACAGCGTATCGGCGTCGCGAACACAGGCGTCAGCCTGCGCCAGCAACGCCTGCCGCGTCGCCGCATCCATCTTGCGCCAGCTGGCGTAGGGCATCGCCAGGCGCGGGTTGGCCGCCAGCGTCGCCTCGTGCCGTGCCAGAAAGTGCCAGTACAGGCTGTTGAACGGGCAGGCTTGCGGCCCGGTTTTCTGCTTGACCGTGTAGCGGCAGTGCGTGCAGTGGTCGCCCATGCGCGCCAGATAGGCGCCGCCGGACACATAGGGCTTGCTGGCCATGAAGCCGCCGTCGGCCCACTGGCTCATGCCGCGCGTATTCGGCTGCTCCACCCACTCGAAGGCATCGATGTAGATGCCCAGATACCAGGCGTCCACTTCGTCCGGATCACAGCCCAGCAGCAGGGCGATGTTGCCGGTCACCATCAGGCGCTGGATGTGGTGGGCGTAGGCGTGCTGCAGGCTGCCGCGCACCGCCTGCGCCACACAGGCCATGCCGGTGTCGCCATCCCAGAACCAGCGCGGCAACGGCCGGCGGTGCTGCAGCGCGTTCACGCGGCCGAAATCCGGCCGCGCCCAGTACACGCCGCGCACGTATTCACGCCAGCCCAGGATCTGGCGGATGAAACCCTCGACGCTGGCCAGCGGCAGCGTCGGGTCGCTGCGCCAGGCGGCCTCGGCGGCGTGCACCACCTCCTGCGGCGACAGCATCTTGGTATTGAGCGCAAAACTCAGCCCACTGTGAAACAGCCAGGCCTCGTCGTGCACCAGCGCGTCCTGATAGCGGCCAAAGTGCCGCAGCCGGTGCCGGATGAAATCAGCCAGCCAGGCGCGCGCCTCGCGCCGGGTCAGTGGCCAACGCAGCGCCTCCGCCTGCGGCTCACCCAGCGTCTGCACGCCGGCATCAAGGATTTCCTGCCACAGCGCGCGCAGGTCGTGGCCGGCAAACGGCCACGGCACCAGCGGCACCTCGCCGCGATACGGCTCGCGGTTGGCCGCATCGTAGTTCCACTGCCCGCCCGCCGGCTTGCCGGCCGCATCCAGCAGCACGCCATGCTGCTGCCGCATGCGGCGGTAGAAGGTTTCCATGCGCCAGCCCTTGCTACCGAACAGCGCCGCCGCCTCGTCACGCGAGGTGTAGAAATGCTCGCTGTCCACCACGCTCAGCGGCAGGCCCAGCTGCTGCGGCAGCGCCGCCAGCAAGGCATCCACCCGACGCTCGTCCGCCTGCTGGCAGGCCAGGCTGTCGGCAGCATAATGCGCGGCCAGCCAGCCCAGGTTGGCCGCAAACTCGTGGCGATTGTCCGCATCACCGATGCGCAAATAGTGCACACGATGGCCGGCGGCCTGCAGCGCCCCGGCAAAGCCGCGCATGGCGGCAAACAGCGCCAGCACCTTCTGCGCGTGGTGGCGCACGTAGCCGGTTTCGCTGCGGATTTCCATCATCACGTACACCACATCGTCGCGGCGTTCGCGGTACCAGCTGTGGCCAGCGTTAAGCTGGTCCCCCAGAATCAGGCGCAGTTGCATGCAGTCTCCCAGACAAACGGCCCGCCAGCATGGCGAGCCGTTGCATGATGCCATCAGGCCAGGTCGCAGTGCGACGGTGTGCCGACAACACAAGCTTGGCCGCAAAGCCGTCACGGCTTGCGGCCAACCTTAGCGCGGTAATCGGCTTTGATTTTTTTGCCACGGAAGAACACGGAAAACACGGACAAAGGCAAAGACGGCGATTAACCGTGAAAGACTCGAAAGTAAAAGCGCCGGAATGAGCCAAGGTTGGCCGCAAGCCATTCCACCGCCAGCCAAAACCGAACCGACGCGCCCCATCCCGTTGGCGCAGGCCGTAGCAGCGGCCGCCAGCCCGGAAACAAGCCGCCCTCTTTTGAGCGCAGCGTATGGGCGGCGCCGGGATGGCCGCCGCTGCTACGGGAATTCCTGCGCCGTCGGGTCGCCTTTTCTTTGGTGACTTTCTTTTGGCGAAGCAAAAGAAAGTCACCCGCCGCCGCGCGGAAAGCGGCAGATAAAAGACATCCGCGCAGCGGATACCCCAGATAAAAACAAGGTTGGCCGCAAAGCCGTGATGACTTGCGGCCAACCTTTGGCTTGCATAGATAGTCATAGTGGCCGCACCTTCTGGGTTATGACACGCGACCGGATGCTCCGTACGGTGATTTATTCAGATATCGATTTATTTGAATTAATAATTCTCTCTAAAGCACCTCTCAAAGCATACTCCATTCCCTCTTCGGCTTTATTTGCTTGCTTCTTTGAAAAGGCACTTTCATTTCCTATATTCCAATGCTGAAATGCCTCTTTGATTTGACCCCAGTTGGCGTCCGCGCCATATGCTTCAAGGTAGAATTTTCCGAAATTAATTGCATGTCGGCGTTCTCCACTCTTGAGCGATTCATGCATGTATGAGTTGCTGTATATAAATGCGTATCTGGCTAACGCGGCAAATAGCGCTATAACAATAGTTCCACGAAATGCAATAAATACGAAGTAAGTCCAAGTAAAACCGGTTCCCGAGTGAAACAAATAGGCTCCACTAAGCGTTGTATATATTATAAATGCGATACCAAGAGCTATTGAGCATGCACCAACTATGGACCATATTTTTGCAATTTTATGAAAATTATCCTCTTTTGTTTGAAGTCCTGTTAGTGCTGTATTCACATAGCTCTGTGATTTTGATTCAATTTGCTTTCTACTTTCCTCGCGATATTTTTGCTTTTCTTGCTCTAGATCTTCTTCAGATCGCTTTAATGCTATTTCTCTTACTGAGAGTTCACTTTCAAGACGACTTCTTAAAAGTTCGGTTTCTTTTAATCTTTCATGAAAATGCTCCTCCATTTGCCTTTGACGTTGAAACATACTTTCTTGTCGTTTTTCAAAAAGTCTTTCCCGCTCCTCTAGTTCTCTTTGGAACTCTCTCTCACGAAGCAGCTGCTCTTCTTTTAATTTATTGCGACTTTCATTAAGCCGATCTTCCTGCTCCCGTATCACCGATTGTTGGTGAGCAAGCTGCTCCTGTAACTGTTTTTCACGAGCAACAAGCTCATTAAACATCAAGTTATAGTCGTGGCGTTTCTTTCTTTCGTTTTCAACGAACTCAAGCATTTCGTCACTCGCCATATTTTCCCTCGATTATATAAATTTTAATTAAATACCATGGAATATGAGAAAGACACATTTATTTGACAAATGAAGCAAAAAAATAAATCAATGAATTCAGTCGCTTACATAAGGCATGTAGAAACAAAACCAAACGCATAATAAAGTAACAGCACCTCTATTCGCAAGCCACCCCAACATCATACCGCACCACCATGACAAAAGGGCAAGCCCTCATCAGGCTTGCCCTTGTCGTCGTCACTGCGGCCAACCTTGGCCGCAGTCACACGCTTACTTCTTGCGTTGCGGCGGCAGGTCGGTGCAGCTGCCGTGCGCCACTTCGGCGGCCATGCCGATGCTCTCGCCCAGCGTCGGGTGAGCGTGGATGGTCTTGCCGATGTCGGTGGCGTCGCAGCCCATTTCGATGGCCAGGCAGATTTCGCCCAGCATGTCGCCGGCGTGGGTACCCACGATGGCGCCGCCGATCACCTGATGGGTGTTGGCGTCGAAAATCAGCTTGGTGAAGCCTTCGTCGCGACCGTTGGCGATGGCGCGGCCGGAGGCAGCCCACGGGAACACCGCTTTTTCGATCTTGATGCCGTCACGCTTGGCCGATTCTTCGGTCACGCCGACCCAGGCCACTTCCGGATCGGTGTAGGCCACGCCCGGGATCACGCGGGCGTCGAAGAAGGATTTGCCGCCGGCGCAGTTTTCGGCTGCCACGTGCGCCTCGTGCACCGCCTTGTGCGCCAGCATCGGCTGGCCAACGATGTCGCCGATGGCGTAGATGTGCGGCACGTTGGTGCGCTGCTGCTTGTCCACTTCGATGAAGCCGCGATCAGTCACGGCCACACCGGCGTTTTCGGCGCCGATCAGCTTGCCGTTCGGCGCACGGCCGGCGGCGACCAGTACCAGGTCGTAACGCTGCGGCTCGGCCGGCGCCTTGGCGCCTTCAAAGGTCACGTAGATGCCGTCTTCGCGGGCGTCCACGGCCACGGTCTTGGTGCCGGTCATGATGTTGTCGAAGCGGTGGGCGTTGTACTTCTCCCATACCTTCACCAGATCACGATCCGGGCCTTGCATCAGGCCGTCCATCATCTCGACCACGTCCAGGCGCGCGCCCAGCGTAGAGTACACGGTGCCCATTTCCAGGCCGATGATGCCGCCGCCGATCACCAGCATCTTGTTCGGTACGGCTTTCAGCTCCAGCGCGCCGGTGGAATCGACGATGCGCGGATCTTGCGGGATGAACGGCAGGTTCACCACGCGGCTACCGGCGGCGATGATGGCGTTCTTGAACTTGATCACCTGCTTGGCGCCGGTCTTGTCCTGGCCCGTGCCGTCGGTGGTTTCCACCTGCAGGTGGTACGGGTCGAGGAACTGGCCGACGCCGCGCACCACTTGCACCTTGCGCGCCTTGGCCATGCCGGCCAGACCGCCGGTCAGCTTGCCGATGACCTTTTCCTTGTAGCCGCGCAGCATGTCGATGTCGATTTCCGGCGCGGCAAACTTGATGCCGTTGGCGGCCAGGTGTTTCACCTCGTCGATCACCGCGGCGTTGTGCAGCAGCGCCTTGGACGGGATGCAGCCCACGTTCAGGCACACGCCGCCCAGGGTGGCGTAGCGCTCGACCAGGACCACTTTCAGGCCCAGGTCGGCGGCGCGGAAGGCGGCGGAGTAGCCGCCGGGGCCGGCGCCCAGTACCAGCACGTCGCAGTCGATGTCGGCGGTGCCGCTGTGCGTGGCCGCAGCAGGGGCGGCAACCGGTGCAGCAACTTGCGGGGCAGCCGCTGCCGGAGCAGCAGCAGGGGCCGCAGCCGGCGCAGGGTTGGCCGCAGCGGCCGCACCGGCCACTTCGATGACCACGATCACGTCACCTTCGGAGATCTTGCCGCCGACGGCGGTGCGCACTTCCTTCACCACGCCGGCCGCTTCGGCCGGGACTTCCATGGTGGCCTTGTCGGTTTCCAGCGTGATCAGGCTGTCGTCCTTGGCAACGGTGTCGCCGACTTTCACGAACACCTCGATCACGTCCACATTGCTGTGGCCGCCGATGTCCGGCACTTTCAGTTCAATCAGATTGCTCATGGTTCACATCCATGTGGTGGCGGCGCGCAGGGCACGCCGCCGGTATTCGGCACGATGGCTTGCTGGCAGCCGAAGCCTGACCGCGGCCAGGCCTCGGGCTGCGACCATTACAGGATCAGGCGACGCACGTCGGACAGCAGCTTGCCCAGGTACACGGTGAAGCGGGCGGCAGCGGCGCCGTCGATCACGCGGTGGTCGAAGGACAGCGACAGCGGGCACATCAGGCGCGGCGCGAATTCCTTGCCGTTCCATACCGGCTTGATCTGCGACTTGCACACGCCGAGGATGGCCACTTCCGGTGCGTTGACGATAGGCGTGAAGCCGGTGCCGCCGATACCACCCAGACTGGAGATGGTGAAGGTGGCGCCCTGCATGTCGGTCGGCTTGAGCTTGCCGTCACGCGCCAGCGCGGACAGGTCGGTCAGTTCCTTGGCGATCTGCTTGATGCCCTTCTGATCCACGTTCTTGATCACCGGTACCACCAGCCCGTTCGGCGTGTCGGCGGCAAAGCCGATGTGGTAGTACTGCTTCAGCACCAGGTTGTCGCCGTCCAGCGAGCTGTTGAAGTTCGGGAACGCCTTCAGTGCTTCGGCGGCGGCCTTGATGATGAAGGCCAGCGGGCTGATCTTGAGGCCGGACTTTTCCCATTCCTTGCCGATGGTCTTGCGGAAGTCTTCCAGCTCGGTGATGTCGCAGTCGTCGTTGAACGTGACGTGCGGGATCATCACCCAGTTGCGGGCCAGGTTGGCACCGGACAGCTTCTGGATGCGGGTCAGCGGCTTGGTTTCGATCGGGCCGAACTTGGCGAAATCGACCTTCGGCCATGGCAGCAGGTCCAGACCGCCGCCATTGCCTGCCGGTGCAGCGGCCGGGGCCAGCGCCGCCGGGTTCTGCATCACGGCCTTCACGAAGCCCTTCACGTCGTCCTCGACGATACGGCCCTTGCGGCCGGAGCCTGTCACCTTGGACAGGTCGACACCCAGTTCGCGTGCCAGCTTGCGTACCGACGGGCCGGCGTGCGACTTGGCGAAGCCGGCTTCGTTGAAGGCGGCGGCGACGGCAGCGGCCACCGCAGTCGGGGCCGGCGCAGCAACCGGCGCGGCGGCAGCAACAGGCGCAGCTGGGGCTGGTGCGGCAACCGGTGCCGCGGCGGCTGGCGCGGCGGCAGCGCCAGCACCTTCCACCACCACGATCAGGTCGCCTTCGCTGGCCTTGTCGCCGACTTTGACTTTCACTTCCACCACGCGGCCGGCGGCGGTGGCCGGCACTTCCATGGTCGCCTTGTCGGTTTCCAGCGTGATCAGGCTGTCGTCGACCTTGATTTCGTCGCCGACCTTGACCGATACCTCGATCACGTCGACGCCGCTGTGGCCGCCGATGTCCGGAATGCGGATCTCGCTGCGGCCAACGTTGGCAGCCGGGGCTGGAACTGGGGCCGGTGCCGGCGCAGCAGCTGGCGCAGCAGCGGGTGCCGGGGCAGCGACCGGCGCGGGCGCAGCCGCTACCGGGGCGGCTACCGCAGCAGCCGGGGCCGGTGCGGCGGCGCTGGCGCCGACTTCGATGATGGCGATCACGTCGCCTTCGGAAATCTTGCCGCCGAGTACGGCGCGCACTTCTTTCACCACACCGGCGGCTTCGGCCGGTACTTCCATGGTGGCTTTGTCGGTTTCCAGCGTGATCAGGCTGTCGTCGATGGCGACGGTCTGGCCCGGCTGGATGAAGACTTCGATGACATCTACGTTGTTGTGCCCACCGATATCGGGCACTTTCAGTTCGATCAGATTGCTCATGGCTCTATCCACATCGTAGGGCGGAGGCCCGCATGGCGGGCAAGGCGTAGTGCCTTGCCGGCTGCGGGCTCCGCCAACATTCGGCTTGGTATCCCGGCTGCCGTCTGGCGGCGGCCGGATCGCGCTGCTGCAGGAGCGGCGAAAGCCACACGGGTGACTTTCGCCGGTATCAGGGTTGGCCGCAACGGCCGCGCCTTATACCTTCCAGCTAGGCAGCTTGGCGACGTTGATACCGTACTTGGTGATGGCTTCCTGGACGCGGGCGGCGTCGATCTTGCCTTCGCGTGCCAGTGCCGACAGCGCGGCCACGGCGACGTAGCGGCGATCCACTTCGAAGAACTCGCGCAGCTTGGCGCGGCTGTCGGAGCGGCCGTAACCGTCGGTCCCCAGCACCACGTAACGGCCAGGCACGTATTCACGGATCTGGTCGGCGTAGTTGCGGATGTAGTCGGTCGCGGCGATCACCGGGCCGGAACGGCCGGCCAGCTGCTGCTCGACGTAGGACAGGCGCTGCTCGCCTACCGGGTGCAGCAGGTTGTGACGCGAGGCTTCCATGCCGTCACGACGCAGCTGGTTGAACGAGGTCACGCTCCAGATGTCGGAGGCGATGCCGAAGTCGTTGCGCAGCAGGTCGGCGGCGGCAATCACTTCGCGCAGGATGGTGCCGGAGCCCATCAGCTGGACTTTCACCGCGGCGTCGCCGCCGTCCTTGAACAAATACATACCCTTCAGGATGCCGTCTTCGGCGCCCTGCGGCATCGCAGGGTGGGTGTAGTTCTCGTTCATCAGCGTGATGTAATAGAACACGTCCTGCTGTTCCACGTACATGCGCTTCAGGCCATCCTGCAGGATCACGGCCAGTTCGTAGGCGAAGGTCGGATCGTAGCTGATGCAGTTCGGGATCAGGCCGGCCTGGATGTGGCTGTGACCGTCTTCGTGCTGCAGGCCTTCACCGTTCAGCGTGGTACGGCCGGCGGTGCCGCCGAGCATGAAGCCGCGGGCGCGCATGTCGCCGGCTGCCCAGGCCAGGTCGCCGATACGCTGGAAGCCGAACATCGAGTAGTAGATGTAGAACGGAATCATCGGGATGCCGTGGTTGGCGTAGCTGGTCGCTGCCGCAATCCACGAGGACATCGCGCCCGGCTCGTTGATGCCTTCCTGCAGCATCTGGCCGTCCTTGGATTCTTTGTAGAACATCAGCTGGTCGGCGTCCTGCGGCACGTAGTTCTGGCCCTGGGTGGACCAGATGCCGTACTGGCGGAACATGCCTTCCATACCGAAGGTACGCGATTCGTCCGGCACGATCGGTACGATCTGCTTGCCGATGTTCTTGTCCTTGAGCAGGATGCCCAGCTGGCGCACGAAGGCCATGGTGGTGGAGAACTCGCGCTCGCCGGAATCATTGAACTGGCTGTCGAACACGTGCAGGCCCGGGATGGCCAGCGGGGTCTTCACCGGTTTGCGGGCCGGCAGGTAGCCGCCCAGCGCGGCGCGGCGTTCGCGCATGTACTGCATTTCCGGGCTGTCTTCGGCCGGCTTGTAGTACGGCACGCTTTCCAGATCGGCGTCGGATACCGGGATGCCGAAGCGGTCGCGGAACTTGCGCAGGTTGTCCAGTGCCATTTTCTTGGCCTGGTGGGCGACGTTCTGTGCCTCGCCGCTGGAGCCCATGCCGTAACCCTTGATGGTCTTGGCCAGGATCACGGTCGGACGGCCGTTGGCGTTGTGGGTGGCTTCGTGATAGGCGGCGTACACCTTGTGCGGGTCGTGGCCGCCACGGTTCAGTGCCCAGATCTCGTCGTCGGACATGTTGGCCACCATCTCGCGCAGCTCCGGGTACTTGCCGAAGAAGTGTTCGCGAACGTAGGCGCCGTCCTTGGACTTGAAGGTCTGGTAGTCGCCGTCGACGCACTCGTCCATGCGCTTTTTCAGCAGGCCCTTGGTGTCCATCGCCAGCAGCGGGTCCCAGCGCGAGCCCCATACCACTTTCAGCACGTTCCAGCCGGAACCGCGGAAGTCGCCTTCCAGTTCCTGGATGATCTTGCCGTTACCGCGTACCGGGCCGTCCAGACGCTGCAGGTTGCAGTTGATCACGAACACCAGGTTGTCCAGGCCTTCGCGGGCCGCCAGCGCGATCGCGCCCAGCGATTCCGGCTCGTCCATCTCGCCGTCGCCGCAGAAGCACCACACCTTGCGACCCGGGGTCTTGGCCAGGCCACGGCTTTCCAGGTACTTCAGGAAGCGCGCCTGGTAGATCGCCATCAACGGGCCCAGGCCCATCGACACGGTCGGGAACTGCCAGAAGTCTTCCATCAGCCACGGGTGCGGATAGGAGGACAGGCCGCCGCCGTCCACTTCCTGACGGAAGCTGTCCAGCTGCTCTTCGTTGAGACGGCCTTCGAGGTAGGCACGCGCGTACACACCAGGGGAGATGTGGCCCTGGAAGTACACCAGATCACCTTCCTGCTCGTCGTTGTGGGCGCGCCAGAAGTGGTTGAAGCCGACGTCGTAGAGGGTGGCGGAGGACTGGAAGGAGGCAATGTGGCCACCCAGTTCCAGGTCTTTCTTGCCGGCGCGCAGCACCAGGGCCATCGCGTTCCAGCGGTTGATGGAGCGGATGCGGTGCTCCATCTCGTGATTGCCGGGGGACTTTTGCTCTTTGCCCACCGGGATAGTATTCAGGTATGCAGTCGTCGCCTCGAACGGCAGGTGTGCGCCACGGCGACGGGTACGTTCGACCATTTTCTCCAGCAGGAAGTGGGCACGCTCGGCGCCGTCACTATCCAGTACAGACTCCAGCGCATCGGTCCATTCGTGCGTTTCAACCGGATCGATATCGTCAGGGTAGATTGCTGCCATCTCACATCCTCACTTTTTATTTTCAGTTCACTACCCGGTTGGGCAGCGTCTGCTGTCATGACATTGGGTGCCTTGGTAAAGGCTTTACAGAACTGCGTCGGATTATAATCGAACAATTCCGCAAATAAAATTTGCGAAAGTGAAAAGTTTCTTACATAGCGCAGAGTGTAAATCCTGCCGATTTCCACGCGAAGTGGGCAATTGGGGATATCACTCAAAATCGGCTTTTTCGGCAGCGATATTGCACTGCAATATGTTGTTTTTTTGCGATTATTCGCGGAACGACGGCAGGCGGGGCAAAAAGCGCCGGCGCACGCTGCGGAGCGTGGCCGGAGGCGGGGCAGGCGTCAGCGCGGCTTGGCCGGATGCTGGCTGTCGATTTCGCGCAAACGCGCCTCGACGGTGGAGCGCAGGTAGAAGTCGTCGCCGCCGGCGCGGCTGGCGAGCTGGTACTGGATGCGCGCCGATTCAAACTCCTGTTCGATATAGAACGCGTGGCCGAGCGCGGCGTGGTAGCGCAGTGCGTCGCCCTCGCCGTAGCTGCGCGCCGCCAGCCGCCACAGCGCGGCATTGTCGGGCGCGCGCTTCAGCGCCAGCTCGATCTGCTGCCGCGCCTCGGCACTGCGCCGTGCCTGCAGCAGAGTGTCAATGCGCGCCAGCCACAGCGCGTCGTTGGACGGGAATTGCTGCAGCGCCTGCTGATAGCGCGCCAGCGCGCCGTCAAGGTTGGCCGCAGCGCGCTGGATATCGCCGTCCAGCAGCAGCAGCGCCGGATGCGGCGGCAGTTGCCGCTGCGCGCTGGCCAGCGCCTGCTGCGCCTCGTCGTAGCGGCCCAGCTGCAGCAGCGCGCGCGCGAGGCCGTAATAGGTGGCGCCCGGCTGCAGGAAGCGGCCGGCGGCCAGCGCGGTGCGGTAGTGGCGCTCGGCCTCGGCGGCGCCGAGGGTGGCCAGGCGCAGCTTCTCGCGCATCAGCAGGAAATCGCTGCTGTCGGCGCGCATGCGCAGCGGATAGCCCTGCGCGCGGTTCTGCGCCTCGCTGACGCGCTCGCCGGTCAGCGGGTGGGTGCGCAGGAAGCCGAAGGCGTTGTTGTCGTTGTGGCGGTGGGTCTGCTGCAGGCGATCGAAAAAGCCGGCCATGCTGCGCGCGTCGAAACCGGCGGCGGTCAGGTACTGCATGCCGATGCGGTCGGCCTCGCGTTCGAAATCGCGTGAATAGGCCAGCTGGCGGCTGGCGGCGAGGCCGACGCCGGCGTTGACCATGCCGGCGCTGACATCGCCGTTGGAGGCATTGGACGCCAGCACCCCGGCCAGGATCGCCGCCAGCATCAGCAGATGGCGGTTGCCCTCGCCCTCCTGCATCCGCGCCAGATGGCGCTGGCTGACGTGGGCGATCTCGTGCGCCAGCACCGAGGCCAGTTCACCCTCGCTCTGCGTCGCCAGCAGCAGGCCGCTGTGCACGCCGATGACGCCGCCGGGCAGCGCGAAGGCGTTGATGCTGCGGTCGTTGACGGCGAAGAAGGCGAAGCGCATTCCCGGCAGCTGCGCGCCGGCGGCCAGACGCCCGCCGAGGTCGGCGAGGTAGGCGTTGACCTCGGCGTCGTCGATCACGTCGCCGTCGCCGCGCAGCGAGCGCAGGATGTCGCGGCCGATGCGGTTTTCCTCCGCCTGCGGCAGGGCGGACTCGGCCACCGTGCCGAGGCTGGGCAGGTCGTTGTGGGCGGACAGCGGCGGCGCGGCCAGGGCGGCGAGCAGGCTGGCGACGAGCAGGGCACGGCGGGAGTGTCGTTTCATGCCGCTATGATAGCCAGCGGCGGCCGGAAGTTGCACGCGGTGCGTGGTTTTCAGATCTGATAGTCGCTGCCGGGGCATAGCTGCTGGATGGCGATGTGGGTGGACAGGTGCAGGCGGCCGTCAAAGCGCGCCGCCAGTCCGGCGCGCTTGCACACGTCCAGCACCGGGCCCTTGACCTCGGCCAGGTGCAGGCGGATGCCACGCTCGGTGAGGCCGTCGTCCAGCCGCTCCAGCATTGCCAGCGCGGTCATGTCGAGGCGGTTCACCGCGCTCATCACCAGCAGCAGGCTGTGGCTGTCCGGGCTGGCGGCGGCCAGTTGCTGGATGGCATTGCCGACGTGGCGGGCATTGCCGAAGAACAGGCTTTCGTCGACGCGCAGCAGCAGCACGCCGGGCAGCGGCTCGGTGTGGTAGCGCAGCACGTTGCGGAAGTGTTCGGTGCCGGGCACCCGTCCCAGCACCGCGATGTGCGGCCGGCTGCTGCGCATCAGCCATACCGACAGCGAGATCACCACCCCGGCGACGATGCCGGCATCGACGCCCAGCGCCAGCACCAGCAGGAAGGTGACGGCAAACGCCACCGCGTCGGCGCGTTCGGTGCGCCACGCCGCGCGCAGGGTACGGAAATCGATCATCACCGCCACCGAGGCAATGATGGTGGCGGCCAGCACCGCCAGCGGCAGCTTGGCCAGCAGCGAAGTGGCGGTGCTCAGCAGCAGCACCATCAGTGCGGCGGTGATCAGCGAAGCCAGCTGGGTATTGGCGCCGGCGTCGGCATTGACCACCGAGCGGGTCAGGCCGCCGGTGACCGGAAAGCCGCCGCTAAGGCCGGCGCCGAGATTGCACAGCCCCAGCGCCAGCAGCTCGCGGTCGGGGTCGATGGTTTCGCGCCGCGGCGCGGCCAGCATCTGCGCCACCGACAGGCTCTGCACGTAGTTGATCAGCGCGATGAAGAAGGAAGGCATCACCAGCGGCGCGAGGCCCAGCGACGGCAGGGCCGCCAGCCGCAGCGCCGGCAGCCCGCCCGGCACCACGCCGACCACCGGCAGTTGCGCCTGCCAGCCGGCCAGCGTCACCGCCAGCAGGCCGCCGAGCACCACCAGCATCGGCGCGGTGCGCGACAGCGTGCGCGCTACGCCGGATGCCAGCCCCAGCGCGTGCAGCAGACTGGCCAGATAGCGCCGCGCCAGCACCAGCAGCAGCAACGCGATCAGCCCCAGCAGCAAGGCCAGCGGATTGAGCGCCGCGACATGGGCGAGGAAGGCCTGCGCGATGTCCGGCAGGCTGGCGCCGCCGGCGCGGAAGCCGGCCAGCGGCGCCAGCTGCGACAGCACGATCAACAGCGCCGAGGCGGCGGTGAAGCCGGCCAGCACCGGCTGCGACAGCGCGTCGGCGAGGAAACCCAGGCGCAGCAGGCCGAACAGGAACAGCATGGCGCCGGACAGCAGCGCCAGCCAGATGGCCGCCAGCAGGTAGTCGTCGCTGCCGGCTGCGGCCAACCTTGACAGCGTCGCCGCCACCAGCAGCGAGGTCACCGCCATCGGCCCCACCGACTGCGCGTGGCTGCCGCCGCTGAACGCGTACAGCAGCAGCGGCAGCAGGCTGGCGTAGAGGCCGGCTTCCGGCGGCAGGCCGGCCACCAGCGCATAGGCCAGCCCCTGCGGCACCAGCAGCAGGGTGACGATCACCCCGGCGCTGACATCGCCGGGCAGGTCGGCACGGCGGTAGTGGCGCAGCCAGCGCGGCAGCCAGTTCATCGCGACAGCGCTTTGTCCAGCGGCCGGAACAACAGCATGCCCGCCACCATCGCCAGCACGAACAACAGCCCCGGCCATTGCAGGCTGCCCAGCAGCACCAGCCCCGGGCCGGGACAGATGCCGGCGATGCCCCAGCCGATGCCGAACAGCACGCTGCCCAGCACCAGACGCGGCGTGATGCCGCTCTTGCCCGGCAGGTGGATGGGCGCGCCCGACCACGACGGCAGCTGGCGATGGCTGCGCGACTCGGCGAGGCGGAACAGCGGCAGGCCGACGGCGATGGCGCCACCCATCACCAGCGCCAGCGACGGATCCCACTGCCCGGCGAGATCGAGAAAGCCGATCACCTTTTGCGGATTGCTCATCCCCGACAGCAGCAGGCCGACGCCGAACAGCAGGCCGATGGCAAACGCCTGTCCCGCTTGTGCATGGTGTTTCATCTTGTTCTCCTCACACCAGCAGGTGGCGCAGCAGGTAGACCGCGGCAAAGCCGGCGGCCATGAACGACAGCGTCGCCACCAGCGAGCGCGGCGACAGCCGCGACAGGCCGCAGACGCCGTGACCGCTGGTGCAGCCGGAGGCAAAGCGGGTGCCGATGCCGACCAGCAGCCCGGCCAGCAGCAGCTGCGGGGTATCGACCATCATCTTGACCGCCGGCAGCTCGCCGCGCAGCAGCAGGTACAGCGCCGGCGCCAGCAGCAGGCCGCCAACAAAGGCGACGCGCACGGCGCGGTCCGGCGCGCCATCCACCAGCCCGCCGAGCAGGCCGCTGATGCCGGCAATGCGTCCCAGCCCCAGCGCCATCCACGCCGCGGCCAACCCGATCAGCACGCCGCCGGCCAGTGCCGCCAGCAGCGCCGCCGGATCCCAGATGATGTTCATGGTGTGACTCCTCGATCAGGGTGACGGCGGTTTCGGCCCCGCGTCATCGGCACAAAACAGGCTGTGCAGCGTGCCGAGGATGGCCATCGCCTCCTGGCTGGCTACACTGTAGTAGATCCACTTGCCCTCGCGCCGGGTGTTGACCAGCGCCTCGTTACGCAGCACGCCCAGCTGCTGCGACAGCGTCGGCTGGCGGATACCGGTCAGCCGTTCCAGCTCGGACACGCTCTTCTCGCCGTCCACCAGCTGGCACAGCAGCAGCAGCCGGTCTTCGTTGGCCAGGCTTTTCAGCAGGCTGGTGGCGCGTGACGCGTTGTCATGCAAGATACTCAGATCCATGGTGGGTATTTCCTCCTGTCTGTCTTGTTATTTTATCGCAGCGCGTTTTTATTATATTTACAAATATAATGTTACGCAATATATTGACTGCACTACCTGTCCTGCCACGAGGAGTCACGATGAATCCCCAAGTCCACGCCAGTTTCGATCCCGTCACCTGGACCATCAGCTATGTGGTGTACGACCGGCGCGGCGGCCATGCGGCGATCATCGACCCGGTGCTGGACTACGATCCCAAGTCCGGACGCACCGCCACCGCCGCCGCCGACCGGCTGCTGGCCTTCGTGCGCGAGCAGCAGCTGACGCTGGACTGGATCATCGAAACCCACGCGCACGCCGACCACCTGTCCGCCGCCGCCTACCTGAAACAGCAGCTGGGCGGCCGCATCGCCATCGGCCAACAGATCGACGGCGTGCAGCGCGTGTTCAAGGGCATTTTCAATCTCGAAACCGGCTTTGCCACCGACGGTCGGCAATTTGACCACCTTTTTGCCGATGGCGACACCTTTGCCATCGGCCAGCTGCAGGCGCAGGCCATCGCGGTGCCCGGCCACACCCCGGCCGACATGGCCTATCACATCGGCGACGCGATCTTTGTCGGCGATACCCTGTTCCTGCCCGACGTCGGTACCGCGCGCTGCGACTTCCCCGGCGGCAATGCCGCGGCACTATACCGCTCCATCCGCCGGCTATTGTCGTTTCCTGACCACACCCGGCTGTTCATGTGTCACGACTACCCGCCGGATGGCCGCGCGCCGCAGTGGCAGTGCACGGTGGCCGAGCAACGCGCACACAACATCCACGTCCACGACGGCATCAGCGAGGCCGACTTCGTGCAGCTGCGCGAGGCGCGCGACGCGACACTGGCGATGCCGGTGCTGATCCTGCCGGCGATCCAGGTCAATATCCGCGCCGGCCAGCTGCCGCCGGCCGAGGACAATGGCACCGCCTACTTAAAGATTCCGCTGAACCTGCTGTAAACTGCAGCCATCGTGATGACATCGGGCGCGCGGCGACCCGTACCCTAATGGACCCCTATCCCTTACCCCCGGCACCGGCGCGACTGGTGCACGAACGCGGCGTGCCGGCCTTCGGCATGTACCGCGGCACCGTCGAGCAACTGTCGTGGCAGGCGCTGAAGGCGCCGCTAGCCAAGCAATTGACGCGCCAGCTGCACCACAAGCGCTGGCAATACGCCGCCATCGGCCACGCCGACTTCTTCATCGGCGTGGCGGTGGTCGATACCGGCTGGTGCGGCAGCGCTTTTGCCTACCTGTTCGACCGCCGTCGCCGCGAGCTGGTCGCCAGCTTCAGCAGCAACGGCCTGCCACTGGTGTCCACCCGCATCGAGAACCGCAGCTTTGGCGACGCCACCTTCCGCCAGGGCAAGAACTGCATCGCCTTCCGCCGCGCCGACAAGCGCCTGGAGCTGACCGTCAACACTCCGGCGCTGCAGCTGGCGGCACACATCGCGCTGCCGGCACCGCACAGCGTGATGGCCGCCATCGCCCCCGCCAACTGGCTGGCGCACGCCACCCACAAGAGCAGCGCGCTGCCGATCAGCGGCTTTGCCGACTGCGGCGGCCGGCAGCTGGCGCTGGATGACGCCATCGCCAGCCTCGACGCCTCCAACGGCCTGCTGGCGCGCGACACCGCGTGGCGCTGGGCCAGCGCCCACGACCACCGCATCGGCTTCAACCTGCAGCAGGGCTATATGGGCGACGCCGAAAACGCGGTGTGGCTGGACGGCGTGCCGCACCGCGTCGGCGCCGCCCGCTTCGACTTCGACGCCGCGCAGCCGCTGGCCGCGTGGCAGATCCGCACCGACGACGGCGCGGTGGCGCTGACCTTCACCCCGGAAGGCGCGCGCCAGCACGACCAGGACCTGCTGATTGCCGCCAGCCGCTACCTGCAGCCGATCGGCTGTTTCAGCGGCCGCATCATCCACCCGCACACCGGCGTCGCGCACGAGGTGTCGCAGCTGCTCGGCATCACCGAAGACCACCACTCGCGCTGGTAGCCCCAGCCTGCGGCCAACGTTGGCCGCAGGCGGCGAACGCTGCGCCGTGCCGCCTGTCTCATAACGCAGGGAGCAGCCGTCTACCGGCTGCGGCCGCGGCCGTCCCGCTGCGGCGCCTTGCCTGGAGTGCGGCCAACCATGTTCGACAAGATCCTGATCGCCAACCGTGGCGAAATCGCGCTGCGCGTGCTGCGCGCCTGTCACGAGCTGGGCATCAAGACGGTGGTGGTGCACTCCGAGGCCGACCGCGACACCAAGTACGTGAAACTGTCCGACGAATCGGTGTGCATCGGCCCGCCGCCGGCGGCACACAGCTACCTGCACATCCCGGCCATCATCGCCGCCGCCGAGGTCACCCGCGCGCAGGCGATCCACCCCGGCTACGGCTTCCTGTCGGAAAACGCCCACTTCTCGCAGTGCGTGGAGGAGTCCGGCTTCGTGTTCATCGGCCCGCGCGCCGACACCATCCGCCTGATGGGCGACAAGGTGTCGGCCAAGCAGGCGATGCTGGCCGCCGGCGTGCCGTGCGTGCCCGGCTCCGACGGTGCGCTGCCGGACAACGACAAGGCGGTGCTGAAGATCGCCGCCAAGATCGGCTACCCGCTGCTGATCAAGGCCGCCGCCGGCGGTGGCGGCCGCGGCATGCGCGTGGTGCCGCACGCCGGCGAGCTGCTGGCGGCGATCCAGACCACGCAGCGCGAGGCCGAGGCCGCCTTCGGCAACGGCAGCGTGTACCTGGAACAATACCTGCCGGCGCCGCGCCATATCGAGATCCAGATCCTGGCCGACGAGCACGGCAACGCCGTGCATCTGGGCGAGCGCGACTGTTCGCTGCAGCGCCGCCACCAGAAGGTGATCGAGGAGGCGCCCGCCCCCGGCATCAGCGCCGCCCAGCGCAAGAAAATCGGCGAGGCCTGCGCCGAGGCCTGCCGCCGCATCGGCTACCGCGGCGCCGGCACCTTCGAATTCCTGTACCAGGACGGCAAGTTCTACTTCATCGAGATGAACACCCGGGTGCAGGTGGAGCATCCGGTGACCGAGATGATCACCGGCATCGACATCGTGCAGGAGCAGATCCGCATCGCCGCCGGCCTGCCGCTGCGCTTCAGGCAGCAGGACATCCACTTCCGCGGCCACGCGATGGAGTGCCGCCTCAACGCCGAGCACGCGTTCAGCTTCCGGCCGTCGCCGGGGTGCATCGAGCACTACCACCCCGCCGGCGGCCCCGGCATCCGCATCGACTCGCACATCTACCAGGGCTATCAGGTGCCACCGCACTATGATTCGATGATCGGCAAGCTGATCGCCTACGGCGACGACCGCGCACAGGCGATGGCGCGGATGCGCGGGGCGCTGCGCGAGCTGGCGATCAGCGGCATCGACACCAATCTCCCGCTGCACCAGCTGCTGCTCAGCGACCCCGGCGTCATCGCCGGCAGCACCAGCATCCACTATCTGGAACAATGGCTGGCCGCGCGCCAACAATCGACATCAGGATAAAAACGATGCCCGACGCCACGCTGCAACTGCGCCCAGCGCACCCCGACGATGCCGCCGACCTCGCCCGTCTCAGCGGCGAGCTGGGCTATCCCGCCAGCGCGGCACAACTGCGACAGCGGCTGGCCATACTGCTGGCGGCACCGCAACAGCACTTCGTCTGCATCGCGCAATGGCAGGGGGAAACCTGTGGCTGGATTCACGGCTTTGTGCGGCCGTTGCTGGAGTCCGACCCCTGCGTCGAGCTGGGCGGTCTGGTCGTGGCGGCGGCACAACGCGGCCACGGTATCGGCAGCGCGCTGCTGGCGGCATGCGAGCAGTGGGCGAAAACGCAGGGCATCCACCAGCTCGGCTTGCGCAGCGCCGAGCACCGCCAGGATGCGCACCGCTTTTACCGGCAGCACGGTTATGTCCATGTCAAAACCTCGCTCACGCTGCGCAAAACCCTGGCATCGGACGGCGCCCCCCGCTGACCAAGCCGGCACGAGACCGTCGCCAAAACCCGTGGTAGCATGGCGCCCGACCCCGATAGAGCAAACACACCAATCCCGTGACCCTGCCTGCTACCCGCGGGCAAACTTCAAGACAGGAGAACACCATGGGCCTGCTTAACAGCTTGCTGGAACACAACCGCGCCTTCGTCGAAGCGCGCGAATACGAGCAATTTTCCACCGACAAATTCCCGGACAAGAACCTGGTCGTGCTGTCCTGCATGGACGCCCGGCTGGTGGAACTGCTGCCCAAGGCGATGGGGCTGAAGAACGGCGACTTCAAACTGATCAAGAACGCCGGCGCGCTGGTCACCCACCAGTGGGGCTCGGTGATGCGCTCGCTGCTGGTCGCGGTGTACGAGCTGCGCGCCGAGGAAATCTGCATCGTTGCGCACCACGATTGCGGCATGCGCGCCATCGATCCGAACCGCATCCTGGACCATGCGCAGGAACGCGGCGTGTCGGCGGATACCATCGCCACCCTGCGTGGCGCCGGCATCGACCTGGACGCGTGGCTGAAGGGTTTCGACAACGTGCAGGACAGCGTGCGCCACACCGTGGCCACCATCCGCAGCCATCCGCTGATGCCGAAAGACATCCCGGTACACGGCCTGGTGATCCACCCGGCCACCGGCGCGCTGGACGTGATCGTCGATGGCAACCAGCCCGGCTAAGCACCCGCCGCGCATCGGCGTGTTCGGCGGCACCTTCGACCCGCTGCACGCCGCCCACCTGCGCCTGGCGCGCGCCTTTCGCGACGAGCTGGGGCTGGACCAGGTCCGGCTGATCCCCGCCGGCCAGCCCTACCACCGCGACCGTGCCCCGCACGCCAGCGCCGCACAGCGGCTGGCAATGCTGGACGCGGCGCTGGCCGAGGAAGCGCCGGGGCTGGTCAGCGACGACCGCGAAGTGCGCCGCCCGCGCCACGCCTACACCGTCGACACCCTGCAGGAGCTGCGCGACGAGCTGGGCGACAAGGCCGAGCTGTGGTTCCTGATCGGCGGCGATTCGCTGCAACAGCTGCACACCTGGCAACGTTGGCCGCAACTGCTGCAGCTGGCCAACCTCGCCGTCGCCCTCCGTCCCGGCTTTGTTGCGGCCAACCTTGATCCGGCCGTTGCCGCCCTGTGGCAGGCGCGGCAAGTATCTGATTTTTCAAATCGAACGCCTTCCGGTACAATCCGCGCCTTGGACTTGCCGCCCATCACCCTCTCTGCCACCGACATCCGCCAGCAACTGGCGGCGGGGCAGGACTGCAGCGCGCTGCTGCCAGCGGCGGTGCTGGCCTATATTCGCCAGCACCGGCTATACCGCTGAAGCACGCAGCGCAACACGCGACGGCAAGCAGGCATTGCACTGGCCGGCGGTTGCCGGCCGTACGCTCTTTTGCGGGACCTCTGACCACGCCGGGCGCTGACGCGTCGCCACGTCCCCTGACACCGAATATCAAGGATGCACATGGAAGTTCAAGAAATCGTCAAACTGGCCATCAACGCGCTGGAAGACGTTAAAGGTAAAAACATCGTCTCGCTGGACACCAGCAAGCTGACCTCGCTGTTCTCGCACCTGATCGTCGCCACCGGCGACTCCAACCGCCAGGTGAAGGCGCTGGCCAACAACGTGGCCGTGGATCTGAAGGCCGCCGGCATTGAGCTGGTCGGCACCGAAGGCCACGAGAGCGGCGAGTGGGTACTGGTCGATGCCGGCGACGTGGTCATCCACGTGATGCTGCCGGCGGTACGCGACTACTACGACATCGAGGCACTGTGGGGCGGCCAGAAGCCGTCGTTCGTGCCGGTCGGCGGTCGTCCGTGGGATGCCACCGCAGCGGAGTAATCCCCGCCCTGCCGTGATCGCAAGCGCACCGCCCAGGCGGTGCGTTGTGCTTTGCGGCCAACCTTTTGCCCCTGTAGCCCTGCCATGAAAATTACCCTGCTGGCCGTCGGCACCAAGATGCCGCGCTGGGTGGACGAAGCGTTCAACGACTACGCCAAGCGCTTTGGCCGCGACATCAGCTTCGAGCTGAAAGAGATCAAGCCGGAGAAGCGCGGCGGCGGCGTCACCGCCGAGAAAGGCATCGCCGCCGAGCACGAGCGCCTGGTGGCCGCCATTCCGCCGCGCAGCAAGCTGCTGATCCTCGACGAGCGCGGCAAGAACTGGACCTCGGTACAGCTGGCCGGCGCGATGAAGGAATGGATGGCCGGCGGCGACGACATCTGCATCGTCATCGGCGGTGCCGACGGCCTGTCGGCGGAACTGAAAGCCCGCGCCGACATCATGCTGCAGCTGTCGGCGATGACGCTGCCGCACGGCATGGTGCGCGTGCTGCTGGCCGAGCAGCTGTACCGCGCCTACTCCATCCTCAACAACCACCCCTACCACCGCGAATAAGCGCACCGGTTGCGGCCAAGCCTGGCCGCAGCCTCGCACCGCCGGCCGCAAGGCTGCGACATTTTGCCGCATTCCCGCCGGCGCCGGTCGCGCCTAGACTGGCGTCCTGTTTCCCCATACCGGACCGACCATGAAATCCCTGCTCCTCGCCCTCGGCCTGCTGCTTGCCAGCGGCACCACCCTCGCCCACGTCACCCTGGAAAGCCGCGACGCCGTCGCCGGCAGCAGCTACAAGGGCGTGCTGCGCCTGCCGCACGGCTGCAACGGCAGCGCCACCACCAGCGTGCGCGTGCAGCTGCCGGACGGCTTCCGCCTCGCCAAGCCGATGCCCAAGGCCGGCTGGCAGCTGCAGACGGTGCGCGCCGCGGTGTCGCCGTTCGACAACCACGGCCAGACGGTGCGCGAGGACGTGCGCGAGATCGTGTGGTCCGGCGGCCAGCTGCGCGACGATTTCTACGACGAATTCGTGTTCCGTGGCACCCTGCCCGACCGTGCCGGCGAAACCGCCTGGTTCAAGGTGATCCAGCAGTGCGGCACCCAGGAAATCCGCTGGCAGCAGCTGCCGCAGGACGGCGGCAACGGCGAGTTTCCCGCCACCAGCGTCAAGCTGCAGCCGGCGCCAGCGGCGGCACACGTGCACTAACGCTTAACAATCGCGGCGACGGCGAGCGGTCGCCGCGATTTGTCGTATTTAATTTAAACACTTTTACAACAAATCTAATGAGAGCCGATCCCGGGCATCGCCCTGCCCCTGCTCGACATACGTCATTGACATAAAAAAGACCACTACGCCGGCGACAACGCAACTGGAAAATGGCCACTTCACTCAGTAACATGAAGGTATCGCTCCTTCACCCTGAGCCTGAGTTCTTTACATCATGACGAACCGCCTGTTACTGACCATCGTGCTGCTGCTGGCCACAAGCCCGGTGCTGGCACTCGGTCCCCTGCCTGCCGATGATTTCCTCGCCGACGCGGTGCGCCCCGGTCTCGGCGCCACCCTCAGCTTCGATGCCCTGCCGGAACCGCCGCCGGCGCCCGAGTCACGCGGTGACGCGGTGCCGGCCGTCAAGACCCCGGCCTACAACCGGCAACAGGCGGCGCTGTTCAACAAGCTGATCAATCAGGTGGCGCGCGAGCACAAGCTGGATCCGCAGCTGCTGCACGCCATTGTCACCGTCGAATCCGGCTACAACCCGGTGGCGACCTCGCCCAAGGGCGCGCAGGGCCTGATGCAGCTGATGCCGGACACCGCCGCCCGTTTCGGCGTGCGCAATCCGGCCGACCCACTGCAGAGCCTGCGCGGTGGCGCACGTTACCTGCGCTTCCTGCAGGGCCACTTCAAGCAGGACATGACGCTGGTAATCGCCGCCTACAACGCCGGCGAGGGCGCGGTCGGCAAATACCGCAACACCATCCCGCCGTATCGCGAGACCCGCGAATACGTGGCCAAGGTGCTGGCGTCCTACGAGTCGCGCGCCGGCCAGCCGCTGGTGCCCTCGCGCCAGCCGCGCTTCCAGCTGATCCTGCCGCCGCCGCTGTTCCCGCTGTAACGCTGCCGGCCGCCACATGCAAAAGCCCCTGTCCGCGGACAGGGGCTTTTGTTTGGCCGGCGCGTTGCGACTTAGCGGGCGGCGAGGCTGGCGGCCAGCCGTTTCAGGCTGTGCCAGGCGTCGCCCTGCGCCACACCCTTGATCTGGCGGTCGATGCGCGCACACTCGGTCAGCGCCTGCATCAGCCGCGCGCCGCCGATGCGCTTCAGCGCCGGCTCCGCCAGCCGCTGCTTGTCGCCCCACAGCCGCAATTCATTGGCCATGTCGCGCACGCCACGGCCGTCCTTCAGGCCGCGCCCCAGCTTGATCAGCATGCGCACGTCCTCGGTAAACGACCACAACACCAGCACCGGCGCCTCGCCTTCCGCCTCCAGCCCGTCCAGCATGCGCGCGGCGCGCGCCACGTCGCCGGCGAGCCAGCTTTCCGACAGGTGAAACACGTCGAAGCGCGCCACGTTGGCCACCGCGTCGCGGATGTCGGCCAGGCTCAGCTCACCCTGCGGGTACAGCAGCGCCAGCTTGTCGATTTCCTGCTTCGCCGCCAGCAGGTTGCCCTCCACCCGGTCGGCAAAGAAGCTGGCCGCGTCATGGCCCAGGGTCTGACCCTGGCGCTGCAGCCGCCGCGCGATCCACGCCGGCAGCTCATGGCGAGCCACCGGCTTGGCCTCGGTGATCACCGCGCTCTTTTCCAGCGCGGCAAACCACTTGCTCTTCTGCTGGCTGCGGTCCAGCTTCGGCAGTTGCAGCAGGGTGATGGTGTCCGGCGGCGGGCTGGCGGCCAACCTTTGCAGCGCCTCGCCGCCCTCCACCCCCGGCTTGCCGCCGGGAATGCGGATTTCCAGCAGCTTGAGGCTGGCAAACAGCGACACGCTGCTCATCGCGTCAGTCAGCTGCGACCAGTCGAAATGCGCACCCTCCACCGTCAGCACCTCGCGTTCGGCATAGCCGGCCTGCCGTGCGCGGCTGCGCAGCGCGTCGGCGGCCTCCAGTGCCAGCAGCGCTTCCTCGCCGTGGATCACGTACAGCGGCGCCAGCGTGCGCGCCAGCTGCGTGATGAAGGCGTCAGGGCTTAATGCTGGCATTGCCCGGTTTCGGCAGGTAGGCGAGACGGTGCATCAGCTGCTCGGCGGCATCGCGGCGCATGTCTTCCAGCAACAGCGCTTCCTCGCGCTCCTTGCCCAGCACCGCGCTGTCGCTGTAGCTCAGCTCGCGGCGCACCACCACCGTCAGTGGCAACGGCATGTCCTCGCCCTTGCGCTGCACGCTGGCCTCGACACGGTAGGTGAGCAGGTATTCGTTGACCTTGCCGCCACGGTTGATGGTCAGGATGTCCTTGGCATTAGCGGTGCTGTCGATGGTCAGTACCACCTCGGCGTCAGCGGCACGGCTTTGCAGCTGCACGCGACCGTCGCGCTGCAAGGCGCTTTGCAGCGGCTCGGCCAGGTTGCCCGCCTGCTGGATGGCGATGCTGGCAAACGGCAGCGGCGTCAGCGGCGCCGACAGCCCGCGCAGGTGAAAGCCGCACGCGCTCAGCGCCAGCAGGGCGCCGGCCAGCAGCGTGCTCTTGATCAGTCGGTTCATACGACACTCCGGTGTGCGCCGCGGTGACAAGGCGGCTGACGGGCATACCGTCAGCCGCCTTGTTGCGTTGCGGCGTATTGCTAGCAGGATTAAACGACGATGTTCACCAGGCGGCCCGGCACCACGATGATCTTCTTGGCCGGCTTGCCTTCCATGAACTTGATCACGTTGTCGTGCGCCAGCGCGGCGGCTTCGATCTGGTCCTTGCCGGCGTCGGCGGTGACGGTGACGCTGCCGCGCAGCTTGCCGCACACCTGCACCATCAGCTCGATCTCGCTCTTCACCAGCGCGCTCTCGTCCACCTGCGGCCAGGCCTGCGCCAGCAGCTCGGTGCCCGGACGCAGTTCGCTCCAGATCGCCTCGGTGATGTGCGGCACGATAGGCGACAGCAGCACGGTGACCGCTTCCAGCACTTCCTGCGCCACGGCGCGGCCAACGTCACCACTGGTATCGGCCTTGTCAAAGGTGTTGAGCAGCTCCATCACCGCGGCGATGGCGGTGTTGAACTGCAGACGGCGACCATAGTCGTCGGCCACTTTCTGGATGGTGCTGTGCAGCTTGAAGCGCAGCTCTTTCTGGCTGGCGTTCAGCTCGCCACCGGCGTAAGCGGTGGTGATGCCGGCGGCCACGTGCTCGCGGCTGAGTTTCCACAGCCGTTTCAGGAAGCGGAACGCGCCCTCCACGCCGGCATCGGACCATTCCAGCGACTGCTCCGGCGGCGCGGCAAACATCATGAACAGGCGCGCGGTGTCGGCGCCGTAGTTTTCGATGAATTCCTGCGGATCGACGCCGTTGTTCTTGGACTTGGACATCTTCTCGATGCCGCCCACGACAACCGGCTGGCCGTCGACGCGGTGGGTCGCGCCCACGATCTTGCCCTTGGCGTCGCGCTCCAGCACCACGTCCTGCGGCGCGATCCAGTCCTTGCTGCCGTTGGGCAGGTCGCGGTAGAAGGTCTCGCAGATCACCATGCCCTGCGTCAGCAGGCTCTTGAACGGCTCGTCGCTGTCCACCAGGCCTTCGTCGCGCATCAGCTTGTGGAAGAAGCGCGCGTACAACAGGTGCAGGATGGCGTGTTCGATGCCGCCGACGTACTGGTCCACCTGCAACCAGTAGTTGGCCGCAGCCTTGTCCAGCATCGCGGTGTCGCACTGCGGGCTGGCGTAGCGCGCGTAGTACCAGCTGGACTCCACGAAGGTGTCCATGGTGTCGGTTTCGCGGCGGGCTTCGCCGCCGCAAGTCGGGCAAGTGGTTTCGTAGAATTCCGGCATCTTGGCGAGCGGCGAACCGGCGCCATCGGGAATCACGTTTTCCGGCAATACCACCGGCAGCTGCTCGGCCGGTACCGGCACGTCGCCGCAGCACGGGCAGTGGATGATCGGGATCGGGCAGCCCCAGTAGCGCTGGCGGCTGATGCCCCAGTCGCGCAGGCGGTACTGGGTTTTCTTGGCGCCGGCGGACTTGGCTTCCAGATCGGCGACGATGGCGTCAAAGGCGGCGGCAAAGTCCAGACCGTCGTACTTGCCGCTGCCCACGGTTTTCAGGCCTTCCTTGGCGCCGTACCAGTCTTGCCAGGTGGTGGCGTCGAAATTGTCGTCGCCGCTGACCGGGGCGTACACCTGGGTAATCGGCAAGCTGTACTTGTTGGCAAACTCGAAATCGCGCTCGTCGTGCGCCGGCACCGCCATCACCGCGCCTTCGCCGTAGCCCCACAGCACGTAGTTGGCGATCCATACCGGCAGCTTGGCGCCGGTCAGCGGATGGATGACGAACAGGCCGGTATCGACGCCCTTCTTCTCCATCTTGGCGACGTCGGCCTCGGCCACCGAGCCGGCCTTGCACTCGGCGATGAACGCCTGCAGTGCCGGGTTGGCCGCAGCGGCCTGGGTGGCCAGCGGGTGTTCGGCGGCGACGGCAACATAGGTGGCGCCCATCAGCGTGTCCGGACGGGTGGTGTACACCTTCATCACGCCGTCGTGGCCGATGCTGTCCGTGTCGTAGGCAAAGGACACGTCGGAGCCGAAGCTCTTGCCGATCCAGTTGCGCTGCATGGTCTTCACCTGTTCCGGCCAGCCATCCAGCTTGTCCAGATCGTTCAGCAGCTCGTCGGCGTACTTGGTGATGGCGAAGTAGTACATCGGGATTTCGCGCTTTTCCACCAGCGCGCCGGAGCGCCAGCCGCGGCCGTCTACCACCTGCTCGTTGGCCAGCACGGTCTGGTCCACCGGGTCCCAGTTCACCACGCCGTTTTTCTTGTAGATGATGCCCTTCTGGAACAGGCGGGTGAACAGCCACTGCTCCCAGCGGTAGTAGTCGGGCTTGCAGGTGGCCAGCTCGCGGTCCCAGTCCAGCGCGAAGCCGAGACTGTCCAGCTGCTTTTTCATGTACTCGATGTTGGCGTAGGTCCACGCCGCCGGCGCGCCGCCGTTCTTCATCGCCGCGTTTTCCGCCGGCAGGCCGAAGGCATCCCAGCCCATCGGTTGCAGCACGTTGTAGCCCTGTGCCCGCTTGAAGCGCGCCAGCACGTCGGTAATGGTGTAGTTGCGCACGTGGCCCATGTGCAGCTTGCCGGACGGGTAGGGGAACATCGACAGCGCGTAGTATTTCGGGCGGGTGGTGTCTTCGACGGCTTTGAAGGCGGCGGTGGCCTGCCACTTCTGTTGGGCGGCGGCTTCAAGCTCGCGCGGGCTGTATTGTTCTTGCATGGAGATCTCTAGGCGCAAAAAAGCGTGAAAATTCAATCGCAACATTATAGCGGCGAGTTGCTATCGCCGCGAAGCGCTGCACGGAAAAGGTTGGCCGCACTCAGCCCTGGCGCAGCAGGCCGAGCAGCATCTCGCTGGCCATCACCACCATCAGCAACGCAAAGCCCTTTTTCAGCTTCGCCACCGGCAGCGCATGGGCGGCACGCGCGCCCAGCGGTGCGCACAGCACCGTCATCAGCATCAGCGCCAGCATCGCCGGCAGGTAGATGAAGCCGAACGCGCCCCACGGCAGCCCCGGCGTCTGCCAGCCGGCCGCGACGTAACCCAGTGCGCCGGACACCGCGATCGGCCAGCCCAGCGCGGCGCTGGTGGCTATGGCGGTATGCATGCGCACATTGCACCAGCCCATGAACGGCACGCTCATCGAACCGCCGCCGATGCCGACCCAGCTCGACACCATGCCGATCACGCCGCCGGCGGCGCTCTGCCCGGCGATGCCCGGTAGCTCGCGGCTGGCGGCCGGCGCCGCGCCGAAGAACATCTGCGCGCCGATCACGTAGGCGTAGATCACGAAGAACCAGCGCAGACCGTTGCTGGGAATCCAGCCGGCCAGCAGGCTGCCGACAAAGGTGCCGACCATCATCGCCGGCGCCATGCCGCGCACGATGGCCCAGTTCACCGCGCCCTTCTTGTGGTGCGCGCGCACGCTGGCCACGCTGGTGAACACCATCACCGCCAGCGAGGTCCCCACCGCCAGATGCTGCACGTAGTTGCCGCCGAGCCCGGCGGCCTCCAGCACGCCGACCACCACCGGCACGATCACCAGCCCGCCGCCGACCCCGAGCAGGCCGGCGAGAAAGCCGGCGACCACACCGCAGGCCAGCAATACCGCAATCAGCGTCAACGACAACATCAGAGCAGGTTCTCCATCAGGTAATGCCATTGCTGCGGCGTGACCGGCGTGATCGACAGCCGGTTGCCGCGTTGCAACACCGTCATCTCCAGCAGCGCCGGATGCTGGCGCAAGGCGGCCGGCGACAGCAGCGCGGTCTTGCGCACGAAGCGCACGTCGACGCACTGCCAGCGCGGCTGCTCGGGGCTGGACTTGGGATCGAAATACGGGCTGGCGGGATCGAACTGGCTGGAATCGGCGTGCGCGGCGCCGACCACCTCGGCGATGCCGGCAATGCCCGGTTGCGGGCAGGACGAATGCCAGAACAGCAGCTGGTCACCCGGCTGCATCTGGTCGCGCATGAAATTGCGCGCCTGGTAATTGCGCACCCCGGTCCACTCGAACGCGCGCTCGGGGTTGGCCGCGAGGTGGTCGATGCCCACCTCGTCCGGCTCCGACTTCATCAACCAGTACGCCATGCCTGTCCTCCGGGGCCGGTGCTCGCCACCGGGCGCGATGTCATATAATGCGACCTTCCCTTCCTCCCACCATCCAGAAGAGACAATGTCATGAAAACAGTCCTGCTTGCCAGCCTGACGCTGCTACTTGCCGCCTGTACCATCAGCGGCCCGCGCGTATCGGTGAAGCCGATCGAAATCAAGCCGCTGGAAATCGAGATCGGCGACGGCCATCGCGGCAGCGGTTCGTTCTGCCCGCCGGGCCAGGCCAAGAAGGGCAACTGCCGCTAAGCAGCACCGCGCCGGCAACCGCCGGCCGCATTACGCCGGCGCCGCCAGGCGCCGGTAACGGATGAGGCCGGACTCGGTCAGCAGGTAATCCAGCTGCACGTCCCACGCCTCTTTCGGCACCGCCGCCACCCGCTGGCAGTCGAAGGCGACGCCGACCAGCAACGGCCGCCGCCAGCGGCGGAAACCGTTGAGATAGGCCAGCGTGGTGTCGTAAAAACCCCCACCCTGCCCCATGCGATAGCCCTGCTCATCCACCGCCAGCAGCGGCACGAACAGGATCTCCAGATCGCGGGCCCGCCAGTTGGCGCCGTCGAATTCCGGAATGCCGTAGCGATTGTGATACCAGCGCCCGCGCGCATCCAGCACCGAAAACAGCATCTTGCGCCCGCGCAGCGGCAACGCCGGCAGCGCCACGCGGCAGCCGTGCGCCAGCGCGCGCGCCATCAGCGCGTCCAGCCCCAGCTCCGAGCCGGTAGCAACATAGGCGCCGATGCGGCGGCCATGACGGAAAAAACGGCGGGCATGGTAACTGATCGCCTGTTCGGCGTGATGGCGTTGTGCGGCAGGAATGGCTTTGCGCGCCTGGCGAATCTCGCGGCGCAAACGCGCCTTGTCAGCGGCAGCAGAGGATGTCATGGGCGGAAGGGGGAGTCCCCCGCGAGAGTCGATCGGGCCGAATTCGCTTGTACCCTGTTTCCAGGGGGGGTCGCCGGCCAGTAGCTTCGGGCACATCCGCAAAGGGACGCGACACACCTGCTACTCATGCTGACAACCAAAAGCGAACGCATTGGTACAAAGGAATTATGGGCCGTCTCGAACACCGCAGGGGATTGAACGGATATTCGTTTAGAACAGGTTTTGCTGGCTCTGGCGTAACGCCTCGTCAGCGGCCTCGCTCATGTGTTGTATTTTACGCCTGATTGTCGCCATCTCCAAGCCACCATCGCCGACTTTTACTTTCAGCAGGTCGTGGGCGATGTTGAGGGCGGCCATGATCGCGATCTTGTCGGCGTCGACGATGCGGCCACCGCTCTGGATCGCCTGGATCTTGTCCGCCAGCAGCCGTACCGCCTGCTCCAGCGTGTCGCGCTCTTCCAGCGGTGTGCCGATGGTGAACTGGCGCCCGAGCAGGGTCACGTCAACCTGTACGATCTCGCTCATTCGGCATCCTCCTGCGGCAGGCGCGTCATCAGCGCGGCAACGCGGTGGCGGGTTTCCTCCAGCGCGAATTTCATTTCGGCATTTTCCTTCATGGTCTGCGCCAGCACCTCGGCGAAGCGGCCATTCTGGTTTTCCAGCTCGTGGATGCGCGCAATCAGCGCCACCACACGGCCTTCCAGATAATCGAGTTCTTGTTCCATAGCGGCGAGGATAGCCAAGGGTAGTGGAGGCGTCAAACCGGGTCTGCCGCCGTCACCCGGCACGGGCGCCCAGCGCAGCGACCGCCAAATTTTACGTCCTGCCGCGCGCCGATGTCAGCAAAATATGCCGCGCCGCAGCGAAATGGCCGCGCCGGCCTCAGCCCGCCGGCAAGCGCTGCCGCGCGGCGTCGATCTGGCGACACAGCTGGCGGGCGCCGTCGGCCAGCCGCGGGCCGGGGCGGCTGATGCTGTCCTCGGTCAGCAGCGACAGGTTGCCCAGCGCCACCGCCGGCAGTTGCGGCCAACGTTGCCAGTACGCCAGCTGCCGTTCCTCGAACGCCAGGATCAGCTGCGGCCGGCGCGCCAGCACCGCCTCGACGCTGACCTGCGGCGCCGGCACCGCGGCATCGGCAAACACGTTGCGGCCACCGCACAGCCGCACCAGGCTATCGACAAAACTCAAGCGGCTGACGCTGAACAAGGGCGTGTCACCGACCTGCACAAAGGTCGCCACCGGCCGCGCCGACGCGTAGCGCTGCCGCAGGCTGGCGAATTGCTGCTCGAAGCGCGCCGCCTGTTGCGCCGCGCCGCGCTGCTGGTCGCTGAGGCTACCCAGCGCGCGCATCTCGCGGGCGATGTCGGCCACGTTCTGCGGTGCGCTGATATACAGCGGAATGCCCAGCGCACGCAGCCGCGCCAGCTCGCGCGGATGGCCGCCGTCGCGCCAGGCCACCACCAGCTCGGGGCGCAGGCGCAGGATCGCCTCCAGGCTGATGCCGCTGTAACTGCCGACGCGCGGCAGCTGCCTGGCGGCCGGCGGGTGGTCGCTGTACTCGACCACCGCCACGATCTGCGCCGCGGCGCCGATCGCGTACAGCGTCTCCACCGCGTGCGGCACCAGTACCACGATGCGCCGCGCCGGCGCCGCCAGCGTCACCGTCAACCCCAGCCCGTCCGTCACCGACAGCTGCGCGGCGGCCGGCAGCGCCCAGCCCGCCAGCAACGCCAGGACTGGCCAGCGCCTCACGCCGGCGCCTTCAGCGACAAAGGTTGGCCGCACGCCACCAGCGTCACCCGCCGGCACAGCGCGGCGATGTCCTGGTTCAGCCGCCCCAGCTCGTCGACAAAGTGGCGGGTCTCGGCGCCGAGCGGCACCACGCCCCAGCCGATCTCGTTGCTGACCAGCAGCACCGCGGCCGGTGTCGCGGCCAGCGCATCCAGCAGCGCGGCGCGTTCGCGCTGCCAGGCGTCGGCCTGGAACTGGCCGTCGGCGTCGAAAAAGCGCATCAGCCACATGCCAAGGCAGTCGACCAGCAGCAGGCTGCCGGCCGTCCCCTGCGCCGCGATCACCGCCGCCAGCCCCGGCCCGGCCTCGACCAGCCCCCAGGCCGCCGGACGGCGCTCGCGATGGTGTGCAATGCGGGCGGCAAAGCTGTCGTCGTCGCGCCGCTCGGCGGTGGCGACGTACAGCACCGGCCCGTCATGGGCCAGCGCCAGCTGCTCGGCATAACGGCTCTTGCCGCTGCGGGCACCGCCGGTGATCAGATGCGTGGTCATGCTCGCTCCTGCTGGAAATCAAAAACGACCTGCCCGGCTGGCGGGCAGTCGTGTTGCGTTACACACCGGGGCGGCGCCCGACGGGCTTACTGGGCGTAGCGTACGCCGACGAACCAGCCGCGGCGAGGCTGATTGTAGTTCTGTACCGTCTGATAGTCCTTGTCGGCGACGTTGCTCAGCCGCGTGTTCAGCTGCCAGTACTTGTCGAGCTGGTAGTCGGCGCCGAGATTGAGCACACCGTAACCACCCAGCATCTTGTCGGCGCTGTTGTCGGCATCGTCGTAGCGGCGGCCGCTGGCGCGCCATTCCGCGCTGAGGCGGGTGCGGTCCAGCTGCCAGCCGGCCGTCAGCGCGCCGAACAGCTTGGCGTGGCGTGCCAGCAGCTTGCCGGAGGGCTGGCTGCGCGGCCGCTGCGAGGTGATGCTGCCGGCGAGGCTGAAATCGCCCCAGCTGCGGCCGGCTTCCAGCGTCTGGCCGGTGATACGCGCCTCGTCGATATTGACCTGCAGCCCGTCGGTCGCCGATTTGCTGGCGATCAGGTTGTCGATCCGGTTATCGAACACGATCACGCTGAAGTAGTCACCCTGCTGCCGCCACTTCAGCGACAGCTCGCGGTTGCGCGCCTCTTCCGGGCGCAGAGCCGGGTTGCCGTGATAGCTGGCGCCGGAGCCGCTCCAGTACAGCTGGTTGAAGGTCGGTGCCTTGAACGCGGTGCCGTAGGCGGCGCCGAGCAACCACTGCGGTGTCAGCGCGTAGCCGTAGCCAAGCTGGCCGGTGGCCTTGTCGCCGAACTGCGAGTTGTCGTCGTGGCGCAGGCTGCCCTGCAGCCGGTGCGCGCCGAAGCTGCCCTGGTAGGCGGCGAACAGCGAATCCACGCTGCGGCTGGTGCCGTTGAAGCTGCTCAGGGTCTCGATCTGCTGCTCGGTGCGCGCCGCGCCGAGGCTGAACTGGCCGACGCCCTGCCACTGTATATCGTGCTGCCACTGCCATTCCTGCTGGCGGGTAGCGGCAATCGCGGACGGCTTGCTGAAGTTACCCTTGGTAAAGGTGTGCTGCCGGTCATTGGTCTCGGCGTAGCGCAAGGTACTCTGCCAGTTGGCCCGCAGCTGGTTTTTCAGCTCGATGCTGTGCCCCTGCAGGCGCGTGCGCAGCTCGTCCGCCTTGTTGACGGTGGCGTCGTAGGCGCTGCTGGCCTCGGTCTGGTACAGGTTCAGCCCCAGGCTGTGGCCGGCGGCCAGCTCGTGCTGCAAGCTGGCGAGATAGGTGGTGTTTTCATAGCCGTCACGGTCGGGGTTGTACTTGCCCGGCTGGAAGCTGCGCGAGGAAATGCCGTCGGTACGGTTGTGCTCCAGCGCGAGGTTGAAGGCGGTGTTGCCGGCCTTGCCGGACAGCCCGGCGCCGCTGCTGCGCTTGTGTTCGGCACCGATGCCGGCATGGAAGCTCAGTGCCGTCCCGCCTTCGCCGCGCTTGGTGAAGATCTGGATCACGCCGCCGATGGCGTCGGCGCCATACAGGCTGGAGGCCGGGCCGCGCAGGATCTCGATCTTTTCGATCGCCGCCAATGGCAGGTGTTCCAGCGCGGTAGCGCCGGTGGTGACCGAGGCGATGCGCATGCCGTCGACCAGTACCAGCACGTGATCGGCCTTGGTGCCGCGCAGCAGCAGGGTGGCGGACTTGCCCTCGCCGCCGTTGCTGTAGGCTTCCACCCCCGGCTGGCGGCTGAGCAGCTCCGGCAGGCTCAGGCTACCGGATTGCTCGATTTCCTCGCGACCGAGCACGGTAACGTCGGCCAGCACGCGGCTGAGCGGGATCGCGCTGCGGGTGGCGGTGACCACCACGGTCTCGCCAGTGGTGACGGGATTGGCGGCCACGGCGGCATGGCCGGAGGCCAGCGCCAGCAGCGCGGCCAGGGTTTTGTTGTCAAACATGAATACACACTCCGGGATGAGAAAAAGGGAGTGCGGAGAAATCAGGACCAAAAGACACGCGCGCCGGCCGTTGCGGCAGGCGAACTGTCAGCTCGCCTCCCCGCGATGCTCCAGCAAGACGCGATTCCGCCGCGTCTGTTGCAGGCCGGTCTCCGGGCTTGGTCATGCGGGGCAACGCCTTCCCGTCCCTGCGGAACAGTGGCGAGTGTTGCACCTGGGGCGCGCCATGCGCGCCCAGACCTTACCGTTGCGGGGGCAGCGCCGGAATTGCACCGGCCTCCCAGTTTCACCCGGCGCGCTTGGGGCACGCCGGACACCTGCAGGGGCAGGATTATACCTGCGTGCACTGCACAATACGCGCGCAGCTGCAATTTGCCACCGCCGATCAGCGCGTGGGGGGAGACGGCATGAAAAGCCCCCGTTGCCTCCCGATAAGGGCGACAACAGGGGCGGACCTAGCCAGCCGGGGCGGTGTCCGACCGTGAACGGCTTAGTAGTTGATCGTCAGCGAGGCCTGCACGTTGCGGCCGGCAGCCGGGTACAGATCGTATTTGCCGGTCGAGCCAGTTGAGCCGGAGCGAATACCGTAAGTAGCATAACGGCGATCAAACAGGTTGTTGACGTCCAGTGCCACGCTCAGCTGCTTGCTGTAGCGGTGGCTGAACTTGGCGTTGAGTACGGTATAGGCATCCAGCTGCTTGTCGAACTGGTTCGCCTGGTCGTTGTCCAGCCGCTGCTTACCGACATACTGCAGCTGCAGGCCGATGCGGCTGGCCTCCTGCGGCAGCCAGCTCAGGCCCAGCGTGGCCAGCTGCTGCGGCACCATCGGCACCTCGTTGCCGGCCAGCTCGACGCCACCCGCCGCGCCCTGACGGAAGGTCGCCTGCTGCCAGGTCAGGTTGCCGTTCAGCTCGAGGTTGGCCGCCAGCTGACTGCGCCCTTCCAGCTCCAGGCCTTGACGACGGGTCGGCGCCAGATTGACGTTGCTGCCAAAGAAACCGACCAGCTTGTTGAAATGGATTTCATTGGTCAGGTCGTAACGGAACCACGCCGCGCGCAGCGCCTGCCCCCCCTGCTTCCAGTCCAGGCCGATTTCCTTGTCCTGCGAGGTCTGCGGCAGCAATGGCGAGGACACATAAGCCTGCTCGTCGGCATTGGCCAGACGGAAGCTGCGGCCAACCTTGGCATACGCCTCCAGCTGGCCGGTCAGCGCCTGACGAGCACCCAGCTGCCAGGCGTGCAGCTCCTTGTTGGTGCGGTAGCTATTGGCAAAGCCAGTGAAATCGACGGCGCTGTCCTCGATACGCTGTGTACGACCACCGATACTGATCGAAGTCCCGGCCTGCGGACGTAGCAGCACGTCGGCAAAACCGCCAACATGGCGCTGGCGAATGCGGGTCGACAGCGTCGCGGGGCTGCCGTTATTCACGTCCATATCGCTCTGCAGCGTATCGACGCCGAACACCAGCCGGTGACGACCCAGCTCCTGCTCGTAACGCAAACTGGCCGACTGTTCGTCCAGATCGCGCTGCTCCAGCCAGCCGGAAGCCTCGGACTGCGACTGCTTCGCGCGCGTGGCCACATCCAGCGACAGCATGCCTTCGCCCAGCGACTGGCGCGCCTGCACGCCAAAGGCATCGGTCTTGATGTCCATGTAGTCGTTCGGCTTGCTGGTGCCGCGCGGATCATTGCCGAACTCGTCGACGCCAGTGGCCGGGTTGACGCTACGGGCACCCGGCATGCGCAAGTCCTGGTTGCTGCTGCGCGCATAGAGGCGCACGTCGCCACCCTGGTGGCGCACGGTGGCCGTCAGGCCGGCGCTGTCGTTGCGCTCGGCACTGTTGGCACGGTAATTGTCGCTGCTCAGCGACTTCACAAAGGCATCCAGCGCCACCTGCTGGCCGCTGAGGTGGCCGGACAGATCCAGCTTTTTCAGGTTGTAGCTGCCGGCAGTCAGCGTGGCCTGCACGCCGTTGGCGGCCTTGAAACCGCTGCGGGTGATGATGTTGACCACGCCACCGGTAGCGCCGCCGCCGTAGGCCACCGCGCCGCTGCCGCGTACCACCTCGATGCGCTCGATCTCGCTCAGCGGCACCACGCCCAGGTTCGGCGCAGACAGGTCGTTGGTGTTCTGCTTGACGCCGTCGATCAGGATCAGCGTGTTGCTGATGCCGGTCATGCCGAAGCCGCGCAAGTCGACCATCGCGCTGTCGGCGGAGCCGGTGTTGTTGAACACGTGTACACCAGCCAGCGTCGACAGCAGGTCCTGCACCGTGCGCGCGGTGCTGTTGGCAATGTCGGCGGCGGTAATAACCGACACGTTGACCGGCAGGTCGCTGACCTTGTCCGGGCTGCGGCTGGCGGTGACCACCACTTCATCCAGCTGGGTCACGGGGGTCGCGGCCAAGGCCAGCGGGCTACAGGCCAGCGCGACCAGCGCGGCCAACGGTTTGCTCTTGAACATGAATACACACTCCGGGGTGAGATAAAGGGAGTGCGGAGAAATAAGGACATACACCGACCATTGCGGCCAACGTTCTGTCAGATCGCCTCCCCGCGATGCTCCAGCACGACGCGATTCCGCCACGTCGCTGCACCCGGTGCCGCCGGGGTGTCGCTGACACGCTTCCGGCCGCACGGGCACGCTGCAGGCCGGTCTCCGGGCTCGGCCTTGCGGGGCAACGCCTTCCCGTCCTGATGGACAGTGGCGATTGTTGCTCCTGGATCGCGCGGCGCGCGATCAGGCCTTACCGTTGCGGGGGCAGCGCCGGATTGTCACCGGCTTCCCGTTTCACCCGGCCTGTCGTTGACAGGCCGGACACCTGCAGGGGCGCAATTATACCCGTGTGCGCCGCACAAATCCCGCCGCAGCGGCAATTAGCTTATTCCTGCTCAAGACGGTTGCCAGCATGGGCGGCCCTGCCGTAAGGTCTGCCCCATTCGTTGTCAGGAGCCATCATGTCGCGCATTCCCCTCCCAGATTTGTCCGCCCTCGCCGCCGCCCAGGCCCGCCAGCAGCAACTGACCAAACCCGCCGGCAGCCTCGGCCAGCTGGAGAGCCTGGCCTGCCGGCTGGCCGCGCTGCAGGGGCGCGAGGTGCCGCTGCCGCTGTCGCCGGCGATCACCGTGTTTGCCGGCGATCACGGCGTTTGCGCCGAGGGGGTGTCGGCCTATCCGCAGGCGGTCACCGGCGCGATGGTGGCCAATTTCGTGCACGGCGGCGCGGCGATCAGCGTGCTGGCGCGCGTCAACCAGGCGCGGCTTGAGGTGGTCGACGCCGGCGTGGCGGCCAACCTTGACGGCCTGCCCATCGTGCACGCCAAGGTGCGCGCCGGCAGCGGCAATATCCGCCGCGAGGCGGCGCTGAGCAGCGACGAGGTGCAGCAGGCGCTAGCCGTTGGCCGCGACGCGGCACGGCGTGCCATCGCCAGCGGCGCGACGCTGCTGATCGCCGGCGACATGGGCATCGGCAACACCACGCCGTCGGCGGCGCTGATCTGCCGCCTGACCGGCCACAGTGTGGACAGCATCGTCGGCCGCGGCACCGGTGTCGACGACGCCGGGCTGGCGCTGAAACGGCAGGTGGTGGCCGACGCGCTGGCGCGCGTGGCAGCGGCCAAGCTGGACGGCCGCGCGCTGCTGGCGGAACTGGGCGGGCTGGAAATCGCCGCCATCGCCGGCTTCTATCTGGAAGGCGCGGCGCAGGGCGTGCCGCTGCTGCTGGACGGCTTCATCAGCACCGCCGCCGCGCTGGCGGCGCAGGCCATCGATCCGGCGGTCACGCCGTGGTTCATCTCCAGCCACTGCTCGCAGGAAACCGGCCACCAGCTGGCACTGGCGGCCCTGGGGCTGACGCCGCTGGTCGACTTCGGCCTGCGCTTGGGCGAAGGCTCCGGCGCGGCGACGGTGATCCCGCTGCTGCAACAGGCGATCGCGCTGCACGCCGGCATGGCCACCTTTGCCGAGGCCGGCGTCGCAGGAAAGAACTGATTATTTCCAGCCACGGAAACACACGGAAAGACACAGAAGAAAACCGGCAAGCGGCCTGTTGCCGCGACACCCTGAAGCGGCCTCCAGGCGCAAGGTTGGCCGCACGAGTGCCAGCCGTTCTTGTTCGTGTTTTTGCTTCGCAGAAACTTCGTTTTCCGTGTACTTCCGTGGCAAAAAAGACTGGAACCATGAACCCCTACACCCTCACCCTGCTGCGCCACGGCGACATCGACCACCAGGGGCGGCTGATCGGCCACACCGACCTGCCGCTGACCGAGCGTGGCGCCGCCGACATGGCCGCCAGCTGGCAGCGCATCGTGCGTCACGCGCCGGTGACCAGCATGGCCACCTCGCCGCTGCTGCGCTGTCGCGAATTCGCGGTGCAACAGGCGCTGGCCTGCGGCGTACCGCTGCAGGTGGCACCGCTGCTGGCCGAGTGCCACTTCGGCGCCTGGGAAAACCGGCCGCTGGCCGACATCGCCGCCACCACGCCGGACTGGCAGACGCTGCTGGCGCGCGGGCTGCTGACGCCGGAGGGCGGCGAATCGTTCGAGCAGTTCCGCACCCGGGTGCTGACCGGCTTCGCCGACTGGATGCAGCAGGCGCGCGGCAGCCACCGCGTGCTGGTCAGCCACGGCGGCGTGATCAACGTGCTGCTGGCCGAGCTGCTGGGCACCGACTTCAACGTAGCACGGCTGATGGCGGTGCAGCGCGGCGGCTTCGCGCAGCTGTCGATGCTGGAGGGCCATCCGGCCTACCTCACGCGGCTGGAAGCGCCGGATCACGGCGGCCACTGAGTTATCCACAGCCACGCCGGTTTCCGGAAGTTACCCACAACGCTCCCTCCTCGACGCCCCGACCATGCGCTCACTGATCCTCGCCGTGCAGTTCCTCACCCGCCTGCCCACGCCGCAATTGAAAACCTTCGACCCGGCGTGGCTGGCCGACGCCGCGCGCTGGTTCGCGCCGGTCGGCCTGCTGGTCGGCGCCGTGGTGTGGCTGGCCGTGCTGGCCGGCAGCCTGCTCGACCCGTGGCTCGCCGCACTGCTGGGCCTGCTGGCCTGGCTGTGGGTCACCGGCGGCCTGCACCTGGACGGCCTCGCCGACCTCGCCGACGCGCAGGGCGCGGCGCACCGTTCGCGCGAGCGCTTTCTGGAAGTACTGAAAGACCCGCATCTGGGCAGCTTCGGGGTGATGAGCATGGCGATGCAGCTGATCGCCAAGCTGGTGCTACTGATGCTGCTGCTGAAGTTCTCGCTGGCGGAGGCGGGGGTTTCCCAAGGTGCGCTTTATTCCCCGGATGCGCTGCGCTTATCCGAGCTACCTGACGGGCTTATCGCCCTTGCGGCCAACCTCGCACCGCTGCTGCTAGTACCGGCGTGGGCGCGGCTGTTCACCGTGGCGTGGTCGGCGACGCTGCCCAGCCTCGCCGCCGGCAGCGGCGAGCGCTTCGCCTGGCGCACGCACTGGCCATCGTTCTGGCTGAACGCCGCGCTGCTGGCCGCCGCCTCGTACTGGCTGGCGCCGGCGCTGCTGCTAGCGCCGCTGGCCGGGCTGTGGTGGTGGGCCTACCTGAAAAGGAAACTGGGCGGCATGACCGGCGACTGCCTCGGCGCCGGCATTGAGCTGTGCGAAAGCCTGTTGTTGCTGCTGTTGCTCGTCCCGCAATGAACCGGCCCCCATGAAAAAACCACGCCCTGCCTGCACAGGGAGCGGTTTTCGTTTGCGGCCAACGTTGGCCGCATGACCAATCAGGGCAAGCGGTAATTAGCCGCGCCCGGATGCTGCCGCACCAGCGACCATGGCAGCACGCTCCACTCTGGTTCTTCGCAGCCCCGCTCAACTGGGAATGAAGGCCCAACATACAGCCCTTGCGGTGAGGCATACCAGTGGACTAACTGCCACATTTCGGGATTACGGTAATCACAACTAAAGTCATCAGGCTTGAATTCATCTGGGTGCAACCTGACTAGCTGGCGCAGTAACCATGGTGCCAACATTTTTTCCTCATACTGATAGTCGACTCGATCACCGTTAGCCTTACGCGGCAACTGCGGTTTACCCTTACCCAGCCACAACAGGTCTTCCAACTGCAGCTCGCGCCCTGTTTCCACATCAAGGTTCAACGGTGCGTCTACCTCATCCGGGCGCAAGCCGCCACAGTAGTAGCTGGTGAACACACTGACGCTCAGCAATTGCCGGTTGATCAGCCTGGGCGTAACGGTTTGCTCGTACTCCGCACCAATCTCACGTTGATTGCCGGCCAGTTGGCAATTGAAATAATCTGCCACTTCTTGCCACTGCCGCTCTGCCAGCCTCAAGTTCAGGCGCTTCATGGCTTCCGGATTAAAACCGTCCAGCAACCGGAAGAAACGGATTCCGCTCTCGGGCTCATGCCACCATTGCAGCGTGTAGCCCTGAAAGTGCTCGCGCTTACCTGGTTTCAACTTCATCGCCATCATGCGCTCGTAGTCATACGGCGACGATTGCCGGAAAGACTGCAATGCGGGATCGCTGCTTTGCGCCAGTTGCCCTGCACCGAGTGGAGACAGGGAAACCGGCAGGGCCTGCTTGGACTTAGGCCGCTGCCACTTACCCTGCCAGCCTTGTCCTTGTGGCCGCAAAGTCAGCTCGCTACGTTGCCCGGCATCACCTGGATTCTCATCCAGCAGCAGACTGCCATCGGCCTGGCGCTGGCCACTGAGCGCGATATCCTCGTGATACTTGCGGTAGAAATAACGCCCGTCCACTTGACCATCGGCACCGATGTCCAGCTCCACCACCACCGCTGCCCGGCCTATCGTGCCCTGCAACAGCAACGATTCAGCCTGCGCCGTACCCATCAGCAACCCGACTGCCAGCAGCCACCATTTGCTCGCCATGCGTACCCCTCCAAGAAAAAACGCCGGGCAATGATACCCCGGCGTTCCCTGGCAATGACAAGCAAGTATTACAGCGTGCCGGCCACCTTCTTGTTGCGCATCAGGCACAGCATGTCACAGGCGATGTGCGCGGCGGCGATGGCGGTGATTTCGCTCTGGTCGTAGCTCGGCGCCACTTCCACCACGTCCATGCCGACGATGTTGAGGTCGCCCAGATTACGGATGATCTTCAGCGCCTGCGCGGTGGTGAGGCCGCCCGGTACCGGGGTGCCGGTGCCCGGTGCAAACGCCGGGTCGAGACAGTCGATGTCGAAGGTGACGTACACCGGTGCGTCGCCGATGGTTTTCTTGATCTCGGCGATGGTGGCATCGACGCCGTTGTCGTGCACCCACGGCGCGCCCAGCACGTTGAGGCCCATGAAATCGTCGTTCCAGGTGCGGATGCCGACCTGTACCGACTTGGCCGGATCGATCAGGCCTTCCTTCACCGCCTTGTAGAACATGGTGCCGTGGTTGAGCGAATCCGGCTCGTCGTCGGGCCAGGTATCGCAGTGCGCGTCGAAGTGCAATAATGCCAATGGCTTACCGTACTTCTCGGCGTGCGCGATCAACAGCGGATAGGTGACGAAGTGGTCGCCCCCGAAGGTCAGCATCTTGGCGCCGGAAGCGAGGATGGTGCGCGCGTGTTCAATGATGGACGGCTTGATGGTCAGCGGGTTGTGCGCGTCGAACCAGCAGTCGCCGTAGTCGATCACCGCCAGGTCGTCGAACGGGTCGAAGCCCCACGGGTAGGGCTTCAGCTCGGCCAGCTGCACGCTGGCGGCACGGATCGCCTGCGGCCCCTGGCGCGCGCCGGAGCGGTAGGTCACCGACAGGTCCAGCGGAATGCCGGACACCGCCACGTCGACGCCGTCGAGGTTGCGCGTGTAGTTGCGGCGCATGAAGGACAGCACGCCGGCGTAGGTATTTTCGATGGAGGAGCCGTACAAGCTCTGGCGGCGAATGGCGCCGTCGCCCTTGATTTGATCGTCAGACATGTTCGCTCCGCAAGAAGAGCACGCCGCGGCGACGCGCCACGACGATTACCGTCCATCTGTACAGCCGACGGTTTGAGGCTGGCGCACCCCGCGGTGCGCAGCGCGCAGTGTGCCGCGTGTCTGCAGCCAGAGCAAGTTTTGCCGTGGAATTAACTACTTAGCGAGAGGCGTTCTCAATGAATCAACGCGATCATCATCCAGCCCCGCCAGGCGGCAAATACGTGCTGCCGTTTGCCTTCACCGCCACCACGCGCGCGTACTACCGGCTGTGGCTGGTCAACGTGGTGCTCACCATCGTCACGCTGGGGATTTACTCGGCGTGGGCGAAAGTCCGCACCCAGAAATACCTGCTCGGCCACACCACGCTGGATGGCGGGCGCTTTGATTACCATGGCAAGCCGATCGCTATCCTGAAGGGCCGCCTCATCATGCTGCTGGTGCTGGCGGCGTGGACGTTTTCCGAAAGCCTGCCGCTGCTGCACGCGGCCATCGCGCTGCTCGCCATTGCCGCCGCGCCGTGGCTGGGGGTGCAGGCGCTGCGTTTCCGGCTGGCCAACACCAGCTGGAACCAGATGCGCTTCCGTTTTAGCGGCAGCAGCGCCGACAGCTACAAGGCCTTTGCCAAAAGCTGGGCGCTGCTGATCCTGAGCCTCGGTCTGGCGTGGCCGTGGGCGACGCAGATCAAGCAGCGGTTTATCGTCAGCCATAGCACGCTGGGGCAGGCCAGGCTGCAGCTGCGGCCCTGCGCGGGCGCGCTCTATCGCGCGGCGCTGGGCTGCACGCTGGCCGCAATCTGCTATCTGCTGGGAGCCGGCATTATCGGCGGGATCATCTGGCAGGCGGCCACGCTCAGCGGTTTCGCACACGGCATTGCCGTGCAGTTTGGCCGGGCGACGCTGACGCAACTGGACATCGTCTTCTTCAGTATGCTGGCGGCGCTGTGGACGATGGCCACACTGGGCTATGCGCGCATGGCGATCAGCCGCGTGCTGATCAACCACACCACGCTGCAGCTGGCGACTCTGGAAGCGCGCCTGGTCTGGTCGCTGCCCACCCGCCAGATGCTGGGGCTGCACTTTTCCAATACGCTGGCCCTGTTGCTCAGCCTGGGCCTGGCCTGGCCGTGGATACGCATCCGTACCCTCCGCCTTCAGCTGCAGCCGCTGTCCCTGCTCAGCAGCAGCGACCTGTCGGCACTGCCGCTGCGCACCCCGCTTAACCGGCTGGACGACGCCCGTGGCGACGAACTGGCCGAGCTGATGGCGCTGGATCTGGGATGGTGACGATCAAGGCCTTGTGGCGCGACGGCAAAACGCCGCAGGCGCAGGCGGCCAACGTTGGCCGCATCGACAACGAACTGCTGCTGCTGCGCGATGGCCGGCAATACCGCTATCGCCTGGCCGATATCCGGCTGGAAGCCGGCGTCGCCGATCTGCCGGACACGCTGCAGCTGCCGGATGGCAGCACACTGGAGGTGGCCGACCGCATCGCCATCCGCCGCCTGATCGGCGGGCTGTCCTGGGGCGACCGCAGCGGCCACTGGCTGCAACAAAGCTGGCGCGCGCTGGCCGGGCTGGCGCTGCTGGCCATCGCGACCCTGTGGCTGGGCTATCGCCATCTGCTGCCGCTGGCCGCCGGGGCGCTGGCGCCGCTGGTGCCGGTAGCGGTAGAGCAGGCGCTGGCGGACAGCACCCTGCAGTGGCTGGACCAAAGCGGTGCCATCGGCCCCAGCCGCCACGGCGAGGCACGACGCGCGCGGCTGCAGCAACAACTGCAGGCGCTGCTGCCCGACAGCCGCTACCGCTACCGCCTGCTGCTGCGCGACGCGGCGGTCATTGGCCCCAATGCCTTTGCCCTGCCCGGCGGCACCATCGTCGTCACCGACCAGTTGCTGGCGCTGATCCAGCGCAATGACGAGCTGCTGGCCATCCTCGCGCACGAGGCCGGACACGTCGAAGCGCGGCACGGCCTGCGCAGCGCGCTGCAATCGTCCGGCCTGCTGCTGGCGCTGAGCCTGATCACCGGCGATGCCAGCAGCGCGCTGCTGGTGCTGCCGGTCTCGCTGGCCAATGCCGACTATTCGCGCGCGCACGAGCGCGAAGCCGACCGCTTTGCCTACGCCCGGCTGCGGGCACACGGCCTGTCACCCTGCCTGCTGGGTTACAGCCTGCAACGCATCGAAGCCGCCACCCAGCCGCAGGCCGCCGCCGACGAAAACAGCCCCGGCAGCTGGTTTGCCAGCCATCCGGACACCGCCGCGCGCAGCCAGCCGGACGGTGTGCGCTGCCCGCCGCTGCCGGACTGAACGCCCCGCGCCTGGCGGGCAGGCTGACGGGGATGACACCTCGCCGGCAGCGCTGCGGCCAACGTTGGCCGCAAAAAAACAGCCCCGCAGTCGCGGGGCTGTTGTCCTTCGCGGCGGTGCCAGCGGTTTAGCTGCCGATCACGCCGCCGTTCAGCTTGCGCACCACCACCGTGCCGGCACGCGGACGGCCGGCGTTGGCGCCGTCCGGCCAGCGCGAAATCGCGGTCGGCTTGGCCGGGTCGTTGCGCTCGGAATCCGGCTCGCCCGGGTGCTGGATGTTGACGAACATGGTCTTCATGTCCGGGGTGAACGCCAGGCCGGTGATCTCGCAGCCTTTCGGGCCGACCAGGAAGCGGCGGAATTCGCCGGTTTCCGGCACCACCGCCACCATCTGGTTATTGCCCATGTCCTGGTATTCCTTCATGTTCACCGTGGAGGTGGACACGTCGGTCTGTACCCACAACACGCCGTTGTGGTCGAATTTCAGGCCGTCCGGGCTGCCGAAGGCGTCACCCTTGATGTTGCCGACATGTTCCGGCTTGGCCGCGTCGGGACGGCCGGCCAGCACGAAGATGTCCCACTTGAAGCCCAGGGCGGCGGCATCGCTACCGTTTTCCTGCCAGTGCATGATGTGGCCGAACAGGTTGCCGTTGCGCGGGTTGGCCGCATCGGCCCCCGGCTTGCCGTCCTTGCCGCGGTCGCTGTTGTTGGTCAGCGTGCAGTACACACTGCCCGGACGACGCGGATCGACCGCGATCCATTCCGGACGGTCCATCTTGGTGGCGCCGACCTTGTCGGCGGCCAGACGCGCCATGATCACCACTTCGCCCTGGTCGGCAAAGCCGTTCTCGGCGGTCAGGCCGTTCTGGCCGTGTACCAGCGGCAGCCATTCGCCGGCGCCGTCGGCATTGAAGCGCGCCACGTACAGCGTGCCTTCCGACAGCAGGCCCATACTGGCCTTGCGGTTCTTGGCGTTGTACTTGTTCCTGGACACGAACTTGTAGATGTATTCGAAGCGCTGGTCGTCGCCCATGTACACCACGGCGTGGCCGGACGGCGCGATGGTGACGGTGGCGCCTTCATGCTTGAAGCGGCCGAGCGCGGTGTGCTTCACCGGCTTGGCGCTGGCGTCGAAGGGGTCGATCTCCACTACCCAGCCGAAGCGGTTGGCTTCATTCGGGTTCAGCTGCAGGTCGAAGCGGAAGTCTTCCACCGCCCAGTTGTAGCCGGCGCCCTTGTTGTTGATGCCGTAGCGCTTCTCGTTGGCGGACAGGGTGCCGGAGTCGTTGACGAAGTAGCCGTCCCAGTTCTCTTCGCAGGTGAGGTAGGTGCCCCACGGCGTCTGGCCGTTGGCGCAGTTGTTCAGCGTGCCGAGGATTTCCACGCCCTGCGGGTCGGCCTCGGTCTGCATCAGCTTGTGGCCGCGCGCCGGGCCGCTGATCGCGATCGGGGTGTTGGCATGGATGCGGCGCGCGTACTTCGACGGCCGCACCACGCGCCAGCCCTTGCCGGTGTCTTCCACCTCGATCACCGACACGCCGTGCGCGTGCTGCGATTTCAGCACCTTGTCGGCATTCCATTTCTTCATGCCGTCGACGTGCAGCAGGCCGTCGTCGGTGTATTCGTGGTTCATCGCCAGCAGGCCGTGCTTGGAGCCGGTCGCGGCCAGCGGCAGCGGGAAGTAGCTCATGCCGTCGTGGTGCATGCCGGCCTGCACCGCCTGCTCGGCGGCGCTGTTGGACGCGTCCTGCTTGAACGCCGGCATATTGCCCTTGATGCCGACCGGGTCGCCCCAGGCATACAGCACGTCGGCGCTGTAGCCTTCCGGCACCACCACGCGGTCGTCGCTGGAGAACGGGATCGACTTGAAGCCCAGCAGTGGCGTCTTCTTGGCAAACGGCACGCTGGCGGCTTCGGCCAGGGTGGCAAAGCTGCCCGACAGCACGCCGGCCACACCGAGGGCACCGGTGCCCTGCAGCAGGCTGCGGCGGGAGAAGCGGGCTTCCAGCACCTCGGACAACGCCGGGTTGGCACAGGTGTTGGAGGTGTCATCGACACCGTATTGTTTGTATTTGTAGCTGTCGGACATGATAAACCTCGTGGCGGCATGCGTTTGTTGACCGCGCCTACCTTAAGGCAGTCCCGTGACAGCCAGATCACGAAACCATGTCACTTAGATGACAGACTCATGTCTTTTCACGCGGCACGGCGCTGCGGCTGTGCCGCCACCAGCGCCAGCGCAGACGCAGGTCATACCACAGCGGGCGCAGGCCGAGCACGAACAGGAACAGCGCCAGCGGCACGCTGAAGCCGTAGCCGAGGTAGCTGAAGCCGAGCGCACCGACCAGGCCGCCGACGAAGAAGGCCCCGAGGATCAGCAGGTAGATCTGCAGCCGCTCGCGGTTGGCGTGCACCTGCGCCACCTTGCTGCTGCGGTCGCGGTTGAAATAGCTGGCGCGGGCCAGCTCGATGCCGATGTCGGTGGCGATGCCGGTCATGTGGGTGGAGCGCAGCAGGCCGCCGGACAGCTTGGTGACGATGGTGTTGTGCATGCCCATGATGAAGCACAGCAGCAGCACGATGGGCGGCGCGAAGAAAGCGGGCGCGATCGCCAGTGCAGCGCCGGACACGCCGAACAGCAGCAACAACAACGACTCCTCGATCAGCGACACGCCGTAGCCGCTGCGCAGGCGCTGCCGCCGCGCCCAGTTGATCAGCCACGCGGCGTGGGCGGCGCCGGCGATGAAGGCCAGCAGCGCGGCCAGTGCGGCCAACGTTGCCGACACGTCGCCCAGCACCAGGTGGTCCGCCATCGACGACACCACGCCGGAGACGTGCGAGGTGTAGCGCTGCACCGCGAGAAAGCCGCCGGCATTGAGCGCGCCGGCGATGAAGGCCATCGCGCCGCCCAGCAGCCAGGTCAGCGGCTCGCGGTACAGGCTGCGGGTGGCGACGCGCTGGTCCAGCAGCCGGGAAAAGTGTTGTCGATGCATGGCAGGCCAAAGAAAAAGGCAGACCGCACGGTCTGCCTCGGGTTCGCGATCAGCTGCAGGCGCGCAGCGGGATGCCGGGCAACAGCCGCTGCTGCAGCGCACGCAGCTTGTCGGCCTGCGCCGCGTCCAGCGCGCGGAAGCTGAGGGTGGTGACCTGGCTGCGCTCGCTGCGGGCATCGACCCTGGCCTTGTCGTAGCCGGCGGCCTTCAGCCGCGTGACCAGTGCCTGCGCCGCCACCTCTTTCGAGAACAGGCCCAGCGACAGGTGGCCGCTGAACTCGCCCTCGGTCTTGACGATGTAGCTGTCGAAACCCTTGCCCTTCAGCTCCGCCACCAGCGTCTGCGTTTCCGCCTTGGTCGCCAGCGGCGGGTAGAACACCCACACCCTGCCGGAGCCGCGCGCTTCTTCCTTGACGCTGCTTTGCGGCGCGGTGGCCAGCTTCAGTGCCGGCAGGCCGCCCTGCACCCGTGCCAGCTGCTTGGCGTCCAGCGCGCCCCACGCCAGACACTGCCCGGCCGCGACCGGTTTGGCCGCCGGCGTGAGCTCAACCTTGGCCACGGTCGGCGTGTCGGTCTTGAGCGGTGCCGCCGGCTTCGGCATGACCGGCTTCTGTACGGCTGGCTGGCTGGCGAGGGTTGCCGGCAGTGCCGCCGCCGGGGTAGCGACGCTGGCGTCGAGATTGTCGGGCAGCGCGGTGACGGCGCTGGCTTCCGGCTGTGCCAGCGGTGTAGACGCCGGACTCCAGCTGGCCGGCAGGATGGTCAGCTGCGCCGCATTGATGTCCTGCGCGCCGATGTCGGCGGCCGGTTTCTGCTTCAGCACGCCATAGAGGCCGACCAGCACGTTCAGTACCACCACGATTACGAGAAACCACTTCATGAGCCGTCTGCCACGCTTGCTAATCCATAGATGACGAGATTATCCACCATCCGCGCATCCGGCGGGAGGTGCGGCTGCAACAAAGCGGCATCGCCGCCGGTGAGCAGCAGCAGCGGCGACCGGCCAGTGTGTGCGGCCAACCTTTGCTGCAGGCGCTGGATCGCGCCGCACAACGCGTCGATGGCGCCGGAGGCCAGCGCATCCTCGGTGCCCTGCGGGAAGGCGCAGGCCAGGCCGGCGGCCCGGTCGAGGTTGGCAGTATTCTGCGCCAGGCTGGCCAGCATCAGCCGGTAGCCGGGCAGGATCAGGCCGCCCAGATAGTCGCCCTCGGCGGTCAGCGCCTCCACCGTCAGCGCGGTGCCGGCGCTGGCAATCACCACGTCCTGCTCCGGATAGCGCTGGCGCGCGCCCAGCACCGCCAGCCAGCGGTCGGCGCCCTGCTCCGCCACATTGCGGTAGTGGTTGCGCACCCCGAACGCCGCCGCCTGCGCGCGCTGCCACTGCACCGGCAGCGGCGAAGCCGCCTCGATCGCCTGCCGCACCGCATCGTGCGCCACGCTGGCGGCCAGCACCGCTCGCAGCGGCAGCACCGCCCACGGCGCCGCCAGGCTGGCGATGTCGGCGTGCGCCACCGCGCCCTGCTGCTGCAGCTGCCTGCCGTCCCACAGCGCCCACTTGACGCGGGTGTTGCCGGCGTCGATCAGCAGCTTCATGGCGCCGCCCGCAGGCTGACTTCGCCGACATGGAACACGCGGCGGCCAGCGGCGCCGTCGACCAGCAACGCACCGCTGTCGTCGACACCGACGGCAACACCGTCGGCCGGCTCACCGTGGCTGAAGCTGAGGCGCACCGGCTGGCCGATGAAGGCCGCCAGCTGGTGCCACTCGTCGCGGAAGGCGGCAAAACCGTCACGGTCGAACTGGCTCAGCACCTGTGCCAGCTGGTTGAGCAGCGCGGCCAGCAGCGCATTGCGGCCAACCTTGCAGCCGGCATCGGCGAGATTGGCCACCGGCTGGTCCACCTCGCCCGGCGCCGCCACGTTGAGGCCGATGCCGATCACCACCGCCGCCGGCCCCAGTGCATCGCCGGACAATTCGATCAGGATGCCGGCCAGCTTGCGGCCGTCGAGCAGCACGTCGTTCGGCCATTTCAGCGCCACCGGCACGCCGAATTCGCGCAAGGCGCGCACGATGGCAATGCCGACCACCAGCGACAGCCCGGCCAGACCGGACAGGCCGCGATCAAAGCGCCACAGCAGCGAAAACGTCAGCCCAGCGCCAAGCCGCATCTGCCAGCGCCGCCCCAGCCGGCCGCGACCGGCGGTCTGCCGCTCTGCCGCCAGCACCAGGCCGTGCGGCGCGCCCTGCGCCGCGCGCGTGGTGAGCTGAGTATTGGAAGAATCGATCTCGTCGGCCAGCGCCAGCGTGAACACGTTGGCCGCACGCTCGTCCAGCCCGGCACGCACCGCAGCCACCTCCAGCAGCGAGAACGGTGCCGGCAGGCGGTAACCCTGGCCGCGCACGCTGAACACGGTCAGGCCGAATTCGTTCTCCAGATGATGCACTGCCTGCCACACCAGAGTGCGCGAACAGCCGAGCTGCTGCGCCATCGCCTCGCCGGAGTGGAAACGGCCGTCGGCCAGGGTGCGCAACACCGAAAACGCCAGGTCTTTCATTGGCCGTCCACGGTCCGGATTTTCTTGATGGTGGCGGTGGTCGAGGTATCGAACAGGAACGGGATGGAATGCACCTCGCCGCCACGGGCCAGTGTTTCGGCGCTGCCGACAATGTTGGCCACCGTCCAGTCGCCGCCCTTGACCAGCACATCCGGCTGTACCAATTCGATCAGCTCGGCCGGGGTATCGCTGTCAAACCAGGTCACCAGGCTGACGCTTTCCAGTGCCGCCAGCACCGCGGCGCGGTTCAGCTCGTTGTTGATCGGGCGGTCGTCACCCTTGCCCTGCCGCTTCACCGAGGCATCGCTATTCAGCCCCACGATCAGGCTGCCGCCGAGCGCGCGCGCCTGCGCCAGATAGGTCACATGGCCGCGGTGCAGGATGTCGAAACAGCCATTGGTAAACACGATCGGGCGCGGCAGTGCGGCCAACCTTGCGGCCAGTTGCGCGGCGGGACAGATTTTTTCTTCAAACTGCGGAGTCGGGTAAGCCATGCGGTTCCTTTGCTGCGGCCACGACGACACGCGGCACACCATACGATAAGCGGCAAGGATACCATTGCCGCCACGCTTGCCGCAGCGCCAATGCCATGCAAAAAGCCCAGACACGGGGTCTGGGCTTTTTTGTGCGCCGCGAAATATTTCGTAGCGCTAATGGGGCTCTGGCAATGTCCTACTTTCACACCCGCAATGGGCACTATCATCGGCGCTAAAGTATTTCACGGTCCTGTTCGGAATGGGAAGGCGTGGGACTACTTCGCTATGGTCACCAGAAAAACTGGTCGTTTACCGGCATTCGGCGGGTAAACCAATGCCCTGACCATCAGGTCAGGGCATCTGAATGGGGCGTCTGGCGGTGTCCTACTTTCACACAGGTATCTGCACTATCATCGGCGCTAAGGCGTTTCACGGTCCTGTTC
>NZ_JANFNU010000013.1:0-85758 GCF_024437575.1 Vogesella sp. AC12
ACCGCTTTCGCCAGCTGCTGGGGCGCGTCATTGCCCGCAAGTGGATCGTCGCCGGCTCGGTGATCGGCCTTTTCGTGGTGTCGGTACTCGGCATGGCGGTGGTCAAGAAACAGTTCTTCCCGATCTCCGACCGGCCTGAAGTGTTGGTCGAGGTGCAGATGCCCTATGGCACGTCGATCACCCAGACCAGCGCCGCGGCCGGGAAGGTGGAAGCCTGGCTGGCCAAGCAAGAGGAAGCCAGGATCGTTACTTCCTACATCGGCCAGGGTGCGCCGCGCTTCTATTTCTCGATGGGCCCGGAATTGCCTGATCCGTCGTTTGCGAAAATCGTGGTGCGAACGGACAACCAGGACGAGCGCGAGGCGTTGAAACACCGGCTGCGGCAGGCCATCGCCGATGGTTTGGCCTCCGAGGCGCGCCTGCGCGTCACCCAGCTCGTGTTTGGCCCCTATTCGCCCTTCCCGGTAGCCTACCGGGTCAGCGGCCCGGATCCGGCGGTATTGCGCAAAGTGGCGGCTGAGGTGCAGCAGGTCATGGACGCCAGCCCGCTGATGCGCACGGTCAATACGGATTGGGGGGTACGCGTACCCACGTTGCACTTCACCTTGCAGCAGGACCGCTTGCAGGCGGTGGGCCTGACCTCCAGCGCCGTGGCGCAACAACTACAATTCCTGCTCAGCGGCATTCCTGTCACCGCTGTGCGCGAGGACATTCGCACGGTGCAGGTCGTCGCGCGTTCGGCCGGCGACACCCGCCTCGACCCGGCCAGGATCGGCGATTTCACCCTGGCCGGCGCCAACGGGCAGCGCATCCCGCTGTCGCAGGTGGGCAAGGTCGAGGTACGCATGGAAGAGCCAATCATGCGCCGACGCGACCGGGTGCCGACCATCACGGTGCGGGGCGACATCGCCGAAGGCCTGCAGCCGCCTGACGTGTCCACGGCCATGACCCGGCAACTCCAGCCTATCACGGCCAAGCTGCCGGCGGGCTACCGCATCGTGGAGGCTGGCGCCATCGAAGAATCGGGCAAGGCAACGGTCGCCATGCTGCCGATCTTCCCCATCATGCTGGCCATCACCCTGCTCATCATCATTCTGCAGGTGCGCTCCATCGCCGGCATGGTGATGGTGTTCCTGACCAGCCCGCTGGGACTGATCGGCGTGGTGCCGACGCTACTCTTGTTCCAGCAGCCCTTTGGCATCAATGCGCTGGTCGGCCTGATTGCGTTGTCGGGCATCCTGATGCGCAACACGCTGATATTGATCGGGCAGATACGCGAAAACGAAGAGGCCGGGCTGGACCCATACCGTGCGCTGGTCGAAGCGACCGTGCAGCGCGCGCGTCCGGTGATCCTGACCGCACTGGCGGCAATCCTGGCCTTCATCCCGCTGACCCATTCGGTGTTCTGGGGAACGCTGGCCTACACGCTGATCGGCGGCACCTTTGCCGGGACGATCCTGACGCTCGTGTTCCTGCCGGCCATGTATTCCATCTGGTTCAAGATCAGGCCAAGCCCGTCGCAAAGCTGACCCCCCAATCCAAATCACCTACACAAGAAGGAACTGCCATGCCGAATTCCAAAGTTGTCGTCGTTACCGGCGTGTCGTCGGGTATCGGCCGTGCCGCCGCCATGCAATTTGCCAAACAGGGCTGCCGCGTATTCGGCACGGTGCGCAACACGGCCAAAGCGCAAGCCATACCCGACGTTGCCCTCATCGAGATGGATATCCGTGACGACGCGTCAATTCAACGGGGCATCCAGACCATCATCGATCAAGCCAAGCGCATCGACGTGCTGGTCAACAGCGCGGGCATGACCTTGCTGGGCGCCACGGAAGCAACGTCGATTGCCGAAGCCCAGACACTGTTCGACACCAACCTGTTCGGCCTCTTGCGCACGATCAAGGCCGTGCTGCCGCACATGCGCGAGCAGCGCTCCGGGCGCATCGTCAACGTCAGTTCGGTGCTGGGTTTTCTACCAGCGCCGTACATGGCGCTCTATTCGGCCTCCAAGCATGCCGTTGAAGGACTGTCCGAGACCCTGGATCACGAGGTGCGCCAGTTCGGCATACGTGTGGCGCTGGTCGAACCCTCCTTCACCAAAACCAAGCTGGACCTCAATGCGCCGCAGACCGCTTCCAGAATCTCCGACTACGACAAGGAGCTCGGCGTCGTTTCCCAGGCAATCCTGAACAATGTCCAAAAAGCGCCCGAGCCCGATGGCGTGGCCGCCACGATTGTTGATGCCGCCTTGGGCGCCTGGAAGATGCGCCATACGCCCAAAGGTGAGGCGTCTCTGCTGGCCAGGCTGCGCCGCTTCATGCCTGCCGGCCCGGTCGAGAAAGGCCTGCGGAAAACGTTTGGGCTGGCCTGAATCGATCCCGCCCCTCTAACAGTGGCACGCACCTCAATGAGCCTGGCGCCGAGGGAGCGAGCACCCTAAATGACCGGAAGAGCCTTATGACAGATTCAGACAGAAAGTCCAGCATGTCCTCGCGCGCCAGCATGGAACAGGCTTTGTCCAGCATGCCCCCCAGCACCGCCTCACCATGGCCGGTGTTCTGGGTGGCCAGTGTGGCGGTGTTTCTTGTTTCTATGGACGGCACCATGCTGTTCGCCGCCTTCAGCGCCTTGCGGGCCGGTTGCCCGCTGGCTACTGCGGCAGACCTCTCGTGGGTGCTCAATGCCTACACCGTGGCCTATGCTGCGATGCTGATCCCATCCGGCGGATTGGCAGACAAGCACGGGCACAAGCAGGTATTTCTCGTTGGCGTTGCGCTGTTTCTGGCGGCTTCTGTGGCCTGTGGTTTGGCGGTCAGCGTAGAGGGACTGGTCGCAGCCAGAGTTCTGCAGGCCATTGGGGCTGCATTGCTGACGCCGGCATCGCTCTCGCTCGTGCTGGCGGCGTTCCCGACAAACAAACGTGCTGTGGCGGTCAGCCTATGGGGAGCGGTCGGTGGTCTGGCGGCAGCGGTGGGCCCCAGTCTGGGGGCATTAGTAATCACATCGCTCGGGTGGCAGTGGGCGTTCTACCTGAATGTGCCGATGGGTCTTCTTGCCATCTGGCGCGGTGCAACACTGCTGACGGAAACGAAGCAACCTACCGAGGGGCGCCCACTGGACCTGGTGGGCATGGGCTTGCTGATCGTCGGCATCGGCGCACTGGCGCTGTCCATTGTGCAAGCGGAGTCGCCAGCCTGGTCACGCCATGAGCTGCTGGCTGCTGCAGGCATCGGGTTAGCATGCGTCGTCGGATTTGTCGTCTGGGCTCGGGTTAGCACCGCGCCACTGGTGGACCTGGGCTTGTTCCGCAATGCCACATACCGTTACGTCAATCTCGCAACGTTGAGCTTCGGCATCGCGTTCTCGATGATGTTTTTCGCCTTCTTTTTTTACATGAAGTCGATCTGGCACTATTCGTTGCCGCTGGCTGGTCTGGCAATGGCACCCGGACCGCTGCTGGTGATTCCGGTAGCCGCTGTGTCGGGCCGAATCGCGAGCCGGCATGGTCACCGACCTTTGCTGGTTGTGGGAGGCCTGATCTACGCGGCCAGCGCGCTGTGGTTTTTGCTGGTGCCCGGCACCGAGCCCGCGTATCTGACCGACTGGCTGCCGGGCATGCTGTTGAGTGGCCTTGGCGTGGGCATGGTGTTGCCGGCGCTGTCGGGGGCGGCGGTCAGCCACCTACCCTCCGGCCATTACGCCATAGGTGCTGCCATCAACCAGGCGATACGGCAAATTGGTTCAGTCATGGGTGTCGCCCTCACCGTCCTACTGCTCGGGAGCCCCGGTTTACAACGTGCTGACTTTAATGCCGTCTACTTGTGCCATATGAGCTTGGCACTGCTGACCGCAGCCCTGTGCCTCCCCGTGAACACTTCATCCGTAGCCATCGTAAAAGCGCATGCCTCCGACTGCGCCTGATTGCGAAAGGCATAGAGTAGATGGCGATTCTGTTGTCACGCCTGCGCAAATGCGCCGCAGCGTCCCGAGCCTATCGCTCCTGGCTTGGGGGACTTGCTCACCCAACAACGGAGTTCGCCGTACGATTCATGGCGACGACTTCGGCATGGCTGGGACAGGATCCCAGCTTGCCGAAAAGCGCTAGCATCTGATCGCGCTTCCTGGCCATAGCAGGTGGGGTTCAGGCAAAACAAAGCCCTCCCGACGGAGGGAGGGCCTTGTTTGTGAGGAGCGGGGAGGTATCAGTGCTGATGCCCGTGCTCGCCATGTACATGCTGGTGGGCAATTTCCTCGGCGCTTGCCTCACGCACGTCCGCTACCGTGATGGCGAAGCGCAGGGTCTTACCGCACAGTGGGTGGTTGCCGTCCAGCAATACGGTGGGGCCTTTGATCTTGGTGACGAAGTAGTAGCGCGGCTCGCCATCCGGGCCGATGCGCTGGATCTGGCCGCCGACCTTGACGCCGGGCGGGAAGTCGGCCTTGGGCATGGTGGTGACCAGGGCTTCGTCGCGCTCGCCGAAGGTGTCTTCAGTTGCGAGTTCCAGCGTGGTTTGAAAGCCTGCTTCCTGACCTTCCAGTGCGGCTTCCAGTTTAGGAAACAGGTTGTCGTAGTCGCCGTGCAGGTAGGAGACGGGATTCTTGCCATCGTCGTAAACCAGACCCTGGCTGTCTGTAACTTTCATGCGCAGGGTGACGGCGGTGTTTTGGGTGATTTTCATGGCGGGCAATGGCTAATAAATTGAGGCGGGAAGGGTCGCAGTTCGCCGGGGGCGTGTCAACTGGCGGGCAAGTCACCTCACTCGCGTCCGATATGCGCCGGATATCTGGCTGCAGTTACCCCAGCTCCGTGGAGACATCGTTGTTTGTCATCGAATGTCTGTTTGCTAGCGGCAATCGGCCACGCCATGCCTGGGGACTGGATGGCCGTTTTGGCCGACAACCTGCCCCGCTGCCACGTCTCCGGCCGCAGGTCGTTCGCCTCGGCAGCCGTTCAAGTGACTGCCCCCTGCCTGGCCCCCTTGCGCAGTTGGCTTTGTAGTCGCGCACGCCACGGGTGGATGGCGGCAGATAGCGCTGCGGCATGACGACCGCGGCGTGGGCTTGCGGGCGAGGCCCGCCGGTAGCCCTCGCAATGCGGCGTATCCGGCCTAGAATGTAAAGATGAAGCGTTGTTAATTCACCCTTGGTGCAAGGGCGCGCCTGGATGCATGGCTGTGCCACACAGTGTGTTTTTTTCATTGCGCGCTCCGTACGGAGCCGTCTTTGTTTGGCAACAGGTGGTTGTCGCAGCGGCATGGTTCCCGACACGGCGGAGCACGGCCCTGCTGGCAGCTTGATGGGCGCCGAAACCGGTATGGCAGGCGCCTTCACGCGGACTGGTTGCTCTCGCCTTCGTTTGTTCCAGCTCCATTCAGTGCCCACGATCTCGTCTTCGTCGGCAAGCCTCGGTCACAACAGTCGTCGCCGCGATGGCTGTTTATCCTACTGGAGAACCGAAATGCGCTATCTCCTGCTTGCTTTATCCATGCTGCTATTCCCGGCGCTGCCTAGCCACGCCCAGCTCAGTATCGGCATTGGCATCGAACTGCCCGGCATCAGCCTGGGCATCAACCTGCCGGCGTATCCGGCCATGGTCAGGGTGCCGGGCTATCCGGTTTACTACGCCCCCCGCCTCAACTTCAATTTCTTCTTCTACGACGGGCTGTACTGGGCCTACGAGGACGACCGCTGGTATGCCAGCGACTGGTACAACGGGCCGTGGTGGGAGGTAGAGCCGGAATACATGCCGCTGTTCGTGTTGCGGGTGCCGATCCGCTACTATCGCCGGCCGCCGATGTACTTCCGTTACTGGCGTGCCGACCGCGCGCCGCGCTGGGACGAACACTGGGGGCGTGACTGGAGCGAACGCCATCGTGACTGGGATCGCTGGGATCAGCGCTCCGCACCCGCCCCGGCACCATTGCCGCACTATCAGCGGCAATATTCGGAAAGAAACTATCCGCGCTCGTCCGAACAGCTGCGCGAGATCCGCTCGCGGAATTACCGCTATCAGCCACGCGAAGAGGTAACGCAGCAGCATTTCCAGCAGCGAGGCAGCCCGAGCCAGCCGCGGATCGAACAGCAGCAGCAACGCCCCGACGTGCGGCAATCGCCAAGCCGCCAGCCTGCACCGGACATGCAGCGACAACCGGTGCCGAACCAGCAGCGAACCGAGCCGCAGCAACAGCGACCCGACGTGCGGCAGTCACCAGGCCGCCAGCCTGCACCGGACATGCAGCGACAACCCGCGCCGAACCAGCCGCGGATGGAGCAGCAACAACGCCCCGACGTGCGGCAAGCACCAGGCCGTCAACCACAACAGGACGCACCACGGCAGTCCGCACCGGGCCAACCGCGGATCGAGCAGCAACAGCGACCCGACATGCCACGGCAACCACAGGGCAACCCGAACCGCTCCCGCACCGAGCAGCGGCAACAGGATTCGGAAACCAGACAGCCGCCACAGCAACGGCAGCCATCCAGAGGCAGGCCGCCAACCGAGGAAGAGCTGCTACTTGAACAGCAGCAGCAACGCGGCCGCGACCGGCACAACTGAGCCGCGCCGGCCGCCGGCCGATCCCGCCAAGCAAACCGCCGCCCTCGCGGCGGTTTTGCTGTGTCCTCCCCGCGCGCTGCGGCCAACCTTTGCGCCCTGCGTCGCAGCATCTCGGGGGCTCGGGCGGACGCAGCCTGGTCTCCCGACATCCCCCGCCGGCTCGCCACCACCGCCACAGCGCCATCGCATCCCCCCGGCCAGCCGGGGTGCGGGGGATGTTCAAACCCCGTCGACCTTGTCAAGATAAACGCTTCGCCATCAAGCCGAGGTCGCCATGAGTCTGCAATCCGTCCGTGAGTTTTTTGCCGCCCGCCTGCCGGACATCGCCATCATCGAACTGGAAACCAGCACCGCCACCGTGGCGCTGGCGGCCGAGGCGCATGGGGTCGAGCCGGGACGCATCGCCAAGACGCTGGCGTTCCGCCTGGGCGATGGCCGGGTGGTCTTGCTGGTGGCGCGCGGCGATGCCCGCATCGACAACCGCAAATTCAAGGAAGCCTTCGGCAAGGGCCGCATGCTGCCGTCCGACGAGGTGGAAGCGCTGACCGGGCACCCGGTCGGCGGCGTGTGCCCGTTCGGCCTCGCCACCGACTTGCCGGTGTATCTGGACAGCTCGCTGCAGGCCTTTGACGAGGTCTTGCCCGCCGCCGGCGACGTACACACCGCGGTGCGCATCAGCCTGGCGCAGCTGGTCGCCGTGGTCGACGGCCACTGGGTGGACGTGTGCCAGCCGCAGGAAACCGTCGCTGCCTGACACGATCCGCTGCGACTGATATCAACGGGGTGATGCCGCGTTCAAAACGGTGGCGGCATGCTTGTTACATCGGGATAAACGCCGCTGCCTCAGCCGGTTTCGCCTTGTCCCGCGTGAGCGTGCCAGATCGTGAACCCGTTCTGAGCGCCAACAACAACACGGCCCTGAATGGGGCCGTGTCGCTTGCTACGGTCCGGCTGGTACGACATCAGGCGGGTTGCAGCCGGCTGGCCAGCGGCATCGCGAACGCCGTGTCGCGTGCCGGCGCGCTGGTGGCGGGCAGCGAGAAGAAATCGATGGCGGCCTTCAGCTCGTGCGCCATCTGCTCCAGCTGACCGGCCGATGCCGCCGTTTGTGCCGCGGCACTGCACGTTTCCTCCGACATCTGCGCCACCTGCTCGACATTGCCGGCGATGCCGCTGCCGGCCGCCTGCTGCTGCACCAGCGCCACCGAGATCTCGGCGATGGCGTGGTTGATGCGGCCAACGTTGTCGCCGATGCCGGCCACCGCGCCCTGCGCCTGCTGGCTCTGCTGCAGGCCGTCCTCCATCTGCCCGACCGTGCCGTGTATGCCGGCCACCACCCGCTGGCTGTTGTCCAGCATCTCGCCGATGATGCTGCTGATCTCGGCGGTGGATTGCGCGGTACGCTCCGACAGCTTGCGCACCTCGTCGGCGACCACGGCAAAGCCGCGACCCTGCTCGCCAGCACGGGCGGCCTCGATCGCCGCATTCAGCGCCAGCAGATTGGTCTGCTCCGCCACGTCACGGATCACCTGCACCACATTGGCAATCTGCTGCGACTTGTTGCCGAGCAGGTCCGCCTGGCGGCTGGCGTCGCGCGCCTGCTGCGTCACCTGGTGGATGGTGTGCACGGTGCGCTCGATGATGCCCTGCCCCTGTTGCGCCAGGCTGCCGGACGCCTGCGCGTCGGTGGCGACATCGCGGGCATTGTCGCTGACCGACGCGATGCTCACCGACAGCTGCTCCACCGCGGCGGACATCGACGCCGCGGAGCGGGTCTGTTCCTCGGCGCTGACCGCGACCTGCTCCGAGGCGGCCGCCAGTTCGGACGCATTCACCGTCAGCCGCGCCACGATGCCATCCAGGTTGCGCACCAGCGCGATCAGCGCCTGCTGCATCTGCGCCATCGAGGCGACGATGCTGTGGCGGTCACCGCCGCGCACCGGCAGCTGCAGGCTGAGGTCGCCGTTGGCGATGCGTCCGGCCAGCGCCACCACGTCGTTCGGCTCGCCGCCCAGTTGCGACAGCAAACGGCGGATGATGGTGTAGCCCAGCGCCGCACCCAGCACCATGCCCAGCAGCATCAGCGCCAGCGACACCCGCGCGCAGAAGGCGGCGTCGGCCTCGGCCGCGGCGTACTCCTGCGCCGCCACCTTCAGCTGCAGGTCGATCAGCGCGGAGATGCGCCCCGATACCGGGTCCAGCCCCGGATACAGCTGCGCGTCATTAAATGTCTGCAACGCCGCGTTATCGCCGGCCACCACCAGTTCGCGCAGCCGGTCGACGGTATGGTCGGCCGCCTGCATGCTGCGCTCCGCCTGCTGCGCCAGCTGCAGCTCGTTCGCGGTCAACTCGGTGGCGCGGTAGGCCTGCCACTGCTGGCGGATCTGCGTGCGCGCCTGATCCAGATTGGCGAGAAAACCGTCGCGGTTCAGCGCGCCGGCGCGGACCTTGTGCGCGGCATCGACAATGCTGACCGCGTAGCCGTCCGCCACCAGCTTCAGCTGCTGCAGCGGCACCACGCGATCGTGATAAGTACTTGAAAAATCGGCAATAATCTTGGACTGGGTATACATGCCGTAGCCGCCGAGGAAGGCGGCGATGGCGAGCAGGACGATGACCAGAAAACTGAGACGCTGGCCGATGGTGGGATTGCGCAGCATGGGGGTGGCTCCGGTGGGGTTGAGCGCGGCACCAGGGGTAATCCTGATGACATCACTGTTGATATCTAGTGCCAACCCGGCCCCAGCGCAATGCGATCTTTTGGCACCCAGTATTTCTACTTAGTTGCCAAAGACATAGCATATAAGCAATTTTATGACGCAATTCGCATGCTGCGGCGCACAATTTCCAAGCCTTGCCTTGGGAAATGCCACCGGAACGACTTTCATGCCAATCCTGCTCAATTAAAGCCAAGATAAAACCAGACTGCTGCAGCGGGAAAGCTGTAACACCATGTCGCAATTGAATAAAAAAAAGCCTGCTCACGAGCAGGCTTTATATTTCATGCCGATGACAATCAGGCGTAGTTTTCCGGGAACAGCTCGCGCTCCACCGACTCGATCAGGATGTGGATCACCTTGATGTGCAGCTCCTGCACGCGGTCGGCGTACTGGCCGCCGGGGGTGCAGACGTCGATGTCGGCCAGCTCGCCGATCACCGAACCGGGACGGCCGGTCAGCGCCACCACGGTGACGCCCAGCGCTTTCGCCGCGTTCACAGCGGCGAGGATGTTCTTGCTGCTGCCGCTGGTGCTGATCGCCAGCAGCACGTCGCCCTGCCCGGCGTGCGCCTCCAGATAGCGCGAGAAGATCGCCTCGTAGCCGTAATCGTTGCCGACGCAGCTGATGTGGCTGGGGTCGCTGATCGACGCCGCCGGCAATGCCTTGCGGTTCAGGCGGTAGCGGCCGGACAGCTCCTCGGCAAAGTGCATCGCGTCGCACATCGAGCCACCGTTGCCGCAGCTGAACACCCGTTTGCCCTGGCGGAAGGCGTTCACCAGCGCATCACCGGCATCGCCGATGGCAGCCAGCGCCGCCGGATTGGCCAGCAGCGCGTCCAGCGCGCTACGGGCTTGGTGGAGGGTGTCGAGAATATGCGGCTTCATGGTGCGTTCTTTCTGCAATTATCCGGAAACAGGCGTGGCAGTTTACACCAAAAGCCGCGCCCGGCACCTGTTCCGCCTCAAGCCCGGCGCCGGCCGCGTGCCGCTGGCTGACGCCGCAAAGCGCTACCAGCGCAGCAGCGCCGCGGCATCGACGCCCACCGCCAGATGGCCGCCTCGCTGCGGATACGGCTGTGTGGCCAGCTCGCGCGCCGACAGCGACAGCACCCAGTCGCCGTCGTCGCCGGCCACCACCACGCGGCAGCCCTCCACCCGCGGCTCGACCAGCTTCACCGTGCGCAACGGCTGACCATCGCCGAGCAGGAAGGCCGCCGGCGGGATGGCGTGATCGGCGGCGACGTTGTCGAAGCCGACGAAGCGCGCCACCCAGGCGCTGGCCGGCCGCGCCAGCACCTCGCCCGGGGTGCCGACCTGGATCAGCCGTCCGTGCTGCAGGATGGCGACGCGGTCGGCCAGCGCGAACGCCTCGTGGCGGTCGTGCGTCACCAGCAGCGTCGGCACCGCCATCGCGGACAGCCGCTGGCGCAGGTCGTCGATCAGCTGCTGCTTGAGATGGGTGTCGAGGCTGGAAAACGGCTCGTCGAGCAGGAACAGCGCCGGCTCGCCGATCAGCGCCCGCGCCAGCGCCACCCGCTGCTGCTCGCCGCCGGACAGCTGGTGGCAGGCGGCCGCGCCACGGCCGGCCAGCCCCACCGCCGCCAGCGCCGCCTCGGCACGCTGCCGTGCGACGGCGCGCGGCACGCCGCGTTCCTGCAGGCCGAAAGCCACGTTGGCCGCAGCATCGAGGTGCGGGAACAAGGCGTGGTCCTGGAACATCATCGCCAGCTGGCGCTCTTCCGGCGGCAGGCGGCTGATGTCGCGCCCGCCCAGCCACACCTGGCCGCGCTGTGGCCGCAACAGGCCGGCGATCACCGCCAGCAGGCTGGACTTGCCCTCGCCGGAGGGGCCGAGCAGGGCCACGGTTTCGCCGGCCGCCACCTGTAGCGACAGGCCGTCCAGCACACGGCGGCCGGCAAAGGCCAGCGCCAGGTCACGAAGTTCGAGCATGGGTCTTCTCCGGCCACTCGATGGCCATGAATGCCAGCAGCGCCAGCAGCAGCAGTACGCTGGACAACACCAGCGCCGCCTCAAGGTTGGCCGCGCCGGGGCGGCCCAGATGCTGGTAGATCAGCGTGGTCAGCGTCAGCCATTCCGGGCGCGACAGGAACAGGCTGACCGCGAACTCGCCGACGGCGGTGGCGGCGGCAAACGCCATGCCACGGCGCAGCGCCGGGCGCATCAGCGGCAGGCTGACGCGCCAGAACACGCGCCACGGCGACGCGCCCAGCGTGCGCGCGGCATTGGGCAGCGCCGGCGGCAAGGCGTCGCGAGCGCTGACCACCGCCTTGGCGACAAACGGGTAGGCCAGGAGCGCGTAGGCGGCCACCAGCAGCGCCAGCGTCGCGCTGTAGGCGGGATAGGCCAGCAGCAGACCAAAGGCAACGCACACCGGCGACACCATGAAGGGCAGGAACATCAGCGCGCGCAGGCCGGCGCTGCGCTGCGCCGCCAGCCCGTGCAGCAGGCCCAGGAGAGTCGCCAGCAGCAGCGCCAGCAGCGAAAAGCGCAGCGTGTTGCCCAGCGCCAGCAGGGTGTCGTCCTGCAGCAGCACCCGCCACGCCGCGGCATCAGCCAGCAGCGCGCGCAGCAGCACCGCCAGCAGCGGCGCGGCGGCAAACAGCGCCAACAGCAGCAGGCTGGCCAAGAGCAGCAGCCGTTGCGGCCAACCTTGCACCGGCTGGCGCAGCGGCGGGCTGCGCTTGTCCGGCCGCGCCAGGCGGCGCTCGATCAGCGCGTACAGCAGCGCGATGACGGCGCCGAGCAGCAGCATCAGCAGCGCCAGTGCGCCGGCATCGGCCAGGTTCAGCTCGTAGGCGACCAGCGAGTAGATCTCGACCTCCACCGTGGCGTACCGCTGGCCGCCGAGCAGCAGCGCGAGGCCGAAGCCGGAGAAGCAGTACAAGAAGATCAGGCACAGCGCCGACGCCAGCCACGGCCGCACCACCGGCCACTCCACGCGCCAGAACGCGCGCCAGCGCGAGGCACCCAGCGTGCGCGCCACCATCAGCCGGCTGGCCGGCACGTGGTCGAAGCCGTCCACCGCGGCGCGGATCAAGAGCGGCAGGTTGTAGAACAGGTTGCCGTACAGCAGCAGCCACGGCGTGTCCTGCAGGTTCAGCCCGCTGACGCCGTGCGGGCCGAACAGCGCCAGCACGCCGAGGCCGGCGACCAGCGTCGGCATCACGAAGGGCAGCATCAGCACCCGCAACAGCAGCGCGCGGCCGCGGAACTCGAAGTGCGCCAGCACCCACGCCAGCGGCAGGCCGAGTAATAGAGTTAGCACGCAGGTGGCCGCCGCCTGCAGCAGCGACCAGCCTAGGCGCCACTGCAGGTAGGCATCACTCAGGAGCGCCGGACTGAATGCCAGCCCGCCCTCGTACAGCAGGCGCGACAGCGGCAGCCCGACCAGCAGCAGCAGAAATAACAGCGGCGGCAAGGCCAGCCAGCGGAAATCAGACAAGGGCAACACTTTCTGCATCACGACAATGGAAAACGGTAACGGCTGCCGCCGTTACCGTCGCGAAAACACCCCGCTGCCGGAGCGCGCCGGCAGCCCGCCGCATCACGGCGCGTTCTTGATCACCAGTCGCGTCCAGCGGCTGACCCAGGCGGCGGTCTTGTGCTGCATCGCCTTCAGGTCCGGGTTGCTGAAGCTGGCCGGCTGCGCGGCGTGCTTGAACACCGGCGCCAGCGCCACGCCGGCGACCGCCGGGTACATCCACATGCTGGTCTGCAGCTCTTTCTGCACCGCCTCGCCGCGCAGGAAATCGACGAACTGCTGTGCCAGCTGCGGCTGCAGCCCGCCCTTGACTTTGGCCACACCCTCCACCTGCATGAACACGCCGCCTTTCAGCAACAGGTTGGCGGTCGGCGATTCGGCCAGTTTTTCCTTGCTGTAGAACACTTCCGCCGCCGGGCTGGTGGCGTAGCTGACCACGATCGGGCGCGCGCCGCCGTTGCGGGTGAAGTCGGTGTAGTAGGCCTCGCTCCAGCCCTTGGCCACCTTCAGGCCGTTGTCGCGCAGCTTGCCCCACCACTGGAAGGCGCCCTCTTCGCCCTTACCGGCGATGGTCGCCAGCAGGAAGGCGAGACCGGGGCTGGAGGTCGCCGGGTTTTCCACCACCAGCAGGTTCTTGTAGGCAGGCTTGGTCAGGTCGTCCAGCGTCGCCGGCAGCGGCAGCTTGCTGTTCGCGAACCAGGCCTTGTCGATGTTGAGGGTGACATAGCCGTAGTCGATGGCCACCGCGCCCGGCAGGCTGGCCACCGCCACGTTGCGGCCAACCTTGCTGCTGGTCGGCTCCAGCACGCCGGCGGCGTTGGCCTTGCCGATCAGGGTGTTGTCGATGCCGTACACCACGTCGGCCACCGGATTGGCACGGGTCAGGATCAGCTTGTTGAGCATCTCGCCAGCATCGCCGCCCTTGATGATGGCCAGCTTGGCGCCGCTTTGCTTCTCGAACTCGGCGATGCGCTCTTTCGGCAGGCTGAACGAGCTGTGCGTCATCACCCGCAGCTCGGCGGCCAGGGTAGTCAGGGAAACGCCGGCCAGCGCCAGCAGCAGTACGGACTTCTTGAACATTGCAGACATCCTCTTTTGGTAATGGTGCCGACCAAAAGAAGAAGCGGGACGCGGACTGGCCGCGCATCACGCTCCCTCCGCTGGCATGACCCAGATCAGGTTCTGGGGTATCTCTCAGTCTGCCTGCGGCAGACACCCCCGGTGATCGAAGCGGCGAGTATAGCGCGTTGCGCGGCATTGCTTAACCGCCGCGGCGCGCGGGCGGCGCAAAAAAATCGCCCGCCCCCAGCGCGGGAACGGGCGTGTCTAGCAGTATGCCGACAGAAGCAACGGGACAGACTCTCAAGCGAGGCGCAGCCACCACAGCTACCCTCGCCGACTATTGAGCAATTGCCGTGCCAGCAAAAAGCGCCGCCGGCGCTGCCAATTCGCCACTTTGCCGCTATAAAAAGAATCACCACGACATGGCGCGTGCACCAGCACGGCGCAATGGGCACCCGATGCGGGCGGCATGGCAGATAAATAGCAAAAAGCTAACAAACTAAAAACAACAATCAATTTAACAAATGCATAACCGGTATCCATAATCCAGTCATCAAGCGATCTGCAAGGAGCAAGACCATGAAACGTTTCTTCCGCCAGCACATCACCCTCGACGAGATGTGGGCCAACCTGGTGTGGATGCAGTAAGCCACCACGTTGGCCGCAACCCGCGTGATGGCCAGTGCCCGGCAACCAGCCGGGTGGCCGGCGCCGGCGATGACGCTCAGATCAGCAGTCAAGTCAACCCCAGCCAACCGCAGCGGACCCGCCACCTGGCGTGATCCGCTGGCAATCAAAAGCAACAGGAGATAACCATGTCGACAGAAGCCAAGTGCCCGTTTTCGGGTAGCGCAGCCCCGCACACCGTAGCCGGCGGCCCCTCCAACGGTGACTGGTGGCCCAATCAGCTGAAGCTGGGCATCCTGCACCAGCACTCCGCCAAGTCCGACCCGATGGGCGAGGCGTTCGACTATGCCGCAGAATTCAAGACCCTGGATCTGGATGCCGTGGTCGCCGACCTGCACGCGCTGATGACCGATTCGCAGGACTGGTGGCCGGCGGACTGGGGCCACTACGGCGGCCTGATGATCCGCATGGCCTGGCACGCCGCCGGCACCTACCGCATCGCCGACGGCCGCGGCGGCGCCGGCACCGGCAACCAGCGCTTCGCCCCGCTCAACAGCTGGCCGGACAACGGCAACCTCGACAAGGCGCGCCGCCTGCTGTGGCCGATCAAGCAGAAATACGGCCGCAAGCTGTCGTGGGCCGACCTGTTCATCCTCGCCGGCAACGTGGCACTGGAATCGATGGGCTTCAAGACCTTCGGCTTCGGCGGCGGCCGCCCGGACATCTGGGCGCCGGAAGAAGACATCTACTGGGGACCGGAGAGCACCTGGCTGGGCGACAAGCGCTACAGCGGTGATCGCGAGCTGGCAAACCCGCTGGCCGCGGTGCAGATGGGCCTGATCTACGTCAACCCGGAAGGCCCCAATGGCAACCCGGACCCGGTCGCCTCCGGGCGTGACGTGCGCGAAACCTTCGCCCGCATGGCGATGGACGACGAGGAAACCGTGGCGCTGGTCGCCGGCGGCCACACCTTTGGCAAGGCGCACGGCGCCGGCGACCCGGCACTGGTCGGCCCGGAACCGGAAGGCGCACCACTCGAGGAAATGGGCCTCGGCTGGATCAACCAGTTCGGTAGCGGCAAGGGCGTGCACGCCACCACCAGCGGCATCGAAGGCGCGTGGAAACCCAACCCCACCACCTGGGACCACGGCTACTTCAACACCCTGTTCGGCTACGAGTGGGAACTGACCAAGAGCCCGGCCGGCGCGCACCAGTGGGTGGCCAAGGACGTGAAGCCGGAAGACATGATTCCGGACGCGCACAACCCGAGCAAGAAGCACCCGCCGATGATGACCACCGCCGACCTGTCGCTGCGCCTCGACCCGATCTACGAACCGATTGCGCGCCGCTTCCATCAGGACCCGCAGGCATTTGCCGATGCCTTCGCCCGCGCCTGGTTCAAGCTCACCCACCGCGACATGGGCCCGCGCGCCCGCTACCTCGGCAAGCTGGTACCGGCGGAAGAACTGATCTGGCAGGACCCGGTGCCGGCCGTGGACCACCCGCTGGTCGACGCGCAGGACATCGCCGCGCTGAAGACCAAGGTGCTCGCCTCCGGCCTGTCCGTGGCACAGCTGGTCGGCACCGCCTGGGCCGCCGCCGCCACCTTCCGTGGCAGTGACAAGCGCGGCGGCGCCAACGGCGCGCGCATCCGCCTGGCGCCGCAGAAAGACTGGGCGGTCAACCAGCCGGCGCAACTGGCGCAGGTACTGCAAACGTTGGCCGCGATCCAGCAGGACTTCAACGCCGGCGCCGCCGGCGGCAAGAAGATCTCGCTGGCCGACCTGATCGTGCTCGCCGGTGGTGCCGCCATCGAGGCCGCCGCCAAGCAGGCCGGCCAGCAGGTGACCGTGCCGTTTGCGCCGGGTCGTACCGATGCCACGCAGGACCAGACCGACGTCGCCTCGTTCGCGGTGCTGGAACCACGTGCGGACGGCTTCCGCAACTACGTGCAGCCCGGGCTGGAGGGCGCCGCCGCCGAGCTGCTGATCGACAAGGCGCAGTTGCTGACGCTGAGCGCGCCGGAAATGACGGTGCTGATCGGCGGCCTGCGCGTGCTGGGCGCCAACGCCGGCCAGGCACAGCACGGCGTGTTCACCCAGCGCCCCGGAACCCTGAGCAACGACTTCTTCGTCAACCTGCTCGACATGGGTACCAAGTGGCAGAAATCCGCCACCGACGGCGTACTGGAAGGCCGTGACCGCGCCACCGGCGCACAGAAGTGGACCGCCACCACCGTGGACCTGGTGTTTGGCTCCAACTCGCAACTGCGGGCACTGGCCGAGGTGTACGCCTGCAGCGACGCGCAGCCGAAGTTCGTCAACGACTTCGTGGCAGCGTGGAGCAAGGTGATGAACCTGGACCGTTTCGATCTGGCGTAAGCGTCACGTCAGGCTTGGCCGGTGTGACAAGCCGGCTTGGCCTGACAAGGCAAATGGCTGCTTCCGGTGACGGAAGCAGCCATTTTTCATTGCGGTGCTGCTTGGGCTTGGCCGGCGCACAAAGGTTGGCCGCAATTCAAAACAAGGCGGCTTGAATTGACCCGGCTATCCGAGGCTCGCACGAAAGCGTGCCTCGGCCTCCCGAAACAGCGACTTGGCGTGCTCGACATTCCATGGCGCTTCGATGAGCGTTTCGTGGTCCCATTCACTGCGCGGTATGGGGGGTGCGAAGAAATCTCCGCCATAGACGTGTATCGCACAAGTCATCTTCCCGATCGGATTCAGCACCGAGTGGATAACGTCACTATCGAGCGTGGCAACATCGCCAGCCCCCAACGACTTGGCACCGACTGCCTCTATCGTCGTTCCCGTCCGCTTCCAGAAGACGTTGTCCTCGCGCCCGGTATAGATGCCGACCACCGAAAACATCTGGTGATTGTGCGGCATCAGGCTCATGCACGGCGCCCAGACAAAGCTGATGACGGTAAGATCAGGCGACCTGAATAGCGGCGTAAGGCCGGCATGTTGCGGCTCGCCAAGCTCGGCCATCACCCCGGCGCTATCCGACACCGCTTCGGCCACCAGCTCACTAATCGCCTCATGGCCCCCGGAAATAGCGCTCAAGCAATCCTGGATAAAACGATCCTTGTTGAACATGATCTCATGCCCTCCCGATCTGGTTCATCAGACCAAAGAAGCTCCTCGCCACCGGATGACTCTTTGGCTATTGACCAAGATATAGCCCAATCCGACCATTTGGACCGAGGCCACTCTCAGCGAGTTGCTGTAGAGAACATCCGTGCAAGAAACCATCCTAGAGATGGTGCGCGACCGCCCGCTCGTGAGCGACCGCTGCCATGCTGGCGCAGAAGAAGCCGCATGCCACCCGAAAGGTGGCTCTTGCTTATCCACTACCTCAGCCGCCCTCGTTTCCTGACGTCCGGCAGCCAATGGTGTACGCTAGCCGCCACGCACGATTGAAACCATGCCGCCATGTCCAGCCGAAGCCTGAAAACGCCACCGAAAATCGACAAAACCGCCAGCGAGCCGGAGGCGATCCCGTTGCCGTCGCCGGAAGACGAGAGCCATCTTGCCGGCCGCAGCACGCCGCAGGCGGAGCAGCTGATCGCGCTGCTCGACAACGGGGTGCCGATCTACCTGTTCAGCCGCATCAGCAGCGGCCATACCTTCCAGTCCGATTTTTTCCGCATCCAGTTCGTCACCTTCGCCCGCGCCGAGGGCAGCCAGTGGCTGCCGCTGCGCGGCGAGGCGTCAGAATGGATGAACACCCGCAACTGCCTGCAGGTGGCGGTCGATCACCCGTCGCACACGGTGTCGTTCGGGCCGAAATCCGGCTTCAGCCTCAGCCCGGAAATCTCCGGTCTCGGCCTGTCCGGCTACGCCTACTCGCAGGCGATCAGCTGGCTGAAACAACGCTACCCGGACTACCGCGTGCTGCCCAGCGTGCTGCCGGCGCCGGAGGCGGAGGGCGAAGAGGCGCGCGCGCACCGCAACAGCCGGCTGGCGGCGCACGGCTTCGATTTCGAGTGGGATGACGGCAGCCAGGTACACGGCCGCTATCACAAGGCCCGCGTGCGGCAGCTGATCAGTGGCTGGGACAACGAAAAGGTGGCCGAGGTATCGCTCAACGCGCTGCTGACCACGCTGTCGCGCCACGATGAGGAACGCGCCGAGCTGCAGCACAAGCTGCACAGCCTGCAGTCGCAGGAGCGCTCGCTGGAAACCTCGCTGCACAAGGAAAAGCAGACCAACCTACTGCTGACCGGCATCACCTGCTTCGTACTGATCTTCAGCCTGCTCGGCGCACTCGGCTTCTACTGAGCATTCAAACGTTGCGGCCAAGGTTGGCCGCAACGCCTCCCCTTACGCCATTTCCACCGACAACAGCTCACGCACGCTGGCAAACGGATAGCCGGCAAAGCGGCCGAAGCCGGGTAGCCGTGCCGCGCGCAGCGCCGTCAGCCGTGGCAGGGTGATACCGCACAAGAAGCAGGCCGCCAGATGCGGCGTCGCGGCCGCACCCAGCTTGTCGTGCAGCGCCGCCAGCGCGCCGTGCAGCGTGGCCGCGTCCAGTGCTGTCAGCGCCGGGGCTGCCGGCAACCGTGCCGGCTTGCCGCGACACACCAGGCAATGGCCGCACTCGCGCGGCGCCGCGCTGTCGCCGAAATAGCTAGCCAGCGCGAAGCTCAGACAGCTTTCCGTTTCGAACAGGCGCAGCATCTGCTGTAGCCGCGCCAGTTCGCTGTCCTCGCGCGCCTGGAACTGGCGATAGAGGCTGGCGGCCAGTGTGGCGACATCGAAGGCGGCGTCGTTCACCGCGTACACCTCGGTCATCTGCTTGGTTTCCAGCGTCAGCCAGCCGCGCTCGTCCATGAATTCCAGCGCCGTCACCGCGCGCTGGCGCTGGCCGGGGAAGGCCTGCAGAAAGCTGTCGAAGTCGAACGCGTACCAGCTGCGCCCCAGCTTGCTGTGTGTCAGCAACGCGGCGACGAACTCGCGGCGCTCGTCCTTGAAGTGCGCCAGCAGCGCAGCTTCGTCCTCTCGCAGCTGGAAGCGGTAATCGCTGTAGTAGCTGTACTGCGCCTGCAGGATGCCCTGCACCTCCAGATACACCAGCAGCGTCTTCAGCGGCAGCTGGCGGATATTGCTGTCCGCCGACAAGCCGTACAGCGTCATCTCCCACTGCCCGTGCTGCGCCTCGTCGCGGATGCGCTGCAACACCAGCGCGATCGATGCCTGCTGCGGCGTGTCGCCGTAGACGAAGTTTTCCAGCACGTGCAGGCCGTCGCGGTTGCCCAGCAGCGTGCACAGCGACACCTCGCCGTCGCGGCCGGCGCGGCCGATTTCCTGGCTGTAGTTTTCCACCGATTTCGGCAGGTCGTAGTGGATCACCTGGCGGATATTGCCTTTATCGATGCCCATCCCAAAGGCAATCGTCGCGACGATCACCGGCGTGTCACCACGCATGAACTCGTCCTGGATCTGCTCGCGCAGCGCGCTGTCCAGCCCGGCGTGGTAGGCGGCGGCGCCGACACCCTGCGCCTGCAGCCGTGCGGCCAACGTTTCCGCCGTCTGCTGCTGGGTGACGTACACCACGCAGGCGGCGCCCGGCGTGCGCGCCAGCAGCTTCAGCAGCATCGCGTCCTTGTCCGCCTGTGCCACCGCGCGCACGTGCAGGTGCAGATTGGAACGGTAGAAGCCGGTGACGGTGATGTGCTCGGGCGCGATATCGAAGCGGCGCGCCATGTCCTGCATCACCGCCGGAGTGGCGGTGGCGGTCAGCAGCAGCACCTGCGGGATGGCCAGCTGCTGGCGGTACTGCGGCAGCTTGAGGTAATCCGGCCGGAAGTTGTGGCCCCACTCGGAGATGCAGTGCGCTTCGTCCACCACCAGCAGCGACAGCGGCACTTCGGCGATAAAGCGGCGGAAGCGCTCGTTCTTCAGCCGCTCCACCGACACCATCAGCACCTTGATGCGCCCGGCGCGCACGTCGGCCATCACCTGCTGCGCCTCGTCGCGGCTCTGGCTGGAGTCGATGGCCGCCGCGGCGATGCCCTTCTGCTGCAAAAATGCCAGCTGGTCGCGCATCAGCGCCAACAGCGGCGAGATCACCAGCGTCAGGTGCGGCAGCTGCGTCGCGGCCAGCTGGTAGCACAGCGACTTGCCGGAGCCGGTGGGGAAGATCGCCATCGCGGAATGGCCGTCCAGCAGCGCCTGCACCACCTCGCGCTGGCCGTCGCGGAAGCCGTCAAAACCGAAATACTGCGCCAGCGCGGCGTCAAGCGGGGAAGGTGGGGTCATCGGAGGCTCCGGCGGCAAAGGCGCAAGGAGAACACACTCCCCGGCCGCTGCCAAGGTTGGCCGCAAGCGCTGCCGTCAAAGCCGTACCCGCCACCTTGGCCGGCGGCGGGCACGAACAGGCGGCGCTTAGCCGAGGTGGAACTTGGTCACCGACTGGTGCAGCTCGCCGGCGAGGCCGTGCATGCTCTGCGTCGCGTCGGCGGCGGCACGCGCGGCGGCGGCGTTGTCGCTGGCGCTGCCGGCAATGCCCTCGACGTTGACGGCGATGTCGTTGCTGGCCACGCTCTGCTCCTTCAGCGCCAGTGAGATGTCCTCCACCGCGCGCAGCACCGCCGCCGACGCCTCTTCGATGCTGGCGATGGCCGTGCCGCCCTCGTCGGCCAGCGCACGGCCGGCGGCGACGCGCGCCACCGTCTCCACCATCGCCTGGCTGGTATCGGCCGACAGGCGGCGGATCTGCTCGATCTTGTCGACGATGTCGCCGGTGGCCTGCGCGGTGCGCTCTGCCAGCTTGCGCACCTCGTCGGCGACCACGGCAAAGCCGCGGCCCAGCTCGCCGGCACGCGCCGCCTCGATCGCCGCATTCAGCGCCAGCAGATTGGTCTGGTCGGCGACATCGCGGATCACGCCGACGATGGAGGAAATATTGCCGACATCCTCCACCAGCCGCTGCAGGCTTTGCGAGGCGGTGCCGACCACGTCGCTGATCACCCGCATCTCGTCCACCGCCTTGCGCACCACCGCCGCGCCGTCACGCGACAGCTGGCCGGAGTTGCGCCCCAGCTCGTGTGCGTGTTCGGCATTGGCGGCGATATGGTTGATGCCGACCGTCATCTGCTCCACCGACGCCGCCATCGCGGTGGCCGCCCCGCTCTGGCGGTCGGAACCGCCGGCGACGCGGTCGACGTTGTCCATCAGCCCGTCGGCCACCGACACCAGGTAGTCGGCATTGGTGATCACCTGCCCCACCATGTCGCGCAGGTGCTGCTGCATGTCGGCGATGCTGAGCAACAGGCTGCCCTGCTCGGCCTTGCTGACATCGACCGCGGTATCCAGCCGCCCGGCGGAAATCGCCGCCACCACTTCCACCGCGTAGGCCGGCTCACCGCCGAGCTGGCCGACCAGGCGGCGGCCGATCACGTAGCCGATGGCCAGAAGCAGCAGCAACAGGCCGACCAAGCCGGCGCCGAGGAACAGCGCCTGGCGCCACACCGCGTTGTCGATATGGTCGACGTAGATGCCGGTGCCGATTACCCAGCCCCAACGGGCCGTTTTCTGGACGACTGCGATCTTGCCTACCGGTTGCTCAAAACCGGGCTTGGCCCAGTGATACTCGGCGACGCCGCCGCCGGCCAGCGCCTGGCGGAAAGCTTCACCGAGGTTGACGCCGTTGGGGTCGACCTGCGTCGTCATGCTGCTGCCGACCAGGTTGCGACGGATCGGGTGGCCCAGGTAGGTGAAGCGCTCGTCAGTGACGAAGAAGTAACCGTCCTCGCCGAAACGCATCGCCATCACCGCCGCCATCGCCTGCTTTTGTGCCTCGTTCTCACCCAGCGTCGCCGCCTGTGCCTCATAGCTTTCCACCAGTCTGGCCGCACTTTCTGCCAGCCGGCGGGTATCGCGCACCGCCTGCTCGGTCAGGGTCTGGCCAAGGTTGAACAGCGCCCAGATGGTCATCAGTACGATGCCGATGGCCGCTGCGCCCACCATAGCCATGAATTGGGCTTTTACCGTTTTGAACATCTATCTCTCCCGTTTGCTGTTTGTTCTTCGTTGCCATGTGCAGCGTGTTCTTTGGCCGCTGCTTGTTATGGATAAGGTCATGCTGTCTGTCGCGAGCCGGCAACCCGGATCCTGAAACCCGGTACTGGCACCAGCCCTGCCCACGCTCGTTACCGGTTCATGACACGAGTCCCTGGACCGGCGCAGACAATCCGCTTTTGTATCGAAATACGATCAACAACCGCGATCATCTGTTTAAGCCTGTGGCAACAGCATGGTAGCGGCAGCGTGCCCGGCAAACTGTGACCAATCGTAACCAGCGCCGCGACGACCATGAAAAACGGCAGCCCGCAGGGGCTGCCGTTTTGACGGGATGCGGCCAACGTTGGCCGCAATAGGGATGGCTTACTTGCGCTCGACCTGCGACACGTCACGCACCGCGCCAGTGTCGGCGCTGGTGGTCATCGCAGCATAGGCGCGCAGCGCCGGGCTGACCACGCGCTGGCGGTCCACCGGTTTCCAGGCCTGCGCACCCTTGGCTTCCATCGCCGCGCGGCGTGCGGCCAGGGTCTCGTCGGAAATGGCCAGACGGATTCCACGATTCGGGATGTCGATCTCGATGCGATCGCCCTCTTCCACCAGACCGATGGCGCCGCCTTCCGCCGCCTCTGGCGACACGTGGCCGATGGACAGGCCGGAGGTTCCGCCGGAGAAGCGGCCGTCGGTCAGCAGCGCGCACTCCTTGCCCAGGCCCTTGGACTTCAGGTACGAGGTCGGGTACAGCATTTCCTGCATCCCCGGGCCGCCTTTCGGGCCTTCGTAGCGGATCACCACCACGTCGCCGGCCACCACGCTGTCGGCCAGAATCGCCGCCACCGCGTCATCCTGGCTTTCGAACACGCGGGCGCGGCCGGTGAACTTGAGGATGGAGTCGTCGACGCCGGCGGTCTTCACGATGCAGCCGCGCTCGGCGATGTTGCCGTACAGCACGGCGAGGCCGCCGTCCTGCGAGTACGCGTGTTCCTTGTCACGGATGCAGCCCTCGGCACGGTCGTCGTCCAGCGTCGGGTAGCGCATGCTCTGGCTGAAGGCGATGGTGGTCGGCACCCCGCCCGGCGCGGCGCGGTAGAAGCGGTGCACCTCGCTGTCGGCGCCGTGGCGCCGGATGTCCCACGCCTCCAGACCGGCGCCCATAGTGGCGCTGTGGATGGTCGGCACCTCGCGCTGAATCAGGCCTGCGCGATCCAGCTCCGACAGGATCGCCACCACGCCGCCGGCGCGGTGCACGTCTTCCATGTGGTACTTCTGCGTGGCCGGCGCCACCTTGGACAGGCACGGCACGCTGCGCGAGATGCGGTCGATGTCGGCCATCTTGAAATCGACTTCGGCTTCGTGTGCGGCGGCCAGCAAGTGCAGCACGGTGTTGGTGGAGCCGCCCATCGCTACGTCCAGGCTCATCGCGTTCTCGAACGCCTGCTTGGTGGCAATGCTGCGCGGCAGCACGCTGTAGTCGTCCTGCTCGTAATGGCGCTTGGCGATTTCCACGATCAGGCGACCGGCGCGCAGGAACAGTTCCTTGCGATCGGCGTGGGTGGCCAGCATCGAGCCGTTGCCGGGTAAACTCAGCCCCAGCGCCTCGGTCAGACAGTTCATCGAGTTGGCGGTGAACATGCCGGAGCAGGAGCCGCAAGTCGGGCAGGCAGAACGCTCCACCTTGTCCACATCCTCGTTGGAGATCGCGCTGTTGGCGGCCTCAACCATGGCGTCGACCAGGTCCAGCTTGCGCTCGGTGCCGCGCCAGTTGACCTTGCCGGCTTCCATCGGGCCGCCGGACACGAACACCACCGGGATGTTCAGCCGCAGCGCGGCCATCAGCATGCCGGGGGTGATCTTGTCGCAGTTGGAGATGCACACCAGCGCGTCGGCGCAGTGGGCGTTGACCATGTACTCCACGCTGTCGGCGATCAGGTCGCGGCTTGGCAGCGAGTACAGCATGCCGCCGTGGCCCATGGCGATGCCGTCATCGACGGCGATGGTGTTGAATTCCTTGGCTACGCCACCGGCCTTTTCGATCTCGCGCGCCACCAGCTGGCCCATATTGTGCAGGTGCACGTGGCCGGGTACGAACTGGGTGAAGGAGTTGGCGATGGCGATGATCGGCTTCTGGAAATCCTCGTCCTTCATGCCGGTGGCGCGCCACAGGGCGCGGGCACCCGCCATGTTGCGGCCGGAAGTCGAGGTCTTGGAGCGGTATTGAGGCATGATGTGTCCTTGAATGCAGTAATGGCTTTGTCGCTTTGATCTGGCGGCGCGTCACGGGCCGGGCGGGATATTGCCCGGCCGGTAGAACTTGCGGGTGCCGGCATGTTCTACACATAAGGCGTCGCACTGCGGGTAGCCGCGCGACGACCGGTAACGCTTTCCGTATAATTTATCCCTATCCTTTTACCGCAAACGCACATACCTGACAAATGCTGATCCATCCCCAGTTTGACCCTGTCGCCATCCAGCTTGGCCCGCTGGCCATCCACTGGTACGGCCTGATGTACCTCGTCGGCTTCGGCCTGTTCCTGTGGCTGGGCCATGTCCGTATCAAACAGCAGCCGGATTGCGGCTGGAACGGCAAGGATCTCGACGATTTCCTGACCTGGGCGGTGCTCGGCGTCATCGCCGGCGGGCGGCTGGGCGAGGTGCTGTTCTACCAGCCTGGCTACTATCTGGCTCACCCGGCCGAGATCCTGATGGTCTGGAAGGGCGGCATGAGCTTCCACGGCGGCTTTATCGGCGTGCTGGTCGCCATGCTGCTATTTGCGCGCAAGAAAAAGGTCAGCTTCTGGCAGATCAGCGACTTCGTGGCGCCGCTGGTGCCCACCGGCCTCGCCGCAGGCCGCATCGGCAACTTCATCAACGGCGAGCTGTGGGGCCGCATCGCCAGCCACGACCTGCCGTGGGCGATGATCTTCCCGCACGTCGATGCCATGCCGCGCCACCCGTCGCAGCTTTACCAGGCGGCACTGGAAGGGCTGACGCTGTTCGTGATCCTGTGGCTGTTCTCGGCACGGCGCCGGCCGCTGGGGCAGGTGTCGGCGGTGTTCCTGATCGGCTACGGCAGCTTCCGCTTCATCGCCGAATTCTTCCGCACCCCGGACGCCGGCATCTTCGGCCAGTCCGACATCATCAGCATGGGGCAGTGGCTGAGCGTGCCGATGATCGTCGCCGGCCTCGCGCTGTACCGCTGGGCCGCCAGGCGCGATACAGTGCGGCAACACTGAGCCGCCGGGCGCGGCAAGGAGAGCGAGCATGAAACCCGTCCTGCTCGGCGTGGCGGCCGCGCTGCTGCTGGCTGGCTGTGCCACTTACCAGTGGCGCCACGCTACCCGCTACGACGCCAACTTTGACGAAGACAGTTTCCAGTGCAAGAAGGAAGCGGTGCAGGCCTTCCCGCCGCTGGCGGGCGAGCGAGTCACCCGAGCGCCGCGCTTCGGCCCGTCCTGGTTCTGCTCGCCTGCCGGCACCCGCTGCAGCCGCACGCTGCCGTACTGGCAGGACGCCGAAACCGAGAGCTACGACATCAACGAGCGCGCGCGCGACGACCTTTACCGCAGCTGCCTGCAGGCACGCGGCTGGATCCGCTACCGCGTCGACTGACGCCTGCGCCGCCTCCGACCGCACCGTCACGGCCTTGCAGGCGACAAGGTTGGCCGCAAGCGCCGCGTACGGCCGGCAATGCCGGCGTGCCCCCCCGTTTTATGCTGACGCGATTAGGCGCGCGCGCCGATCTGGCATAAAATACGGCCACTTTGGCGGCCTATCGTCCGCCTGCACCGAGCAGTCCGCGCGACTGCTTTTTTGATGGTGGCGGCCTGTTGCCCGCCCAACCCGAAAGACAATCCGCTCATGAACATTGCCAAACTGTCCGTGGCAGGCCTGCTGCTGGCCGCCGCTACCCTGTCCCACGCCGAAGCGCTGCTGAAAGTCTCCGCCATTCCGGACGAAGCCCCGACCGAGCTGCAACGCAAGTTCGCGCCGCTGGGCCAGTACCTGGAAAAAGAACTGGGCATGAAGGTGCAGTTCGTGCCGGTCAGCGACTACGCCGCCGTGGTCACCGCGCTCAACGCCGATCAGATCGACATGGCGTGGCTGGGTGGCTTTACCTTCGTGCAGGCCAGCCAGCGCGGCAAAGTGGTGCCGCTGGTGCAGCGCGAGGAAGATTCGCGCTTCACCTCCAAATACATCGTCAATGCCGACAGCGGCATCAGCAAGCTGCAGCAGCTGAAGGGCAAGAGCTTTGCCTTCGGCTCCGCCTCGTCCACCTCCGGCCACCTGATGCCGCGCTACTTCCTGCAAAAGCAACACATCAAGCCGGAAACCTTCTTCAAGAGCGTCGGCTACTCCGGCGCGCATGACGCCACCGTGGCCTGGGTTGCCTCCGGCAAGGTCGACGCCGGCGTGCTGAACGCCTCGGTGTGGGACAAGCTGGTCGAGGCCGGCAAGGTCGACCAGAGCAAGGTCAAGCTGCTGGGCACCACCCCGCCGTACTTCGACTACAACTGGACCGTGCGCGGCAGCCTGGATAAAAAACTGCAGCAGAAAATCCAGCAGGCGTTCCTGAAGCTGAATGCGGCCAACCCCGAGCACAAAGCCATTCTCGATCTGCAACGCGCCAGCAAGTTCATCCCGACCAAGGCCGCCAACTACAAGGGCATCGAAACCGCTGCCAAGGAAGCCGGCCTGCTGCAATGAGCCTGCGTTTTGACGCGGCCAGCCTGAGCCTGGGCGGCAGCCGCATCCTGCAGCCGCTGTCGCTGCAACTGGCGCAGGGCGAGCAGGTGGCGCTGATCGGCCCGTCCGGCGCCGGCAAGTCGTCGCTGCTGCTGCTGGCCAATAGCTGCCACCGTCCCGACGGCGGCAGTGTGCAGCTGCTGGGGCTGGACCCGTGGCAGCTGCGCGCCCCGGCGCTGCGCCGGCTGCGCAGCCGCATCGGCAGCGTGTACCAGCATCCGCCGTTGCCGGCGCTACAACGGGTGGTCACCGCGATCGGCGCCGGCCAGCTCGGCCAGCTGTCAACGTTGGCCGCACTGAGCCGCCTGCTGTGGCCGCAGGATGTCGCCGCCATCCGCGAGGCGCTGCAGCGGGTGCAGCTGGGCGACAAGCTGTGGCAGCGCTGCGACCGCCTGTCCGGCGGCCAGCGCCAGCGCGTCGGCATCGCCCGCGTGCTGTACCAGCAACCCGAGCTGCTACTGGCCGACGAACCGGTATCGGCACTGGACCCGCGCCTGGCCGACGACACCGTTGCGCTGCTGTGCGCCGATGCCCGTCAGCGCGGCGCCACGCTGCTGGTCAGCCTGCACTCGGTGGAGCTGGCATTGGCCCACTTCCCGCGTCTGATCGGCCTGCGTGACGGCCGCATCGCCTTCGACCTGCCGCGCGCCGAGGTCACCCCGTCGCTGCTGGCGGCGCTGTACGCCGGCGAACAGCCGGCCACCGCCGACGAGCCGGCGCTGGGCAGCGGCATCCGGATCGCGCCATGCTGAGCGCCAGCCTGCACGACCCGGCACGCGCGTCGCGGCTGGCCGGCCTCATCGCCACGCCGCTATTGCTGCTGGCGGCGATGGTCTACACCGGCTTCAACCCGCTGCTGCTGGCCGAGGGCGACACCGCCGGCACGCTGTGGCGCTTTGTCGCCGACTTCTTCCCGCCGAGCACCGACGGCACCTTCCTGCGCGACCTGCTGCGCGAAACCGCCACCACGCTGGCGATTGCCAGCAGCGGCCTCGCGCTGGCGGTGCTGATCGGCCTGCCGCTGGCGCTGCTGACCAGCCGCGCGCTGGACCGCGACACGCTGTGCGGCGACGCGCCGGCCCGCGGCTGGCAGTGGCTGCAACGCCTGCTGCGCGGCGTCTTGATCGTGCTGCGCGGCGTGCCGGACCTGGTGTGGGCGCTGCTGCTGGTACGCGCCGCCGGACTTGGCAGCCTGCCGGCGGTGCTGGCGCTGGGGCTGGCCTACGGCGGCATGCTGGGCAAGGTCTACGCCGAAATCCTGGAATCGCAGCCGCCGCAGGCCGCGGCGGCACTGGCCGCCAGCGGCGCGTCGCGGCTGGCCATCTTCGGCTACGCGCTGCTGCCGCAGGCGGCGACCGAGCTGATCAGCTATAGCGTCTACCGCTGGGAATGCGCGATCCGCGCCTCGGCGGTGATGGGCTTTGTCGGCGCCGGCGGCCTCGGCCTGCTGCTGGATACCTCGATGCGGATGCTGAACGGCGGCGAAGTCGGCAGCCTGCTGCTGCTGTTCGCCGCGCTGGTGGCGCTGACCGAGGGCGTCAGCCGCGTCAGCCGCGCCGCCATCCACAGCCGCGCCGGTGGCGCCGGACTGGCCGCCGGCACGCTACTGCTGCTGGCCCTGTCGCTGCTGTGGCTGTGGCCGCAATGGCGCGAGGCGCCGTTCGATGTCGCCGGGCTGTGGCGCTTCGCCCAGGAATTCCTGCGGCCAACCTTGCGTGGCGACTTCCTCGTCCAGGTTGGCAGTGGCGTGCTGGAAACGCTGCTGGTCTCGGCGCTGGGCAGCGCGCTGGCCTTCATCGGCGGTGCGCTGCTGGCGTTGCCAGCCAGCAACCGCGGCCCGCGCTGGCTGCGCGCGCCGGTGCAATTGCTGCTCAATTTCCTGCGCGGCACGCCGGATCTGCTGTGGGGTGCGCTGGCGGTGCTGGCGCTGGGCCTCGGCCCGGCCGCCGGCGTGCTGGCGCTGGCGGTACACACCAGCGGTGTGCTGGGACGGCTGTTCGCACAGACGCTGGAAAACACGCCGCCGGACGCGGAAGCCGCGCTGCGCCACAGCGGCGCCGGCCGTATTGCCTGTCTGTGCTACGGCCTGCTGCCGCAGGCGCTGCCGCAGTGGGTCGCCTACACCCTGTATCGCTGGGAAAACAATATCCGCATCGCCGCCATCCTCGGCCTGGTCGGCGCCGGCGGCCTCGGCCAGCAGCTGTATCTGGCGCTGTCGCTGTTCCAGCTGTCCAACGCCGCCACGCTGATCCTGGCCATGCTGCTGCTGTCGTGGGGGGTGGAGGGCTTCAGCCGCTGGCTGCGGCAACGGCTGCAATAACCTGCCTGCTGGCTTGAAAACAATGCGGCCAACCTTGGAAAAGGTTGGCCGCATCGTTTTGGGGAGCGTCGTCGGCTGGAGGGGATAGCCATGCCCGTGTGCTAGCATGATTGCTATCGGCTAGGAGCTGCCGCTCACGAAAATTACATAATGCAGACATTCAACATGATGGCTGTTGCATGCAGGGCGCCACTACAATGACTACCAAGATAGATTGGCTTGTAATTACATGACAAACAGAGATGACTTTACGGCTGCGGTGAAAAAGGCGATTGCTCTGCGAGCAGGTTATCGCTGCTCATTTTCAGGGTGCGATCGACTTACTATCGGACCAAGCGATGAATCTCCAAGTGCGAGTGCAAACGTAGGTGTAGCTGCGCACATTCACGCAGCCGCTCCAGGTAAAGGCGCTCGGAGATACTTGGAAGCAATGACGTCGGAAGAGCGCTCAAGTATCGGCAACGCTATCTGGATGTGTGCTACACATGCCACGCTGATTGACAGAGACGAGACAACTTATACCGCTGACTTTTTGCAGCAAATGAAGGAAGCGCATGAAAAAGTAATTGCCACTGAGTTGGCCGGTACAAGCCGTTTTGCAGAAGCTATATCACTTATTGCATTGGGGCCTGAGATCGTAGCCACGGGGGAGGTTGTGGGAACCAATGCTATGGAGTGGACAATCAGGCTCGATCACTTTGTATCTGGCGGGCCAGATCGCCTCATCAGGATGAGCGAGCATTTTGATGATCTACCAAGAGATGAGCGATACGTTCTCGTAAACGCACTAGGTGATGGCAGAGTTCTTAGCCAAGCCCCTGCGTGGCGAAAAGAGAGCGGAAAAATTTACGTATCTGCAACCGTTGAGCACAGACCCCCTCGAATAGCCGCGCAGAATCTTAAACGGGATCTAAAACTAGTTAATGGTGACATTTCCCTAGAAAATGGAGATTTTGCAACCGTCTCAGGTATTGATGCACTTCCTCAGAAAATTCAGCTGTGTCTATGGCATCAGAAGGGCGAGACGCCATTTTCTCTGAGGTTTGGCTCCCGGCTAGGGGAGTACTATTCGTTATTTGGTCGTTCCCTCTGGTTCGAACAATTGGCCAAGCTTGAAGCGATTAGGCTTGCTGCGATACCGTATGGCGACATCAACGAAGAGTACACTCCTTTCCAATGCGTGGAGCAAGTGAAGTCCATCCAGCTTCTTGCTCCACAGCCAGAGGATCGGTGGCTGCCGGCCCGCATCGGGCTTGAAGTAAACGGGCTCGGCACTTGGGAACAAGACATTCGCTTATTTATTCCTGAACGGCAGTCCAGCAATTCGCAGCTAGTGCGACAGCCCTAACAGTCCATACCTGAGGTCAAACGACTGATTCCATGTGCCGCCAACTTCCGATTTGGGTCGATAGCAGGCATATCTACTCTTAGGAAAGACCACCTGCTCCACCTCCCCTACCTCGGCGGCAACACCGGCCGGTTGCTGAGCGGGGTCGACAGGATGATGCTGGTGCGCGTCTCGCCCAGATCGTTCAGCCGCGATACCAGCAGCTCCAGATGCGACACGTCGCGCGCCAGCACGCGAAAGACGTAGGAATCGACCCCGGTCACGTGGTGGCACTCCTGCACTTCCGCCATTGCGGCCAACCTTTCCAGCAGCACCTTCTTCGCCGGTTGCGGTACGGTGATGCCGACCAGCGCCGACAGCGCGAAGCCGGCCTTCAGCGGCGCCACCGCGGCGTGGTAGCCGCTGATCACCCCCGCCTCTTCCAGTCGCTTCACCCGCTCCGATACCGCAGGCACGGACAGCCCTACCGTCTGCGCCAGTTCGGTCAGCGATTGCCGCGCATTGTCCTGCAACGCCTGCAGGATCAGCCATGATTTGCTATCCACTTCCATTTGCAAGCCTTTCTGCTGTTTGACCTAAGAATATAAACCCGACATCGCATTTTGGCGAAGATCCGCCATGGTGCGCGCGGCGCTGCCATCGCACACTAAGTCATCACATCGAGGAGCAAGACGCCATGCAAAGCAGCTATTTATTTGTCGAAGCCGCCCTCATCGGGCTGGCGATTGCCGCGCCGGTCGGGCCGGTGGGTTTGTTGTGCATCGAGCGTACGCTGCGTCAGGGCGCGGCCACCGGCTTTGTCACCGGGCTGGGCGCCGCCACCGCCGACGCCATCTACGCCGCGATCGGCGCCGCCGGCCTCGGCACGCTGATCGCGCTGCTGACGCGGCTAGCGACACCGCTGGCGCTGGCCGGCTGCGTGCTGCTGCTGTATCTGGGCATCGCCACCCTGCGCCGCGACGCGGCCAGCCACGCCGCACGTGCCGCCAGCGTACACAGCCTGCCGCGCGCTTACAGCAGCGCGCTGGCGCTAACGCTGACCAACCCGATGACCATCCTGTCCTTCATCGCCATCTTCGCCGGGCTGGCCGGCGCGCGCACGCCGTCGCTGGCCGACAGCATGCTGATGGTGGTGGGCGTGTTTGCCGGCTCGGCACTATGGTGGCTACTGCTGGCCTACGGCGGTGGTCGGCTGCTGTCGCAGCTGGGTGCACGCGGGCAGTTGCTGGTCGACAAGGCCTGCGGCGTGCTGCTGATCGGCTTTGCGCTGTTGCTGGCGTGGCGCACGCTGGCGGGATGGCACTGAGCCGGTGCCGCTGACGGCATGGCGGCGAACAGCAGTGGGGCAAGGCTCAGCTCAGGGGAGGATGGTGAGTGCCGGCCTGCGCTAGCCGCCGGCGATAGATCAGGGCAGCTGCTGCAGGCGGCGGGTCAGCGCGCCGGGCTGCCACTGCCGCGTCTCCAGCTGCCGCAGTGGCCAGATGCCGGCCAGGCTGTTGCAAACGAAGGCTTCGTCCGCCGCCAGCACCTCATCCGGTGACAGCCGCACCTCGCGCACGTGCAGGCCAAGGTTGGCCGCAGTGTCGATCACGCAGGCGCGCATGGCGCCGGACACGCCGCAGCGGTCCAGTAGCGGGGTGATCAACTCGCCGGCACGCACGATGAACAGGTTGCTCATGGTGCCCTCCACCACCGTGCCGTCCATGTCCAGCATCAGCCCTTCGGCGATGGCCGGGTCCGTCCATTCGCTGCGCGCCAGCACGTTTTCCAGGCGGTTGAGGTGCTTGATGCCGGCCAGTCGCGGCTGGATCGCCAGCCGCGTGTCGCACCAGCGCGCCACGATGCCCTGTGCCGCGCGCTCTTGTGGGTAACCGGCCCAGGCGCTGGCGCTGACGATGCGGGTCGGCGTGCACTCTGCCGGCATCGCGTAGCCACGCTGGCCGACGCCACGGGTGAGCACGATCTTGATGACCGCGCGCTCAAGGTTAGCCGCAACGGTGGCAATCTCGCTTAACAACAGCACCTCGTCCGGACACGGCAGGCGCAGCGCGGCGCAGTCTGCGGCCAACCTTTGCCATTGCCAGTGCCACAGCAGCGGCGTGCCGTGCCGCGCTTCCAGCGTGCGATAGAGACCATCGCCATAGGCCAGACCACGGTCGCTGGCGCTGATCTGGGTGCCCGGCTGGCCGTTGATCAGCATCACGCCTGCTCCACGCCCAGCGCCCGCAACAGGCCGCGCGCCTTGTGGCGGGTTTCCTGCAATTCACGCTGCGGATCGGAATCGGCGACGATGCCGCCACCAGCGCGGAAGCGCAGCTGCTGCCCCTGCTGCATGAAGGTACGGATCAGGATGTTGAGGTCCAGCGTGCCGTCGCGGTTAAGATAGCCGAGGCTGCCGGTGTAGGCGCGGCGCGCGCTGTTTTCCAGCTCGCGGATGATCTGCATGGTGCGCACTTTCGGGCAGCCGGTGATGGTGCCGCCGGGGAACAGCGCGCGGAACACGTCGACGGTGCCCACGCCATCGCGGATGCGGCCGCGGACATTGGACTCGATGTGGTGCACGTAGGCGTAGCTGGCCACCGCCATCAGCTCGTTGACCTCCACGCTGCCGGGCTGGCAGATGCGGCCGAGGTCGTTGCGCTCCAGGTCGATCAGCATCACGTGCTCGGCGCGCTCCTTGATGCTGGAGATCAGTCGCTGCTTCAGCGCCGCGTCCTCGGCTGCATCCGGCGAGCGCGGATGGGTGCCGGCAATCGGGCGGGTATCCACCCAGCCGTCGTGCACACGCACCAGCCGTTCTGGCGAGGAGCTGACGATGTGCGCGTCGCCGAAATCGGCCAGCGCCGAGAACGGCGCCGGGTTGGCGCGGCGCAGCGCGGCGTACAGGTCCACCGGCCGTACTTCCTCACTCAGCGTGGCACGCCAGCCGCGCGAGATGTTGACCTGGAACACGTCGCCTTCGTAGATGTAGTCCTTGAGCTTGACCACCGCGTCGGTGTACCAGTGCGGCGGGTCTTCTTCCAGCGCCTGCAGCACCACAGGCTTGGCCGCAAACGGCTCCGACTCCACCAGCGCCTGTTTCAGCGTGTCCAGCTGCGCCGGCGTTTCCGCCAGCAGCCAGCTTTCCTGCTTCACGCGGTCGTAGAGCAGCGCGGCGGGAATGCGGCTGAGCACCGCCAGCGGGAAGCTGTCGCTGATCGCCTGCGGCACGCTGGGTTCGAACTCGGACAGCAGGTCGTAACCAAGATAGACAAACCAGCCGCCGCTGAACGGCAGCCGGTGCGGATTGGCCACCGCCTGCGGCACTGGCAGCGCGCGCACGTCGTCGAGGAATTGCGCACCCTCGCCTTCGCGATAGATGCGGGTTTGCTGCGGCAGGGCCATCAGGATGTCCCAGCCGCTGTCTCCAGACGACTGCATCAGGTAGGGGAAACGGGCGCGATCATGGGCATGCAGCGCCAGCAGATCGGGGGTAAAACTCAGCAGTTCACAGTGCATGGCAGCAGGGCCTGAGGTTCGGTTGCGGCAAGGATGGCGGGGCGGCTGACCGGGCACGGGCGGCGTCACTTGCTCGTCGCCGCCTGCCACCTAATAGGACTATACATCCGCCGCCATGCCTTGCCAGCGCGGCTGCGACTGCCGGCACTACCCGCCATCTTGCGGCAACAGCAACGTCATGTTGGCCGCAAAAAGAAAAGACCGCGCGAGTTTATCGCAGCGGTCTTGGCTGTCAACGGTTTCGACACCGTTTGCCGTGGCTTACACGCGCTTGAATACCAGCGTGCCGTTGGTACCGCCAAACCCGAAGGAGTTGGAGATCGCCACGTCGATTTTCATGTCGCGCGCGGTATTGGCGCAGTAGTCCAGATCGCAGCCGCCTTCGATATCCTGATCGTGCAGGTTGATGGTCGGTGGCGACACCTGGTTGTGCACCGCCAGAATCGAGTAGATCGCTTCCACACCGCCGGCACCGCCCAGCAGGTGGCCGGTCATCGACTTGGTGGAGTTCACTACCAGCTTCGTGGCGTGGTCGCCAAACGCGATCTTCAGCGCGTTGGTTTCGTTGGCATCGCCCAGCGGCGTGGAGGTGCCGTGCGCGTTGACGTAGTGCACGTCCTCGGGATTCAGCTTGGCGTCACGCAGCGCGTTCAGCACGCCACGGGCCGGGCCTTCCGCGCTTGGCGCGGTGATGTGGTGCGCGTCGGAGCTCATGCCGAAGCCAACCAGCTCGGCGTAGATCTTGGCGCCACGCTTGACGGCGTGCTCGTACTCTTCCAGTACCAGCACCCCGGCACCCTCGCCCATCACGAAGCCGTCACGGCCCTTGTCCCACGGCCGCGAGGCGGTCGCCGGATCGTCGTTGCGGGTCGACAGTGCCTTCATCGCGGCAAAGCCGCCTACCGCCAGGCTGGAGATGGTGCCTTCGGCGCCACCGGCCACCATCACGTCGGCGTCACCGTACTGGATCACGCGCGCGGCGTCGCCAATGCAGTGGGCACCGGTGGTGCAGGCGGACACGATGCCATAGCTCGGACCCTGATAGCCCTTGAGAATGGATACGTGACCGGCAACCATGTTGATCAGCGAGCCAGGAATGAAGAACGGGCCGATCTTGCGGATGCCGCCTTCGTGGCGGGCAACGCCGGTTTCCTCGATCAGCGGCAGGCCGCCGATACCGGAACCGATGTTCACGCCGACGCGGGTCTTGTCCAGGCCCGGCACGTCGTCGAGGCCGGAATCCGCCACCGCCTGCAGCGCAGCCGCGATGCCGTAATGGATGAACACATCCATGCGGCGCGCGTCTTTCGCCGAAATGTACTGGGTAATGTCGAAGCCTTTGACTTCGCCCGCGACCTGGCAGGCAATATCACTGGCATCGAAGCGGGTAATGGTGGTGATACCACTCTTGCCGGCCAGGAGATTGGCCCAGCCACTGCTCACATCGTTGCCGACCGGGGACACATGGCCCAGGCCGGTCACTACTACTCTGCGTTTTGACACAGGGTATCTCCGCGAAAAAAGGGAGGGAATCTCCCGATAGTCCTGAACGGACGGCGCTTAATGGCGGACCATTAAATCAAACGCACGTTTCAGAGCCACTACAGCAAAAGACCTCTGCAGGCGAGCCTAGGCTACACCGGCAGAGGTCCTGGTAAGCCCCGGGGGGATTACTTGTTCAGGTGAGCCGTAACGTAGTCTACTGCTTGCTGAACGGTGGTGATCTTCTCGGCTTCTTCATCCGGGATTTCGCACTCGAACTCTTCTTCCAGTGCCATTACCAGTTCAACGGTATCCAGGGAGTCGGCGCCCAGATCGTCAACAAACGAAGAGTCGATTTTAACTTCGGCTTCGTTCACGCCCAGTTGCTCGGCAACGATCTTTTTAACGCGCGCTTCGATGTTTTCCATTTGTTTAAATCCTTTACCTTTCTGTGTACGGGACAACAAAACCCCGCCATTCTACAAAAAAAACCTGCCCAAGCCTACCGCAGTCACATCATTGCCATGATATTGGCCACGAATCGGCAGTCAGTCCGGCTTTTGACCCGCCAGCATGCTCATGCTGCACTGGCAAAAACCACAAAACTATTCGTTGCCGTTGCCGCTTACGGCATCAGCATGCCGCCGTTCACGTGCAGGGTCTGGCCTGTCACGTAAGCCGCACGGCTGGATGCCAGGAAATCGACAGCATCGGCGATGTCCTGTGCCGCGCCCAGGCGACCCAGTGCAATCTGTTGTACCAACGCCTCACGCTGCGCTTCCGGCAGCGCGCGGGTCATGTCGGTATCGATGAAGCCCGGTGCCACGCAGTTGACGGTAATGCCGCGACTGCCGACTTCGCGTGCCATCGACTTGGTGAAGCCCATGATGCCGGCCTTGGCGGCCGCATAGTTGGCCTGACCGGCGTTACCCATCGCGCCAACCACCGACGCGATGTTGATGATGCGGCCCCAGCGTGCCTTCATCATGCCGCGCATCACCGCCTTGGACGTCTTGAATACCGACTTCAGGTTGGTATCCATGATTGCATCCCAGTCTTCGTCCTTCATGCGCATCAGCAGGCCGTCGCGGGTGATGCCGGCGTTGTTCACCAGAATCGCCACATCGCCGTATTCCTTGCTGATGGTGTCGACCAGCGCGTCGATGGCTCCGTCTTCACCGACGTTCAGCACCATGCCGACACCGCCCCACTGCGCGAGGCGCTCGCCGATGGCGGCGGCGCCGCCTTCGGAGGTGGCGGTACCGATCACCTTGGCGCCGGCGGCAGCCAGCGTATCGGCGATGGCGGCACCTATACCGCGCGAGGCGCCGGTGACCAGCGCAACTTTACCTTGCAAACTCATTGTCTCTCTCCTGGCTGGCCGCATGCGGCCAACCTTGTGTCTTTACGCCAGCTCGGCGCGAGCGGCTTCCAGCTTGGCGGCATCGGTCAGCGCGTGGCAGTTCACGTTGCCGTCGATACGCTTGGCGAGACCGGCCAGCACCTTGCCCGGGCCGCATTCGGCCATCAGCACGATGCCACCGGCAGCCAGCTGCTGGATGGTTTCGGTCCAGCGCACCGGACGGTACAGCTGACGCGTCAACGCGTCACGGATCTGGTCGGCGTCACCATAGGCGGCAACGTCGGCATTATGCAGCACCGGAATCTGCGGCGAGTTGATCTGGATCGTGGCCAGTGCTGCAGCCAGCTTGTCGGCGGCAGGCTTCATCAACGAGCAGTGCGACGGCACCGATACTGGCAAAGGCAGCGCGCGCTTGGCACCCTTGGCCTTGCACAGCTCCATCGCGCGTTCCACCGCAGCCTTGTTGCCGGCAATCACCACCTGCCCCGGCGAATTGAAATTCACCGGTTCCACCACTTCGCCCTGTGCCGCTTCGGCACAGGCGGTGCGGATGTCGTCATCGAACAGGTTGAGGATTGCGGCCATCGCACCCTCACCGGCCGGTACCGCATCCTGCATCGCCTCGGCGCGCAAGCGCACCAGCTTCACCGCATCAGCAAAATCCAGCGCCCCGGCAGCCACCAGCGCGCTGTACTCGCCCAGGCTGTGCCCGGCCAGGGCAGCCGGCAAGGCACCGCCTTGCGCCAGCCAGGCGCGGTAAGTGGCCACACCGGCGGCCAGCATCAGCGGCTGGGTATTGACCGTGGCGTTGATCGCCTCCGGCGTCTCCGCCTGCAGCATTGCCCACAGGTCTTCACCCAGGGCGGCCGAGGCTTCGTCAAATGTCTGTTTTACTACCGGCAGGTCGGCAAAGCCGTCCATCATTTTCAGGCTCTGCGAGCCCTGACCGGGAAAAAGAAAGGCAAACGCCATCTCGGGGTCTCCTTTTGAAACGGGGTGAATGATGACCGCTTGCTGCGATTTATGCAAAAGAAACTGTCAAACGCTCGTATGATCGCCGCAGTTCACTGCAGCTGAACGATGTTTTGACAGTTTCGTAGCGCAAGGCGCGCGACAGGCGACCACCTGTCGCGCACAGCCCCTTAGAAGCGCAGCAGCACCGCGCCCCAGGCAAAGCCGCCACCGATGCCTTCCAGCAGCACAGTCTGGCCGCGCTGGATGCGACCATCGCGCACCGCGCAGTCAAACGCCAGCGGAATGGAGGCCGCCGAGGTATTGCCCTGCTCCGGCAAGGTGACGATCACCTTGTCCATCGACAGTTTCAAATGCTTGGCGGTGGATTCGATGATGCGCAGGTTGGCCTGATGCGGCACCAGCCAGTCGACATCGGCTTGCGCCACGCCGGCTTCGTCCAGCGTCTTTTCCGCGATATCGGACAGTGCCTTGACCGCGAACTTGAACACGGCCGGGCCGTCCATGTGCAGGTAAGGCATGCCCTGGATCTTGCCGCCAGCGATCTGCGCCGGGGTATTCAGGATGCCCTGGTAGCGGCCGTCGGCGGCCAGCTTGGCGTGCAGCAGGCCCGGTTCGTCCGACGCTTCCAGCACCATGGCGCCAGCGCCATCGCCAAACAGCACGCAGGTACGGCGGTCGTCCCAGTCCAGAATGCGGCTCATCAGCTCGGCACCAACCACCAGCACCTTCTTGGCCATGCCGGCCTTGATATAGTTGTTGGCGGTCACCAGCGCATACATGAAGCCGGCGCACACGGCCTGCACGTCAAACGCAGGAATGCCCGGCACGCCGAGCTTTTCCTGCAGGATGCAGGCGGTACTGGGGAACACCATGTCCGGCGTGGTGGTGGCGACGATGATCAGGTCCAGCTCGCTGGCCTCGATACCGGCGCTTTCAATAGCCTTGAGCGACGCCAGATAGGCCAGGTCACTGGTCTTCTGGTCATCGGCAGCGATGTGGCGCGCACGAATGCCAGTGCGAGAGACAATCCACTCGTCACTGGTTTCGACACGTTCAGCCAGCATCGCATTCGTCATCAGTAGTTCCGGCAGGTAGCTGCCGGTACCGAGAATGCGGGAATAGGTCATGCGCTGTCTTTAGCTTCTGACTCGGATTGCTTGATATTTTGTAATTGAACGGCAACCCGGTCTGCAATGTGACCAATCACGTTGGCGCGAACTTCCTCGCAAGCTTGCTCCAGCGCGATACGAAATCCCAGCGCGTCAGTTCCACCGTGGCTTTTCACCACGATTCCCCGCAGCCCCAGAAAACTGGCGCCATTGTAACGACGGGGATCCACACGGGCCTTGAACAGCTTGAGCACCGGCATCGCGGCCAGGGCACACAGCTTGGTCCACCACGTGCGGGCAAACTCTTCGCGCAGGAACGTAGAAATCATGTGCGCCAACCCCTCGGAGGCTTTCAGCGCAACATTACCGGTAAATCCGTCGCAGACTACCACATCTACCGTCGATTTGAAGATGTCGTTGCCTTCGACGTTACCGTAGAAATTCAGGCCGGATTCGCGCAGCAGCTCTGCCGCACGCTTGATCGACTCGGTGCCCTTGATGTCCTCGGAGCCGATATTCAACAAGCCGACGCTTGGATTCGTCCGGTGTTCGAGGCTGGCCACCAGTTCGGAACCCATGATGCCGAACTGCAACAACTGCTCCGGCGAGCAATCGATGTTGGCACCCAGATCCAGCACGCAGGTATTGCCCTTGATGCCGGGCATCATCTTGGCGATGGCGGGGCGGTCAATACCGGGAATGGTTTTCAGGACGAATTTGGCCGTCGCCATCAGCGCACCAGTGTTCCCTGCGGAAACCGCTGCCTGCGCCAGGCCTTCTTTGACCAAATTGATCGACACCCGCATCGACGAGTCTTTCTTGTTCTTCAGTGCCAGCTGCGGCGACTCGTCCATCCCCACCACTTCGGAGGCATGACGAACCGTAATGCGCGCGCGCACGGAGGCAGGCAGTGCCATCAGCTCGGCTTCGATTGCCGCCTGATCGCCCACCAGTACAAGATTGACATCGGGAGTGTCGCTAAGGAACTGGACAGATGCAGGGACAGTGACCTTGAGGCCAACGTCACCGCCCATTGCATCGACCGCTACGGTGATAGTCATCAACGTGACACGGTAGTTAACCTACCTGTTGTTATGAAGGTAAGGATAATCGTAAGGAGCGATTACTCGCCCTTGGCCTTCACAACCTGACGACCACGGTAGAAGCCGTTCGGGCTGATGTGGTGACGCAGGTGGGTTTCACCGGTAGTCGGCTCTTTAGCGAGCGACGGAGCGGTCAGAAAATCGTGTGCGCGGTGCATGCCACGCTTGGACGGGGACTTTTTGTTCTGTTGAACAGCCATGGTCGACTCCTAAGGATTCAAGTTAAACGTTCAGGACTTGGATTGCTTCAACGCCGCCAGCACCGCAAACGGATTAGGCTTGTCGGCCTTGGCGCGCTTCAGTTCTTCCGTGTCGCAGTCGTCGTGCATCAACGACAGCGGCAAGCCCATGATAATTTCGTCTTCGATCAGTGCGATAACGTCGAAAGTTTCTTCCGCCAGAATGGCGTCCAGTTCGTCATCGGCCTCTACCGCTGCTTCCAGCTTGTCCTCGCGGGAGAACAGGGTAATCACACCCCCTGCTTCCAGTTCGAACGGCATCGGCGTCAGGCAACGCTGACATTCAACGCTGAGCGTGGCAGACAGACGGTAACGCAGCGAGGGTCGCAGCAGACGGTCCTGAAAACCTTCCACTTCGAATTTCACCACGCCAGCATCGGATGCCAGCAGCTCATGTACGCGCTCGGCGAGCGTCGCAACCGGCCGTTCGTTTTGCAACGAAGCGCCATCGCGGGCAAACGCGAGCGGATCAATCAAAATCGGGTTAGACATAAACCCGGCATGATATTATCAGCGCCATCACTTTGTCAAAACAAACCAGCATACTGACTGCGGCAGCGGCGGCAACAAGCCATTGATGCAACAGGCAGCCTGCACCCTCTTTACCACGGATGACCGACATGCAGATCGTGCTTGCCTCTACCTCTCCTTACCGCCGCGAAATCGTGGAACGCCTCGGCCTGCCGGTCACCGCCGTGGCGCCGGTGTGCGACGAAACCCCGCTAGCGGGCGAAACCGCACTCGACACTGCCGTGCGCCTGGCACGCAGCAAGGCGATGTCGCTGGCCGAGCGTTTCCCGGAGGCACTGATCATCGGCGGCGACCAGGTGGCACTGCTCGACGGCCAGCAGATCGGCAAGCCCGGCAGCTTCGAAAACGGCGTGACGATGCTCAAGTGGATGAGCGGCCGCACCGTGGTATTTCACTCGGCGCTGGCGCTGTACAACAGCAAGAGCGGCCACATCCAGGAAGACGTCGGCATCACCAAAGTCACCCTGCGCCAGCTGACCGAGCAGCAGATCCGCAACTACCTGACGCGAGAGCCGGACGCCCTCAACTGCGCCGGCAGCGCCAAGAGCGAGACGCTGGGCGGCGCACTGCTGCAAAAGGTGGAAGCCGACGACCCCAACGCACTGATCGGCGTGCCGCTGTTCGCACTGGTAAGCATGCTGCAAAACGAAGGCGTGGAGATCCTGTGATGGCCGGCACCCTGTATCTGATCCCCACCCCGCTGGGCGAAGGCGACACCCCGTGGCTGCCGGAGGGCGAGCGCGCCCGCGTCACCCATATCAGCCACTTTGTGGTGGAGGCGGAAAAAACCGCCCGCAAACACCTGAAACAGCTGGGCGTGAGCACGCCGATTCGCGAGCTGGTGATGAACACGCTGAACGAGCACACCAAGCCGGCGGAAGTCGCCGCGCTGCTGGCACCGCTGGCCGCCGGGCTGGACGTGGGACTGGTGTCGGAAGCCGGCTGCCCGGCGGTGGCCGACCCCGGCGCGCAGCTGGTGGCACTGGCACACGAGAAAGGCTATCGCGTCGAGCCGCTGATCGGGCCGTCGTCGATCCTGTTGGCGATGATGGCCAGCGGCGCCAATGGCCAGTGCTTCGCCTTCCACGGCTACCTGCCGGTGGACGCCGCAGAGCGCGGCAAGGCAATCAAGGCGCTGGAGGCGCGTTCGCGGCAGAACAACGAGACCCAGCTGTTCATTGAAACACCGTACCGTAACAACGCGCTGCTGCAGCAACTGCGCGACACGCTGGCGCCGGCCACCCGGCTGTGCGTGGCCGCCGACCTGACCGCGCCGACGCAGACCATCGTCAGCCGGCTGGTGAAGGACTGGACGAAGGAGGCGCCGGACTTCCACAAGCGACCGGCGATCTTCGTGATTCACGCCGCCTGATAACAAAAGGTTGGCCGCAACACTTGCGGCCAACCTTTGTTCAGACGCGACAACAAACCGCACCGGCATCCCTTAGTCGTGCCCTTGCAGCTCCCGGCACACCGCCTCGGCCAGCGCCTCCAGATCAAACACCCCGCACAAGGCCGCCCGCTCCGGCGCCCCGACCGCGGCGGAACTGCCCGGATAGTCATCACTCTCGCCCTGGCGCCGCAATTCGTGCTGTAGCGCCGCCAGCACCACCTGCTGCAGTCCGTCGTCCGTCATCCCGACTCCTCCATCCGGAACCCATCACACCCTGACGCTAAACGGCCGGCGACCCCAGCACCGCTGCCAGCGCCTGTTGCTGTGCCGCCGTCAGCCGATCTGCGGCCAATCTTGCCGTCGCCGCGCCCAAGGCGCAGTACAGCGCGTCGTCCGTCGCCGACAGCACCTGCCGGTGGCGCGCCACGGTGCCGGCGTCGCCACGCGCGATCGGGCCGGTCAGCGCAACCGCCGGTCCCAACGCCAGCGTGTTTTCCAGCGTTTGTCGCATCAGCCCGCCCAGCACCGCGGCAGCCACCTCGTCCGTCATGCCGGCCTGCGCCGCCACCCGCGCCGCCAGATCGTGCAGAGTCACCAGATAATTAGAGGCAATCGACAGCGCGGCGTGGTAGGCCGCCTTGCCGCCGGGCGCCAGCACGAACGGTACGCCGCCGATGTCTGCGGCCAAGCTTTGCAACAACGGCAGGGCCGCCGCGTCGCCCTCCAGCGCGCAGCGGGTGCCGGCAAAACCGGCCACCGCACGCGCCGGATCGGCAAAGGAAAATGCCGGATGCAGGCTGGCGCAGAGCACGCCCTGCGCCGCCAGTGGCGCCAGCAAGGCCGCCTCGCCGACGCCGCTGGCGTGACACACCACGCTACCGGCGGCAATCACCCGCGCCGCCGCCAGATCGGCCGCCACGCCGGCAATCTCGCCGTCCGGCACCGCCAGCAGGGTGATGTCGGCCGCCGGCAGGGCCGCCAGATCCGTCAGCGCCACACCGGCACCGACAAAGTCCCGCGCCGACAGCGCCGACGCCTGACTGCGGCACAGCAGCGCGCCGATGCGGTAGCGGCCGCTGGCGTGCGCCAGCCGCGCCACGCTCTTGCCCAGACGCCCGCCGCCGACAATATTGAGAGAAGTCATCTCGCCCCTTTCTTGACACCCGCCAGCACTGCGGTGACGATGGCATCGAATTTCAAAGGACACCCGCTCATGCCATTTTTCCTGTTCGTTTCTGCATTCGTGGTGCTGCTTTTCTACGGCATCCTGCTCTACAACGGCCTGGTGCGCCTGAAGCACGAGGTCAGCAAGAGCTGGGCCAATATCGACGTATTGCTGAAACAGCGCCACGACGAGATCCCCAAGCTGGTCGATGTCTGCCGCCACTACGGCCAGTTCGAGCAGGACACCCTGACACAGGTAATGGAAGCGCGCGCCGCGATGTCGGAGGCCGCCCGCGCCGGCAACGTTGGCCGCATCGGCGAGCTGGAAGGCCAGCTGCGCAGCCTGCTCGGCCAGATTTTCGCGGTGGCCGAAGCCTATCCGGAATTGAAGGCCGATGTGCAGTTCAGCCACCTGGCGCAGCGCATCAGCCAGCTGGAAGACGGCATTGCCGATCGCCGCGAACTCTACAACGAAGCGGTCAACAACAACAACGTGCGCATCGAGCAATTCCCCGACGTGTTCGTCGCCAACCTGTTCGGCTTCCGCACTGCGCGCGCGCTGCGTTTTGCCGAAGCGGAAAAACGCGACGTCGACGTCAAGGCGCTGTTCGAACGCTGAGCCACACCACCATGACCCTGCTCGCGGCGCTGCAACAGCGCTACGCCTCGCTGCTGCCCTACCTGTTGCTATCCCTGCTGGCCTGGCAACTGGACGAACTGCCACCGCGGCTACTGCCGGCGGCCGGCGCCCTGCTCGGCGTGGCGCTGTGGCTGCACTTCTACCGCCAGTACCGCCATGTGGCCGACACCCCGACCACCACCTCGCAGGCGGCGGCACAGGGCTATTGCGAATGCTTTGGCGAGGCCGCGGCGCTGGACGGCCCGCCACTGGTGACCCCGTTTGGCGGCATGCGTTGCGTGTGGTACCAGGCGGAACGGCGTCCGAACGGTCGCCAGCAACGCCCGCAGCGCAGCGAACGCCTGTGCAGCGACGACTCGTTCCGGCTGCTGGACCGGCGCGGCGAGATCATCGTACAACCGGCCGGCGCGAGCATCGAAACCCGCCACCAGCGCAGCTGGCATGACGGCGACGACGTGCTGAGCGAGCGCTGGATCGCCATCGGCGACCCGCTGTACGCGCTGGGCGAGCTGCGCAGCCTCGGCGGCCAGCCGGACCGGCAGGCCTTCCGTGACGACCTGCAGCTGACGCTGAACGAATGGAAACAGGACCCGGCGCTACTGCTGCGCCGCTTCGACCAGAACGGCGACGGCACGCTCAGCAGCGAGGAGTGGGAACAAGCGCGCCAGACCGCCCATGGCGAGGTTGGCCGCAACCACCGCGCGCTGGCCGCCATCCCGATCAGCCATCACCTGCAACGCCCCGCCGACCGCCGCCCCTTCATCATCAGCTGGCGCTCGCCGCAGGACACCGCCAGCGCACTGCGCCGGCTGGCATGGAGCCACGCCGCCTGCGCGCTGCTGGCGATGCTGTGGCTGGCGCGCAGCGGCTAGCGCACCGTCTTCATGCGCGCCACCGCCTCGGCCAGACGGTCGATGCCGGTGGTGTAGGCGACGCGCACATAGCTGCCGGCGCGGTTGCTGCCGAAGTCCGCGCCCGGTGTAATCGCCACCTTGACCTCGTCCAGCATGCGCTGGCAGTAGGCAAAGCTGTCGGACGTCACCGCCGACACATCGGCGTAGACGTAGAAGGCGCCGTCGGGCACTGCGTCGATGCGCCAGCCCAGCGTTGGCAACACCTGCAGCAGGAAATCCCGCCGCCGGCCAAACTCGGCGCGGCGGCTTTCCAGTACATCCAGTACCGCCGGCTGGAATGCCGCCAGCGCGGCGTGCTGCGCCGCCGCCGGCGGGCACAGGAACAGGTTCTGCGCCAGCCGGATCGCCGGCTCGACATAGGCCGGCGGCACCACCAGCCAGCCCAGCCGCCAGCCGGTCATCTGGAAATACTTGGAGAAGCTGTTGATCACGAAGGCGTCGTCCGCCAGCTGCAAGGCCGAGAACGAATCGGCGCCGTAGGTCAGCCCCTGGTAGATCTCGTCCACGATCAGCGCGCCGCCATGGGCGCGACAGCGTTCGGCCAGCGCGGTGATCTCGTCGCGGCTGAGCACGGTGCCGGTCGGGTTGGCCGGCGTGGCCACCATCGCCGCCACCGTGTTCGGCTGCCAGTTGGCATCCAGCTCGTCGGCCAGCAACTGGTAACGCGTCGCCGCGCCGACCGGCACCGTCTGCGGCACGCCGCCGAGCAGACTGACGAAGTGGCGGTTGCATGGATAGGTCGGATCGGCCATCAACACGCCGTCGCCTTCGTCCACCAGCAGCGACAGGGCAATCTGCAGCGCGCCGGACGCACCCGGCGTGACGATGATGCGCTCCGGCGCCACCGTCACGCCGAAGCGCGACTGGTAGAACGCGGCAATCGCCTGGCGCAGCTCGGCCAGCCCCTGCGCCGCGGTGTAATAGGTATGCCCCGCCGCCAGCGCCGCACGGCCGGCATCGACGATGGCCTGCGGTGTGGCGAAGTCCGGCTCGCCCACTTCCAGATGGATCACATCATGGCCGGCCGCCTGCAAGGCGCGGGCCTTTTCCAGAATCGCCATCACCTGGAACGGGGCAATGGCGGACAGGCGTTTTGACAATTTCACGGCAATCCCTTTGTTAACGTCATGGGCACGCAGCATGGCGTGTCTTCGACAGCCAGTATGCCGCAGCCACCGTCCTGCACCAATATTCATGAAATACACTTGACCGATCAAAAATCGAAGTCTATAATGTGCAGCCTGAGTCGGAGAGGTGGCAGAGTGGTCGAATGTACCTGACTCGAAATCAGGCGTACGTGCGAGCGTACCGAGGGTTCGAATCCCTCCCTCTCCGCCAGACCAACATCTAAGCCCTTGAGCAATCAAGGGCTTTTTTGTTTTCCCCTCTTCAGCCCATACTTTAACCCATACCTTGGCTGAAGCTAGGTAAAGCTGCCACTTCAGGTGCCCCCCTCATGGTGACAACCCAAAGCGAGGGTCCGGCCGAATGTTATGCCCTGGACGTAGTGGACAGGGGAATAAGGTAGCTACTTGCCAGTAACCTTCTATATGATTCCTTGAAGCTTATGACCTCTTGAACCAACCCGCAGCTCACCAGCGTGAGCAAGGGCAGATCGTCGGCCCTTGCCGACATAAGGGATGGTCGGTGCTATGGCAGCAATCAGGTACATTACTGCCTACTCGCTTCACACTGCTTTGAAAGAGATACATGCTAGTTGAAAAAGGAGTAGATCGTTTTATGCTCACTGAACGTGCGTACCCGCACTATGTGAAATACATGGGATCTAAGTCCGCAATCATGGACTTCGTGCTAGAGGGCATCAACTCCGTTTATTCTGGTGGTGCTGTGTGCGATCTCTTTGCTGGTAGTGCATCACTTGCTGGAGCCATCGGCCACCTCGTTCCTGTCCACTCGAACGACATCCAAGCCTACTCTGAGGTTTTGGCTCAAGCCTATCTGCAGGTGTACAGATATAAAGGGATGCCGACAGCTGACGAAATCTTAGAAGTAGCCGAAAAGACCGTCTATGAAAAAACCCCTGCGCTTGGTCATGTGATTGTCGACTACAAGCAAGATTTTTCTCTTGAGGAGTTTGCAGCGATTGAACTTGCTCAACAGAAGCTAATTGATCAGCCATTCTCCGATGCTTGGCATCTTTTCACCAAGTACTACTCCGGAACATGGTGGTCGGCGGAGCAGTGTCTTTGGATTGATGCAATTCGCCAAGCTGCTGAACGGTTCCGTCAGAGCCCCTCTTTTCCCCTAATCCTTTCGTCTCTTATGTACGCAATGGCCTACACCAGTCAAGGGACCGGCCATTATGCTCAGTATCGAGATGCAAAGACGACGTCATCGCTGAGAGATATCGTAATATACAGACGGCGTGAAGTAAGCAGTTACTTCCGACGTAAATACATGGAGGTGGCATTTTCGTTGTCCGATCAACCTCCAGCGGTTCCACATAAGACAACTACCTTAGACTTCAAAGATTGTCTTAAGAGTCTTTCTGGTGGTACGGTCTATGCGGACCCACCTTACTGTTTCGTTCATTACAGCCGCTTCTACCACGCCATTGAGACGTTAGTCCTCTACGACTACCCTGAAATTCAAGTTAAAGGGGGGAAAGTGGTTAAGGGGCGCTACAGAGAAGGGCGCCATCAGTCCCCTTTCTGCATTGCTACTCAAGTGAAACAAGCGTTTAGAGACCTGTTTACTGGAGTCATGGAATCCAGTTCGTCACTTGTACTTAGCTACAGCAACACGGGCATGATCTCCCCAGGTGAAATCGAGCAACTCATCGAAGAATGCTGTCCGGGTAGAGGCGTCGAGATCGTGCTGACTAACCACCAGCACATGACATTGGGTCGCCAGAAAGATCGCCATCGTGATGTAGAGGAGTGTTTATTCTTAGTTAGGTAGGTCAATGTGGCAGTATGCTCCGTCATGCAGATGGGGCGTATTGTCCTCGCCAATGCTATCATTCGGCATATTTTTTAACGCCGAGTGCATAGATGACTAACCTGGCCAAGCTTAACGTCTCGCTGACAAAACATGGCGCCCATAAAATCGCCGCCCTACTCAAAAAGTTCGACAAGGACGTAATCATGTCGAAAGTCCAGGGTAAAGAACTTGGCATCAATATTGATGCTGGGCAGGCGAGAAAAAATCTATCGGTAGCGCCAGACGGTACAGTCCCAGAAGAGTGGAACACAGTCCGACAGTTTGGTGGCAACCACATCAATGCCTTAGTCTTTGTTGCCATTATCTTCAGCCATAAGAACCTGATTGATGCAATGCGGGCGGGGGGGACGGGCCATTATGTTGGAACTGTCAATCGAGATGGACTGCTCAAAGACAAGGCCTTTACCAATTTTGCTTGCATCGTCGAAGAACTCGGGTTCAGTACTTTTCATTCGAAAAGCAAGGTTTCGTATGACTTGTCCAGTTTGTTCAACCTGCAGGGATTAGGTCCTTTAGCAAAGAAAGTGTTGGTCAGAAAACTGAAATTAGCGGGCTGGTCAGGTAATAACACGGTGGAGGAAGAGTGCATTGCACTAAACCTTCATGAGGTCTTTGGCGTACCCCCTCAAGAATTCTCCGGTTGGCTTTCTGCTTGTTCGGAAGAAGGGGGGCTTGAAGATCTTGATTTTTTCTCTGGTGAGGATGGGCCGGTATCTGGGGAAGGCTTCAAGTTTGTCGCTGGCCATAGCTCGAAGAAAACAGGTTCAGTTGCCGTTAATGCGGGCGCCCCCAAAAGTGCAAACCTCGTGCACAACGAGATCCAGAATAAGCTCTACGAGAGAATGTGTGTTCAGTACGGAGAGGCCAATGTGGGTACGGAGGTGCCGACCGGTGAAGGCACATCTATTGACATAGTAGTTAAACATCCTGGGTCTTGTACTTTCTACGAGATCAAGACCGCAGGAACTCTTAAAGCTTGCATTCGGCAAGCGATCCCGCAACTGTTGGAGTATGCATATTGGGGCTGCTCCGCTGATCGAGCTGATCGCCTAGTAATTGTCTCCCCCCATGCTCTCACGGCAGATGCCGAGGCTTACCTGACGTTCTTACGCGAGTCTTTTAATGTGCCATTAGAGTATGAACAGTTTGTCTTCTAGCGGGGCTTTGTTTCACAAATCATGTCTTGCGTCCGACAATAGAATGACGGCATGAGCAAGCCCCTCCCTCCCTCCCTGGCACACTATTCGCATATCTGGCCACCACCAGCAGAGGTGGCCATCGCCATCGCAATCTTACGACTCAGACATCGTCCAGAATTTATTCTAGATATCAGGCGACGTCCCCCCGTTTTCAGTAGCAGAGGGCTTTAGAGTCCGAGCTTAATTTACCTGATTTCTCAGCGAGTGATTTGGCGTAGGCCGTCGGCGTCAAACCACTCAGCGCTTTCTTGGGTCTTTCATTGTTGTATTCCCTACGCCAGGCTTCGATGACGACCTGGGCATGGCGCAGGCTGGTGAACCAGTGTTCGTTCAGGCACTCATCCCGGAAGCGCCCGTTAAACGATTCGATATAAGCGTTCTGATTCGGCTTGCCCGGCTCGATGAGGAAGAGCTGAACGCCTCGAGCATGCGCCCAGGAGAGCATGGCGCGGCTGCAGAACTCCTTGCCGTTATCGGTCCTGATCGCTTTGGGCAAGCCGCGTGTTGTCGCCAACTGGTCGAGGACACGCGTCAGATGCAGGCCGCTCATCGCGTCGCCGGCACAATGGCGACGGCCTCATGCGTGGCATCATCCACTACGGTCAGACTCTTGATGACACGCCCCTCTGCCGTCCGGTCGAACACGAAGTCCATCGACCAGACCTGATTGGCGGCCAGGGGACGAGCCAGCGGGTGACGGTCTGACACCGGCACCTTCTTGCGCTTCCGCCTGCGAATTTGCAGACCCGCTTCGGCATAGAGCCGGTCTACCCGCTTGTGATTGACTGTCATGCCGCTCTGCCTCAGCTTCAAATAGATCATGCCAGCACCGTAGCGTCGGTGCCGTTGCGCGAGCGCGATGATCTTCGCTTTCAAGGCGGCATTACGATCGATGGCGGGCTGGTAGCGGAATGAACTGGGGCTCATGCCTGCCAGACGCAGCGATCGACGCTCGCTGAGTCCCTTGCCCACCAGATGGCGCACCAGCTCCCGCCGTGACGGTGCGCCTACCACTTTTTTCGCAGGGCCTCCTTGGCAATCTCGTTTTCGAGCATGGTCTCGGCCAGGAGCTTCTTCAGGCGCGCATTCTCGGTCTCCAACTCCCTGAGCCGCTTGGCTTCCGAGACATTCATGCCGCCAAATTTGCTGCGCCAGAGGTAATAGCTGGCTTCCGAGAAGGCGTGCTTGCGGCACAGCTCGGCAACAGGCATGCCTGCCTCTGCTTCGCGCAGGAAGCCTATGATCTGTTCTTCGGTGAATCGTTTCTTCATGTCCAATCTCCGTGTGTGGTTGATTGGACTCTAAAGTCACGTGCTACTCAATACCGGGGGAACGTCGATCGGATCCTACGGCTCAGGCATCGTTCAGAACTTACTCTAGATATCAGAAACTGGCAGTCTACAATCCAATGAATCGTCACCATGATTAGGCACTTCCCTCCTCGTTCTGGGAAGCCAAAGTCAAGATCGAGACAGGGGGGTGCCGTGAAAAAATACCGAAATATCCGGGCCTACAACAAAGCACTGCAGCAGATAAAGGACGTAAACTTGCTGCAGGTAATTTGCCTGAGCGTGGCCGTTTATCAGCTGTTTCACGGCAATTTTATCGCCGCCGGAATCTTCATTGTGTTAACCCGCCTGTTTGAACTAGGCTTGCCGGTGACCCGTAAAAACGACGATGAAGACGACGAATAACCCGCTGATCTAAGCCGCCCGGCGCAACGCTGGGCGGCCCACCACATCAGCACCAGGCCAGCACGGCAGGCCACAGCCCCACCTATCAGCACCAGGGCAGCACAGCAGGCCGCCACGCCTGGGCCTATAAGCCGCACTGAATCCGCCTTTTTCGGGTTTCAGTGAATCCCGATTTATCCGGTTTCACGGTTTCCCGTCTTCACGGTTTCAGCGGGCCAGCCCGGCGGCAGGGCCTCGCTACAGGTACTTCCGCCGGTTTCTCGGCCTCCGGGGGCGGCGCCGAGCGCGGTTTTCGGGAAGTTTCGAAGTGTTCAATAGGCTCCGCCAAAGCTCATAGGGAGGACAAAATCACGACAACTTGATAGACACCACTGGCGGATATACTAGATCAGATCATCGAAATCGGCGTCTGCGTCAGTTGCGCCAGTTTGATGTCTTGCCCCGACCCGCGCATTGGCGCGGCGCTCCCCAAGCGCGCCAGTGGCGCTAGGGGGTATGGGGGATATATTGGCGCGCACTTTGTCACCTTTCTCCTGTGAGTTTTCCCCTACTGGAGCGTAAGTCATAGAAGCCAACTTCCAGCGCTCCCCGGTGTGCCGGTTGGGTTTCGAGTAGGCCTCCTTGATGATTCGCCCCTCACGTTGCAGGCGAACTAACGCGGCCTGGAAACGCCTTTTCCCGTCTTTGGTGCGCCAGACCTTCCCCATTTCCGGGAGTGCAGCCAAGACGTGCCAGGCGGTAGTTGGGCCGCTGGAGGCGACAGGGATGGTAATGTCGGCCTCGATGGCCAGCGCCAGCAGGTCGTAAACGGCGTGGGCGTCCTGAGCGGCCTGCACGTCACGGACGTCCCGTTCGTCGTCCCTCTCGTCGATTAGAGCGAGCGGCATCAGCACATGGCCGACAGTGAAGGCCAGCGATACCGGGTCGGCTTTCTTGCCTAGGTTGAGCTTTTCCTGTGTCAGCGTGACGATGCCGGCCTCATCGGCGACCAGCGCCAAGCGCGAGCGGGCCGAGTTGTGCCAAGCCGTCGATCCGCTGTAGCTATTACCATGCGCACCATCCCTGGCGGCGGCCTTGTCGATGTGCGCCAGCAGCACCACGGCGGCCTCACTACTCCTGGCGATCCTAGCCAGCGCTCGCAGGAAAGCACGCACGTCTCGGCGGCTGTTTTCGTTGGCATCGAAGGCATCCGAAGCGTTGTCAATCAAGATCAGGTCGAAATCTCGCGCCACTTCACTCAACTCCCGCAGGCATGCGGTCGGGATGGCTCGTCCCGAGTACTCACTTTCTGTCATCAGCGCGGCCTCACCCTCGGTGCCGTCGAGTATCACCATCCCTCGCGCCACGGCCTCGGGGTCCAGACCGTAGGAGAGCACGGCTGCTCTCAGGCGGCCACGGCACACGTCCCCGTCATCTTCAAGGCTCACCAGCAGTGCGCGTCCAGGTTCGGCGGGAAAGCCCGCCCAACTTCGCCCACAGGCAACATGGGCAGCCAAGATAATAGCCAAGCTCGACTTGCCGGTGCCGCCGTGCGCGGCTAGCAAGGTGACATGTCGGCGTGGGAAGAGCGGTTGGAAGATGAAACACACGGACGGGATGGTGGCGACCATCAGATTTGACAGGGCAACCTGGGTCAGGTTACGGCGGAGCGGCGGTTCGTCATCCAGATCGTCAAGCAACGAGTCGGCATCCACAGTCGGTGCTGTGCGCGGCTGCTTGGCTGCCGCCCGGAATGCGCTGAGTAGCGTTGCGGCGGCCTCGGCATGGCTCAGGCCGGTACTCATGGCGGCGGCCCGCAGAGCACCCCAAGCTCGCGCCTCGGAAATCTCGCCACCGGCCACCAGTTGGCCAATCCCAAACGCTTGGGCATTTAGAATCTCATTACGGCAACCTTCCATGGCTGCCGCAACGGCATGACAGGCGTGTTCAAGAGCGGCAGCAGCATAGGCTCCCAGCACACTGTCCTGCGCCAGCTGCCCCCCCACTGGCGGCCACTCCGGCTCCTTAGTGGCTGGTGTGATAGACCGATAGCGGTTGGCCAACTCTTCGCCATAACGCCTCCCCGTAACTTCAAGCAGGAGGACGGCCTGCGGCTCGCCCTTTTGGTGCGGGAAACCGGGTAGGCGCATCACCCGCGCCCGGTCGCTCACGGCTGGATCACTGCCCCAGCAATGGGCGATGGCACGTTGCAGTGCAGTAAACTCTTCAAGCGCCACGCCGTCAACCAACCAATAAGCATGGAACTTACCAGCACTGGACTCGACGATCATAGAGGGTGGCATCACATCGGCACGCAGCCGCTCAAGGATATCAGGGGCGGGGCTGTCGAAGTCGGCAAAGAGCGCGCGTACGCGCCGAATATTGGTCGCCTTGCGCCGGCCGCTCCCATCCGTTTCGTTCACCGTGATGAAAATTCCCGCGCCTTGGGCACTCAGCCTAGTCAGATCAGAGGCGTGCTGCTGAAAAGTGCCATGCAGGGATCGGGCCAGATTGGGTCGCCGGTTTGGGCCATCATCAAAGGTCTGAAACGTCCAGGCGGTCGTGGTCAGATCAAGCTCGGCGAGGAAGCGGGCAGTTTGGTTAGGATCGACAGCGATGCTCATATACAACCTCCTGACTACCTAGCGATGGTCTCGATCCGGCCAGCGCGCAGCAACTTTGCTACGTCGGTGCTCCGCTGTTGTAGATCAACAAAAATGCGGTTCCATTGGTGCAGTTGGTGATACTCCAGTTTGGGAAGCAAACAAGCGGCACGATCATAGACGTCCATGTAGTCGGTTAGGGCTGCGGCTGCATATTCATCGTGGATGAATACCATCAGCGCGTTGCCTAGTATGTCGTGCAGGTTGCGCAGGAGTAGGAGGCGGTCGACGATTGAAGCAACCTGTGCGGAGTCGATTTGTGCGTCGGGATGGACATTGTTTTTCACGCGCGGCTCCCCAGGCGAGACTCAATCCACTCCCTGACGGCTTCGCTGTCCCAGCCGACAGCGCGAGTACCGATGCGGCAGGCCTTTGGAAACTTGCCTTCGTTCATCAGGTGGTAAATCCACGCGCGGCCAAAGCCGGTGATGGCTTGGACTTCTGGCAGTCGCATGATGCGGCGGGGTTCGGTGGGGGTTGGCATAGCCATATCTCCTTTGCGCTCAGTGGCGTGTGGTGGATGTGGCTAAGAATTTATGCAATAGATTTGATCGAGTCAGGGACGAATATTCGCGCTTATTTGTCCCGACTCTGGCGCAAGCTAAGCTGACTGTAGGCTGATTTGTCCCAGTAACGGGTAGCCTCACGCTTTAGGTTACCCACAGGGTCTTCTCGCCATGATAACGGCACAAGATCAGGCCGCTGCTCGACGGCAGCCTCGCAAGCCTTCTCGAATGACAGTCTCAGAGTTTCACGATAGATCCTGCAGGCAAGGGCATAGAGCGCTTCGATGTACGGATCATGGGTTCGACGCTTTCCCTTTTTGGCCTTCGGCATTGTGTCGGTCATGAAGCATTCAGTAAAAAATTTCTGAAAAGATGGAACCATGAAAACTTCATTATGGGTTGTACGAACCTCCTCAAAGGTCCGCATTCCCGCCCTGATCTCACGTTCGAGCTTGGCGGCGATTCGGTGGGTTTTCCAGTTGCAATACAGGATGACACCCCTTGTCGCTCGCACGGTATTTGAGTCCAGGATCAACGAAAGTGGTACCCCTTGGGCGACCAGCAGGGAGAGGTACTCATCAAAAAATTCCGGTTTGTGCCTAATAAATGCAACGGATAGCTTCTCATTTTTATCGAAAATAAACTGAAAGCCATTCTCCATAATCCGCACATCGTGCACCTTGAGCGGTTGCCGCAGCTTCTCTTCATCGCCATTCGTCAAGTCGCTCACCAAGACACTTGGCATAAAAAAATGCAGAAAAGAGCCCTCTGGAAGCTGAAGTTTAAAGCCATAGACCATTGTTACCTCCACTGTCATGACTGACTACTAGAAAAGGCACCGTACACCGTAATAAATAATGGGGGCTTTAGCGCCCCCTACAGACAGTGGCGGCGAGGAGAACAGCCCTGTCAGGGAAACGTGCAGGCAGGCCTGAAACCTACCGGATGGGATCAGCAGGCGACGGAGTTGTTACATACCGAGCCCAATCGTTCATCAGTGCATAGCGCTTTTCGAAAATATCGCTGCGCCAATAGGCGGCCTCTGCACCATCGGCGATCTGGTGCGCCAACGCCAGTTCGCAGACTTCGCGCGGATAGTGGGTGCATTCGGCAGCCCAGTCACGGAAGGTCGAGCGGAATCCATGAACGGTCAGGTGCCCTTTACCCAAGCGGCGCAGCGTCATGGTCATGGCCTGGTTGGACAGCGGCTTGCCGGCCTTCAACCCGGAAAACAGGTAAGAAGAGCCCTCGAATCGAGGCAACTGTTCCAGCAGAGTTAGCGCAGCGTCGGACAAAGGTATGCGATGCGCCTTGCCTGCCTTCATCCTTGTGGCGGGAATGGTCCAGGTCCGCGATACCAGGTCAACCTCGGCCCAGGTTGCTTCCAGTACCTCAGAGGTGCGGCAGGCCGTGAGGATCGTCAGCTCCAGCGCACGGGCACTGATGGCCTCCAGTTTCCTCAGCTTGGCCAAGAAGTCTGGCAGCTCTACCCATGCCATGGCCGCATGGCTTTTTACAGCACGAACCCGTGAGCGCTTCGGCAGCAACTTATCCAAGTGACCACGCCAACGCGCCGGGTTCTCTCCCTGCCGCAGGTTACGAGCCTTGGCCGCATCCAACACCAGCTCAATGCGGTTACGTACGCGGCTGGCGGTTTCGGGTTTGGTCGCCCAGATCGGTTGCAGAATTTCCAGCACATGCGCAGTCGTCACATCTTGTGCGGGGAGTGCACCAATAGTCGGATGAGCGTAGGTGGCAAGGGTGTTTTCCCACTGCTGGGCATGCTTGGCATTTTTCCAGCCAGCCCGGTGCGCGGCGATGTATGAGGCGGCAACCTCCCTGAAAGTCACGGCACGGGCGGCTTCGGCCTGCTGGGCGGCTTTCCTCGCCTCCCGCTCAGCGTCACGTACGGCCAACGGATCGGTCCCGGTCTTGGCCAGCTTGCGCGCCTCAGTGGCCTTGTCTCTGGCTTCGGCCAAGCCGACCTCGGGGTAGCGTCCCAGTCCCATATCCCGACTCTTGCCGGCAATCTTGAAGCGGAATATCCAACTCGTCCCACCCGTTTTGCCAACCTTGAAATAGAGACCGTCACCGGCATTGGTCAGGCCGGCCACCGCGGCCTTTGCCAGCTTCTCGACTGTTTTGGTCGTCAGGGATCCCATGCCGCTCTCCTCAGGTGTCATGCCAGCCCATACCCTAATAGCCCATACTTCAGCCCATACCTTGGATGTGGATTTCTGCTGCGCTCACTAGCACTCACTGGATGAAGAATAGGCAGAGAAGTCGGTAAAATCTAGGCTGTACTGGATGTCATGAGTAACCAATGGACACTGATGTGGCGGACTCCCTCTCCGCCAGACCAACATCTAAGCCCTTGAGCAATCAAGGGCTTTTTTGTTTTTTCTCGTCACCAAAAGCACCCCGGGCAGCCAGATTGCCACCACCGACAGCTTCATCCCCACCATTAAAAACACTTATGCAAATACCGGCGGCATCAACCCCGCCGCGCTCACGGCCAGTCGGCGTAGTTGCGAATCGCCAGTGCCTCGTGGCGGCTGAGCTGCTGCTTGGCCTCCAGCCGGTAGCGCGCCGGGGTCAGCCCGGTGCGCAGGCGGAAGAAGCGGCTGAAGTGGGTGGTGCTGCGAAAGCCGAGATCGGCGGCGACCTGTTCGATGGTCAGCCCGGAGCGCACCAGCCGCAGGCAGGCCTCGTGGGTGAGCCGGTCGTGCAGCAACTCCAGCGGCGTGCGCTTGAGGGTGCGCACGCAGATGTCGTGCAGGCGGTCGTGGGAGATGCCCAGCTCGGCGGCGTAGCGGGCGATCTTCCAGTGTTCGCGCAGGTGCAGCTCGGCCAGGTGGCGGAAGCGCATCAGCAGCGTCGAATTGGTGCTGTGCCCCTGCTGGCTGACATCCTCCAGCCCGGACAGGCGCCAGCAGTGGATCAGAATCAACGAGAGATGGGCGGTGAGATAGCTCCACGACGCCTTGCCGCCCAGCTTCAGCTCGCGCTCGATGCTGCGGAACGAGGCGGCCATCTCCTGCACCGCCTCGGCGGCGTCGAGGCGGTTCTGCACGACGCGGCGATCGGCCAGATAGCGCAGCGGCACCGATTCCGCGCCCTGCCCCGCCGCCTCCTTCACCAGCACGTCCGACAGCGACAGCAGGTAGCCGGAACTGCCGGCGCTGACGCGCAGATGGCTTTGTGGCGGCACGTTGACCCAGGCCAGCGCCGGCGCCGCCAGCTCGATGCTGTCCTTGTCCAGGCTGAGGCTGGCGCTGCCGCTCAACAGCAGGATCGCCGCACGCGCGGTGTCGTGGCGGCCGTTGGCCAGCGCGTAGCGGCGGGTATCGAGCGTGGTGTCGATACGGTGGGCGGCGGCGTGGGCATTGATGCGCTGGGCGACGGGGGTCATGGGCAGGCCGCGACGGGGGTGAACAGATTCACATGATAACGGCACTGCGCCGCCATGCGGAGCACGGCGGCGCAGTGGCGAGCGGGTGCCGGCTTAGAACGGCAGCGTCATGCGCAGCTTGAATTCGGAACCGCGGGCGCGGTTGGCCACGCCGCTTTCACGCTGCCACTTGGCGGTGACGAAGTAGCCCTTGCCGTTGTCGTACTTGATCGACGGGCCGATGGCAAACGCCTTGCCGCGGTTGCCGTGCGCCGCCACGTTCGGCCCGGTATCGTCGGTGACCTGGCGATAGGCATAGCCACCCACGCCGGCTACCCAACCATTGCCGAAGCCCCAGCCCAGCGCGTAGTCGGCGTGCACTTCCTGGCCGCTGCGGTAGTCGGTGTCCTTATTCTTCCAGTTGTAGTCGTACATCAGCTTCACGTCGGCATTGATGCCACGGGGCTGCACGTAGCTCACCGCCAGCAGCGGCTCCACGTTCCAGTAGTTGCGGCCAACGTTGACCAGATCGTTCTTGTCGAACTGGCCGGTAGGCGCGTTGATGTCCAGCCCCGCGTAGTAGTGCAGCTTGTCGGAGACGTGGTAGGCGGCGCCGCCACCGAGCACGATGTCGCCCAGCTCGCGCTTGCGCTGCGACTGGCCGTTGACCGTGGCGTCGACTTCCACCAGCGGCGTGATGGCGTGCATCGCCAGCTGACCGCCGGCCAGCGGCAGATCACTCACCCAGATGAAGCGCGGCGCCACCGCATTGACCCGCAGCTTGAAGTCCACCGGCAGCTCGTCGCCGTTGTTGTCGCGCAGCGAATCGGCACTGTAGCTGGAGGCGTAGCCCAGCACGTAGAAGCCGGGCGGCGGCAAGGCGCCGGTCAGGTAGTTCTCGTTGCCGTTGGGGTACATGCCGCCGCCGCCCTCGGTGGCCCAGCCGGCGGACGCCAGCGACAGCAAGGCGCCCGTAGTGACGAGGGTGGTGAGCGATCTGGATTGTTGCATGATGAATCTCTCCGTTTTATTTATATGTCATTAACGATGGGTGTGAAAAAGCGCTGCCTGCACGACTAGGCAAGCGGGACGGGCAGCGCAGCGTCCCGCTGCAAGGGTTGGCCGCACGCCGCGCATCCGGATCGGGGCGCGGGCCTGGCCGGCAGCGACCGGGTAGGCCGCGGCCAGATCCGGTTAGATCGGGTACTGCTGCGCGCCACGCTGGATGCTGATCCAGCGCAACTCGGTAAATTCGTCGATCGCGGCGCGACCACCAAAACGGCCGTAACCGCTGTCCTTCACCCCGCCGAACGGGATCTGCGCCTGGTCCAGCACCGTCGGGCCGTTGATGTGGCAGATGCCGGACTCGATGCGGCGGGCGACTTCCAGCGCGCGCAGCACGTCACCGCCGAACACCGCCGCCGACAGCCCGTACTCGGAGTCGTTGGCCAGCGAGATCGCCTCCTCCACGTCGTCAAAGCGCAGCACCGCCACCACCGGCCCGAACGACTCCTCGCCGTACAGCCGCATCGCCGCGGTGACGTGGTCGACCACCGTCGCCGCCATCACGCTACCGCGGGCGTGGCCGCCGGTCACCAGCTCGGCGCCCTTGCCAACCGCGTCCTGCACCAGCGCCGTGATGCGCTCGGCGGCGCCAGCGCTGATCATCGGCCCCAGCGCGCAGCCGGGCTCGTCCGGCAGCCCGGCCTTCAGGCTCAGCGCCTTGTCGGCCAGGCGTTGCACGAATTCGTCCGCCACCTTGCGATCGACGATGATGCGCTCGGTCGACATGCAGATCTGGCCCTGGTTGAAGAAGGCACCAAACGCCGCCGCCTTCACCGCCTCGTCCAGATCGGCGTCGTCCAGTACCACGAACGGCGCCTTGCCGCCCAGCTCCAGCAGGCAGCGCTTCAGGTAGCGCGCGGCGATCTCGGCGATGCTGCGGCCAACCCGGGTGGAGCCGGTGAAGTTCACCCGCCGCACCGCCGGGTGGCGGATCAGCGCCTCCACCACGCTGGCCGCGTCGGCCGGCGCGTTCAGCACCACGTTGAGCACGCCCGGCGGCAGCCCGGCCTCGGCCAGCACCTCGCCCAGCAGGCGGTGGGTGTACGGGCACAGCTCGGAGCCTTTGAGCACCACGCTGTTGCCACAGGCCAGCGGCATCGCCACCGCCCGCGCCGCCAGCAGCACCGGCGCGTTCCACGGCGCGAAGGCCAGCACCACGCCCGCCGGCTGGCGCAGCACCATCTCGATGGCGCCGGCGCGGCTGGACGGCGGCAGCTCGCCCTGGATCTGCGTGACCAGCGCCGCCGCCTCGCGGAAGATGTTGGCCGCCAGCTGGCAGTTGAAGCTGCCCCACGCCGCGGTGGCGCCGGTTTCCGCCGTCATCGCGGCACTGAAATCGGCACTGCGCGCCACGATCAGGTCGGCGGCGCGATCCAGCAGCGCGCGGCGCTGTTGCGGCAGCAGCGCCGCCCAGGCACCGAACGCCACGGTGGCGGCGTTCACCGCCGCCAGCGCGCTGTCCACGCTCGCCGCCGCCGCCACGGTGGCGACCTCGCCATTGACCGGGTTGAGACAGTCAAAGGTGGCGCCGTCGGACGAGGCGACATCCCGGTTATTGATGAACAGCTGGGCGTGCAGCATGGCGCTCTCCGCAGGGTGATGGGTGATGCTGCGTTTGTATGCCGGCGCGCGCCGGCCGGCAACTAGCTTTTCGGCGTGGCGTCGCTTGCGGGCGGCTCGCCCTCACCCTGCATGCCCTGCCTGAAGCCGCGTACCGCACCGCCCAGATCGGCGCCGACATGGCGCAGTTTCCTGGTGCCGAACACCAGCAGCACCACCGCCAGCACGATCAACCAGTGCCACAGGCTGAATGAACCCATTGCGCTCTCCTTGCCGTTGCCACGGCCGGCCTGCGGCCAACCCTGGCCCGGCGATTAACGATCAGGCCTTCTTGACGTAGACGTTGCACCAGCCCTTGCCGGCCACCTGCTTGCCGGCCAGCATCGGACAGGGCGCGAAGGCGTCGCTGGCCTTGCCCTGGTAGAACTGGCAGTTGCTACAGGCCTGGCCGGCGATATATTTCGGCTGCTTGGCCTTGTCGACCTTGGCGGCGTCGGCGACGTAGCCCAGCGCCACCGCGGCAGAGTCCTTCGCGTCCACCTTCGGGGCGGCGGCCAGCGCGCCGCGGGCCACGGCCAGCGCCGACACGACACCTACGCTGTTGATCAGAAAACTGCGACGTGATTGCATGGTTGACTCCTTAGATACGCCGGCGGCCAGGCCGCCGGCGTACGGCAAGATAAAATGGATCAGAACGGATACGGGCGCGGCTGGAACTGCAGCGTCACCCACTGCGCGCGGGTGAACTCCTCGATCGCCCACTCGCCGTTGAAACGGCCGAGGCCGGAGTTCTTCTCGCCGCCGAACGGCGCGTTGGTCTGGTCGTCGACGGTGATGTCGTTGATGTGGCACATGCCGCTGCGGATGCCGCGGGCAAAGTGCAGGCCGCGGGCGTAGTCGCGGGTGAACACCGCGGCGGACAGGCCGTACTCGCTGGCATTGGCCAGCGCCAGCGCGTGCGCCTCGTCGCGGGCCTTGATCACCGGCAGCACCGGGCCGAAGGTCTCGTCCACGGCGATGGACCAGCTCGGGTCCACGTCCACGAACAGGTGCGGCGGCAACACGTTGCCCTGCGGCGCGCCACCGACCAGCAGCGTGGCGCCGTCCTTTTTCGCCTGCTCGATCTTGGTCAGCACGCTGTCCAGCTGCTTGCCGTTGATCAGCGGGCCGACGATGTTGGCCGCATCGGCCGGGTCGCCGTACGGCAGCTTCTCGATGCGCGCCTTCAGCGCGGCCACGAAGGCATCATGCACCTTGGCGTCGACGATCACGCGGTTGGTGCTCATGCAGATCTGCCCCTGGTGCAGGAAGCGGCCGACCACGGCGGCCTGCGCCGCCTGCTCGATGTCGGCGTCGTCCAGCACCACCAGCGGCGCGTTGCCGCCCAGCTCCAGCGCCACGCGCTTGATGTGCTGGCCACCGGTCGCGATGCGGCCAACGTTGCGGCCAACCTCGGTGGAACCGGTGAACGAGATCAGGCTCGGCACCGGATGCGCGACGAAGTGATCGCCGATCTCGCTGCCGGCGCCGGCCACCACGCTGAACAGCCCGGCCGGCAGGCCGGCTTCCTCGTAGATCTTGGCCAGCAGCAGGCCGCCGGTCACCGGGGTGTCGCTGGCCGGCTTCACCACCACCGCGTTGCCCAGCGCCAGCGCCGGGGCGATGGAGCGCGCAGTCAGGTGGTAAGGGAAGTTCCACGGGCTGATCACCCCGACCACGCCCAGCGGCGCGCGGTAGACGCGGCTTTCCTGGTTGGGGATCGCCGAGGCCAGAATGCGGCCTTCGACGCGGTTGCAGAAGGTGGCGGCTTCCTGGGTGATGCGGCGCGCGCTGTCCCACTCGATGATGGCCTTCAGCCGCGAGCTGCCGGATTCGCGCACGATCCAGTCCTGGATCTCTTCGGCGCGTGCCAGCATGATCTCCACCGCGCGGTGCAGCACCGCGGCGCGCTCTTCCGGCAGGCGGGCTGCCCATTCGGTCTGGGCGGCGGCGGCGGCGGCGTAGGCCGCGTCCACGTCGTCGCGGCTGGCCAGCTGCAGCTGTAGCAGGACGTCACCGGAGTACGGGTTGGTATCGGTCAGCTGCTGGCTGGAACTGCCGCGGCGCCACTGGCCGGCGATCGGCTGCAGTTCGAAGCCGTCGTATGCTTGTTTCGTTGTCATCGCTAGTTTCCTGCCTTAGATGCGGATGCCGGACTTGCCCGGTGCCAGAATGCCGTTCGGGTCCAGCGCGCGCTTGATGGTTTTTTCCAGCTTGCGCTTCACCGGGCCGTAGCTGTTGGCCACCCGTTCCTGGAACGCGGTGTTGACGCGGTACACGGCGTAGCCTTCCTTCTCGAACTCGTCCAGCAGCTCGGCAAAGCAGGCATTGGCGCGCTTGGTTTCCTCTTCGCTGCTGCGGTCGAACAGCACGTCGATCACGTGGTGCATGTCACGCCAGCCGACGATGAATTCACCGACGTAGTCGAGGCCGTGCTTGTTGAGGATGGTCTTGGCCAGCTTCACCTGCTTGTCGCACTCGCTGCCGCGTGCCTGGCTGACCGGGGCGAACCACATCGAGCCGCCACCGCCGCGCCAGTTGTAGAGGCCGAATTCCTGCAGGTTGGGCACGCCGGACATCAGCTGCGCGCGGTACTTGAACGGCTGGGTGTCGCCGGCCTCTTCCTGGGTCACGATGCGGCCCTTGCCGGCCTTCTTGATAGTCTCGGTGACGATCTTCCAGTTCACCTCCACCTGCTCCGGCGAGCCGTACAGCGCGGCGTACACGTTCCAGGCGCCCAGGTGCTTGTCCTTCTGGATCTGCTTGACGATGTGATCCGGGGTGTGGCCGGGGGTGGTGATGTAGTCGGAGCGGCGCGTATTGCAGGTGGCCGCTTCCCACAGCGTGCCGGCGATCACCACCGCGTTGGGGATGATCTGCGCGATACGCAGCGGACGCAGCATTTCCACGATCTCGCTGATGTCGGCCTCGTTGTCGAACTTGATCTCGAACGGCTTGAACACCGGCGGCTTCGGCATCAGCCAGAAGCCCATCTTGGTACAGATGCCGTAGTTGGACTGGGTGAACATGCCGTCCAGCGTCGGGCCGTAACCCCACTTGAACACCTGCCACGCCTTGTCGCCCTTCACGCCGCCCATGCCGGTGCGGTACACGTCGCCGTTGGCCAGCACCACTTCCATGCCGCACTGCATCAGGAAGTGTTCGCCGTACGGGGTGTAGCCGACGCCGCGGTCCATGGTGTTGCCGACCGGGCCGGCGATGGCCGACGGCGCCGAGAACGACAGCATCAGCGGCAGCTTGTTGTCCTCGATGTAGTCGTACAGCTGCTGGTAGGTGACGCCCGGCTCCACCAGCGCGGTGCACAGCTCCGGGTCGATGTGGATGATCTTGTTCATCTTGCGCAGGTCGAGCACGATCTGGCCGCGTTCCACCGGCGCCGCCGAGCCGTAGCCGAAGTTGCGGCCGGTGGAGATGGTCCACACCGGGATCTTGTACTCGTTGCAGATTTTCACTACCGCCTGCACCTGCTCCACGGTGGTGGCCATCACGATGGCGGACGGCACGTGCTTTTCGGTTTCCACCGCCATCATCACCTTGGTGTAGGGCTGCAGGTGTTCGCCGGAAGTCAGCACATTGTCTTTGCCCAGTGCGGCGGTGAACTTCTTGATGGCCGCGTCGAAACGGGCCTCGCTGACGCCCTTGGGCAGGGCAAGATATTTACTAGCCATGAGATAACTCCGTTCAGATCACGCAGCAGAAGGAAACGCAGGCGGTGCCCTGCGGGGTGGACGCCGGCAGCACGCGCTCCGGGCTGGCCACCAGGCCATGACCCAGCGCGGCCAGCGGGGCGGCGTCGCTGCCCAGCCGCTGCGGCTGTTGCGACAGCACGCGGCCGCCGGACGAGCGCACCAGGTCCAGCAATACGGTGGCGGTGGCGTCATCCACCAGCCCGACCAGCATCGCCGGCTGCGCATCCTGCGCCAGTGCGTGAATGTGGTTCAGCAAGGTGCCGTCCAGCCCGTTCAGGCGCAGCGCCGGCTGCTGCTGCATGCCGTGCTGCTGCGCGGCGGCGGCGACGCCGGCCAGAAACTGGCTATCCAGCGCGCTGCCGGACACCACCGCGGTCAGCGGCAGCGTGGCGTTGGCGGCCAGGGTTTTGCCGGCGGGCAGCACGGTGGCGGCCTGCGCCAGCGAGCCACCGCTGAAGGCGAGGCCGACGGCGGCCAGGCCCTTGAGCAAAGTGCGACGATCAGTAGTCATGCCTGCTCCTCCCGCTTACGGTTTTGGCTTGGAGTTGGCGAGGTATTTCGCCAGACTCTGCAAGGTGGCGTCGTCGATGTCCGACACCCGGAATGCCGGCATCGCGCGCAGGCCGCTGCGCGGGATGGTGGTGAAGATCACCTCCGGCAGACCGCGGCCGAGCAGCACCGGGCCGATGCCGGCCTCGTGGCACTTGGCACAGATTTTTTCGTAGTACTGCTGGCCTCTGGAGATCTCGGCCGTGCCTTCGGCGCTGGCACTCATCGCCGGCACCGCCAGCAAGCCTGCCAGCAGCACGCCCGGCAGCGCCCGCGTGCTGATCCTGTTCCCGTTACTCACCATTTTTCTCCTTGTGTGTGTCCGCACTTCACCCGCTTGCCGTCGCCGCGCGGCGCACGCTATCACCTTGATGACGGCGCGGCGCCGGGCATGGCCACGGCGGAACTGTTGTTGCCTGCTTGATGACGGGGTGAAACCGCTTGCCAACCAAAACCGGGCTTTCTCTTGACCTGATGCAATGTTGTTGCAAGATCAATCTGGTAGTGGTGCCAAAACTCTATAGTTGAAGCCGCAGCCTCTCAATATCGTTTTTTGGGTATTTATGGCACTTTTTTGGGAAATGTAGTTTTTGGATTACAAAAAGGTGAAACCAGCTAAGTGACTGACATAAAAAACGATTTTTCGCGATGGCATTGACCGTACCGCCAGCTAGCGCGGATCCGGCAGCCGTCCCAGCTGAACTGTCGCACCGAAAACCCGGCGCTGCCGCCACCGCCCGGCCACGGCTTGCGGCCGCGGTTTCCTGCCGCGCCCTACCCTCTGCTCCCTAACCTCTACTCCCTGCCCCTTGCCGCTGCCTGCGGCCAACGTTGGCCGCAAGCGGCATGGTGTGGCTGCCGCGCACCGGCACTGTCGCCAATTTGTCGCAGCCGGCCACGCACCGCCGCACACGGGCGCAAGATTTTTCCACTTATGTACCAATTGGTACATAATAAGGAGATACACACCCAATAACGGAGGATGGCATGAAGCATTCCATTGCAACCGTGTCCCTGAGCGGCACGCTGCCGGAGAAGCTGGAGGCGATTGCGGCAGCCGGTTTTGACGGCGTCGAGATCTTTGAAAACGACCTGCTCTACTTCGACGGCACACCGGCCACCGTGCGCCGCATGTGCGCCGACCTGGGACTGGAAATCATGCTGTTCCAGCCGTTCCGCGATTTCGAGGGCGGCCCGCGCGAGCGGCTGGCGCGCAACCTCGACCGCGCCGAACGCAAGTTCGACCTGATGCAGGAGCTGGGCACCGACCGCATCCTGGTGTGCAGCAGCGTGGCCCCGGACACCAGCCAGGACGACGCGCTGATTGCCGACGACCTGCGCCAGCTGGCCGAGCGCGCCGCGCGCCGCGACATCCTGGTCGGCTACGAGGCGCTGGCCTGGGGCCGCCACGTCTACTCCTACCAGCACGCCTGGCGCCTGGTGCAGCAGGCCGACCACCCCAACCTCGGCATCATCCTCGACAGCTTCCACACTCTGGCGATCAAGGACGACCTGTCGCTGCTGGCGCAGATCCCCGGTGACAAGATCGTGTTCGTGCAGCTGGCCGATGCGCCGCTGTTGAACATGGACGTGATGGAGTGGAGCCGCCATTTCCGCAGCTTTCCCGGCCAGGGCGATTTCGAGCTGGGCGCCTTCCTCGCGCCCATCATCGCCGCCGGTTACCGCGGCCCGCTGTCGCTGGAGGTGTTCAACGATGGCTTCCGCGCCGCGCCGACACGGCTGACCGCCATCGACGGCCTGCGCTCGCTGCGCTATCTGGAAGAAGTCACCGCCCGCACCCTGCGCGCCGAAGGCGCCAGCGCGGTGGCCGACAGCCTGTTCTCGCCGCCGCCGGCCGCCGACTACCACGGCGTGGAGTTCCTGGAGTTCGCGGTCGACGACGACTCCGGCGCGCGGCTGGGCAAGCTGCTGCAACAGTTCGGCTTTTCCCGCGCCGGGCAGCACAAGTCCAAGGACGTCACCCTGTACCAGCAGGGCGACATCAACCTGATCCTCAATGCCGAGCCGGATTCCTTCGCCCATGCCTTCTACGTGTCGCACGGCCCGTCGCTGTGCGCCGCGGCGTTCCGCACCGACGACGCGCAGCAGGCGCTGACCCGCGCCAAGCTGTACGGCTGCAAGCCGTTCGAAAGCCGCGTCGGCCCCAACGAGCGCCACATCCCGGCGGTGCGCGCGCCGGACGGCAGCCTGCAGTACCTGGTTGCGGCCAACGTTGACGGCGCGTCCATCTACCAGTCGGACTTCGACGCCTGCGATACGACCACGCCCGGCCTCGGCCTGACCGCGCTGGACCACTTCGCCATCGGCCTGCCGGCGGAGACGATGGACAACTGGATCCTGCACTTCCGCGCCATCTTCGGCTTTGCCACCGAGCACGAGTGGACGCTGCCGGACCCGTACGGCCTGATGAAGAGCCGCGTGGTGCGCAGCGCCAACAACAGCATCCGCATTCCGCTCAACATCTCGGAAAACCGCAACACCGCCATCGCGCGCTCGGTGTCGACCTACAAGGGTTCCGGCCTGCAGCACATCGCCTTCGCCAGCGACGACATCTTCGCCGCGGTGGTGCAGGCACGTGCCAACGGCGTGCCGCTGCTGGACATCCCCGACAACTACTACGACGACCTGCTGGCGCGTTTCAGCCTCGACGACGACTTTGTCGCGCGCCTGCAGCAGCACAACGTGCTGTACGACCGCGACGCCGGCGGCGGCGAATTCCTGCACGTGTACTCCGCGCCGTTCGACGAGCGTTTCTTCTTCGAGATCGTGCAGCGCCTCGGCAGTTACGACCAGTACGGTGCGGCCAACGCGCCGGTGCGGCTGGCGGCGCAGGCGCAACGCCGCAACCGCCAGGGCGGCTAGTTTCCGCAACCGAAACACTCTCCTTTGGGCGCCGGTCGGCGCCCGTTTTTTTGTCTGGCGCCGGCGGCGGCGGTGCGGTTTGCGGCGGCGGCGCCCGTTTGCCGCAATGCAGCAAACGCGGGCCTGCCGGCACTGTTGCGGATCACCACAATCCGCTGTTGCAAGACCTTGATTTGCCTCAATTCGGCATTGACAAAGCGGCACTGATACGCCATTCTTTCATTATGTACCAACAGGTACATTTCTAAAAAAGACACAGAGAGATTGAGGAGCACGACATGTTCTTCCCACCATCGCCAGCCCTGGCCGCCACCCAGCAGGGAGCGCGCTGACATGGCCACCGATATCCTGGTACTCAACGGCCCGAACCTGAACCTGCTGGGCAAACGCCAGCCGGAAATCTACGGCCACGAAACCCTCGCCGACGTCGAGCGCAGCTGCCGCAGCGTGGCGCGCGAATACGGCCTCACCATCGACTTCCGCCAGAGCAACGACGAAGCCCAGCTGATCGACTGGATCCACCAGGCGCGCGAGCAGCACGCCAGCATCGTGATCAATCCGGCCGGCTACAGCCACACCTCCATCGCACTGATGGATGCACTGTCCGCCTTCCCCGGCAGCATCATCGAAGTGCACATCAGCAACATCCACCGCCGCGAAAGTTTCCGGCATTTGTCCTACGTTTCAAAAGTGGCGACCGGCGTGATCTGCGGTCTGGGTACGGCGGGTTACAACCTCGCGGTGCACCACCTTGCCTGCCACCTGAAGAAATAAACGACGAGCCGTTTCTTGACTGGCAGACGCGCCTGTCGCGCCCCGGCGCTGCAGCGGCGCGCTGCATGGAGGTTGTGATGGAAAAAGTAATCGACGTATCGATGCAGATACTGAAGGGCATGATGGCCCTGCTGCTGGCCGGCATGGTGCTGCTGGTGTTCACCAACGTGGTGCTGCGCTACAGCTTCAACAGCGGCATCAGCCTTTCTGAAGAGCTGTCGCGCTGGTTCATGGTGTGGATGACCTTCCTCGCCGCCATCGTCGGCGTGCGCGAAAAGGGCCACCTCAATGTCGACAGCCTGGTCCGGCGCCTGCCGGTACTGGCGCAGAAGGTCTGCCACGTGCTGATGGAAGGCATCGTGCTGTACCTACTGTGGCTGTTCGGCAGCGGCAGCTGGCAGCAGGTGGTAATCAACCTTGACGTCCCGGCACCAATGACCGGCCTGCCGATGGCGACAGTGTATCTGGCCGGCCTGGTGTTCAGCGTGCTGTCCGCCGTCGTCGTCGTATTCGATCTGTACAAGGTATTCAGCGGTGCACCGGTGTCCGACGTGCACACCACGCTGAATATCGCTGACTAAGCCCCGGCCGGAGACTGCATCATGGTTCTGACTATCTTTCTTGGCACCCTGCTCGGTGCCATGGCAATGGGCATGTCGATTGCCTTTGCCCTGCTCTTGTCCGGTGTGGCGCTGATGTACCACATGGACATGTTCGATGCGCAGATCGTCGCGCAAAACCTGATCAACGGCGCCGACAGCTTCGCGCTGCTGGCGGTACCGTTCTTCCTGCTCGCCGGCGAGGTGATGAATGTCGGCGGCCTGTCGCGCCGCATCGTCAACGTGGCGATGGCGCTGGTCGGCCACGTCAAGGGCGGCCTCGGCTACGTCGCCATTCTCGCCTCCTGCATCCTCGCCAGCCTGTCCGGCTCGGCGGTGGCCGACGCCGCGGCGCTGGCGGTGCTGCTGGTGCCGATGATGGTACGCGCCGGCCACGATCAGGCCCGCTCCAGCGCGCTGATCGCCGCCGGCGGCATCATCGCGCCGATCATCCCGCCCAGCATCGGTTTCATCCTGCTGGGGGTGGCCGGCAACCTGTCGATCTCCAAGCTGTTCCTGGCCGGCATCGTGCCCGGCATCCTGATCGCGCTGTCGCTGTGCGTGGCGTGGTGGTGGGTGTCGCGCTCGGAAGACATCCAGCCGGCACCGCGCAAGTCGGCGGGTGAAATCATGGCCGCGGTGCGTGACGGGTTCTGGGCGCTGCTGCTGCCCGGCATCATCATCGGTGGCCTCAAGTTCGGCATCTTCACCCCGACCGAAGCGGCGGTGGTGGCGGCGGTGTACTCGCTGTTCGTGGCGATGGTGATCTACCGCGAGCTGAAGCCGTCGCAGCTGTTCCATGTCTTTACCGTGTCGGCCCAGACCACCGGCATCGTGATGTTCCTGGTCGCCGCCTCGCTGGTGTCGGCGTGGATGATCACCATCGCCGACCTGCCGTCGCAGCTGATCGAGCTGCTGGCCCCGCTGATGGACGACCCGACACTGCTGATGCTGGTGATCATGCTGATCATCGTGCTGGTCGGCACCGCGATGGACATGGCGCCGACCATCCTGATCCTGGCACCGGTGCTGGTGCCGGTGGTGACCCAGGCCGGCATCGACCCGATCTACTTCGGCGTGCTGTTCATCATCAACACCTCGATCGGCCTGATCACGCCACCGGTGGGCACCGTGCTCAACGTGGTGTGCGGCGCCACCCGCACCAAGATGGGCGCGCTGATCTCGGCGATCACCCCGTTCCTGCTGGCCGAGCTGGCGGTGCTGTTCCTGCTGGTGCTGTTCCCGAGCATCGTCACCGTGCCGGCCGCCTGGTTTGCCCGTTAAGTTTTCGTAGCACCTCCGGGGAGGAGACCCCGGAGTCCAATTCCAACATGGAGAGAGACATCATGAAGTTGAACAATATCGCCGTGCTCGGCAGTGCCGCCATCCTCGCCCTCAGCCTCGCCGGCCAGGCCAGCGCCGCCGACATCAAGGAACGCACGCTGCGCTTCTCCTTCCTCAATGCCAAGGAGCACCCGCAGGGCATGGGCGCCGCCAAGTTTGCCGAGCTGGTGAACAAGGCCTCCGGCGGCAAGATCACCGTCAAGCTGTTTCCGTCCGGCGTACTCGGTGGCGACGTGCAGACCGTGTCCTCGATCCAGGGCGGCACCCTCGACTTCACCGTGCTCAACGCCGGCCTGCTGTCCAGCCACGCCAAGGAATTCGTCTTGTTCGACCTGCCCTTCCTGTTCAACAGCGGCAAGGAAGCCGATGCCATCGTCGACGGCCCGATCGGCAGCAAGCTGCTGGCCAAGCTGCAGGGCAAGGGCATGGTCGGTCTCGGCTACTGGGAGCTGGGCTTCCGCCACCTGACCAACAACGTGCGCCCGGTGGTGAAGATGGAAGACATCGCCGGCCTCAAGGTGCGCGTGGTGCAGTCGCCGCTGTACATCGAGATGTTCTCGGCGCTGGGCGCCAACCCGGTACCGATGCCGTTCACCGAGCTGTACACCGCGCTGGAAACCAAGGCGGTCGACGGCCAGGAAAACCCGGAAGCCACCATTCTCGGCACCAAGCTCAACGAAGTGCAGAAGTACATGACCCTCACCGGCCACGTCTACAACCCGCAGGTGCTGCTGACCAGCCAGAAGCTGTGGGACCAGCTGTCCGCCGACGAGAAGAAGCTGCTGCAGAAGGCCGCGCGCGACGCCACGTTGTACCAGCGCAAGGTCAACCGTGACGGTGCCGCCCAGGCGCTGGCCAAGCTGAAGGCGACGATGAAGGTGAACGAGCTGTCCGCTGCCGAAAAAGGCCGCATCCGCATCAAGCTGCAGGGCGTGACCAAGAAGTTCAGCGAAAACGTCGGCCCACAGCTGATGGGCGAGCTGAACAGCGAACTGGCCAAACTGCGCTAAGCCGCCATTCCCCCCCCCCACCCCGGCGCCGCCCCGCAGGCGGCGCCGGGAGCCAACCACCGAGGCATGACATGATCTCTGAAGTTTCATCATTCGCAACCGAGCACGGCGTGCCGGACAAGGTGCTGATCGGCCTGATCGGTGCGGATATCCAGCGTTCAAAGTCGCCCTATCTGCACGAGCAGGAAGCGGCCGAACTGGGCTTCAAGCTGCACTACCAGCTGATCGACCTCAGCCGTATCGGCAAGGGTGTCGAGGCGCTGCCGGAGCTGCTTGCTGCCGCCGAAGCCTGTGGTTTTGCCGGCGTCAACATCACTCACCCCTGCAAGCAGGCGGTGATTCCCTATCTCGACCAGCTGTCGGAAGACGCGCGCCAGATCGGCGCCGTCAACACTGTGGTGTTCCGCGACGGCAAGCGCTACGGCCACAACACCGACTGGTCCGGCTTTGCCGAGCCGTTCCGCCGCCACTTCGCCGCGGACGACCTGCAGCGCGTGGTGCTGCTCGGCGGTGGTGGTGCCGGTTCCGCCGTCGCCCACGCACTGCTGGTGGCCGGCACCCGCGAGCTGGTGATCGTCGACCAGGACGCCCAGCGCGCCGCAACGTTGGCCGCACGCCTGCACGGCTTCTTCCCGGACCGGCAGGTGACGGGCAGCAGCGACGTGGGCCAGGCGATGCCGGGCGCCAGCGGCCTGGTGCACGCCACGCCGACCGGCATGGACGGCCATCCCGGCCTGCCGCTGCCGGAAGCGCTGCTGCACGGCGACCTGTGGGTGGCCGAAGTGGTGTACTTCCCGCTGGAAACCGAATTGCTGCAGCGGGCACGCCAGCGCGGCTGCCGCGTGCTCGACGGCGGCGGCATGGCGGTGTGGCAGGCAATCGGCGCCTTCCAGCTGTTCACCGGGCGGCAGCCGGATACCGCACGCATGGAGCGCCACTTCCGCAGCATGATCGCCGCCCAGGCCTGACACCTTCTTTCCCGTTTCTCGTTGCGTTGCTTGTCTGGCCCGTTCGGTGTTGTCACCGGCCGGGCCATTTTTTTGTCTGACGGCAGCGCGGCTATGCCGCAAAGGCATTCCTGTGCTACCCGCCATCGCGTATGCTGTCCTGTCTTCCCTTCCGTTTGTCGCGCCGCCATGGACCTGAAACAGATCGAGTATTTCGTCCGCGTTGCCGAGCTGGGCAGCTTCACCCGTGCCTCCATCGTGCTCGACATCGCGCAGCCGGCGCTCAGCCGCCAGATCCGCCAGCTGGAGGTGGAATTGCGCCAGACGCTGCTCTTGCGCAACGGCCGCGGCGTGACGCTGACCGAGGCCGGCAAGCTGCTGCTGGAGCACGGCCGCGGCGTGCTGCACCAGGTGGAACGCGCCAAGGAGGAGCTGGGCCGCGTACGCGGTGCGCTGGCCGGCAAGGTGGCGCTGGGGCTGCCGCCCAGCCTGTCGCGGGTGCTGTCGGTGCCGCTGTCGCGCGCCTTCCGCACCCGGCTGCCGCAGGCGTCGCTGGCGATCCGCGAGGGTCTGTCCGCCAACATGCTGGAGGCGCTGCGCAACGGCCGCCTCGACATCGCGCTGCTGTACAACCCGGTGCCGTCTTCCGACATCGACATCACGCCGCTGTGCGACGAGATGCTGTACCTGGTGGAGCTGGCCGATGGCGACGCCGCGCCGGGCGCGGTGTCGCTGGCGGAGCTGGCCGCCAAGCCGCTGGTGATCCCGTCGCAGCCGCACGCCATCCGCATGCTGGTGGAGTCGCAACTGGGCGCGCAGGGCTTGCGGCCAACCATTGCGCTGGAGATCGACAGCGTGCCGGCGATCCTGGAGCTGGTCGCCGACGGCGCCGGCTGCGCGGTGCTGTCGCGACTGGCGGTGTCGACCAGCGACAAGGCGGCGCGCCTGCGGCTGCGCCCGATCGGCGAGCCGGGCCTGGTCAGCCGGCTGGCGCTGGCGGTCAGCTCGCACCGCCCCAGCACGCTGACGCAACAGGCGATGCAGGAACTGGTGCGCGAGATGGTGCCGCCCATCGTGACGGGCAAGGCCTTGCCGGCGGCGTAAGGCGCCGGGTGCAGGGCGGGCACGCGCCGCCGCGAGCGGCGGCTTTTCTCGAATCCACTCCATATCAAACTGCTATATCTACTAGTTAGCTATCCATATTTTGCAGCATCGCCGGCCGGCCGATACTGGCCGCATGCAGACCTCTATCCCTACCCTGTTCATGCGCGGCGGTACTTCGCGCGGCCCGTTCTTCAACGCAGCGGACTTGCCCGCCGACATTGAACTGCGCAACCGCGTGCTGCTGGCCGTGATGGGCTCGCCGGACCGCCGCCAGATCGACGGCCTCGGCGGCGCCAATCCGCTGACCAGCAAGGTCGGCATCGTTGCCCTAGGCACGACGCCCGGCATCGACCTGACCTTCCTGTTCGCGCAGGTCACGCCGGACAAGGACAGCGTCGACACCACCCCCAACTGCGGCAACATGCTGGCCGCGGTGGTGCCGTTCGCGCTGGAGACCGGCATGCTCAAGGCGCAGGGCGAGACCAGCACCTTCCGCGTGCTGACCCTGAATACCGACATGGCCTGCGACATCACCGTCGAGACCCCGAACGGCCAGGTGCGCTACGACGGCGACGCCCGCATCGACGGCGTACCCGGCACCGCCTCGCCGATCACCATCAATTTCCTCGATACCGCCGGTTCGGTGTGCGCCGGCCTGCTGCCCACCGGCCAGGTGCGCGACGTGGTGACCGTGGCCGGCATCGGCGCCATCGAAGTCACCTGCATCGATAACGGCATGCCGCTGGTGATGCTGCGCGCCAGCGACGTTGGCCGCAGCGGCTACGAAACGGTGGCCGAGCTGAATACCGACACCGAACTCAAGACCAAGCTGGAAGCGCTGCGCCTGACCTGCGGCCAGCTGATGGGCCTGGGCGACGTCAGCAAGAAGACCTATCCCAAGATGACACTGATCGCGCCGCCACGCAGCGACGACGGCAGCCTCACCACCCGTAGCTTCATCCCGCACGTGTGTCACGACGCCATCGGCGTGCTGGCGGCGGTCACCGTCGGCACCGCCTGCGTGCTGGACGGCGCCATCACCGACGGCATCGCCCGCATCGGTGCCGGCAGCAGCAAGCGGGTGTCGGTGGAGCACCCGACCGGCGAATTCTCGGTGGAGCTGGAAACCGATCCGGCCAACCCGCAAAACGTGACCCGCGCCGCGCTGTTGCGCACCGCGCGCCTGATCATGAAAGGTGAAGTGATGATTCCGGCTGCCGTCTGGCAGCGTTAAGAGCCGCTAAGCACCTGAGCCAAGGCGCGCCGACGCAGACAGTACAAGTCGTACGGCAAGGAGGCGCAACGCAGGATCAGGGGTTTTGTTAGTGGCTCCAAGCAGCATCCGCCGGTCGATCGATCCTTATACAACAACAGCAGAGGACGATCCCGCCGCCACACGGCAGCCGGCAACCGTTTTACCCCGCCAAACCGCCATAGAGCGGTTTCGAGTCCAAACGCAACATAGAGATAACGACCATGACCAAACCATCTGTTGATGTGCAGGAGTTCATCAACCGCCATCCGTTTTCGCGGTTCCAGTGGATTACCTTCGCGCTGTGCTTCTGCATCGTGCTGCTGGACGGTTTCGATACCGCCGCCATCGGCTATATCGCCCCGTCGCTGATCCAGGAATGGGGCGTCAGCAAACCGGCGCTCGCACCGGTGCTCAGTGCCGCGCTGTTCGGCCTCGCCGCCGGCGCGCTGATGGCCGGCCCACTGGCCGACCGCCTCGGCCGCAAGAAGGTGCTGACCGGCTCGGTGCTGGTACTGGGCCTGTTCACGCTGCTTTCCGGCTTTGCCGCCGACCTGCAGAGCCTGACCGTGATGCGCTTCATCACCGGTATCGGCCTCGGCGCGGCGATGCCCAACGCGGTGACGCTGATGAGCGAATACTGCCCCACCGCGCGCCGCTCGCTGCTGACCAATGCCATGTTCTGCGGCTTCCCGCTCGGCGCGGCGCTGGGCGGCTTCCTCGCCTCGTGGATGATTCCACAGTGGGGCTGGCGCAGCGTGCTGGTGTTCGGCGGCGTGACACCACTGCTGTTGCTGCTGGTGTTGCTGCTGCTATTGCCGGAATCGGTGCGCTACATGGTGGCCAAGGGCCATGACCACGCCCGCATCCAGGCCGTGCTGAGCCGCATCTCCGCCAGCGCCAGCGAGGCCGGCGCCTTCTTCCTGTCCGAAACCCGCGCCGTCGCGGCCGGCAAGAGCGGCCTCGCCGTGGTGCTGTCGCCGTCCTACCGCGTCGGCTCGGTGATGCTGTGGCTGGCCTACTTCATGGGTCTGGTGATCTTCTACGCGCTGGTCAACTGGATGCCCATCCTGTTCAAGGACGCCGGTATCGCGCCGAAACAGGCGATGCTGATTTCGGCGCTGTTCCCGCTGGGCGGCATCGGTGCCGTGTTCTGCGGCTACCTGATGGACCGCTTCAACGCCGACCGCATCATCGCCATCGGCTACCTGCTCACCGCGGCGTCGATCTACGCCATCGGCCAGGCAACCGGCAGCGTCGGCCTGCTGGTGGTGGTGGTGTTCGTTGCCGGCACCATCATGAATACCGCGCAATCGTCGATGCCGGCGCTGGCCGCCGGCTTCTACCCGACCCAGGGCCGTGCCACCGGCGTGGCGTGGATGCTGGGCATCGGCCGCTTCGGCGGCATCGCCGGCTCCTTCCTGGTGGCCGAACTGGCGCGCCGCCAGCTGGGCTTCGACCAGGTGTTCATGGTGCTGGCCATCCCGGGCCTGATCGCCGCCAGCGCGCTGTTCATCAAGCTGCGCGCCCATCCTGACAGCGGCAAGGTCTCGCTGCAGGCCGCCCCGCTAAGCCATTAATCACCGCCGCGGCTGCCGGGGCCTCCACCTGCCCCGGCCCGCGCCGCCCCCTGCTACCGAGAGGAAACCGACATGATCATCGACTGCCACGGCCACTACACCACCGCGCCCCAGGCACTGGAAGACTGGCGTAAGCGCCAGGTGGCCAACCTCGCCACCCCCGAGCTGGGCCCGAAAGTGTCCGAGCTGCAGATCAGCGACGACGAGCTGCGCGAGACCATCGAGAGCAACCAACTGAAGCTGATGAAGCAGCGCGGCTCCGACCTGACCATCTTCAGCCCGCGCGCGAGCTTCATGGCGCACCACATCGGCGACTTCAATACCAGCGCCACCTGGGCGGCGATCTGCAACGAGCTGTGTTTCCGCGTCAGCGAGCTGTTCCCCGAGCACTTCATCGGCGCGGCGATGCTGCCGCAGTCGCCGGGTGTCGATCCGGCCAGCTGTATCCCGGAGCTGGAAAAGTGCGTGAAGGACTACGGTTTTGTCGGCCTCAACCTCAATCCGGACCCGTCCGGCGGCCACTGGACCAGCCCGCCGCTGTCCGACAGGCAGTGGTACCCGATCTACGAAAAAATGGTCGAGTACGACATCCCGGCGATGATCCACGTGTCCACCAGCTGCAACTGCGCGTTCCACACCACCGGCGCCCACTACCTGAACGCGGACACCACCGCCTTCATGCAGTGCCTGACCTCGGACCTGTTCAAGGACTTCCCGACGCTGAAGTTCGTGATCCCGCACGGCGGTGGCGCGGTGCCCTACCACTGGGGCCGTTTCCGTGGCCTGGCGCAGGAAATGAAAAAGCCGCTGCTGAAAGACCATCTGCTCAACAACATCTTCTTTGACACCTGCGTCTACCACCAGCCGGGCATCGACCTGCTGACCCGCGTGATTCCGGTGGAAAACGTGCTGTTTGCCTCCGAGATGATCGGCGCCGTGCGCGGCATCGACCCGGAAACCGGCCACTACTACGACGACACCAAGCGCTACATCGAGGCGGCCAACATCAGCGCCGAAGAGCGCCACCTGATTTACGAAGGCAACGCCCGCCGCGTTTATCCGCGTCTGGACGCGGCGCTGAAGGCCAAGGGCAAATAAGGAGCACATCATGAACCTGCCAATGAACCAGCTCGGCATCGTCAAGCGCCATATCGAGCGCGCCGATCCGGCCGCCGTCGCCAAACTGGCACAGTTCGGCGTCGCCACCATCCACGAAGCGATGGGCCGCGTCGGCCTGATGAAGCCGTACATGCGCCCGGTGTACAAGGGCGCCAAGATCTGCGGCACCGCCGTGACCGTGCTGCTGCAGCCGGGCGACAACTGGATGATGCACGTGGCCGCCGAGCAGCTGCAGCCGGGCGATGTCGCCGTCGCCGCCTGCACCACCGACAACGAGGACGGCTTCTTCGGCGACCTGCTGGCCACCAGCTTCCAGGCGCGCGGCGCCAAGGGGCTGATCATCGACGGCGGCGTGCGCGACGTGGAAGAGCTGGAACAGATGGGCTTCCCGGTATTCAGCCGCGCCATCAACGCCAAGGGCACCATCAAGGCGACGCTGGGCTCGGTCAACATTCCGGTGATCTGCGCCGGCGCGCTGGTGAACCCGGGCGACGTGGTGATTGCCGACGTCGACGGCGTGGTGGTGGTACCGGCGGCGCTTGCGCAGCAGGTGGCCGACGCCGCCGAGAAGCGCGAGAGCTTCGAAGGCGAGAAACGCGCCAAGCTGGCCGCCGGCGTGCTGGGCCTCGACATGTACAAGATGCGCGAACCGCTGGCCCAGGCCGGCCTGCGCTACATCGACTGAACAGCATGAGCCAGCCCCGCTCCCCCCTGCACTGGCACATCGGCCTCGTCGGCTACGGTGAGGTTGGCCGCATCCTGGCGGAAGACCTGCGCCAGCTGGGCGTGCGCGTCAGCGCCTACGACCGCAAGCTGGACGAGCCGGCCAGCGCCGAACCGTTGCGCAGCCATGCGGCCAACCTTGGGGTGGCGCTGGCACCGTCGCCGCTGGCACTGGCCGCCGACGCCGACTGCCTGATCAGCGCGGTGACCGCCGACCAGACCGTGGCGGTGGCCGAAGCCTGCGCCCCGGCGCTGCGCCACGGTGCCTTCTTCCTCGACTTCAACTCCGCCTCGCCGGCGGCCAAGCAGGCAGCCGCGGCACTGATCGACGCTGCCGGCGGCCGTTACGTGGAAGGCGCGGTGATGACCAGCGTGCCGCCGTATCGCAGCAAGGTGCCGCTGCTGCTGGGTGGCGAGTCGGCGGCGCCGCTGTGCCCGCTGCTGGGCGAGCTGGGCTTTGCCGCCCGCGTTGCCAGCGCGCAACTGGGCGTCGCCTCGGCCACCAAGATGTGCCGCAGCGTGATGATCAAGGGGCTGGAAGCGATGGTGATCGAAAGCCTGACCACCGCCCGCCACTACGGCGTGGAAGACGCGGTCGTGGCCTCGCTGTACGAAACCTTTCCCGGCATCGACTGGGAACAACAGGCGGCGTACTTCTTCCAGCGCGTGATCGAGCACGGTCGCCGCCGCAGCGAGGAAGTGCGCGAAGTGGCCAACACCGTCGCCGACGCCGGCCTCACGCCGTGGTTGGCCAGCGGCACCGCCGCCCGGCAGGCGTGGATGGCCGATCTCGCCGATGCCGGCGTGTTCGGCAGCAAGCACGCCCCCGATTTTGCCCGCAGCCCGGACTGGCGCACCGAAGCCGATCGGCTGCTGGCCAGCCTCACACAGAAAGACTGAACCATGCACTTTGAAAAAACCCCCGGCTGGCTGGACTGGTACCAGGGTCCCAGCACCCCCAAATTCAAACTGCCGGCCGGCGCGGTGGATGCCCACTGCCACGTGTTCGGCCCCGGCGCGGAGTTCCCGTACGCGCCGGAACGCAAGTACACCCCGTGCGACGCCAGCAAGGCGCAGCTGTTCGCGCTGCGCGACCAGCTGGGCTTTGCCCGCAACGTGATCGTGCAGGCCACCTGCCACGGCGCCGACAACCGCGCCATGGTCGATGCGCTGCTGCATTCCGACGGCAAGGCACGTGGCGTCGCCACCGTGCGCCGCAGCGTGAGCGATGAAGAACTGCAGGCGATGCACGACGCCGGCGTGCGCGGCGTGCGCTTCAACTTCGTCAAGCGGCTGGTGGACTTCACCCCCAAGGACGAGCTGATGGAGATCGCCGGCCGCATTGCCAGGTTTGGCTGGCACGTGGTGATCTATTTTGAAGCGGTGGACCTGCCGGAGCTGTGGGACTTCTTCACCGGCCTGCCCACCACCGTGGTGGTCGACCACATGGGGCGCCCGGACGTGAGCAAGCCGCTGGACGGCCCGGAGTTCGAGCTGTTCCTGAAGTTCATGCGCGAGCACCCGAACGTGTGGAGCAAGGTCAGCTGCCCGGAACGCTTGTCGCTGACCGGCCCGCGCGCGCTGGACGGCGAGCAGGCCGCCTACCGTGACGTGGTGCCGTTTGCGCGCCGGGTAGTCGAGGAATTCCCGGATCGGGTACTGTGGGGCACCGACTGGCCGCACCCGAACCTGAAGGACCACATGCCGGACGACGGCCTGCTGGTGGACTTCATCCCGCACATCGCGCCGACCGCCGAGCTGCAGCAAAAGCTGCTGGTGGCCAACCCGATGCGCCTGTACTGGCCGGAAGAAACACAGGAAGCGTAAATCATGGCACTGAACAAACCGTATCTGGACCTGCCCGGCACCACCATTTTCGATGCCGAGCAATCGCGCAAGGGCTACTGGCTGAACCAGTTCTGCATGTCGCTGATGACGGCGGCCAACCGTGCGCGCTTCAAGGCCGACGAGCGCGGCTATCTCGACGAGTGGGCGATGAGCGAGGAGCAGAAGCAGGCGGTACTGGACCGCGATCTGAACCGCTGTATCGCGCTGGGCGGCAACATCTATTTCCTGGCCAAGATCGGCGCCACCGACGGCAAGAGCTTCCAGCAGATGGCCGGCAGCATGACCGGCATGAGCGAGGAAGAGTACCGCGACATGATGCTGGGCGGTGGTCGCTCGGCAGAAGGCAACCGCTATCTGGGCGAAGACGGCGACGCCCAGCCGCAGCACCAGCCGCAAGGCAAGAGCAAGGGGAGCAACTGATATGGCACGCATTACCGCGAGCGTTTACACATCGCACGTGCCGGCCATCGGCGCGGCACTGGATCTGGGCAAGTCGCAGGAGCCGTACTGGCAGCCGGTGTTTGCCGGCTACGACTACGGCAAACAGTGGATCAAGGAGCAGAAGCCGGACGTGATCTTCCTGGTCTACAACGACCACGCGACTGCTTTCAGTCTGGATTTCATTCCGACCTTCGCCATCGGTACCGGCGCCGAATACCAGCCGGCCGATGAGGGCTGGGGGCCGCGTCCGGTGCCCAAGGTGATGGGCCACCCGCAGCTGGCGGCACACATCGCGCAGAGCGTGATCCAGGACGACTTCGACCTCACCATCGTCAACAAGATGGACGTCGACCACGGCCTGACCGTGCCGCTGTCGCTGATGTTCGGCCAGCCCGAGGCCTGGCCGTGCGCGGTGATTCCGTTCGCGGTGAACGTGGTGCAGTACCCGGTGCCGTCCGGCCGCCGCTGCTTCCAGCTGGGCCAGGCGATCCGCCGCGCGGTGGAGTCCTTCGACGGCGACCTCAACGTGCAGATCTGGGGCACCGGCGGCATGAGCCACCAGCTGCAGGGCCCGCGCGCCGGCCTGATCAACAAGGAATGGGACAACGCCTTCCTCGACCGCCTGATCGCCGACCCGGCGGGCCTGGCGCAAATGCCGCACATCGACTACGTGCGCGAAGCCGGTTCCGAGGGCATCGAGCTGGTGATGTGGCTGATCGCGCGCGGCGCGATGGCCGACGTCGCCGGCGGCCCGGCGCCGGAGCTGAAACAACGCTTCTACCACGTGCCGGCATCCAATACCGCCGTGGGTCATCTGATTCTGGAGAACAAGCAATGAGCAAGACCATCAAGGTAGCGCTGGCTGGCGCCGGCGCCTTCGGCATCAAGCATCTGGACGCCATCAAGCTGATCGACGGCGTGGAAGTGGTATCGCTGGTTGGCCGCCGCTATGAGGCCACCAAGGAGGTCGCCGACAAGTACGGCATCGCCCACGTGGCCACCGATCTGGCCGACGCGCTGGCGCTGCCGGAAGTGGACGCGGTGATCCTGTGCACCCCGACCCAGGTGCACGCCGCGCAGGCGATGCAGTGCCTCAAGGCCGGCAAGCACGTGCAGGTGGAGATTCCGCTGGCCGACAGCCTGGCCGACGCCGAGGCGGTGGTCGCACTGCAGCAGCAGACCGGCCTCGTGGCCATGGTCGGCCATACCCGCCGTTTCAACCCCAGCCACCAGTACGTGCACCAGAAGGTGCAGGCCGGCGAGTTCAACATCCAGCAGATGGATGTGCAGACCTACTTCTTCCGCCGCACCAATATGAACGCGCTGGGCCAGGCGCGCAGCTGGACCGACCACCTGCTGTGGCACCACGCCGCGCACACCGTGGACCTGTTCGCCTACCAGGCCGGCAGCCCCATCGTGCAGGCCAATGCGCTGCAAGGCCCGATTCATCCGGAGCTGGGCATCGCCATGGACATGTCGATCCAGCTGAAGGCGGCCAACGGCGCCATCTGCACCCTGAGCCTGTCATTCAACAACGACGGCCCGCTGGGCACCTTCTTCCGCTACATCGGCGATAGCGCCACCTACATCGCGCGCTACGACGACCTGTACAGCGGCAAGGAAGAACAGATCGACGTATCGAAAGTGGCGGTATCGATGAACGGCATCGAGCTGCAGGACCGCGAATTCTTCGCCGCCATCCGCGAAGGCCGCGAGCCGAACTCGTCGGTGGCCAAGGTGCTGCCGTGCTACCAGGTGCTGGCCCGGTTGGAACAGCAGCTGAACGCCAGTCTGTAAAAAACCTGTTTACGATCAGCTGCGCGTCGGCGATACGGCGTTGAAAACGGCTTCGGATGCTCATTTACGCTGAGTAAACTCCGCGCACCTCACGTTTTCGCCTTGTCTCACTCTAGCTCGCAAGATCGTAAACATGCTTTAAGGAGCAAACCCATGCAACAGCGACAACTCGGCCCGTTCTCGGTCTCGGCCATTGGCCTGGGCTGCATGAACCTCAGCCACGCCTATGGCGTGCCGCCGGCGCCGGAACAGGCCGAGGCGCTGTTGCTGGCGGCGCTGGACGCCGGCATCACCCTGTTCGATACCGCCGCGCTGTACGGCTTCGGCGCCAACGAAGAGTTGGTGGGCCGCGTGCTGGCGCCGCACCGCAACCGCATCACGCTGGCCAGCAAGTGCGGCATGACCGGGGTGGATGGTAAACGGGTGATAGACGGCCGGCCGGAGACGCTGAAGCGCACCTGCGAGGACTCGCTGCGCCGGCTGCGCAGCGAGGTCATCGACCTGTACTACCTGCACCGCTGGGACAAGCAGGTGCCGATCGAGGACAGCGTCGGCGCGCTGGCCGAGCTGGTGCGCGAAGGCAAGATCCGCAGCATCGGCCTGTCGGAAGTGTCCGCCGTCCCCCTGCGCCGCGCGCACGCGGTGCACCCGATTGCCGCGCTGCAGACCGAGTATTCGCTGTGGACGCGCAACGCGGAGATCGCGGTGCTGGATGCCTGCAAGCAGCTGGGCGTGGCCTTTGTCGCCTTCAGCCCGCTGGGGCGCGGCTTCCTCGCCGACGGCCTGCCGGACATGGCCACGTTGGCCGCACTGGACGGCAAGGACATCCGCCGCGCGATGCCGCGCTTCGCCGCGGACAACTATGCGGCCAACCTTGACTTCCTCGCCGCCTACCGCGACATCGCCGCCGCCGCCGGCTGCACCCCGGCGCAACTGGCGCTGGCGTGGCTGTTTACCCGCGGCGAGCACGTGATCCCGATTCCGGGCACCACCCGCCTTGCGCACCTGCGCGAGAACGTGGCCGCCAGCCGCGTGCAGCTGCGCGTGGAAACACTGCAGCAGCTGGAGGCATTGCTGGCGCGGCTGCCGATTGCCGGCGCGCGCTACAACGCGGCGACGCAAACCGAGATCGACACCGAAGAATTCCGCGCCTGAGGCGCAACACTGATTGCGACCCATGCTCGATATCCTGGCGGTGATCGCCCCCATTTTCATGCTGATCGGGCTGGGCTACCTCGCGGTGCGGCTGGCGCTGTTCCCGCAGGACAAGCTGGCGGCGCTGGGCCTGCTGGTGGTGCGCTTCGCGCTGCCGGCACTGATCCTGCACTCGCTGTCCAGCCGCTCGCCGGCAGAATTGCTCAACACCCCTTATCTCGCCGCCTACGCCGCCGGCTCGCTGGCGATGCTGCTGCTGGGCACTGGCTGGGCGATGCTGGCCCGGCAGCAACCGTTGCCGCGCGCCGCGCTGTACGGGCTGGGCATGTCCTGCTCCAACAGCGCCTTCGTCGGCTACCCCATCGTGTACCAGCTGCTGGGGCCGGTGGCGACGCTGGCGCTGGCACTGACCATGGTGGTGGAAAACCTGCTGATGCTGCCACTGGGCATCGCCTTGTCCGAGGCCGACGGCTCGCGCCAGGAGCGCTTCCTGCGCGCCTTCGGCCGCTCGCTGCTGGGGCTGCGCCGCAACCCGATCATCCTCGCCATCGTCGCCGGGGTGACGCTGGCGCTGCTGGATCTCAGCCTGCCGCCGCTGCTGGCCAAGCCGGTGGCGATGCTGGGTACCGCCTCGGCACCGGTGGCGCTGTTCGTGATCGGCGGCTCGCTGGTCGGCCTGCCGCTGCGCAGCATGCTGCGCGACGTCAGCATCCTCGCCAGCGGCAAGCTGCTGCTGCACCCGCTGCTGGTGGCGGGGGCGCTGCTGCTGTTCGGCCCGCTCGACCCGCGACTGGCGATGGCCGGGGTGCTGACCGCGGCGATGCCGATGCTGAGCATCTTCCCCATCCTCGGCCAGCGCCACGACATGCAGGGCTTCTGCGCCGCCACCCTGCTGCTGGCGACCACCAGCTCCTTTCTCACCATCAGCGCCGCAATCTGGCTGCTGCAGCATTACCCGTTTTTTCATTAGGCACCGGGCACAGACCCGGGCCACATGCCGCAAAGACGGCAGGTCGCGCCCTCCCGCAGGGGCTTGCGGCCAACATCAAGCGACGACGAGAAAAAGCCCGCACCCAGGGCACGACCACAACCTCGCAGGAGACAACTCAAGATGCACACCCCGCAACACGACACCCCCGTCATCGCCCTCGCCAGCGCGCAGCCCACCCTGCGCCAGCGCTGGCACAGCGCGATGGCCGTTGGCCATACGCGCTGGTGGATGCTGGCACTGGTGTTCTTTGCCACCACCATCAACTACATCGACCGCGCCGCACTGGGCGTGCTGCAGCCGATTCTGGCCAAGGAGCTGAGCTGGACGGCGCAGGACTACGCCAATATCAACTTCTGGTTCCAGATGGGCTACGCCATCGGCTTTGCCGTGCAGGGCCGCTTCATCGACCGCGTCGGGGTGAAGCACGCCTTCGCGCTGGCGGTGCTGCTGTGGAGCCTGGCGGCCGCCGCGCACGGGCTGGCGGCATCCGCCGTCGGTTTCATGATCTGCCGTTTCCTGCTCGGCCTGTCCGAGGCGGCCAACTACCCGGCTTGCGTCAAGACCACGCGGCTGTGGTTCCCGGCCGGCGAACGCGCGATGGCCACCGGCCTGTTCAACGCCGGCACCAACGTCGGCGCGCTGGTGACGCCGGTGCTGCTGCCGCTGATCATGATGGTGTGGGGCTGGCAGGCGGTGTTCTTCGTCATCGGCAGCTTCGGCCTGATCTGGCTGCTGTACTGGCTGCGCCACTACCACGACCCGGCGCAACACCCGGGCGTGAGCCGCGCCGAGCTGAACTACATCAGCGCCGAGGCACAGGCGCCGGCCGGCAAGGTGCCGTACTCGCGCATCCTGCGCCTGCGCGGCACCTGGGCCTACGCGCTGGCCTTCACCATGACCGCGCCGGTGTTCTGGTTCTACCTGTACTGGCTGCCGCCCTTCCTCAACCAGCAGTATCAGCTGGGCATCAGCGTGACGCAGATGGGCATTCCGCTGATCGTGATCTACCTCACCGCCGACGTCGGCAGTGTCGGCGGCGGCGCGCTGTCGTCATGGCTGATCGCCCGCGGCATGGCACCGATCCCGGCGCGGCTGACCGCCATGCTGCTGTGTGCGCTGTGCATCCTGTCCATCATCGGCGCCGCCGGCGCCAGCAGCCTGTGGCTGGCGGTGGCCGCCATTTCGCTGGCCATCGGCGCGCATCAGGCGTGGACCGCCAATATCTGGAGCCTGGTGATGGACTTCACCCCGAAGGAAGTGGTCGGCAGCGTGTTCGGCTTTGGCAGCATGATCGGCGCCGTTGGCGGCATGTTCATGACCCAGATCGTCGGCTATGTGCTGACGGTGACCAACAACAACTACTCGGTGCTGTTCACGCTGATTCCGTGCTGCTATTTCGTGGCGCTGACCTGGCTGTACTTCATGGCGCCACGGCAGGTGGAAACCCTGCCGGACTGATGCCGGCAACGTAGCCCGGCCCCGGGGGGGGGGGGGGGGGGGGGGGGGGGGGGGGGGGGGGGGGGGGGGGGGGGGGGGGGGGGGGGGGGGGGGGGGGGG
>NZ_JANFNU010000014.1:0-76281 GCF_024437575.1 Vogesella sp. AC12
TCCACGCCGGTGCAAGTGGTCTTGACGGTGTTCTTCAGACCAACGATTTCCAGTTCTTCACCAACTTTAACGATACCGCGCTCTACACGACCGGTCACCACAGTACCGCGGCCGGAGATGGAGAATACGTCTTCGATCGGCAGCAGGAACGGCTTGTCAACAGCGCGCTCTGGAGTCGGGATGTAGGTATCCAGTGCGTCGGCCAGACGGAAGATCGCTGGTTCGCCGTATTCGGACTGGTCGCCTTCCAGCGCCAGACGAGCGGAGCCAGTAACGATCGGAGTGTCATCGCCTGGGAAGTCGTAGGACGACAGCAGGTCACGCACTTCCATTTCAACCAGTTCCAGCAGCTCAGCGTCATCCACCAGGTCAGCCTTGTTCAGGAAGACGATGATGTAAGGCACACCAACCTGACGGGACAGCAGGATGTGTTCGCGAGTCTGTGGCATTGGGCCGTCAGCTGCGGAGCAAACCAGGATCGCGCCGTCCATCTGCGCAGCACCGGTAATCATGTTCTTCACGTAGTCGGCGTGACCTGGGCAGTCAACGTGAGCGTAGTGACGGGACTCGGTCTCGTACTCTACGTGAGCGGTGTTGATGGTGATACCACGTGCTTTTTCTTCTGGCGCGCTGTCGATCTGCGAGTAATCTTTCGCTTCGCCACCAAATTTCTTCGACAGAATAGTGGTGATCGCTGCAGTCAGAGTGGTTTTACCATGGTCCACGTGACCGATGGTACCAACGTTTACGTGCGGCTTGGTCCGCGCAAACTTTTCCTTAGCCATGGCAAATTCCCTGAATACAATAAAATGAGTTTGGTGCCCATGGGCAGAATTGAACTGCCGACCTCTCCCTTACCAAGGGAGTGCTCTACCCCTGAGCTACATGGGCCAAAAAACTTTACAACTATCGCAACTTGGAGCGGGTGAAGGGAATCGAACCCTCGTCGTAAGCTTGGAAGGCTTCTGCTCTACCATTGAGCTACACCCGCCTTACGATCCCGGCCAACTCTAACTGCTTTCGCCGCCAAGATGCTGGTAACCTTGGTGGGGGGAGAAGGATTCGAACCTTCGAAGGCTGAGCCGTCAGATTTACAGTCTGATCCCTTTGACCGCTCGGGAATCCCCCCTGAAGAAGCCCGAATATTATAGACAGCTCCGGCGATCGTCAACAGCTTTTCCGTGATTTTTCGGATTTTTTGCAGCCAAAATGCAAACAGCCGCCACACTCGGTGACGGCTGCTTCACAAATCAACGGCTTAGCGCAATCAGGCCTTGGCGGTGATCACCAGGTATTTCTGATACAGCTGGTCATGCGTCTCCGGATTGGAGGCATCCAGCGGAATGCAGTCCACCGGACAGACTTGCTGGCACTGCGGCTCGTCGTAGTGGCCAACACACTGGGTACACAGGTTAGGATCGATTTCGTAGATCTCTTCACCTTGCGAAATGGCGTTGTTCGGGCACTCCGGCTCACAGACATCGCAATTGATGCATTCGTCAGTAATGATCAAAGACATAGTAATTTCCTCAGGTATTTCACTAGTGAATTCTGGCACCGCCGGCACACCATCGCAAGCCCATGCCGTTATATGTTTATTCGCTGGACTCAGCGGCCAGCAGCGCAAAGCGCACCGCCCCCGCCTTGCCCTCTTTCAGCACCCGCCAACCGGTAAACTGCTCCGGCCGATCCGATTCTATATATATGCATCCGCCCGCCTTCAACATGCGGCCAACCTTGGGCAGCAATGCCGGCAGCAGGGTCAGCGCATACGGCGGGTCGAGGAAGATCAGGTCGAAACGCTCCGCACTGCGCGCCAGGTAGTCCTCCGCGGCACCGGAATGCAGCTGTACTTCGGCTGCTGCCAGCAACTGTTTGCTGTCGCGCAGGCACTGCAGCGCCGTGCGGCTTTTCTCGACCAGCACCACCTTGCGCGCACCGCGCGACGCGGCCTCGAAGCCCATCGCCCCGCTACCGGCGAACAGGTCGAGACAATCGGCGTTCTCGACACGATCGGCCAGCCAGTTGAACACCGTTTCGCGCACCCGGTCCGGGGTTGGCCGCAAGCCGTCAACATCCGGGAAAGGCAGCAGGCGCCGACGATACTTGCCGGCAATGATCCGCACCTTGTTGCGTTGCTGCGCCATGCCATACCCTGCCTTGTTCAAAGAAGGGCGAGATTTTACTCCATTTACCGCCGCAGAACTTCTGTCGTGAATCAATCTGTTAACGCCATGTCGCGCTTTATACTCAGGTTTGCCCTCGCCCCGGCTTTTGCCGGTACAATCCAGCGCTAATCTCTTACTTCGACTCAGCCATTTCGCATGTTCAGCTTTTTCAAGAAAAAACCCGTTCCCGACACCACCCCGACCCCGCCGGCAGCCCCGGTCGCGCCGACAGCCGACACCGTAATCGCACCAGTGGCAAACGTTGAGCCGGCACCAGTCGCCGCGGAAACAGCAGCGCCAGTTGTCGAGTCCCCCGCTCCCGCTCCGGTCAGCAGCGTGACGCAGGTGAAGCCGAGCTGGACCGAGCGGCTGAAGTCCGGCCTCGCCAAGACCCGCGACAAGCTGGGCAAGCAACTGGCCGGCCTGTTCGGCGGCGGCAAGATCGACGACGAGCTGTACGAAGAGCTGGAAGCGGTACTGCTGACGTCGGACATGGGCATGGACGCCACCAGCCACCTGCTGCGCGACGTGCGCGAGCGGGTGTCGCTGAAGGGACTCAAGGACGCCAGCGAGCTGAAAGGTGCGCTGAAGGAGGCGCTGGTCGAGCTGATCAAGCCGCTGGAGCAGCCGCTGCAGACGCACGGCAAGAAGCCTTACGTGATCATGCTCGCCGGCGTCAACGGCGCCGGCAAGACCACCTCGATCGGCAAGCTGGCCAAGTACTTCCAGAGCCAGGGCAAGTCGGTGCTGCTCGCCGCCGGTGACACCTTCCGTGCCGCCGCCCGCGAACAGCTGATTGCCTGGGGCGAGCGCAACAACGTCACCGTGATCGCACAGCAAAGCGGCGACGCCGCCGCCGTCTGCTACGATGCGATGCAGGCCGCCATGGCCCGCGGCATCGACATCGTCATTGCCGACACCGCCGGCCGCCTGCCGACGCAATTGCACCTGATGGAAGAAATCAAGAAGGTGAAGCGCGTGATCCAGAAGGCGATCCCGGATGCTCCGCACGAAGTGGTGCTGGTGCTGGACGCCAATATCGGCCAGAACGCGATCAACCAGGTGGTGGCCTTCGACGAGGCGCTGGGTCTCACCGGCCTGATCCTCACCAAGCTGGACGGCACCGCCAAGGGCGGTGTCATCGCCGGCATCGCCAAGCAGCACCCGGTACCGCTGCGCTTCATCGGCGTCGGCGAAGGCATCGACGACCTGCGCCCGTTCTCGACCCGCGACTTTGTCGACGCGCTGTTCGACTGAGCGCCTTGATCCACTTGCCGGCCGCCACCGTTGCGGCCAACCTTTGTGCGGGATGATTGCCGATGATCCGATTTGACCAAGTCACCAAGCGCTACCCCGGTGGACACGAGGCGCTGCGCAACCTGTCCTTCGCGGTGGAAAGCGGCGAGATGGTGTTCCTCGCCGGTCATTCCGGCGCCGGCAAAAGCACGCTGCTGAAGCTGGTTTCCGGTATCGAGCGCGCCACTAGCGGCAATGTGCTGGTCAACAACCAGAACCTGAGCAAGCTGCGCGCCAGCCAGTTGCCCTATGTGCGCCAGCACATCGGCGTGGTGTTCCAGGATCACAAGATCCTGTTCGACCGCTCGGTATTCGACAACGTGATGCTGCCGCTGGACATCATCGGTTTCGACCGCCGCGATGCGCAGCGCCGCGTGCGGGCGGCACTGGACAAGGTCGGCCTCGCCGGCAAGGAAAAGGTGATGCCGATCCGCCTGTCCGGCGGCGAACAGCAACGGCTGTGCATTGCCCGTGCCGTGGTGCACCGCCCCAGCATCCTGCTGGCGGACGAGCCGTCGGCTAACCTCGACCGCGCCTACGCGCTGGACATCATGGAGCTGTTCAAGTCCTTCCACCAGGTTGGTGTCACGGTGCTGATCTCGGCCCACGACGAAACGCTGATGGAAGACTACGGCCGCCGCATCATCCGGCTTCGTGAAGGACAATTCGCCGCATGAAACACTACCTGTACCTGCACGCACAGAGCGCCCGCAGCGCACTGCTGAAGATCCTGCGCCAGCCGTTCGGCAACCTGCTCAACCTGCTGATGCTGGCCATCGCGCTGGCGCTGCCGGTGTCGTTGTATCTCGGTATCAGCAGCCTGCAGCAGTGGACCGCCAAGCTGAACACCACGCCGCAGATCACGCTGTTCATGGAACTGTCCAGCGAACAGGCCGATCTGGCCGCGGTGGAAAGCAGCCTCAAGCACCATCCACGGGTTGCATCCTTCCGCTTTGTGCACAAGGATGCCGCGCTGAAAGAACTGGAACAGCGCAGCGGCCTGAACGCGATCAGCGAGGGCCTCGGCAGCAATCCGCTGCCGCACGCCTTCATCGTCACTCCGCAAGCGCTGGAGCCGGCGATGCTCGACCTGCTGCAGAAGGAGCTGTCCGGGCTGCCGATGGTGGAACTGGCGCAGTTCGATGCGGCCTGGGCGCGCAAGCTGCACGCGATGATCACCCTCGCCGGCCAGCTTGCCTGGCTGCTGGCGGTGGTGTTTGCGCTGGCGATGGTGCTGATCAACCACAACACCATCCGCATGCAGATCCTGGCGCGGCAGGAAGAAATCGCGGTCTCGAAACTGATCGGCGCCACCGACAGTTTCATTCGTCGCCCCTTCCTCTATCACGCGGCGTGGCAGGGCGGACTGTCGGCGCTGCTATGCTGGGGCCTGAGCAGCTGGCTGGCCTACCAGGCTAATCCGGCGCTGGCCGAATTCGCCAGCCTGTACGGCATCGATGCCCAGTTACGCAGCCTGCAGCCGCTGGAAGTGCTGGGCGTGCTGCTGGGCGCCGTGCTGCTGAGCATGCTCGGCGCCAGGTTGGCCGCAGACCATCATCTGCGCAAAAACCAGCCGGCGTGACATCGGGCGAGACAATCGGTCTGATTGAAATTTGCCATTGGCAGGAACTCCTGTCGTCTGGCACTCTCATAATCCGAGTGCTAAGATAAGTCGGTCCATTTAGGAGGATTGCGAATACATGTCCACTTTTGCCCTGCCCGTACTTTCTTCCAACGGCAGCCTGGAGCAATACATCCAGACCGTTAACAGCATCCCGATGCTGACCCAGGAAGAGGAGATCGAGCTTGCCACGCGTCATCAGCAACACGAAGACCTGGAAGCGGCAAAACGCCTGGTGATGTCTCACCTGCGCGTGGTGGTATCCATTGCCCGCGGCTACGCCGGTTACGGCCTGCCACAGGCCGACCTGATCCAGGAAGGCAACATCGGCCTGATGAAGGCGGTCAAGCGCTTCGAACCGAACCGCGGCGTGCGCCTGTTCTCGTTCGCGGTGCACTGGATCAAGGCCGAGATGCATGAATTCATCCTGCGCAACTGGCGGCTGGTGCGCATTGCCACCACCAAGCCACAGCGCAAGCTGTTCTTCAACCTGCGCAGCATGAAGAAGAGCTTTGCCGCACTCAGCGACAGCGAAGCCCGTGCCATTGCCGAAGATCTCGGTGTCAAGCCGGAAGAAGTGCGCGAAATGGAAACGCGCATGAGCGGCCAGGACGTGTCGCTGCTGGCCGACGACAACGACGACGACGCCTACGCCCCGATCGACTGGCTGGCCGATGCCCACAACGAGCCGACCGTGACACTGGAGCGCCGTGCGGTAGATCGTCTGCAGAGCGAAGGCCTGCTGGAAGCGTTGTCGACACTGGACCCGCGCAGCCGCCGCATCATCGAAGCGCGCTGGCTGGCTGACGACAGCGGCGCCACGCTGCATGACCTCGCCGCCGAATTCGGCGTGTCCGCCGAGCGCATCCGCCAGATCGAGGCCAAGGCACTGGGCAAGATGAAGACGGCGCTGCACAGCGGCGTGGTCATCGACGGCTGATCTGCCCACCTCGCCAGACACAAAAAATCCCTGCCATGTGCAGGGATTTTTCATTGCTGGCCAGCCGCCGTTCACGGCTTAAGCATCGCCGCTTCCACCTGTTGCCGCAGCGGCTGCCACGCCGGCTCTTCCGGCGACAGCGCGCGCAGGAAAAACGGCGCGTAGGTCGGGAACGAGGCCAGCGCCAACCGCATGGTGTAGGCGGCCTCCTGCGGGCGCCCTTCCAGCGCCAGGAATTGCGCCTCCTTGCGCAGCACATCCGGATACGGCCGCATCTGCGCCAGCAGCGCAATCCACTGCCGCTGCGCTGACGGACTGTCGCGTCCCGGCCTCACCACATCATCCAGCAGCCCCAGCGCGTGGAAGGCAAACAGCGGCTCGTTGCGCATGATCTGCTGCAACCGCTGCTGTTGCTGCGCGCTGCGCGGGTTGTACAGGCCCTGCATCTCGACGTAACGATAGCTGCCATACCCCGCCAGCAGCAGCATCAGCAGCGCGCCGTACTGTACCGGTCGGAACGGGCGGCGTTTGCCCCCCTCCGCCACCGGCGCCAGCGCCAGCAGCATCACCAGTACCGCCGGGAAATACAGATACCACAGCGGGTACTCCAGCATGCTGTGCAATAGCGAGATGACCAGCATGGCCAGCGGCAGCAGATGCACCGCCCGCGCCTGACGGCCACACCACGGCAGCAACACCCAGCCCAAGCCCAGCAACACCGCCAGGGTGCCGATCAAGCCGACCTCGGCCAGCAGCTGGAACACCAGATTGTGGGCATTGCTGAACAGGCCGCTGTTGACGCCGCTATCGACAAACTGCGGCAGTAGCTGCAGCCGCACGCTGTGGTACGCGTACTGCGACCAGCCGGCGCCGAACCACGGCGCCTCGCGGAACACCAGCCACGCCTTGCCCCACTCCGCCAGCCGACGCGCGCCCATGCCATCAGAGTTGGCCGCCAGCCGCTCGACCCCGCTGGCCACCAGCTCGCCATGCAACAGCGGTCGCAACAGCCACTCGCCCAGCGGCAACGCGAACTGCATCAGCAGCAGCAAGCCCGCCGCCAGCAGCAACCACTGCATCAGGCGCTTGCTGGCCTCGTCGCGCACGTGCCAGTACCAGGCCGGCGCCAGCAGCAGCAAGGCAGCCGCGTACAGCAGCACGGTGCGGGAGCCGGCAAAGGCGATCGACAGCGCCAGCCACAGCAGCACCGCGACGGCCACGCCGCGCGACAGCACGCGCGCCACGGCCAACCAGCTGACGGCCACCAGCCCCCAGCTCAGGTAGTGCGCATACTGGTTACGCTGCCCGATGTGGCCGAAAATATTGGAGGTCGGATGCGCACCATCGTAGAACAGCACGCCGCCCAGCAGCGGCGCCAGCCCGGTGAGCTGCGCCAGCCCGATCAGCGACTGCAGCAGGGTACCGACCAGCAAGCCCTTGGCCAGCACCGTCATCACCGTTTCGGCGTCGCTCAGCGCCTGCCAGCGGGCCACCGCCAGCGCCAGCAGCGCTAGCGCGAGAAAGGCCAGCGCGGTTGCCGCATTGAGGCCGGGAAACAGCAACTCGACAAATAATGGCTGGCTCAGCCACAGCAGCGCCAACAGCGCCAGCCACGGCACCACCCGCGGCAGGCGCAACGTGCCGTGCGGCAGACACAGGCAGGCCAGCGCGCCGAGTACCACCACCGCGATCTCCCCCCACCACTGCGGCAGCGGCAGGTAGTGGAACGGCGACAGGAAGGGCAGCACGGTCACCGCCGCCAGCAGCAATGCGGCCAACCTTGGCCGCGCAAGAGAAGCAAACATCATCAATCCGCGTTTCGGCAAAGGCGGAAGCATACCGCACCGCCGCTTTTGCTGTCAGATCTCACGGCAAGGGCCGGCCCAGCGAGCGACTGGCCACACTTTGAACCGCGGCCAGGCCACCTCCCTGCCGATAGGCCTGCTGAGCCTGCAGTACCAGCTGCTTCAGTGGTGCAATCTCCGACTCCGACCGTACTGTCAGCGTCTGCAACATCACCGGCAAAGCCTCTGGATACGCAGCAATGGCCATAATCATGGCCTCACGTGCAGCCTGAGGTTGCTGGTGCCACGCCCGAAGCATTGCCAGATGGCACAACAACATTGGATAAGGCCGGTAACGAGCCAATTGCTCATAATGTTGCAACTTGATTTCAAGATCTTGCGGTGATGGCCGCAGATAATTGGCCAGCGTCAACTCGGCCTCGTACGCCCAAAATGGATTGCGCGATAACCGCAACAAGTCCTCGATACGCTGCTGATTTTCGGCAGGATTACGCGATGGCTGCTGCACCTTGATTACAGTGAAAAATCCAGGAATACCGAAGATCAAATAAAGCAAACACCCTAGCAGCAGCACGCTGAGACCCAGACGGCGCAATGAGGCACGCACTGCCACTGTCACTGGTGGAAGCGGCGATAGTGCCAGGACAAACAGAAAAGCAAGCAGGAAAGGTAAATACCACAACGGGTACTCAAACATGGAGTGTCCCAGAATGGTAGCCGCCAACAATAGCAGAAAAGCATTCTCACGATTGGCATGTTGCTTTTGCAAAAATGGCAATAGGCATAGCGATACCGTCCCAGCCGCCAGCAGGGTCGCAGGTATTCCCGTTTCAGCCAGCAACTGCATGATCAGATTATGACTATGTGTAAATAGCGCGCTTTCCGGTAGCTTGGGCAGACCGCCAAAAGCTTCTAGCCAGGTAGAGTGGTAAGCGTAATCGCCCAAACCCACTCCGAACCAAGGGTAAGCCGAAATCATCAACCATGCTTTTTGCCATTCGATACGGCGCCGGGCACCAAAACCGGCATCGCCCAGCCGATCCCAACCACTGCCAATACTCTGCCCCGTAAGTACCTGGGCAAGCCAGCCCCCCACCCATTGCATCAATAAAATCAACAAGGCAGCCGACAGCAATCCCCATAACAAACGGCGATCTTGACCGCGCCAGAACCAGATAGCAGCCACAAGCAGCATCGTTCCGGCATAAGCCAGCGGCAAGCGTCCACCAGACCATGCCATTACCAACGCCAACAAGCCAATCGCTGGCCACGCCAGCCAGCTACGCAAGTGCTGCACCAGCCACAAATACACCGCCGCCAACACCCCCCAAGTCAGCACATGTGCAAACTGGTTACGCTGCGCGACATTACCCATGATGAATGGAACTGGCTGGTGATACACCAGCCAGCCATCGGCCAACGGAGCCACTTGCAGCAACTGCGCAATACCGATCAGCGCCTGCAGCAAGCTTCCCCCCAACATTACTGCGGCCAAGGTGATCAGTAACTGTGGTCGCCCCAGCCTGTTTTGCAGCTGGAACAACAGGCTGGCCGCAACTAGCGCCAGCAACACCGCCAGCGATTCCGATAACGCCAAACTGTAGATACCACCATCGCGGAGCAAGGCCAGCGGCAGGAACACCAGACACCACCACAATCCGGCTAATGGCAATAACCGGGGCACGGCAATCGAGGATGACTCATCCAACGCCGCACCACGCCACAGCGCCAACAGCAGCACCGGTACCAGCAACATCACCACGACGCTATTGGTCCACCAGTCGGGTGCCGGAGAGTAACGGGCAAAGTTGAAGAACGGCAACGCCAGCGTCAGCGACAGCAACAGCAACAATAAACGATCGGCCGCGTACGAAGAGAGGCGCATCGGGAAATCCGGCAAAATGAAAAAAGGGTGCCGCAGCACCCTTGTTATGCTTGCAGCTCAAATTATTAGCGGCAATTGGAAGGCAGCCATTTTGAGCTCATTTCGGCATTACCGGAAGCGATTGCGCATGCCCAAGTAATGGAGCCAGACGCCGCAGTAGGGGTAATGGTCAGCTCAGCGCCGGAGGCAACTTTTTCATTGTACGCCACGGTCAAAACACCACTGGCCCCAATTGTTACCGACTCCACTGCATTACCATTGATATCAGTTGCAGAGGCAATACCAGCCGAAGCATTAGAGGATGGCCATACACCATTACTGGCGTAGTACTCGGCAATCGCCGTTTTCGAACCGGCGGCCAGTTGCAGCCCTTCACCAACATGGGCACGCTTGGTGTAGTCCTGATACGCCGGGATCGCGATCGCGGCCAGAATGCCGATGATCGCAACCACGATCATCAGTTCGATCAGGGTAAAACCTTGTTGTACACGTTTCATGTGTATCGCTCCTGTTTGAAAATGGAAAACGGCAAACTACCAGCGAAAAAACAAATCCAAGCCAGCGCTGCAATTGCCAATTGGCACACAAGCCGCCCCGGTAAATCACGGAACCGGGACCGGCTGCCAGCAACACTCCCGGAACTGCGCCCTCGTTGCTAGCTGCCTTATAAAGACCGTCGCGGCGAGGATACACGGCAATGAGCCAGCGCAGCTTGATTCCTGACAAAGCACAGCAAGATTGGCGCCAGGCCGTGCCAGGTTGGCCGCGGCCATCGCAAAAGACCGCTGTAGCAGGCTTTTTGCGCCCAGCACCGCCAGTACAGCGGCGGCCGGCGGGCGCAAAATCGGCACGCGGCTGACAATTTTCGTCACTCTTGCGCGGTGCGGCGCCATGTTACGATGCCCGCCTTGTCTTCCGGAGGCCCCACCATGCATGACTCGCAAGCACAACACTGGCTGGCACGCAGCCGCGCCGCGGTGTGGCACCCCTGCACCCAGATGAAGCGCCACGAAACCCTGCCCATCATCCCGATTGCCCGCGCCGACGGCATCTGGCTAGAGGATTTCGACGGCAAGCGCTACATCGACGGCGTCAGCTCGTGGTGGGTCAACCTGTTCGGCCACAACCAGCCGCGCATCAAGCAGGCGCTGAAGGATCAGCTCGACACCCTGGAGCACGTGATCCTCGCCGGCTTCACCCACCAGCCGGTGGTGGAACTGTCGGAAAGGTTGGCCGCACTCACCGGCCTCGGCCATGCCTTCTATGGCTCCGACGGCGCCAGCGCCACCGAGATCGCGCTGAAGATGAGCTTCCACTACTGGCGCAACCACGGCCAGACGCAGAAGACCCGCTTCCTCAGCCTGGAACACAGCTACCACGGCGAAACCGTCGGCGCGCTGGCGGTGACCGACGTGCCGCTATTCTCCGACACCTACGCGCCGCTGCTGCAACACAACCTGCGCGCACCCAGCCCCGATGCCCGCCTTGCCGCACCGGGGGAGACGGCCGCCGACGTCGCGCGCCGCGCCGCCAGCGCGCTGGAGACCCTGCTGCAACAGCACGGCCACGAGCTCGCCGCCTTCATCATCGAGCCGCTGGTACAGGGCGCCGCCGGCATGGTGATGTACGACCCGCTGTATCTGGCCGAAGCGCGCCGGCTGTGCGACCAGTACCGGGTGCACCTGATCGCCGACGAGATCGCGGTCGGCTTCGGCCGCACCGGCACGCTGTTCGCCTGCGAGCAGGCGGCGATCCGCGCCGATTTCCTGTGCCTGTCGAAAGGCATCACCGGCGGCTACCTGCCGCTGTCCTGCGTGCTGACCACCGACGACATCTACGCCGCGTTCTACGACGACGAGGTCAGCCGCGGCTTCTTGCACTCGCACAGCTACACCGGCAATGCGCTGGCCTGCCGCGCGGCGCTGACCGTGCTCGACATCTTCGAGGACGAACAGGTGATTGCGGCCAACCTTGCCACCGCCGCACTGTTCAGTCACCACCTGGCGGTGATCGCCGCCCACCCGGCGGTGCGCCACTTCCGCCAGCGCGGCATGATCTGGGCGTTCGACGTCGACTGCCAGCGCGCCGACTTCGGCCCCGCCTTCTTCAGCCTGATGCTGCAGCAGGGCTGCCTGGTGCGCCCGATCGGCAAGACGGTCTACTTCATGCCCCCCTACATCATCGAGGAAAGCCACATGCGGCAGCTGGTCGACGCCACGCTGTCGGCGCTGACGCAGCTGCTGGCCGGCGACCGGCCGTCGGCGCGGCCGGAAACCGCGCTGCCGTAAGCCTGTTCACGATCTGCTACGCTTCGGCGATACCGCGTTGAAAACGCCTTCGGCATGCTTGTTTGAATCTGGATATACGCCGCTTCCTCAGCCGTTTTCGCCTTGTCTCGCGTGAGCTCGCGAGATCGTGAATACTCTCTACCCGCCGCCTGACGCACTGCGGCATGGCGGCGGAATCGGGTAAACTGACGGCTTTGCTTCTGACGGGATTCGGCGACATGCAATCGGTGATTCACAGCGCCACGCGCATCGTGGTGAAAGTAGGCTCCAGCCTGGTGACCAATGACGGCAAGGGCCTGGACATGAGCGCGCTGGCGCGCTGGGCCGCCGAAATCGCCGACCTGAAACGCCGCGGCAAGGAAGTGGTGCTGGTCTCCAGCGGCGCCATCGCCGAAGGCTGCCAGCGGCTGGGCTGGGCCAAGCGGCCGAAGGCGGTGCACGAGCTGCAGGCCGCCGCCGCCGTCGGCCAGATGGGGCTGTGCCAGGCGTATGAAAGCGCCTTCCGCGAACACGGCCTGAAAACCGCACAGGTGCTGCTCACCCACGAAGACCTGTCCGACCGCCTGCGCTACCTCAACGCCCGTACCACGCTGTCGACGCTGCTGGCGCTGAACGTGGTGCCCATCATCAACGAAAACGACACCGTGGTCACCGACGAGATCCGTTTCGGCGACAACGACACCCTCGGCGCGCTGGTCACCAACCTGATCGAAGCCGACAGCCTGGTGATCCTCACCGACCAGCAGGGCCTGTACACCGCCGACCCGCGCAAGCATCCCGATGCCGTCTTCGTGCACGAGGCCGAGGCCGGTGACAGCAAGCTGGAAGACATGGCCGGCGGTGCCGGCTCCAGCGTCGGCACCGGCGGCATGTACACCAAGATCATCGCCGCCAAGCGCGCCGCACGCAGTGGCGCCGCCACCGTGATCGCCTGCGGCCGCGAGGCCAACGTGCTGTCGCGGCTGGCCGATGGCGAGGCGATCGGCACCCAGCTCAATGCGCCGACCACCAGGTTGGCCGCACGCAAGCAGTGGCTGGCCGATCACCTGCAGCTGTCCGGCAAGGTGGTGCTGGACGCCGGCGCCGCGCTGGCAGTGCGCGAAAAAGGCACCAGCCTGTTGCCGATCGGCGTCATCGCGGTGGAAGGCAGCTTCCTGCGCGGCGACGCGGTGGTCTGCGTCGACGAACAGGGCGCCGAGGTGGCGCGCGGGCTGGTCAACTACAGCTCGGAAGAAGCGCGGCTGATCATGCGCAAGGCCACCCGCGACATCGAGGGTGTGCTCGGCTACCTGATCGAGCCGGAGCTGATCCACCGCGACAACATGGTCGCGCTGTAAGAAGTTGTTCACGATCTGCGGCGGCTGATAAACGGCTTCGGCATGCTGGTTTCTATCCAGCTCAACGCCGCCTCCTCAGCCGTTTTCGCCTTGTCTCGCCTGAGCGGGCGGGATCGTGAACACGTTCCAAGGCGACCGCACACAAAGCAACAGGGCTGCCACGGCAGCCCTGTTTGCATGATGGCCAGACCGGCCCGGCGTGGCGCTTACTCCGGCGCCTTGCCGCCGCGCTCGCTGGCACGTGCTTCCACCGCGCGCATGATCACGTAGGCGACCATGGTGCACAGGAAGAACAGCAGCATCACCCACGCGATCTGCGACAGGGTGTCGATCACGGTGCGGTAGATCTGGATGGTCCAGCGCACGCCGTTCAGCTCCAACGCCGATTCGCGGCCGTTGGGCACGAACTTTTCCAGATCCCAGATGCGCACGCCACCGGAGACGCCGACCACCACGATGGCGAAGCTCATGTACTTGCGCCACGCCTCGGCCAGATCATCGCCGACGATGCGCGACAGGATTTTCTTCACTGCCTCGTTGAAAAAACGGACCACCAGTATCGACGTCACCAAGGCGACCGCCAGTGTCACCAGCAAAATGGCGTAAAACATGCCTGCATACTCCCTGAGCAATCATGAGCGAATAAAACATCTGGCGCGCATTGTACGCCGCGTGCTCAACCTTGCGCAGCCCCGGGCAGCAAGGTGGCGAAACGCTGCAATAAAGCCGCCGCATGTGGTGTCGCTGCAACATTCTGCTGCAACGCCGGCAGCGACAGCTGCGCCTTGTCCAGCAACGGCGCCAGTTGTGCCAGATAGCGCGTCATCGCCTCGGCATTGAATTCCGGGTGAAACTGCACACCCCACGCCGAACCGTGGCGGAAGGCGTGGTGCGGTTCGAAGGCATTGTGCGCCAGGCACACCGCGCCGGCCGGCAGCCGCTGCACGCTCTGCCAGTGGATCACGTTGGCAGCAAAACGCTCAGGCAATGCCGACAGCAACGGGTCGGCGGCGGCTGCGGCGGTGGTGTGCACCGTCACCGTGCCGGCCTCCGGCCCCTGCGGGTGATAACCGACCTCGCCGCCCAGCGCCGACGCCAGCAGCTGGTGCCCGAAACAGATGCCCAGCAACGGCACGTTGGCCGCATGCGCGCTGCGCAGCCAGGCGGCGGTAGCCTCGCTCCACGGCGCGCGCTCGCTGACCATCGCCGCCGAGCCGGTAATCACCGCCCCCGCCACTTCCGTCACCGCCGGCAGCGCCTCGCCGCCCTGCACGTCGATCACCTGCCAGCTGTCGCCATCGGCGCCCAGCTCGCGGCGGATCCAGTCGTCAAAATCGCCCAGCTCGGCGCGCAAGCCGGCATAGACGCGGCCGGTGCGGATAATCAGCTTTTTCTGCATCGTGTTCGCTCGTGAATCGGTGCCGCCGCTTACTCCCGGGTCGGCAGCCCGAAGTGGGTATACGCCAGCGCCGTCGCCATCCGCCCGCGCGGCGTGCGCTGCAGATAGCCCTGCTGGATCAGGAACGGTTCGATCACGTCCTCGATGGTGTCGGTCGACTCGCCGATGGCGGCGCCGACGTTGTCCAGCCCCACCGGGCCGCCACCGAACTTGTCCAGGATCGCCTGAAGCAATTTGCGGTCCATCACGTCCAGGCCGGCCGGATCGACGTCCAGCATCGCCAGCGCGGCGTCGGCCACCGCCGCGGTCACCGTGCCGTCGGCGCGCACCTCGGCGTAGTCGCGCACGCGGCGCAGCAGGCGGTTGGCGATGCGCGGCGTGCCGCGCGAACGGCGCGCGACCTCGAACGCGCCGTCGTCGGCCAGCGGCACGTTGAGCAGCCCGGCGGAGCGCACCACGATGCGCTGCAACTCCTCCGGGGTGTAGAACTCCAGCCGCGCGACAATCCCAAATCTATCCCGCAGCGGGTTGGTCAGCATCCCGGCGCGGGTGGTGGCGCCGACCAGCGTGAACGGCGGCAGGTCGATCTTCACCGAGCGCGCCGCCGGACCCTCGCCGATCATGATGTCGATCTGGTAGTCCTCCAGCGCCGGATACAGGATCTCCTCCACCACCGGCGACAGGCGGTGGATCTCGTCGATGAACAGCACGTCGTGCGGCTCGAGGTTGGTCAAGAGCGCGGCCAGGTCACCGGCGCGCTCCAGCACCGGGCCGGAGGTCTGGCGCAGGTTGACGCCCATCTCGCGCGCCACGATGTGCGCCAGCGTGGTCTTGCCAAGGCCCGGCGGGCCGAACAGCAGCACGTGGTCGAGCGCCTCGCCGCGCTTTTTCGCCGCCTCGATGAAAATCTCCAGCTGTTCGCGCGCCTTTTTCTGGCCGACGTACTCGTCCAGCTGCTTCGGCCGCAGCGCGCGCTCCAGCGCCTCTTCCTGCTGCGACAGGCTTTGCTGGGTGACGATGCGGCGCTCCGGCGCGCCGCCTATCAGGTTGTCGGTCTGGATCATGTCGCTATCACTCGGGATCAATCGCCCGATGTTACCACTGCTATACTGTGCCCCGCTTGCGGCCAACGTTGGCCGCAAGCGACGTCTTCAGGGCGGGGTGCAATTCCCCACCGGCGGTATGGCTGCCTGCGCAGCCGAGCCCGCGAGCGCTTTTGCCGCCCGGCAAAAGGTCAGCAGATCTGGTGCGATGCCAGAGCCGACGGTCACAGTCCGGATGAAAGAAGATGACGCCATCCCCCGCACGCCAGCCGGCGACGGGGGCGGCTGTCCGCGCACGCCGTGCGCACCAGGTTGGCCGTCAGGCCGGCCGCTTCACGCCCCGTGACGTGTTTCTCACTAGCCAATTTGAGGACCGTTATCCATGAATGCCAACACCGATAGCCTTTCCCTGCGCATCCACGCTGCCCTCGCCGCACTGCGCGCCGGCAAGCCGGTGATCGTCGCCGACGACCACGACCGCGAAAACGAGGCCGACCTGATCCTGGCCGCCGACGCGCTGACGGTGCCGGAAATGGCGCGCCTGATCCGCGACTGCAGCGGCATCGTCTGCCTGTGCCTGACACCCGAGCACGCGGCACGGCTTGCGCTGCCGCCGATGGTGGCCGACAACGGCAGCCGCTACGGCACCGCCTTCACCGTCAGCATCGAGGCCGCCGAAGGCGTCAGCACCGGCGTCTCCGCCGCCGACCGCGTCACCACCATCCGCGCCGCCATCGCCCCCGGCGCCAGGCCCGAGGACCTCGCCCGCCCCGGCCACGTCTACCCGCTGATCGCCCGTGCCGGCGGTGTGCGCGAACGCCGCGGCCACACCGAATCGGCGGTGGAGCTGGCGCGGCTGGCCGGTTTCAGCCCGGCCGGCGTGCTGTGCGAGCTGATGAATCCGGACGGCAGCATGATGCGCGGCGCCGAGCTGGATGCCTACGCCGCGCAACACCAGCTGCCGCAGCTGACGGTGGCCGAGCTGGTGCAATGGCTGGCGCGCGAGCAACCGTAAAGGCTTGCGGCCAACGTTGGCCGCAAAAAAACCGTAGCCCGGATAAGCGCAGCGCATCCGGGGAAGCCGGCCACGCCCCACAGCCCTCCTTTCCCGGATGCGCCTGCGGCTTGCCCGGACTGTGCAATGGCTGGCGCGCGAGCAGCCGTGAACGCTTGCGGCCAACGTTGGCCGCAAAAAAAACCGTAGCCCGGATAAGCGCAGCGCATCCGGGGAAGCCGGCCGCAAACAAAAACCGCAGCGTGCCTCACGCTGCGGTTTTTTTCCGGCTGACGCCGGCGTGGCGCGGCAAGCGCGCTACTTGGCCGGCTTGCGCCCGCCGCCGTTGCCCGGCTTGAGGCGGATCGACACCCCGCCGCGGCCGCTGCTGGCCTTGCGCACCTCGAACCAGCCCGACTTCAGCACCAGCTCGGACAGCTTGGCAAAGCCGTAATTGCGCGGGTCGAAGTCCGGCATCCACTGCCCCAGCAGGCTGCCGACGCCGCCGAGGTCGGCCCAGCCCTCGTCGTCGTCCATGCTCTCGATGCCCTTCTGGAATTGCACGCGCAGCTTCTTGTCCAGCGGTCGCAGCACCCGTGCCGCCGGCGCCGGCTTGCCGCCGCCACGCGCACCGTCGCCCTCCTTGGCCGCGCTCTCCTCCGCCTTGGCCTCGTCGCTCAGCGCCAGCACTTCCACGTACACGAACTTGCTGCAGGCGTTGACGAAGGCCGACGGCGTCTTCTCCTCGCCGAAGCCCCACACTTCCAGCCCGTCCTCGCGCAGCCGCGTCGCCAGCCGCGAAAAATCACTGTCGCTGGAGATCAGGCAGAAGCTGTGGTAGCGGCCGGAATGCAGCATGTCCATCGCGTCGATCACCAGCGTGATGTCGGACGCGTTCTTGCCCTTGGTGTTGGGAAACTGCTGGATCGGGTGGATGGCGAAGCGGGCGCACAGATCGCGCCACGCCTTGTCGTGACGGCTGAAGTCGCCGTACACCCGTTTCAGTGCCAGCACGCCCAGCTTGCCGGCCTCTTCCAGTACGTCCTCGATCCAGCCCGGCGACACGTTGTCCGCGTCGATCAGTACCGCTACGTTGGCCATTATTTTCCCCTTGTTGACGATGCCGCGGCGCGCTCAGCGGCCGCCGGCGACATCGATGAAACTGCCGGTGGTGAACGAGGCGGCGTCGGACAGCAGCCACAGGATCGCCTCCGCCACTTCCTGCGGCTGACCGCCGCGCTGCAGCGGCACCGCGCTCTTCACGCGGTCGACGCGGCCCGGCTCGCCGCCATCGGCGTGCATGTCGGTGTAGATGAAGCCGGGGCGTACCGCGTTGACGCGGATGCCTTCGGCGGCCACTTCCTTGGCCAGACCGATGGTCAGCGTGTCCAGCGCCCCCTTGCTGGCAGCGTAGTCGACGTATTCACCACCCGAGCCCAGCCGCGCGGCGGCCGAGGACACGTTGACGATGGCGCCGCCCTGCCCGCCGTGACGGGTGGACAGCCGCTTCACCGCCTCGCGGCAGCACAGCAGCGGGCCGATGACATTGGTGGCCAGGATGCGCTGCCAGCGCGCCACGCTCATTTCATCGAGCCGCATCTGCGGCTCCAGCACGCCGGCGTTGTTGACCAGCGCCGACAGCGGCCCCAGCGCCAGCTCGGTCTCCACGAACAGGCGCTGCACGTCGATTTCGTCAGCCACGTTGGCCGCAATCGCCACCGCACGGCCGCCGCTGGCGTGAATGGCGGCCACCACCGCCTCGGCGGCCGCCTGGTTGCGGTGGTAGTTCACCGCCACCGCGTAGCCGCGCTGCGCGGCCAGCAGCGCGGTGGCGGCGCCGATGCCACGGCTGGCGCCGGTGACCAGCAGCACCTTGTCCATGTTCAGCCTTTCATCAGGTTCTTCAGCGCCAGACGCACGCCGTCGCTGACGGTAACGTCCGCCGGCAGGCCCTTGGTGGCCGCGGCGGCCTCTTTTTCGTTGTAGCCCAGCGCCAGCAGTGCGCCCATGATGTCGCTCTTTTCGTCCGGGGTCGCGGCAAACGGCAGGCCGCCGGGCACGGTGAGGTTGCCGCCGGTGGCGAGCTTGCCGCGCAGCTCCAGCACCAGCCGCTCGGCGGTCTTCTTGCCGATGCCGGGTACGCTGGACAGGCGCTTGATGTCTTCGCTGGCCACCGCGATCGCCAGCTCGTCGGCGGTCATGCCGGACAGGATGGCCAGCGCGATCTTGGCGCCGACGCCGGTGATCTTGATCAGCTGGCGGAAGGTCTCGCGCTCGTCGCGGCTGCCGAAGCCGTACAGCAGATGCGCGTCTTCGCGCACCACCAGGTGGGTGAACAGCGTGGTCTTCTGCCCCAGCGCCGGCAGCTGGTAGAAGGTAGTCATGGTCACGTCCACGTCGTAGCCGACGCCGTTGACGTCGACGGTGATTTGCGGGGGCAGTTTTTCGAGCAGGGTGCCGGTGAGTCGTCCGATCATTTCGGGGCTTTCAAAAGGTTGGCCGCAGTGCGGCGCTTAACAGGACAGGATGGCGGCCAGCGCCAGCGGATAAAGATTGGCCGCGGCAATGGTCTGGATCAGGGCGGGCCGCAGCCGCGCCGGTTGCGCCGCATTGTGCCACAGCGTGACGGCTGCCCGTGCCGGCAGCAGCCACAGCGGCAACAGCAGCATGGCGCGCAGCGGCAGCAGACCGGCGGCAATTGCCGCCAACAGACTCAGCAGAGCCAGCGTCACCAACAATAGGTAGCCGTAGCGCGCCCGCTGCGGCGCCAGCCGCACCACCCAGTGGCGCTTGCCGGCGAGTGCATCGGCGTCGCGATCCGGAAACTGGTTGATGTACAGCAGCGCGGCGGCCAGCAGGCCGTAGGGCAAGGCCGCGGCCAACATGGACAGCGACGGCGTGCCGGTGAGCAGCACCTGCGCGCCCAGCGGCAGCAGGGTGAAGCACAGCAGCACGCAGGCTTCGCCGAGGCCGCGGCTGTTCAGCCGCAGCGGTGGCGCCGAGTAGCCCCAGCCCAACAGCACGCCGATCACGCCGATGGCCAGCAGCCACGGCCCGCTCAGCCACACCAGCAGCAGGCCGCCGGCGATCACCAGCGCGAACAGCCACTGCGCCAGCCACGCCATGTCGCGGCGGCTGAGCAGCGCGTCCTGGATCATGCGGCTGCCGCCGGTAAACGGAAACTGCCGCGCCACGTTGGCCGCATCACTGCCGTTGTCGTGGTCGGCCACATCGTTGATCACGTTGACCGCGGCGTGACACAGCAAGGCCAGCAGCAGGGCCAGCGCCGCTTGCGGCCAACGTTGCCACAGCGCGGCGCCGCCACTGCCGGCGATACCGAGCAGCACGCCGCCGAGGGTCAGGGTCAAAAAGGCCGGGCGGGTGGCCAGCAGCCAGCGCGCGGCACGGCCATCAAGGCGGGAGCGGTCGGGTGGCGGCGGGCAAGTCGCTGTCGGCATGGTGTCGGAGGCGGAAGGCAGATCCAGCAAGCATAACGCAAAGCCGGCACGCGGCCGCTGCCGGCAAGCGATAACGCGTCAGAAGCGCCAGCCGCCGTGGGCGCCGACCACGCCGGCCAGCAGCGCGCTCAGCGTCAGCGCCAGCAACCCGACATGCAGCCGCTGCAGCAGGCGCATGGTGCCGGCCGGGTCGTGCTGCGCGCGCCGCTTCAGCCAGCGGTGGATGAAGAACGGCTCCAGCACGAACAGCATCAGCAGAAACGGCAGCCACGCCGCCAGCATCAGCTGCAGCCAGCCGGTATCCCACAGCCGCGCCCAGCCGTCGGTGGCGTGCAGCATCCACGCGCCACTGGCCAGCGCCAGCAGCACCCACAGCCGCGCCTGTGCGCCGAAGCGGTGCTCGACGTCCTCGAACATCGCGTACCGCTGCTCCGGCGGAAAACGGCGCCCGATCGCCGGAATCAGCACCGTGGTGACGAAACCGACACCGCCGACCCACATCACGATCGCCAGCACGTGCAGCGCGCGGGCGATGGCATAGTCATTCCACATCGCAGGCTCCAGACAGTAAGGTTGGCCGCAGTGTGCCACGCGGCGCGGCGACCGGCCTTGGGCTGGCGCAATAAAACGCGGAGCCGCCAATGTCAGCGCGGCGCCGGGGCGCGGCCTGACCCGGCGCGCGGCAAACCGCTCTTGCCTGAGCGCTGTCTTTCGGCCGCCTGTTCCGCTACAGTGCGCAGCCATCACAACTTCGTGGAAGCCGTTCGGCATGGACCCGATCCTCTCGCAACTCTCGCTGTCCCTGAATACGGCCCGGACCATCGATCAGCTGATTCGCCCGGTGCTCGAGATGCTGGGCAACATCACCGGCATGGAGTCCACCTACCTCACCAATATCGAGCTGGGACAAGGGCTGCAGCATGTGCGCTACGCGCGCAACAACGGCGAGATGCAGATCCCGGAAGGGCTGAGCGTGCCGTGGGAAGACACCTTGTGCAAGCGCTCGCTGGATAGTGGCACCCTGTCGACCAACCAGGTGAGCACACTGTGGGGCGATTCCGCCGCGGCGCGCCAACTCGGCATCAAGAGTTATATCAGCGCACCGGTACGCAGTGGCGACGGCGGGCTGCTGGGCACCCTGTGCGCGGCCAGCGTCCGCGCGGTGACGATCAGCGCCGAAACCGAAACGCTGCTGCAGCTGTTTGCCAACATCGCGGCCAACTTCATCGAGCGGGAAATGCTGCTGGAAAACCTGCAGCGCGCCAACGCCAAGCTGGCCACTTATGCGCTGACCGACCCGCTGACCGCGCTGCCCAACCGCCGCGCGCTGTTCGACGAACTGGAACGGCTGCTGGCGCAGGCGGTGCGCACCGGCAGCAGTATCCTGGTGGGGGTGATCGATCTTGACGGCTTCAAGCAGATCAACGACCGCCATGGCCACCAGGCCGGCGACGATTTTCTGCAGGCGATCGCACAGCGCCTGCAATCCGGCCTGCGCGCGACGGAAATGCTGGGGCGGATGGGCGGGGACGAGTTTTTGTTCATCGGCCCGGGGCCGGCATGGCCGGGTGGTGGCGCGCCGGGGGCACTGATCACGGAGGGCGAGCCGGCCAGCGCGGCACGCGCGCTGCAGCAGCGGCTGTCGGCGCTGACGGCCGGCGACTACCAGCTGGCCAGCCACCGCGTCGTCTACGGCGGAGCCAGTGTCGGTGTCGTGCCGCTGGCCCCGTTCGGGCTGCACAGCGCCGACGCCGTACACCTGGCCGACAGCGAAATGTATGTGGTGAAGCAGGCCAGAAAACAGCGCACCTGAAACGGCGCCCATCACGGCGCATGATTTCAGCGCGTGATCAGGGGCGAGCCGGCCCGGCGCGATCGGCCGCGACACGGGTGAGCAACGCGGCGGTGGCAATGCAACGACGCCCCGCCCGCGGCCGGGGTTGGCCGCAGGCCGCCGCTCACACCAGCCGCCCGCCCTTCACCTTGTAGCCGAGCTTGGCCAGCTGGCCGATGGCACCGCCGCTGTGGTTGGCGTGGGTCAGCGCCACCGCCAGCGCGTCGGCGGCGTCGGCCTGCGGCGTGCCGGACAGGTTGAGCATGGTCACCACCATGAACTGCACCTGCTCCTTCGGCGCCTTGCCCTGCCCCACCACCGACTGTTTCACCTGCAAGGCGGTGTACTCCGCCACCGGCAGCTCCTTCATCACCAGTGCCGTCATGCAGGCGCCGCGCGCCTGGCCCAGCATCAGCGTCGCTGCCGGGTTGACGTTGACGAACACCTGCTCCAGTGCCGACTCGGTCGGCTGGTAGGTGGCGATCACGTCGTGGATGCCGTGCACCAGCACCTTGATGCGCTCGGCGAGGCTGGCACCCTGCGGCGTGCGGATGGCGCCGGAGGCGACGTACAGCCGCTGGTTGCCGACGATGTCGATGACGCCGAAACCGGTGATGCGGCTGCCGGGGTCGATGCCGAGGATGCGGCGTTTCACGCGGACAGCCAGCCCTGGGCGATGGCGTCGGCCTCCGCCAGCCGCTCCGGCGTGCCGACATCCAGCCACAACCCGTCATGGCGGGCGCCAGTCACCTGCCCGTGTGCCATGGCCGCGCGCAGCAGCGGCGCCAGCTTGGCCGGCTGGTGGGCCGGAATGGCGGCGAACAGCGCCGGGTGATACAGGCCGATGCCGGAGAAGGTCAGCCCGATGCCGTCGGAGGCATTGCCGGACAGCTGACCATCCGGCAGCAGGCCAAAGTCGCCGCCCGGGTGGTGCGGCGGGTTGGCCACCAGCAGCAGGTGCGCCAGGTGATGCTCGCCATCCAGTGCGGCCAACGTTGGCCGCAGGGCGGCGAAGTCGACGTCGGTGAGCACGTCGCCGTTCACCACCACGAACGGGGCGTCGCCCAGCAGCGGCAGCGCGGTGGCGATGCCGCCGGCGGTTTCCAGCGCGCTCTTCTCGCGCGAGTAGGCCAGGCGCACGCCGTAACGGCTGCCGTCGCCCAGCGTGGCTTCGATCTTGTCGCCCAGCCAGGCGTGGTTGATGACGATGTCGCTAAAACCGGCGGCGGCCAGGTGCTGGATATGCCAGGCAATCAGCGGCTGCCCGCCTACCGGCAGCAGCGGCTTGGGGGTGTGGTCGGTCAGCGGCCGCATGCGTTGGCCGCGGCCGGCGGCGAGGATCATGGCTTTCATGGGGTCGGCTTTCTGGCACCGGCTGGCAGCGGCCACGCCTGCGGCGTGACCGGCGCCAGGCCGGGTTTACTGGTCGGACGAGATGCGGGTATGGCTGAACACCGAGCCGATGCTGTCGTCGTTGTCGTCCTCGTCGAGGCCGACCAGCTCCACCAGCAGCTGGAACAGCGGCTGCAGCTCGTGATAGCGGCGGCTGGTCTTCTTCAGGTACTTGATGAAGCGCGGGATTTCGGCGCGGTACTTGTCCTTGCCGTCGCGGTGGTACAGACGGGCAAAGATGCCGGCCACTTTCAGGTGGCGCTGCACGCCCATCCACTCGAAATCGCGGTAGAAGTCGTCGATGGTGGCCGCCACCGGCAGCCCGGCGGCACGCGCCTTTTCCCAGTAGCGGACGGCGATGTCGAGCACGAATTCCTCGTCCCAGCCGATGAAGGCGTCACGCAGCAGCGACACGATGTCGTAGCTGACCGGGCCGTATACCGCGTCCTGGAAGTCGAGCACGCCCGGCTTGCCCGGGGTCAGCATCAGGTTGCGCACGATGTAGTCGCGATGCACGTACACCTTGCCCTGCGCCTCGATACGCGGCAGCAGCACCTGCAGCGCCGCGTCCCACAGCTGGCGCTGGGCGTAGGTCAGCGGCTTGCCCAATTCCTTGGCCACGTACCACTCCGGGAACAGGTTCAGCTCGCGGGTCAGCAACGCGTGGTCGTAGTCCGGCAGTACGCCGGGCTGGCTGATCTTCTGGATCTCGATCAGGGTATCCACCGCTTCCAGCAGCAGGTGCTTGCGCACCATTTCCCATTCATCGTGCTGCAGCGCCGCCAGCAGGGTGATGGTGCCGAGGTCTTCCAGCAGCATGAAGCCCTGCTCGCGGTCGCGCAGCAGGATCGCCGGCACGTTGGCCGCCGGCGCAAACAGCTCGCGCACGCTGACGTAGGCATCGGTGTTCATCTTTTCCGGCGGCGCGTCCATCACGATGCGGGTGCTGCCATCGGGGAAGGTGGCACGGAAGTAACGGCGGAAATCAGCATCGGCGGCGGCGAATTCCACCGTGATGGTCTGATCGGGAAACTGCGTGGCCAGCCACGCTTTCAGGGCTTCGAGTCGCTGCATAGTCGCGTATATCGGCAAATTGGGTACAATGACGCGATTGTAACCGCTTTGACCGCGCCCCAACATGGCCGGCTCGACTTCTTCCGATGCAGACACGCTTCCGTTTGACGCCCGTGATGGCGGCCTTGCTCCCCCTGTTCCTGCTGCCGCTGGCGCAGGCAGACTCCCTGCCGGCGGGCACGCTGCGTGTTGAATCCGACACCCTGAGCGGCCAGATGGACGTCGAGCTGAAGGCCAGCGGCCAGGTGAAGGCCACCCGCGACGACCAGACCGTCGAGGCCGACTGGCTGGAATACTTCGTCCAGCGCCAGCAGTTGCGCGCCGGCGAGCGGGTGCGGCTGACGCAGGCGGACGGCCAGATCGAGGCGGAACAGCTCGACTACCTGCTGGGCGAGCGCAGCGGCAGTGCCAGCAACGCGAGCTTCAGCTTCGGCCGCGACGGCAAGACGCTGCGCGGCAATGCCGGCAAGCTGGAATTCCAGGGCAAGGACAACTACCGCCTGCGCAGCGCACGCGCCAACACCTGCGACCCCAACGACGACTCCTGGTACCTGAAGGCCAGCACCATCGACCTTGACTACGGCCGCAATGTCGGCGTGGCGCGCAATGCGCGGGTGGAATTCCAGGGCGTGCCGATCCTGTACACGCCGTGGATCGATTTCCCGCTGGACGGCGGCCGCAAGAGCGGCCTGCTGTTCCCGACCATCAGCACCGGCAGCGACGGGCTGCAGGTATCGCTGCCCTACTACTGGAACATCGCGCCGAACTACGACGCCACCATCACCCCGCGCTACATCGAACAGCGCGGCATGATGCTGGGGCTGGAAGGCCGCTACCTGCTGCCGGACGCCCTGGGCCAGCTGTATACAGAGCAGTTGCCCGACGACAAGAAAAGCGAGCAGAGCCGCTTCCTGTGGAAAGGCGAACACGTGCAACAGCTGGCACCGGCGCTGAGTGCGGGTGCCAACGGCGTGTATGTGTCCGATGACGACTATTTCGACGACTTTGGCGACCGCGTCAGCAGTGCGGCCAACGTCAACCTCAAGCGCGAGGCCTGGCTCAGCTACCGACCGGAATGGGGCTCGGTAACGCTGAAGGCGCAGCGCTACCAGACGCTGCAGGACGAAAACGGCACAGTGGAAGAGCCGTACGCGCGCGTGCCGCAGCTGAGCATCAACGCCCGCCAGCAGTTCGCCGGTTTCAGCAGCAAGCTCGAAAGCGAACTGACCCGCTTCAGTCACAGCAGCAAGCAGGAAGGCACGCGGCTGGTGGCCTACCCCAGCCTGAGCTATGCCATCGAACGGCCGTGGGGCTTCCTGCGCCCGAAAGTCGGCGTCCACTTTACCCGCTACGAACTGGCCAACAGCGACAGCAGCCAGACGGTGCGCAGCGACGAACGCACGCTGCCTATCGTCAGCCTCGACAGCGGCCTGTACTTCGAGCGCGACAGCACGCTGTTCGGCCGCGACATGAACCAGACGCTGGAGCCGCGCCTGTTCTACGTCAAGATCCCTAAGGTCGATCAGTCCAGCCTGCCCAACTTCGACACCTCGGAGAACGACTTCAACTTCGCGCAGCTGTTCACCGAGAACCGCTTCTCCGGCCACGACCGCATCAACGCCGCCAACCAGGTCACCGCGGCGCTGACCAGCCGCTACCTGGACAAGGAAAACGGGCTGGAACGGCTGCGTGTCGCCATCGGCCAGCGCTTCTACCTCAGCCGCGACGACATCAGCCTAGACGGCAGCAGCAGCGAACGCAGCGAGGCCGGTTCCGACCTGCTCGTGACCGTCGGCGGCGACCTCAGCCACAGCCTGCGCCTGGATGGCACCTACCAGTACAACCAGGCGCTGTCCAAGACCGAACGCTACAATGCGCAGCTGCGCTACAACCCGGCACCGGGCAAGACCGTCAGCGTGCGCTACCGTTACGGTCGTGACGAGCTGATCGGCAGCGGCAGCGAGCGCGATACCCTGCGCCAGATCGATGTCGCCGGCCAGTGGCCGATCGCACCGCGCTGGTACGCGGTGGCGCGGCAGAACTACTCGCTGCGCGACAAAAAAGCGTTGGAGCAACTGGCCGGGGTGGAGTACAACGATGGCTGCTGGAGCATGCGTGTGGTCGGCCAGCGCTACGTCACCGACCTCGACAAGACCAAGAATGCCGTGTTCCTGCAGCTGGAGCTAAAAGACTTCAGCAGCGTCGGCAGCAATCCGCTCAATGCCCTGCGACTAGCCATTCCGGGCTACAGCCCAATCAACGAGACAACAGGTAACTGATGAAACAGCTCCTTCTTGCCGCGACCCTCGCCCTCAGCCTGGCCACCCCGGCCAGCGCTGCCGTGCAGACCGCCGACCGCATCGTCGCCGTGATCAACAACGGCGTGATCACGCTGAGCGAACTGCAACAGCGCGAAGCCGAAATCACCGCCAGCCTGAAACGGCAGAACGTGGCACTGCCGCCGGCCAGCGTGCTGTCGCGGCAGGTGCTGGACCTGATGGTCAACGAGCAGCTGCAGCTGCAGTACGCCGCCAGCAACGGCCTGCGCGTCAGCGAAAGCGAAATCGACCAGACCCTGCAACGGCTGGCGGCACAGAACAAGACCGACCTGCAGGGGCTGTACGCCCGCCTGCAGCAGGACGGGCTGTCGCTGGAGCAGTTCCGCAAGAGCCTGCGCAAGGACCTGCTGCTGGACCGCATCAAGGAACGCGAGATCGTCGGCCGCGTCAATGTCACCGACAGCGAGGTGGAGCAGGTGCTGAAGAGCACCCAGGGGCTGTCCAACGCCGAGTACCGGCTGGCGATGATCCAGCTCAACATACCGGAACGCGCCGATGCCGCGCAGATCGAGAAACTGCGCCTGCGGCTGCAGGAAGCACAGCAGGCGATCCGTAACGGCCAGCCGTTCGCCGAAGTGGCCGCCCGCTACTCCGAAGCCGCCACCGCGCTCAGCGGCGGCGACATGGGCTGGAAAGGCGCCAGCGCGCTGCCGCCGGACTTCATCCAGCTGCTGGACAGCATGAAGGTCGGCGACGTCACCGACATCGTACGCGCCAACGGCAGCCTGTTCCTGTTCAAGCTGTCCGACAAGCGCAACAGCGTCGGCGAGCAGCTGGTGCAGCAGCACAAGGTGCGCCACATCCTGATCAAGACCAACGAGGCCACCTCGGAAGCGGAAGCCCGCGCGCGCATCCTGCAGGTGCAGGACCGCCTGCAGCGCGGCGCCAGCTTCGAAGCGGTGGCACGCCAGTTCTCGGAGGACGGCAGCGCCTCGCTCGGCGGCGATCTGGGCTGGCTCAACCCCGGCGACACAGTGCCGGAATTCGAGCGCGCCTTCAACGCGCTGCAAGCCGGCCAAAACAGCGAGCCGGTGCGCAGCCCGTTCGGCTGGCACCTGATCCGGCTGGAAGAAGTGCGCAGCCAGGACGTGTCCGGCGAACGCGCCAAGCTGGCGATCAAGCAGCAGATCCGCCAGCGCAAGGCAGAGCAGAACTACAACGACTGGTTGCAGCAACTGCGCGCCGCGGCCTTCATCGATGACCGGCTGATCGAAAAATAACCCCCAAGGCCGGTGCTCGCACCGGCCTTTTTTATTGCTGCCCCTTTTATTGCTGCCCTTTTATTGCTGGAAGACGCCATGTCCACCCCGCTCCCCCTCCTCGCCGTCACCGCCGGTGAACCGGCCGGCATCGGCCCCGACCTGGTGCTGCGCCTGCCACAGCTGGCGCTGCCGGCGCGTTGCGTCGTCATCGCCGACAAGACCCTGCTGCAACAGCGCGCCGCCGCGCTGGGGCTGGACGTGCCGATGGTCGACTACCAGCGCGCGCAGCCCGCGCCGGCCGGGGCGCTGGAGGTGTGGCACGTGCCGCTGGCGGCGCCCTGCCAGCCGGGAGTACTGGATGCGGCCAACGGCCGCTACGTGCTGGCCACGCTGGACGTCGCCATCGCCGGCTGCCTGAGCGGCGAATTCGCCGCCATGGTCACCGCGCCGGTGCACAAGGGCGTGATCAATGACGCCGGCGTGGCGTTCTCCGGCCACACCGAGTACCTCGCCGAGCACACCCACACGCCGCTGGTGGTGATGATGCTGGCCGGGGCCGGCATGCGCGTGGCGCTGGCCACCACCCACCTGCCGCTGCGGCAGGTAGCCGATGCCATCACCCGCGGCAGCCTCAGCGCCGTCATCCGCATCCTGCACGCCGATCTGGTCAGCAAGTTCGGCATCGCCGCGCCGCGCATCCTGGTCGCCGGCCTCAACCCGCACGCCGGCGAGGGTGGCCACATGGGCCGCGAGGAAATCGACGTCATCGAGCCAACGTTGGCCGCACTGCGTGGCGAGGGCATGAACCTGATCGGGCCGCTGCCGGCCGACACCCTGTTCAACCCGGACAAGCTGGCGCAGGGCGACGCGGTGCTGGCGATGTACCACGACCAGGGCCTGCCGGTGCTCAAGCACGCGAGCTTCGGCGCCGGCATCAACATCACGCTGGGCCTGCCCATCATCCGCACCTCGGTCGACCACGGCACCGCGCTCGATCTTGCCGCCACCGGTCGCGCCGATCCCGGCAGCCTGTTCGAGGCAGTACGGCTGGCCGCGCAGCTCGCGACCTGAGCCCCCCATTGTCGCCCGCTGGCGGCCACCCCTGGCCGCCAGTTGCCGTGCTGCACCCGCTAAAAAACGGCCCCCGTTATTTGCATAATGCCGACAATATCCAATCACTAACGGTTATATCAGCCTGACGTTAGCGGCATTTTTCGCGGCGCAGCATTTGCGGTAAAATCGCGGCAACTCTCCACACATCATCGCCGAAGTTCAGGGACATAATGAGCACCACCACTCACACACGCGTACGGGAAATCCCGTACAACTACACCTCATATTCGGATCGCGAGATCATCATTCGCCTGTTGGGCGAACCGATGTGGCAATTACTCGAAGAGCTACGGGCAGAACGGAAAACAGGCCGTTCTGCCCGTATGCTTTTCGAGGTGCTGGGCGACATCTGGGTGGTGGACCGCAACCCCTATCTGGTCGATGACCTGCTGGACAATCCGCAACGCCTGACCGCGCTGGTCGGCGCGCTGCGCCACCGTCTCGGCGAAGTGGACAAGCGCCGCGACGGCAACGACAAGGTTGGCCGCATGATCGCCGCCGCCTACCAGGCGGTGGACAGCTTCGAGCAGCAGTTCGGCGAGACGCGCGAGCTGCGCGCCGCCATCCTCAAGCGCTTCGGCAAGATCACCCGCCGCGACAACATCCTGTTCGACGGTCTGGCGCGGGTGTCGCACGTGACCGACGCCACCGACTGGCGCGTGGAATACCCGTTCGTGGTGCTGTGCCCGGATACCGAGGCCGAGATCGCGCCGCTGGTGAAAGCCTGTATCGAGCTGGAGCTGACCATCATCCCGCGCGGCGGCGGCACCGGCTACACCGGCGGCGCGGTGCCGCTGGACAAGCGCTCGGCGGTGATCAACACCGAGAAGCTGGATCGCCACGTCGGCGTCGAATACATCGCCCTGCCCGGCCTTGACGGCAAGCGTGCCACCATCCAGTGCGGCGCCGGCGTGGTCACCGCCCGCGTCTCGGAAGCAGCCAGCGCTGCCGGCCTCGTGTTCGCGGTGGATCCGACCTCGGCCGAAGCATCCTGTATCGGCGGCAACGTGGCGATGAATGCCGGCGGCAAGAAGGCGGTACTGTGGGGCACCGCACTGGACAACCTCGCCAGCTGGAAGATGGTCGATCCGGACGGCAACTGGCTGTTCATCGAGCGTATCAATCACAACTACGGCAAGATCCACGACGTCGATGTCGCCAGCTTCCGCGTCAGCCGCCTGCAGGACGACGGCCAGACGGTGATCTCCAGCGAACAGCTGGACATTCCCGGCCGCAGCTTCCGCAAGGTCGGCCTCGGCAAGGACGTTACCGACAAGTTCCTCGCCGGCCTGCCCGGCGTGCAGAAGGAAGGCACCGACGGCATCATCACCAGCGCGCGCTTCGTGCTGCACAAGATGCCGGCACATACCCGCACCGTGTGCCTGGAATTCTTCGGCACCGTCGCCGAAGCCACACCGGCCATCGTCGAGATCACCGACTACTTCAAGCCGAACGGCGCCGGCGTGCTGGCCGGCGTGCAGCTGGCCGGCCTCGAGCACCTCGACTGGCGCTATGTGCGCGCTGTCGGCTACGCCACCAAGGCCAAGTCCAAGGGCCGGCCGAAGATGGTGCTGATCGCCGACATCGTGTCCGACAACGAAAACGCGGTGGCCGAGGCCGCCAGCCAGGTGGTGCGCTACGCCAACGCCCGCCACGGCGAAGGCTTCATCGCCGTCACCCCCGAGGCGCGCAAGACCTTCTGGCTGGACCGTTCGCGCACCGCCGCCATCGCCCGCCACACCAACGCCTTCAAGATCAACGAAGACGTGGTGATCCCGCTGGATCGCCTGGGCGATTACAGCGACGGCATCGAGCGCATCAACATCGAGCTGTCCATTGCCAGCAAGATCAAGCTGCTGGACCAGCTGGCCGAGTTCTTCCACGGCCGCCTGCCGGTGGATACCGAAGGCGGCACCCTGTCCGCCGACGAGCTGATCGGCGACCGCCGCGAGACCGCGCTGGAGCTGATCACCGCCGTACAGCAACGCTGGCAGTGGCTGCTGGACAACCTGGACACGCCGCTGGCGCAATATGTACAAGGTTGGTCGCAGGCACCGCTGGAAGATGCTGCGGCCAACCTTGAGGCCAGCGTGTTCATCGCCATGCGCGACTTCAAGTTGCGCGTCAGCTGGAAGCGCGAGCTGCAGGCCGATCTGGAAGCGCTGTTCGCCGGCAAGGCCGACAGCCCCATCATCGAAGCCATCCGCCTGATCCAGCAGAAAGTGCTGCGCGGCCGCGCCTTCGTCGCGCTGCACATGCACGCCGGCGACGGCAACGTGCACACCAACATCCCGGTCAACTCCGACGACTACGAGATGCTGCAGACCGCACACCGCGCGGTGGAACGCATCATGAAGCTGGCGCGCTCGCTCAACGGCGTGATCTCCGGCGAGCACGGCATCGGCATCACCAAGCTGGAATTCCTCACCGAAGAGGAAATCCAGCCCTTCCGCGACTACAAGGCGCGCGTCGACCCGAACGGCCACTTCAACAAGGGCAAGCTGCTGCCGGGCGCGGACCTCGCGATGGCCTACACGCCGTCGTTCTCGCTGCTGGGCGCCGAATCGCTGATCCTGGAACAGTCCGACATCGGCCAGATTTCCGACTCGGTGAAGGACTGCCTGCGCTGCGGCAAGTGCAAGCCGGTGTGCTCCACCCACGTGCCGCGCGCCAACCTGCTGTACTCGCCGCGCAACAAGATCCTCGGCGTCGGCCTGCTGACCGAAGCCTTCCTGTACGAAGAACAGACCCGCCGCGGCGTAAGCCTGAAACACTTCGAGGAGCTGTCCGACGTCGCCGACCACTGCACCGTGTGCCACCGCTGCGTGAAGCCGTGCCCGGTGAAGATCGACTTCGGCGACGTGTCGGTGGCGATGCGCAACTTCCTGCGCAAGACCGGCAACAAGAAGTTCAACCCCGGCACCGCGCTGGGCATGGCTTTCCTCACCGCCAAGGACCCGGCCACCATCAAGACCATCCGCAGCGGCCTGGTCGGCGGTGCCTACAAGCTGCAGCGCCTCGGCAACCGCATCGGCAAGAAGCTGGGACTGACCGGTAGCCAGACGGCGCAGCCGCCGGCAACGCTGGGCAAGGCGCCGATCAAGGCGCAGGTGATCCACTTCATCAACAAGCCGATGCCGGGCGGGCTGCCGAAAAAAACCGCGCGCGCACTGCTGGATGTGGAAGACGGCAACGTGATCCCGGTGATCCGCAATCCGAAGGACAGCGAAGACGCGGAAGCGGTGTTCTACTTCCCCGGCTGCGGCTCGGAGCGCCTGTTCAGCCAGGTCGGCCTCGCCACCCAGGCGATGCTGTGGCACGTCGGCACCCAGACCGTGCTGCCGCCGGGCTACCTGTGCTGCGGCTACCCGCAGACCAGCGCCGGCTTCAAGGACAAGGGCGACGAGATCACCACCGAGAACCGCGTGCTGTTCCACCGCATGGCCAACACGCTGAACTACCTCGACATCAAGACCGTGGTGGTCAGCTGTGGCACCTGTTACGACCAGCTGGCCAACTACCGCTTCGAGGAGATCTTCCCCGGCTGTCGCATCATCGACATCCACGAATACCTGATGGAAAAAGGGCTGAAGCTGGACGGCGTCGGCGGCCAGAAGTACATGTACCACGACCCGTGCCACACCCCGATGAAGGCCTACCAGCCGATCAAGGTGGTCAACGAGCTGCTCGGCGGCGGCGTGGTACAGAACGACCGCTGCTGCGGCGAATCCGGCACCTTTGCCGCCAGCCGTCCGGACATCGCCACCCAGGTGCGCTTCCGCAAGGAAGAGGAGATCAACAAGGATCTGGCCAAGCTCGGCGACAGCGACAAGCCGGTGAAGATCCTGACCTCCTGCCCGTCCTGCCTGCAGGGTTTGAGCCGCTACAGCGACGACACCGGCACCCAGGCCGACTACATCGTGGTGGAAATGGCCAAGCACCTGCTGGGTGACAACTGGATGAAGGACTACGTCGACAACGCCCGCAACGGCGGCATCGAACGCGTGCTGCTGTAAGGCGGCAGCCCGGCAAAAGGTTGGCCGCAAGCCCGTTACCGGCTTGCGGCCAACCTTTTTTCATTCATGGCTCACAGCTCGCGCCGCACCGGCAGGAAGCTCGGCCGCCCGAGGTAAAAACCCTGGTACAGCTCGACGCCGAGGCCGCACATCGCACGGTACTGCGCCTCGGTCTCGATGCCTTCCACCAGCATGCGGCTACCGACCTCCCAGCCCAGCTGCAGCACCGCCGCCAGCTGGCCGTTGTCGCCCTGCATGTAGTCCAGCAGCAGGCTGCGGTCGATCTTGATGATGTCCGGTCGCAGCGCGCGCACCCGGCCGTGACCGGAGGCCATGGCGCCGAAATCGTCCACCGCGATGCCGAAACCGGCCGCCGCGGCCGCACCCAGCGCCGCCGACAGCGCGCCGTCGCCCTCTTCCACCTCGTACTCCACCACTTCCAGGATCACGCGGCCGTTGTCGATGCCCAGCTGCTGCAGCCGTTGCAGCATCAGCGCGTAGTTGCCGCCATAACCGGCCTCGTGCACCACCGTCAGCGGCAGCAGGTTCAGCGTCAGGCAGCCTGGCTCGGCGCTGGCGGCGAAATTGCGGATGTGGATCACCCGCGCCAGGCGGTCGGCGTCGATCTGCTGCAACAGCGGCAGGCTGGCGAAGAAACGGTCCGGGCGCACGCTGTCGCCGGCGGCGTCGTGCACCCGCAACAGCGCCTCGTGGCCGAACACGCCGCCGCTACGGTAGAAGATCGGCTGGAAACAGCTCTGCAGCCAGCAACCGGCAAAGCGGGCGACATAGCGCTGCGCGGTGTCGCGCTGCAGGTGCTGTTCGAATGCCTGCTGACTATCGAGTCGTGCCATCATGCCTCCGCCGCGGGGTTGGCCATCAACTCAGCATAGCAAGGCGCTGCCGCCGCCGACAGCACGATGACATTCCGGGCCGCAGCAGCAGACGCTACACTGTGCGCCATGGCCGCGCGGCATGCGGCCAACCTTGCCACCCCGTTGCCGAAGGAGTCTTGCCTGATGTCTGCTACCGCACTGCTGGTCATCGATTTCCAGTATGGCCTGATCGAGCTGGCGCCGCGTGCCACGCGCGGCGCCGAGACCCTGGCCAGTATCAACCGCCTGATCGCCCACGCCCGCGCCTGCGGCCACCGCGTGCTGTTCATCCAGCACCATGAAGCCGAGCTGCCACGCGACAGCGAGGCATGGCAGCTGCATCCGGGCCTGCAGCGCCTGCCGGACGACCCGGTGATCGAGAAGACCGCCGCCGACAGCTTCCTCGACACCAGCCTGCGTCAGTACCTGGACAGCGAGGAGATCGAGAACCTGTGGGTCGGCGGCTACGCCAGCGATTTCTGCGTCGACACCACCGTGCGTCGCGCCGCCTCGCTCGGTTACGCCGTCACCGTGGTCGCCGACGCCCACACCAGCAAGGACCGCCCGCACGCCAGCGGCGAGACGCTGGTCGCGCACCTGAACTGGCTGTGGGCCAATCTGGCGGTGCCCGGCAACGCCATCCGCGTGCTGCCGCTGGCGGCCTTGCAAAGCGAGCGCTGAAACGGCAGGCCGAAAAAAGGTTGGCCGCACGCCAGATGGCGGTGCGGCCAACCTTTACCGACGGGTGCTCAGACGCTGGCGTCGAGTCGCATCTCCCCCATGATGGCGGACGCATCCCTGATGCGGCCGTCGCTGACGCGGTAGATCATGGTCATCGCCTGCGTGCCGCGGCCCTCGGGAAAATTGCGGGTCACGATCTCGTCGTCGATCACCACCTCGCCCAGCACCACGCGCCGCAGCAGCCGCGCGTGCAGGTCCGGCTCGGCGAAGCGCTGCGCCATGCGCGCGCCAATGGCGGCATGGCCTTGCGCCACCAGCGTCGCCGGATACAGATAGCTGCAGGCGTCGGCGGCGTAGGTGGCCAGCAGCGCGTCGAGATCGCGCGCGTTATAGGCCTCCAGCTGCGCCTGTACCACTTGTTCGGGGCTCGGCATGTCAGTGCGCCAGATGCGCGGCGGCGCGGGCGCGGATGGTGGCGAAATCCTCGTCCAGCAGCAGCTTGCCGTTTTCCCACACCACGCGCATCTGCAGGTCGGCGTCGCTCACCCGCTCCAGGGTGTTGACGCCCCAGGCGCCGCGGCTGTCGCGCGCCGCCACCACGCGGCCGCCGAGCGAGCGTTTGCCGGGGTCGGTGACCGGGTCCTTGAACACGTCGCGCCACTGGCCGCCGACACTGATCGCCGAGCACTTCAGTGCCATCTTGTGGGTGTCGCGGTCCAGCTTCTGCAGCAGCTCGGCGCCCATGCCGAAGGCAACGTTGTCCGCGCTGTAACCGAGCTTGGCCAACCGCGACAGGATCGCGTCGATGCTAGCCAGATTGACGCCGTCGCCCTGGATCACGCGCACATGGTTCAGCACGCGGTAGCCCTTGCTGTTCAGGGTGGTGCCGAAGGCGGCGGCCAGCCGGTCGATGACCTCGGCCACCACCTGCACCGGCTCGCCGGAGTCGGGGCGGATCACCACCGTGGCGCCGCTGTCTATCACCTGCTGGCGCAGGCGCTCGCCCCATAGCTCGCTGACGGCGTGGAACACATCGTAGCTGTCGCTGACCACCGCCAGCAACGCGCCGGGCCTGGCGAAGTGCTGCAGCATGTTGCTGAAGGCCTCGCCCTCCTGCGGCCGGCCCCAGGCGGTGATGGTGGCGTGCTCCGCCGCCGGAATCGAGAACGCCGCGCACGGCTCGTGGTAGTGGCGGCGCGCGGCGACCAGCGCCGCCAGCGTGTCGCTGCCCATGAAGTTGACCAGGTGCGCCATGCCGCCGATTTCCGAGCTTTCGTAGCTGGACACGCCACGCGCGCCGAAATCGTGCAGCTTGAACGGCAGGCCGGACAGGTCGTCGGCGGTCTGCAACAGATAGCGGCGGATGATTTCCTTGGCGCGGAAGCTGCGCGTGGCGACGCTGATCGGATACCACACCCGCAGCAGCGCGGTCTCCAGGAAGGACACCACCCAGAACAGCTCGGGGTCAGTGGATTCGATGGTGACCATCGGCACCCCGGTCGGGATCAGCTCGCCCTCGGCCACCGCGCGGATACGTACCGGCCAGTAGCCGTGATGCCGCTTGACGATGCGTTCGAAGCCGGCGCGGTTGAACGGCAGGCCGTGCAGCGCGGCCAGCGCCTCGGCCTCATCAATATGCGCCAGGGTGATGCGCTGGCTGAGGTAGTCCTTCAGCAGCGCCTGCAGGCCGAAAAACAGCACGTGCGAGGCGGTGCCGCCACGAGCGGCAACGTAGGAATACATGCCGTCGGTGCCGGGCGGATACTGCACCCAGTGACTGAGCTTGTAGGAATCGCTATTGAGAATGGGATTGACGGTCATGGCGGCGCACACACGGGACAGGAGACAACAGCATACCCGCGCCGCCCGCATCTGTCATAACGCGGCCGGCTGGCCGGACGCCGCCTCGCTGCCGGCGGTGGCGGCAAACGGCTGCAGCCCCTGCCCGTCATGCAGCCACACCGCGCCGCCGCCCTGCGACTTGGCGCGGTACATCGCCTGATCGGCCTGCGCCAGCAACGCCGTGGCCGTCAGCGCATCGCCGTGGAAACAGGCGACGCCGAAGCTGGCGCCGACCGCCAGCAGCGCTGCCGCCGGCTGCGGACAGGTGATGGCCACCGCCTGCTGCAGGCGCTGCAGCAGGGCGGCCAGTACCGCCGTATCACCGCAGGCCGGCAGCAGGATGGCGAATTCGTCGCCGCCCCAGCGCCCGACCAGGTCGCCGCTGCGCACCGCACGGCTCAGCCGCGTGGCGATGCGGCACAACACTTCGTCGCCGGCCTGATGCCCCAGCCGGTCGTTGACCTGCTTGAAACCGTTCAGGTCGGCAAACACCAGCGCCAGCGGCGTGCCGGCCGCACGGCTGGCCTGCAGCGCCCGCTCCAGCTGCTCGTTGAACAGCGTGCGATTGGCCAGACCGGTCAGGCCGTCGAAAAAGGCCAGGCTCTGCAACTGGCGCTCCGATTCCTTGATGCGGCTGATGTCGGTAAACACCCACACCGTTTCCGCGCCGCCGCCAGTGTCCTGCACGCGCGATACCGACGCCAGCACCGGCAAGGGCATCGCGCCGCCGCGGGCGATGCGCAATTCGCCCTGCCAGTGGTGGCGCTCGCCGAGCAGGCTCAGCAAGTCCCGGCCGCGCAAGGCGGTATCCGCCCCCGGCAGCAGGAACGACGGTGGCGCCGCCAGCAGTGCCGCCTCGTCGCGACCGGCGATGCGGCACAGCGCCGGATTGACATACAGCCAGCGCATGTCGCCATCGGCAATCGCCACCGCCTCGGAGCTGTGCTCGACCGCCAGCTGCGCCAGTTGCAGCTGGCGCTGCAGCTGCTTGTGCTGGGTCATGTCGATCACGGTGCCCCACAGGTGGTCGATGGTGCCGTCCGGCAGGCAGTGGATATGGTTGCGTTCCAGCAGGTCGCGGATGTCGCCATCCGGGCGGATGATGCGGTATTCGATGTCGAACGGCTGCTGCAGCGCCATCTTGGCGTCCAGCTCCGCGCGCACCCGCGCCCGGTCGGCAGGATGTACGCGCTCGAAATAGGCGCTCTCGGTAGCACGGAAGGTTGCCGGATCGGTGCCGAAAATGCGGTGCACCTCGCGGCTCCAGTCCAGCCGGCCAGAAGCCATCTGCAGCACCCACGAGCCGATGCCGGCGTCGGCTTCCGCCGTTTGCAGCAGCTTCTGCGCCAGATAGTGATGCGGCTGGTCGGTATTCTGCCGCGACGGCGGTCGCAGCGTCAGCAGCACCAGCGCGTCCTCCGGCAAGGCGGCGGCATCGATCACCATGCGCTCCAGCCCGGCGCGGTAGCGCACCTGGCGCAGGCCCAGGCTGCCGACAAAGCGCGAGTGGCGGGAAAACAGCGTCGCCCACACCGGGCCGTAGCCGTCGCTGTCCGGCAACACGATCTGCTCCAGCCGCAGGCACCGCACCTCGGCCGCCGGCAAGTCCAGCAGCTGGCACAGCTGGCGGTTGGCAAAGCGGATGCGGCCGTTGCGCTCGACCAGCAGCACCGGATCGGCGGCACCGTCCAGCCAGCGCCGGTGACGCCGCAGCTGCCGGGCGCACCATAGCGCCCAGGCCGCCACCGCCAGCGCCGTCACCACGGCCAGTATCTGCATGCTGAAGCCCTCTTTACTGCCGAAAAGGCTTATTAGAACACATCATGACGCAACAATATTGCAAGGTCATCCGGCGATGGCTGCCGCGCGCAGCTACCCACCAAGACAAGGTTGGCCGCAAACAGGTGACGGCTTGCGGCCAACCTTGGGGACTACGTATTAGTGGCACGGATGACACCTCGGAATACTACGGAGAGTTGTCGGCCAAAGCAGTCAGTCACAGTCAGACTCTCGACGTCCGCTTCTGTATTGATTGCAGCCGTTAAAGTATCTAGAGAAGCAGGGGCGATTCACAGGTCCGCTCAACTGCCGGGTTGAGGGGCAGGCGATTACGCTGAGTGGAAAGCGGCAATTTCTGCTTTCGCTGCAGCGGCTAGACTTGCGGGATCAACGCCCATGCTCTGAAGGGTACGAGGCGTCACGCCGAATTGAGCTGATATCGCCGCCAAGACCACGTGAGCACCCAATAGAGGGGCAGAATCGGCCTTCTTAAGTTCCCATAGTGCCGCTATCAGTGCTTTGACAGAAGGCTTTGCCTTGAACACCCCATTGTTGGCCGGGACGGGAGCAGTATCGCTCACAAGTGAATTGCCTTGTGAAAGACTTATTCCGATATCGTGCAAGGCACTGATGTATTGCTGGGCGACTGCGGTAGCAAACTGATTAGGGTCTGCATTTAGGTGGCGAAATGCGTTCTGGGCGGTGCCATCAGGAAGGCCAAATGCCGCCATCACGAAGTGTTCTGATCCTGGCTCTCGTTGACCGCTAGCGTTGGCGTGCTGTTCGGCTTTCTCAAAGAGGGACTTGATAGTCTTGATGTCGCGGAATTTCTGTCGAAGTTTGCTTAGCACGAATTTCTCCTAACGTCGCACAGCGGACTTGGGAATTAAACTTGCGAGGCGCTTGTGAGCCGCTTGCTTTGAAACACCAAGAGCCTCAGCAATTTGGGACCAAGACCATCCCTGTTCGAGCGCGGCAGCAACTGCGCTTAATTCCAATTTGTCAGCCGTTACGCGAAGAGAAACGACAGCAGCAAGCGCCTTTTCAGGGTCGGTAGGCGACGGAAGATTTTTCAGAATGGTCATGTGTCAATGATGGTTGACGATCGACCATTCCGTCAACTCTTATTGACGCCTATCTCTCTATGCCCGAGTAGGCGAAATAAGCCCCCCAACGTTTGACATGAGAGGCGGCGCCCGGCTTGCCGGGTGACGTCTTCTCGATGGAAGCTGACCACGGGGTATCAAGCCCACGATAGGCAAGTCACCATGGAGGTGAACAAGCCGCATCTACACGTCTATTGGGCCCAGTATGACGAATTGTATGGAAAGGGCGGAACTACCAGTTCAGAGACGGGAAGGACGGGAGTCAGATCAAGCCGCGTCAGGTGCATCAGAACTACTTTGGCAACAACACATAAAAAAAACCCGGCAAGACAGCTTGCCGGTTTTTTTTACATCTTTGTTGTCTAGGCTACATCTTTATTGTTCAAGAGAAATATTTATTGTCTGTAAACAGTCTGATCGGAGAGAATAAAGTCTGTCATGACAACAAATCGTAAGGCTATGATTTTTTTATATTAAAACCACGTAACCGCCAAAATTTTAAGTCTGTCACTCAGTGACGATTTCAAGGGGTCATGTGCATGCTTGTTGCCATAGTCTGTCAAAGCTAGCAATAGCAAGGGTTTCAGGACGGGGGTGAGGAGACCGGTCGGCCAAACCCAGCGGTCAATGATGCGATGGTAATGGCCAGTTTACACTGAATCTCAGACACGCCCATCCGCGAAGTAACCTTCGCCATCGCGTACAGCACGACAGCGCCGGTGTAACGAAGCGAGGCTCATAATCATTGAGCAGCGCCATCTCCACGAAGTTGTCTAACTTGCTGAAGGAAGTAGCCCACCATGCCGCTCACGTCGCGCTGCTCGCCGATCCGTAAGTCCTCATCGGCATCCTGAAGCCCATGGAAGTTAGCCACGGCAGACGGCCCATCCTTGCGATAACCAGGAATCCCTGGCTCGTCGCAGAAGTTGTCCTCCAGTGCTGCTAGCGCACGATCGATTGCGCCGCTGTGGGCTCCAGTGGCTAAACGCATGCTGAATGATTTGGCGAGTGATTCGACGCTACCCCAGTAACGCATCACATGGACAAGGTCAGAAGCATCCTTGCGTTCGTGGCGGGTATTGAAGGCGAGCGCCTTTAGAACGATGAAGGCAACCGCATCTGCGTAGCGAATAGTCTCCTTGACGATCCCGTCGTTATTGGGGAGTTCGACAACGATGTCCTTCTCCTCAAACCAGTCATGTGCAATGCCGGCATAAAGGATTTGGCACGCTGAAACTTCCTCGCCATCAACTTCCACGAGAACGGCACTCTGTTCCGGGTCGTCAGTGTGCTGCAGAAATTCGACGACAATCGGTGTGCCACCGGCGTTGTATGCCCATTGCCAAGAACTCACCGGACCCTCGGGTTTGGGTTGATAGCGGTCGAAGCCTCCGTCTTTCAACTGCCGCTTCAACTTATCGTAGGTGCCTTTCGCGGCGAGTACCGTGATGTTGAGAACAACGTCGACATCGGTCGTACCGGCATGCTCCGGAACTTCCGGTGGCTGTGACGGCGTCAAATAGCGCGGAACCAGCCCACCCACCAGCCGCAAATTGTTCTTAAATGAGCCAAATGCGCGCAGCAGCGCGACGAGTGCGATCTCACACGCCTTGGTGTGATCGGTGTTGTACTCCGCGGCAGTCTTATGTTTCGTGTTCACTTGCGGCTTCCTATTTTGAGAGCATGTTTGCGGAACTCTTCCGCGAGCTCTTTATTGCGACCGTAGCCGTTGAGAAGATCTAGGTACTGTATGAATCGGCTGGCGAAGCGGGAATGTGGGCGTTCAGGGTGCTCGTCCAGGAACAGTAAGGACGCGCCAGTCCGTTCGATCATGACTACGTTGGCGCCTTTGTCCGCTTGAGACAGACCTATTGCATATGCTAGATGCTCCGCCTCGCCTGGCTGAACGATGACCTCCACACGATCAACGTTGGTCAATCGCGGAACGATGGCATTGGCCGCTGCGGCCCCTGTGAGCGCCCATTCCTGGCGCGCATGTCTGACGAATCCTTCAATGACCCGGTCGGTGAGTAGCCCGCTGGGAGCATACGTGTACCAGCGGGTCTTCACTTCCCGCCGTCTGGTCCACTCCTCAGCCCATGCATCGAGAAGTGCTGCAGGATCGCGCAAGCGGCGGCGCTGACTAGGGCCGCTTCCCTTCGATTCGACGAAGTCAAGCTGCTCAAGAGCCTGCATCGTGCTAGACACGGTATAGGTTGATGTATGCGAGAGGAAAGAGAGCGCCCCTCCAGTGACGTACCCATCATCAACATTTTCATACCAATGGTGGAGCAAGGCATGCACGACCTGTTCGCGTGCCCCGCTAAACAACGCGATATCCTTTTTACGGGCTGGGCGTATTGGTGCGCGCTCAATATCAACTAACCAGGTGCGATGTCGGAAATATAGCGTTCCGCTCTGGTCGTAGTAGTTGATGCCGGCTTTCCGCAGCTCATCTCGCGAACCTGGACTGATCGTCTCCGCGACCACGCACAGTTCAACTCGAGTGTCGTCAGGGACCGTCGCTCGATACTCCAGCAGGTGGCTGATCGCCATCCGGACATCTCGTGGATAGGCTATGCGTTTCATCTCGATTGCCAATACGCAGGAGCCACCGTCCGGAGTCTTTGTTTCCAGCAATGCGTCTAGCCGTGCATTTCGACGATGATCGCCAAATTGCACCTCTACCTCTTCATGTTCTGTGAAGAAGCCGGTAGTACGCTGGAGCGAACCAGTGAAATCGTGTAATAAAGAAACATCGGCATTATCCATACGCGCCATATTAGCTGCACAGCTAATATGGCGCAACCGCATAACTTAGCTTAAAGTCCAACATTAGCTGTACAGCTAATCTTTCGGTATCTGGAAAGGACCTGCAGCTTGGGGTTCAAAAATTGGGATTCTCTCGATGTGGACGGTCACGACAGAGGAAGGCGGCGGCTGTTTTCGAGCTCACGAGTTCAAACGGCTACTAAGTAGTAGATTGCTGCCAGATTCAGCTCTCAGGTCCAATGACCATTTTGGCCGACGAGTAGCCCCTTCGACCCTTGCCCTTCCGCATCCTCAAACCAAGCTCAAAAGCAAAGAGGCCCTACTGGGCCTCTTTGCTTAGTACTAGCTGATCATGTCATTGTCGTGACAGACTTTATTCTTTCTGATCAAGTCACAACCCTGCGGCCAACCTTTATTCCACGGTGACCGATTTTGCGAGATTGCGTGGCTTATCCACATCGGTACCGCGTGCCAGCGCCACATGGTAGGCCAGCAGCTGCACCGGGATGGAGTGCACGATCGGGCTGAGCACGCCGACGTGGCGCGGGGTGCGGATCACGTGTACGCCGTCGGAGTCGCTAAAGTGGCTGTCGGCATCGGCGAACACGAACAGCTCGCCACCGCGGGCGCGCACTTCCTGCATGTTGGACTTCACCTTCTCCAGCAGCGCGTCGTTGGGGGCGATCACCACCACCGGCATGTTCTCGTCCACCAGTGCCAGCGGGCCGTGCTTCAGCTCGCCGGCCGGATAGGCTTCGGCGTGGATGTAGGAGATTTCCTTCAGCTTCAGCGCGCCTTCCAGCGCGATCGGGTAATGCAGGCCGCGGCCGAGGAACAGTGCGTCGTTCTTGGCGGCGAACTGCGCCGACCAGGCGGTGATCTGCGGCTCCAGGTTCAGCGCGTGCTGCACGCTGCCCGGCAGGTGGCGCAATTCGGCCAGATACTGCGCTTCCTGCTCGGCCGTTACGCGGCCGCGCACCTTGCCCAGCGTCACCGCCAGCGCGAACAGGCTGACCAGCTGGGTGGTGAACGCCTTGGTGGAGGCGACGCCGATCTCTGCGCCGGCGCGGGTGTAGAACACCAGCTCGGAGGCGCGTGGAATCGCGGATTCGCGCACGTTGCAGATCGACAGCGCATGGCGGTGTCCCAGCGACTTGGCGTATTTCAGCGCTTCCATGGTGTCCAGCGTCTCGCCGGACTGCGAGATGGTCACCACCAGGTGCTGCGGATCGGCGAAGGCGTCGCGGTAGCGGTATTCGCTGGCGATTTCCACGTCGCACACCACGCCGGCGATGCTCTCGATCCAGTACTTGGCGGTCAGGCCGGCGTAGTAGCTGGTGCCGCAGGCGAGGATCTTCACCCCGGTCAGCGTCGGCAGCACGTTGGCCGCAGCGGCACCGAACAGTTCGGCGCTGAAACCGTCGTCAAGAATCGCCTCGATGGTGTCGGACAGCGCCTTCGGCTGCTCGTGGATTTCCTTCTGCATGAAGTGGCTGTACGGGCCCAGCTCCAGCGAGGCCAGCGACACGTCGGAGACGTGCACCTTGCGCTCCACCGGCTGGTCGTCCTTGTCGATCAGCGTCACGCCGTCACGGGTCAGGCGGCCGATGTCGCCCTCTTCCAGGAAGATCACGCGGCGGGTGGCGGACAGGATGGCGGAGACGTCAGAGGCGATGAAGTTTTCACCGTCGCCGAGGCCGACCAGCAGCGGGCAGCCCATGCGCGCGCACACCAGTTCGTCCGGACGGTCCAGCGCGATGACGCCGATGGCGTAGGCGCCGGTCAGCTCGCGGGTGGCCTTGTGCACGGCACGGAACAGGTCTTTTTCTACCAGGTAGTACTGGTGCACCAGGTGGGCGATCACCTCGGTGTCGGTCTGCGATTCGAACTGGTAGCCGGCGGCTTTCAGCTCGGCGCGCTTCTGTTCGTGATTCTCGATGATGCCGTTGTGCACCACCGCAATCAGGCCGTGCGACACGTGCGGGTGGGCGTTGTATTCGGTGACACCGCCGTGGGTAGCCCAGCGGGTGTGGCCGATGCCCAGCTCGCCATGCACATTGTCCGCCACGGCCGCGGCTTCCATTTCCGCCACGCGGCCAACGCGGCGCACGCGCGTGATGTCGCTGCCGGCGTGCACGGCGATGCCGGAAGAGTCATAGCCGCGATACTCGAGGCGCTTCAGGCCCTCGACCAGTACCGGAACGATATCGCGCGAAGCAATCGCGCCAACAATGCCACACATTCATTTTCTCCTTGGCGTTTCGCCGACTGGGGCGCAGATCACCTGCACGCCGCGCGCGGCAATCTGGGTACGGGCCGCATCGCTGAGGCCGTCATCGGTAATCAGGGTGTGAATCTGCTGCCACGGCAGCTCGAGATTCGGAATCTTGCGGCCAACCTTGTCAGACTCGGCCATGACGATCACTTCGCGTGCCGCTTCGGCCATCACGCGCGACAGGCCGACCAGCTCGTGAAAGGTGGTGGTGCCGCGTTCGAGATCGATGCCGTCGGCACCGACAAACAGCTGGTCAAAGTCGTAGGAGCGCAGCACCTGCTCGGCCACCTGGCCCTGGAACGATTCGGAATGCGGGTCCCAGGTGCCACCGGTCATCAGCAGGGTCGGCTCGTTTTCGAGTTCGCGTAGTGCGGCGGCCACATTCAGCGAGTTGGTCATCACGACGAGGCCCTGCTTCGGCGCCAGTAGCGGGATGACGGCGCAGGTGGTGCTACCGCTGTCAATGATGATGCGATTGTGGTCACGGATGCGTTCGGCTGCGGCGCGGGCAATCGCCATCTTTCGTTGCGAAACTTTTTCGGCATCGGCGCTCACGATCTCGGCTGGCAAGGCCACCGCACCACCATAGCGGCGCAGCAACAGCCCGCTGGTTTCCAGCAGCGCAAGATCCTTGCGGATGGTGACTTCGGAGGTGTTAAAACGGCGGGTCAGGTCATCGACGCTGACTTCACCGTATTCCTGCACCAGGGCCACAATCGCGTGACGACGCTGCTGGGTGTTTCGCTTCATCAGATTAAGTTTCGTTTCAAAAGTTTTCTGATGATAGCAGTGCAAAATCTGTGCCGCAAGTCTGTAAGCGTATCTGCACCGTCAGCCTCATGCCCAGCAAGCTATATGAACCGGAAATGCAGGCAAGCGGTTTGCCGCGCAGCCTATCGTTTGGCATAGTTCGCATCGCCACATGATGAAAGGTGGAAAGTTGGCCGCCACCGTGAAGAAAGGAATAGCGTGATGAAAACCTGGTTGGTCATGACCAGTCTGTTGCTGAGCCTATCAGCCCATGCCGAAACCCAAGCGGTCGATCTGTTTACCGGCACGCTGGAAAAAAACGGCAGTGAGTGGGTGTTAAAGCGCTGTGACATAGCCCAAAGCCGCTATCTGCTGCGTGATAGCAATGGCAAGGCTAGCGGTGTCGAAGCATTGCTGGCTCTGCAGAACACAAAGCCGGAAGAGGTGATCACGGTCTCGCTGCTCGCCAGCTACCATGCACAAAATGGTCAGCACCGTCTGCACATTGCCAGTGTGCAGGGGCGGAAACAGGGCAGCTGTCATCTTGATGCCTTGTTTGACTGAGACACCCTGATCGCGGACAGGCCTGCGGCCAACCATGGCGGGCGGTGAAATACACCAGAACAAACAGCCCTGCAGCAAGCAGGCTGCAGGGCTGTCAGGGTTTCAGCCGGCCATCAGTTCTTCTTCTGCGGACGCTGCCAGCCCGGCACCGTCAGCTGCTTGGCGCGCGCCACGGTGAGCTGGCCGGCGGGGGCGGTCTTGGTGAGCACCGAGCCGGCGCCGATGGTGGCGCCCTCTTCCAGCGTTACCGGTGCGACCATCAGCGTGCCGGAGCCGACGAACACGCCGTCGCCGATCACGGTGCGGTACTTGTTGACGCCGTCGTAGTTGCAGGTCACCGAGCCGGCACCGATATTGACCTTGCTGCCGACCTCAGCATCGCCGATATAGCTCAGGTGATTGACCTTGGAACCGATGCCGATATTGCTCTTCTTGATCTCGACAAAGTTGCCGACGTGCACATGTGCGGCCAACCTTGCGCCGGGACGCAGCCGCGCATACGGCCCGATGCGGCAGCCCTCGCCCACCACCGCGTCTTCCAGGTGCGAGTACGGCGCGATGCGGCTGCCGGCGGCGACGGTGACGTTTTTCAGCACGCAGTAGGCGCCGATCTGCACATTATCACCCAGGCTTACCTGGCCTTCGAACACGCAGCCGACGTCAATGCTGACGTCCTGGCCATGCTGCAGTTCGCCGCGCACGTCGATGCGCGCCGGATCGGCAAGGGTAACGCCGGCGGTGAGCAGTGCCCGCGCCTGGTTCAGCTGCAACTGACGCTCCAGCTCGGCCAGCTGCCACTTGTTGTTGACGCCGGCGGCCTCCCATGAGGCGGCCACGGTGACACCGGGCACCGCCAGACCATCGGCCACCGCCAGACCGATGACATCGGTCAGGTAGTATTCACCCTGTGCATTGCCGTTCTTCAGCGCGCCGAGCCAGCCGTCGAGGCGCTCGTTGGGCAGCACCAGCATGCCGGTATTGATTTCGCGGATCGCCTTCTGCGCCGCGCTGCAATCCTTGTCTTCCACGATGGCGACGATCTCGCCCACCTCGTTGCGCACGATGCGGCCGTAACCGCTGGCATCCGGCAGCACATCGACCAGCAGCGCCATGCCCTGCTCCGCCGCCGCCAGCAACTGCTGCAGGGTCGCCAGCGTGGTCAGCGGCACGTCGCCGTACAGCACCAGCGTGCGGCCAACCTTGGGTAGGTGCGGCAGCGCCATCTTCAGCGCGTGGCCGGTGCCCAGCTGCTCGGCCTGCAGCGCCCAGGCGATGTCCGGGTCCTGGATCTGCTCGCGTACCTGTTCGCCGCCGTGACCGTAGACCACCACGATCTTGGCCGGCTGCAACTGGCGGGCGGTGGCGATCACGCGCGCCAGCATCGGCTGTCCGCCGATCGGGTGCAACACCTTGGGCAAGGCCGAATACATACGCTTGCCTTTGCCGGCAGCCAGAATGACAACGCTGAGAGAGTCCATGCAACAGTCCAGATAATGACAATAGCCAGGCGGCGAGTCTGCCTGTCTATCCAGAAATGAAAAAGGCTGTCACCGGAGTGACAGCCTGAACTATACAGCAAACGCTGACGCGCTTAGTGCACGCGCTTGCGCAGATACTCCAGTGCCTTGAGCTGGGCAATCGCAGAAGCCAGAGCAGCTTGTGCTTTCGCCGTGTCTTGATCACTGGCCGCATGCTTGAGGGCATCCTCAGCAGTACGCTTGGCTTCTGCCGCACGCGCTTCGTCGAGATCCTCACCGCGAATCGCCGTATCCGCAAGAACCGTGATGTGGTTAGGTTGCACTTCCATCATGCCACCCGATACCGCCACCAGTACTTCTTCCTTGGAACCAGGCACTGTCAAACGCAACAGGCCTGGCTTGATACGGGTCAACAGCGGCACGTGACGTGGATAGATACCGATCTCGCCTTCCTGAGCCGGTGCCACCAGAAATTCGGCTTCACCGGAGTAGATCTGCTGTTCGGTACTGACCACTTCCACATGCATCTTGGCCATTAGCCCTCTCCTTGATTAAAGGGTCTTGGCTTTCTCGACAGCTTCGTCGATGGAGCCGACCATGTAGAACGCTTGTTCCGGCAGATGGTCGTACTCGCCGCTGATAATTGCCTTGAAGCCCTTGATCGTTTCCTTCAGCGGAACGTATTTGCCCGGCGAGCCGGTAAACACTTCTGCCACGTGGAACGGCTGGGACAGGAAACGCTGGATCTTACGCGCACGGTATACGGTGAGCTTGTCTTCTTCAGACAGTTCGTCCATACCCAGAATCGCGATAATGTCACGCAGTTCCTTGTACTTCTGCAGGGTAGTCTGCACGCCGCGGGCAACGCTGTAGTGCTCGTCGCCAACAACCAGCGGATCCAGCTGGCGGGAAGTCGAATCCAGTGGGTCTACCGCAGGGTAGATACCAAGGGAAGCGATGTCACGCGACAGCACCACGGTTGCGTCCAGGTGGGCAAACGTTGTGGCAGGAGACGGGTCGGTCAAGTCATCGGCTGGAACGTAAACGGCCTGGATGGAGGTAATCGAACCATCCTTGGTCGAGGTAATACGTTCTTGCAGACGGCCCATTTCTTCGGCCAGCGTCGGCTGGTAACCCACTGCGGAAGGCATACGGCCCAGCAGTGCGGATACTTCGGTACCGGCCAGTGTGTAACGGTAGATGTTGTCCACGAAGAACAGCACGTCACGGCCCTTGCCGTTTTCGTCCTTCTCGTCGCGGAAATGCTCGGCCATGGTCAGACCGGTCAGCGCTACGCGCAGACGGTTGCCTGGCGGCTCGTTCATCTGGCCGTACACCATTGCCACTTTGTCCAGAACGTTGGAGTCTTTCATCTCGTGGTAGAAGTCGTTACCTTCACGAGTGCGCTCACCAACGCCGGCAAACACGGACAGACCCGAGTGTGCCTTGGCAATGTTGTTGATCAGTTCCATCATGTTAACGGTCTTGCCGACACCGGCACCACCGAACAGACCCACCTTACCGCCTTTGGCAAACGGGCACAGCAGGTCAATAACCTTGATGCCAGTTTCCAGCAGTTCAGTAGCGGAGGACAGTTCGTCGAACTTCGGCGCAGTCTGGTGAATGGCGCGAACGGATTCGCTAGCCACCGGACCTGCTTCGTCAACCGGATTGCCCAGTACATCCATGATACGACCGAGGGTGGCAGCGCCAACCGGTACCGAAATCGGTGCGCCGGTATTGGTGATCGCCATGCCACGCTTCAGGCCGTCAGAGCTACCCATCGCGATGGTACGCACGACGCCGTCGCCCAGCTGCTGCTGGACTTCAAGCGTCAGATCTGCGTCAACCAGCTTCAGGGCATCATAAATCTTTGGCATGGCGTCGCGTGGGAATTCCACGTCAACCACCGGGCCAATGATTTGTACGATTTTGCCTTGGCTCATTATCGGTTCCTAACTCAATAAACTTTTACAGTCCTGCGACGGTTATACCGCAGCGGCACCAGACACGATCTCGGACAGCTCTTTGGTAATTGCTGCCTGACGCGACTTGTTATACACAAGACGCAGTTGCTTGATCGCATTACCCGCGTTATCGGTTGCAGCCTTCATGGCGACCATACGGGCGGCTTGCTCGGAAGCAATGTTTTCCGCCACCGACTGGTACACCACGGACTCCAGATAACGCTTCACCAGGAACTCCATCACGTCAGTGGCATTCGGCTCGTAGAGGTAGTCCCACGAATGGGTGTGCTCCGATACCATATGCTCGTCGGTCAACGGCAACAGTTGTTCCAGGGCTGGCTCCTGCTTCATCGTGTTGATGAAACGGGAATACACGATATAAACCGCATCCAGTTCGCCTTCAGCATACTGTTTCAGCAGTACTGTAAGCGGGCCGATCAATTTTTCCAGCTTGGGCACATCGCCCAGCTGAACCGCACTTGCCACAACGTTCAGTTTGGCACGCTGGCATGCTGCAAGGCCTTTCTGGCCGATGGCGCAGACGTCAACTGCGACATCTTGCGCTTGCAGTTCGCTGACTTTGGCATAAAAGCGCTTCAGGGTATTGGCGTTCAAGCCACCGCAAAGGCCTTTGTCCGAAGTGATCAACAGAATACCAGCACGCTTGATAACGTCACGACGTGCAAGCAGTGGGTGCTCCAGATCCGTGTTGGCCGAAGCCAGGTGCGCCATAACAGAACGCACCTTCTCGGCGTAAGGACGGGCAGCGCGCATACGCTCTTGCGTTTTGCGCATCTTGGAGGTTGACACCATTTGCATAGCGCGGGTGATCTTCTGCGTGTTCTGCACGCTTCGGATCTTGGTGAGAATCTCTTTACCGACTGCCATATCCCGAACCTTTCTTTAACTCGAGGTTGTCCGAAAGACTCAGTTTAGAAACTGTAGCCAGCCTTGAACGACGCGATCGCCGAGGCCAGTACTTTTTCATTGTCGGCAGACAGGTCACCACTCGCATCCGTTGCAGCCAGTACGTCAGCATGGTTGGCGCGAACATAGGCCAGGAAGGCGGCTTCGAAAGCCAACGCGCTCTTCACCGGCACATCTTCGTAGTAACCCTTGTTCACCGACCACAGTGTCAGCGCCATTTCGGCGGTCGACAGGGTCGAGAACTGCTTCTGCTTCATCAGTTCGGTAACCACTTCACCGTGCTGCAGCTGCTTGCGGGTTGCTTCGTCCAGGTCGGAAGCAAACTGCGAGAATGCAGCCAGTTCGCGATACTGGGCCAGTGCCAGACGAATACCACCGCCCAGCTTCTTGATGACTTTGGTCTGAGCTGCACCACCCACGCGCGACACCGAGATACCGGCGTTGATCGCAGGACGGATACCGGCGTTGAACAGGTCGGTTTCCAGGAAGATCTGACCGTCGGTAATCGAAATCACGTTGGTCGGAACGAAGGCGGAAACGTCGCCAGCCTGGGTTTCGATGATCGGCAGCGCGGTCAGCGAGCCGGTTTTGCCTTTGACGGCGCCACCAGTCAGCTTCTCTACCTCGTCCTCGTTGATGCGGGAAGCGCGTTCCAGCAGACGGGAGTGCAGGTAGAATACGTCGCCAGGATAGGCTTCACGGCCCGGTGGACGACGCAGCAGCAGCGAGATCTGACGGTAGGCAACGGCCTGTTTCGACAGGTCATCGTATACGATCAGCGCATCTTCACCGATGTCGCGGAAGTATTCGCCCATTGCGCAACCGGAGTACGGGGCAATGAACTGCAGCGCAGCAGCTTCGGAAGCGGTCGCGGCAACCACGATGGTGTGGGCCAGCGCGCCGTGTTCTTCCAGTTTGCGAACCACGTTGGCGATCGACGATGCTTTCTGACCTACGGCTACGTAGATGCAGACAACGCCGGTGCCTTTCTGGTTAACGATCGCGTCCAGTGCGACAGCGGTCTTGCCTGTCTGACGGTCGCCAATGATCAGCTCACGCTGACCACGGCCAACCGGCACCATGGAGTCGATCGACTTCAGGCCGGTTTGCATAGGCTGCGAAACGGACTGACGGGCAATCACGCCCGGAGCAATCTTTTCGATCGGGGAGGATTTGGTCGCGTTGATCGGACCTTTACCGTCGATCGGCTGACCCAGCGCGTTTACCACGCGGCCAACCAGCTCAGGACCTACCGGCACTTCCAGAATGCGACCGGTACATTTAACTTCCTGACCTTCGGAGATGTGCTCGTACTCGCCCAGGATCACGGCACCAACGGAGTCACGCTCCAGGTTCATGGCCAGGCCAAAGGTGTTGCCCGAGAACTCGAGCATTTCACCCTGCATCACGTCTGCCAGGCCATGGATACGAACGATACCGTCGGTTACGGAGATCACGGTACCTTTGGTACGCGTCTCTACACCTTCGGACAGGTTCTGAATCTTCGCCTTGATCAGGTCACTGATTTCAGAGGGGTTCAACTGCATGATCTCTCCTAATTCTTGAGGCTTGCCGCCATTGCGTGCAGTTTGCCGCTCACAGACGCGTCAATCACGTCATCACCGATCAAAATGCGTACGCCGCCGATAAGCTCGGCAGCTTCGCGCACTTCAATTCGTACGGTCTTGCCATACTTCTTGGTAAGCGCGGCGATCAGATCGGTTTGCTGAGCTTCGGTCAGCGGGAAAGCCGATTCGACAACTGCGTCGACGACTCCCTCGGACTTGGCTCGGAGCTGTTCAAACTGGCCAGCAATTTCCGGTAACAATGTCAGACGGCGGTTTTCGATGAGGGTGACAACAAACTGCTTGATGTCATCACTGCCACGTTCACCCAACACGTCCAACAACAGCGCCTCAACCTCTTGCGCGGTATGTTTCGGGTTGGTGACCACCTGGGCCACGTCCGGGTTTGTCACCATGGCAGCCAGCCACGCGAGCGCTTCAGACCATTTGGCCTGCGACTGCTGCTCGGCGGCCAGGCTGTATACCGCTTCGGCATAGGGCCTTGCTACGGTAATAAGTTCTGCCATGAGTTGTTTAAAACTCCGCTTTGATGGAAGCTAACAGATCAGCGTGCTTGGCTGCATCGATCTCTTTGCGCAGGATCTTTTCCGCGCCGCTCACGGCCAGGGAGGCAACCTGCTCACGCAGCGACTCCTTGGCACGCAAAACTTCCTGATCGATTTGGGCCTTCGCGTCCGCCACCAGCTTTGCACCTTCGGTGCGAGCTGCGTCCTTGGCTTCATCCACGATCTGGTTGGCACGCTTTTCAGCGGCCAGGATCAGCTCGGTAGCTTGTTGTTTTGCCTGACGAAGTTCGTCAGCAACGCGCTTTTCGGCTGCTTCCAGATCCTGTTTGCCACGCTCTGCAGCGGCCAAGCCATCAGCAATACGCTTGGCACGCTCGTCCATCATGTTGGTAAGCGGAGGCCAAACAAACTTCATGGTGAACCATACCAGGATAGCGAACGTGATCGCCTGGCCTAGTAGTGTTGCATTGAATTCCACGCTTGTTTTCCTCCAGTGGGGTTACGACAACAACCGCTTGCGTTAAAAATTAAGCGCCAGCTTTAACAGCAGCGATAGCCGCAGTCAGGAACGGGTTGTTGAAGGTGTACAGCATGGCAACACCCACACCGATCATGGAGATCGCGTCAAGCAGACCGGCGATAATGAACAGTTTGGTTTGCAGAACAGGGATCAGCTCAGGTTGACGAGCGGACGATTCCAGAAACTTACCGCCGAGGATGGCAAAACCCAGGGCAGTACCAATCGCGCCAAGACCAATGATCAGGGCTGCGGCCAGAGCGGTCATCGACTGGATCTGAGAAACGAGAGCTTCCATTTAAATCTCCTAAAGACTAAGTGCAAGGATGGTTTGAAAAAAGGTACTAAGAAAATCGTTAAATCAGTGCTTCTCGACCGCGAGGCTGAGATACACGATGGTCAGCATCATGAACACGAAGGCCTGCAGGGTGATCACCAGGATGTGGAAGATCGCCCATGGCGCGCCCAGAATCCACTGGAACGCCACTGGCAGCAGTGCAATCAGGATGAAGATCAGTTCGCCGGAGTACATGTTACCGAACAAACGAAGTGCGAGAGAGATCGGCTTGGCGGCCAGCTCAACCAGCTGGAACGCGAAGTTGACCGGAGCCAGGATGATGGTCATCACCAGACCTTCGGCATGGAACGGCGCGGTGAACAGTTCCTTGGTCCAGCCACCCAGACCCTTGGCGGCGATGGAGAAACCGATGATGCACAGCATCACCGACAGCGACATCGCGAAAGTGGCGTTCACGTCGGCGGACGGTACCACGCGCAGGTAAACGTGAGCCGGGTCGGCACCGAAGAAGGTGTGACCGATCCACTGTGCCACCATCGGCAGCAGGTCAACCGGCAGCAAGTCCATGGTGTTCATCAGGAAAATCCAGCAGAAGATGGTCAGCGCCAGCGGGGCGATGACTTTGCTCTTGGCATGGAAAATCTCTTTTACCTGGGTGTCGACCATCTCGACGATGGTTTCGACGAACATCTGCAAGCGACCCGGGTTTTCCATCTTGGCGTTGCGTGCCACGGAGGCAAACACGGCCAGGAAAATGAAGCCGAGGATCAGCGATACCGAGAAGGTATCGAGGTGCAGGGTCCAGAAGCCGCCTTCGTGCGATGACTTCCAGAACGTCAGGTGATGCTGGATATATTCAGTTGCGTTGCTTGCCATTGCTTTGGTCTCAATTTTTGATCAGAAGCCCGAACCAGTACGCGGAAGTGGCAGCGATGAAGCCACCAAACAATCCCGGCACCAATAAATCCTTGAAAAACAAAAGCACACCACCAAATAGGAGCAGTGTCAGTATAAATTTTGCCGCGGCCGCGCGGTAATGGCTGCGCATGATGGCCGCCGGATCGCCACGCTGCACGGCACCGGTGATGCGGATGTACACCAGCGCCGGAATGATGGCGCACAGGCCACCCAACAACACAGACATGGCGGCATTCAGCGGCGCTTCGGCAACCACCAAGCCAACCAGCATGGCAAGCAGCGTCAGTCTGAGCTGAATGCGGACTACGCGTTTGGCGTCTGGATTAATCATGTCTGAATCGTAAAAAATCGGACGATTATAGGCTTGACGTGACGAAAGCGTCAACTTTGCTTCGTTCCGCTGTTTATGGCCAAAAGCCGGCTCACAACTTTGATTTTGCTTGCAGTTTTTCCAGCAGCCGGTCAAGTTCATCCAGATTTGCATATTCGATGATCAGCTTGCCGTTACCACGCGCAGCATTGCGCAAACTGACGCTCATGCCCAGCTGTTCGGACAGCGTTTCCGCCAGCCGGCGCACGTCGGCATCCTGCCGTGCCGGCGCGGCCGGTTTGCGGCCAACCTTGCCGTCCTGCTGTTGCGCTTTTTGTTCCACCTCGCGCACGGTGAGGCCGTCGGCGGCAATCTGCTGCGCCAGGCTGATCTGTTCCAGCACCGGCAGCGGCAACAGTGCCCGGGCATGGCCCATTTCCAGGCGACCATCGTGCAGCATCTGCTGCACCGGCTCCGGCAACGCCAGCAGCCGCAGCAGGTTGCTGACCGCGCTGCGCGAGCGGCCGACCGCCTCGGCGGCGGCCTCGTGGGTGAGGGCGAACTCGTCGATCAGCCGCTTCAGACCGCGCGCTTCCTCGATCGGGTCCAGCTCCTGACGCTGGATGTTCTCGATCAGCCCCATCGCCAGCGCCGCTTCGTCGGAAACACTGCGGATCACCGCCGGAATCTCGGCCAGACCGGCCTTGCGGCTGGCACGCCAGCGGCGTTCGCCGGCGATCAGCTCGTAGTCACCAAGGCCGACCTCGCGCACCACCACCGGCTGGATCACGCCCTGGGCGCGGATCGAGGCCGCCAGCTCTTCCAGTGCGGCGTCGTCGATCTGGCTGCGCGGCTGGTATTTGCCGGGACGGATGCGCTCGATCGCCAGTGCGGTCAGGCGGTCGTCAACGGATTCGACAGTGGAGAGCAGCGCGTCAAGACCGCGGCCCAGTCCTTTGAGTTTGGCCATCTTTATTGTTCTGCTGTGGTTGTTTGCGGTTCGAGACGGGCAGTCAGCTCCGACGCGAGGGCGATGTAAGCCTGGGCACCGCGGGCGTTGCGATCGTAGATCAGTGCCGGCAGGCCGTGACTGGGCGCCTCCGCCAGGCGGATGTTGCGCGGGATGACGGTATCGAACACCTTGTCGCCGAAGTGGCGCGCCAGCTGTTCCGACACCTGTTGCGACAGGTTGCTGCGGGCATCAAACATGGTGCGCAGCAGGCCCATAATCTCGATTTTCGGATTGACCGCCAATCGCACCTTGCGCAGGGTATTGACCAGGTCGGTCAGCCCTTCCAGTGCGTAGTATTCGCACACCATCGGGATCAGCACGCCCTGCGCCGCCACCAGCCCGTTCAGCGTCAGCAGGTTCAGCGACGGCGGGCTGTCGATCAGGATGTAGTCGTAGTTGGCCGCCACCTGCTCCAGCGCGTTCTTCAACCGCGCCTCGCGCGCCAGCTCCTGCATCAGCTCGACCTCGGCCGCCGACAGGTCGCGATTGGCCGGCAGCACATCGTAGCCGCCCTGCTTCGCCGGCTGCACCACCTCAGCCACCTCGTGCTCGGCCAGCAGCACGTGATAGACCGAGCGCGACAGCGCGCTCTTGTCGATGCCGCTACCCATGGTGGCATTGCCCTGCGGGTCGAGATCGACGATCAGCACCCGTCGCCCCTGCTCGGCCAGGCTGGCCGCCAGGTTGACCACGGTGGTGGTTTTGCCGACGCCGCCCTTCTGGTTGGCGACCGCGATGATGCGTGCCGTCATTTGGCGACGACGCGCACGAGGTGACGCTCGGCATCCAGGCCGGGCACGGAGAGCGGCAGCACTTCGGACACCGCGAAGTCTTCCGGCAGCTGCGCGATTTCTTCGTACGGGTACACCCCCTTCATCGCCACGAACTGGCCGCCGTCGGCCAGCAGGTGCTTGGACAGCTTGACGAATTCGGCCAGCTCGGAGAAGGCGCGGCTGGTGATGCGGTCGAACTTCTGCGCCGGCTGGTAGGCCTCGACGCGGTCGGTGATCACCTCCACGTTCGGCAGCTTCAGCTCGATCACCGCCTGGCGCAGGAAGGTGGTTTTCTTGTGGTTGGCGTCCAGCACCACCACCTGCAGGTCCGGACGCGCGATCGCCGCCGGGATGCCGGGCATGCCGCCACCGGAGCCGACGTCGAGCAGGCGCGTGCCGCCGGCCAGATGCGGCACCAGCGTCAGGCTGTCGAGCAGGTGGTAGCTGACCATGCGCTCTTCCTCGCGGATGGCGGTCAGGTTGTAGGTCTGGTTCCATTTGGCCAGCAGGCCCAGATAGCCCTCCAGCAGAGTGATCTGCTCCGGCGTCAGCTCCAGGCCGATTGCGGCCAACCCTTGGGTAAGTTCTGCGTGGTGCGTCATGATGAAGTGGGCAATGATTGGAAACGAATAGCCCGATTGTAACGGGTATCAAAAACAAATGCGCCCCGAAGTCGGCACTCCGGAGCGCAGTGCAGCAATTTGGCGCTCAGGCGCCGTGACGGGCGTCGCTGAAGCCGCGCTTGAGGTGCACCAGCAGCAGCGCGATCGCGGCCGGGGTGATGCCCTGAATGCGCGAGGCCTGGCCCAGCGTCTCCGGACGGTGCTGGTTGAGTTTCTGCGACACTTCCTTCGACAGCCCCTTCACCAGCGCATAGTCGATGTCCAGCGGCAGCTTGACGTCGTCCAGCTGCTCGCGCTTGGCCACCTCCTCGTTCTGGCGGTCGATGTAGCCCTGGTACTTGACCTGGATCTCCACCTGTTCCGCCACCACCTCGTCCGCCACACCCTCCCCCGCCTGCGACAGCGTCATCAGCTGGCGGTAGTTGACGTTCGGCCGCTTCAGCAGGTCGTGCAGACTGTACTCGCGCGCCAGCTTCTGCCCGAACATCGCCTCGTCCTCGCCCGGCTGCAGTTTGCCGGGGTGCACGTAGTGCGTGGCCAGGCGCTGCTTCTCCGCCTCCACCGCGTCGCGCTTGCGGCAGAACGCGTCCCACTGCGCATCGCCGACCAGGCCCAGCTTGCGGCCAACCTCGGTCAGGCGCAGGTCGGCGTTGTCTTCACGTAGCTGCAGACGGAATTCGGCGCGGCTGGTGAACATGCGGTACGGCTCGGACACGCCCATGGTGGACAGATCGTCGACCAGCACGCCGAGGTAGGCCTCGTCGCGGCGCGGACACCAGCCGGCCTGTTCGCGAGCAAAGAGGCCGGCGTTGAGGCCGGCGAGCAGGCCCTGCGCCGCCGCTTCTTCATAGCCGGTGGTGCCGTTGATCTGGCCGGCGAAGAACAGGCCATGGATGGCCTTGGTTTCCAGTGTCGACTTCAGGCCGCGCGGGTCGAAGTAGTCGTACTCGATGGCATAGCCCGGACGCAGGATGTGCGCGTTTTCCAGACCGGGAATGGAGCGCACCGCCGCCAGCTGGATGTCGAACGGCAGGCTGGTGGAAATCCCGTTCGGATAGTATTCGTGCGTGGTCAGGCCTTCCGGCTCCAGGAAGATCTGGTGGCTGTCCTTGTCCGCGAAGCGGTTGATCTTGTCCTCGATCGACGGACAGTAGCGCGGGCCGACGCCTTCGATCACGCCGGTGAACATCGGGCTGCGCTCGAAACCGCTGCGGATGATGTCGTGGGTGCGCTCGTTGGTGTGGGTGATCCAGCATGGCAGCTGCTTCGGGTGCATCGCGCGGCTGCCGCGGTAGGAGAACACCGGCTCCGGGGTATCGCCCGGCTGCGCTTCCATCACGCTGAAATCGATGCTGCGGCCATCGATGCGCGGCGGGGTGCCGGTCTTCAGGCGCCCGACCGGCAGGCTCAGTTCGCGCAGGCGTTCGCCCAGCGTCGACGCCGCGGCATCGCCGGCACGGCCGCCGCTGTAGTTTTCCAGCCCGACGTGGATCTTGCCGGACAGAAAGGTGCCGGCGGTGAGCACCACGCTCTTGCCGCGGAAGGTGATGCCGATGGCGGTGATGGCGCCGGCGACGCGATCGCCCTCGATCAAGAGGTCGTCCACCGGCTGCTGGAACAGCGTCAGGTTGGGCTGGTTTTCCAGCACCTCGCGGATGGCCGCTTTATATAGCACGCGGTCGGCCTGGGCGCGGGTGGCGCGTACCGCCGGACCCTTGGAGGCGTTGAGGGTGCGGAACTGGATGCCGCCGATGTCGGTGGCCAGCGCCATGGCGCCGCCCAGCGCGTCCACTTCTTTTACCAGATGACCCTTGCCGATGCCGCCGATCGACGGGTTGCACGACATCTGCCCCAGCGTCTCGATATTGTGGGTCAGCAGCAAGGTATTGCAGCCCATGCGTGCGGCCGCCAGCGCGGCTTCGGTACCGGCATGGCCGCCGCCCACCACGATCACGTCAAAGGTCGTCGGATAAATCATGAAATGCCCGCCTGCTCAATAAGACTATGAGCCGTTGCCGCCGTGCCGCCACCGCATCAAGGTTGGCCGCAACCGGCAGCACCTGCCCGGCTATGGAAAGAACCGGACATTGTAACCGAAATCCGTCACCGCGGCTAAGCCGTTGATTTTCATCACCCTGACTGTCATCAGGGTTTCATCGCCCGGTCACCCGCCGTTCATGGACTGGACACGGCGCTGTCAGAATCGCCGATTAGCATGCAGCCATCGACCCAGCACAGGAATGCAGCATGCAATTGAGCGAACAACTGGCGGTCAGCACCGCCCCCCGGCTGAGCGTGCGACTGGCGCGCAGCGACAAGGATATCCGCCGCGCGCAGAAGCTGCGCTACCAGGTGTTTGCCACCGAGATGGGCGCGCAGCTGGCCTCCGCCGCCGAAGGTATCGACCGCGACGACTACGACGCCCACTGCGATCACCTGCTGGTGGAGGACAACGCCAGCGGCAAGGTGGTCGGCACCTACCGCATGCTGCCGCCGCACAGGGCACGGCAGCTGCCGCAACTGTATTCCGAGCACGAATTCGAGCTATCGCGGCTGGCCGGCATCCGCGACCACGTGATCGAGGTCGGCCGCTCCTGCGTGCACAAGGACTATCGCCGCGGCGCGGTGATCGCCATGCTGTGGGCTGGCCTCGCCGACTACGTGCGGCAGCAGGGTGGCCAGTATCTCGCCGGCTGCGCCAGCGTCAGCCTCGCCGACGGCGGCCATCAGGCGGTCAGCCTCTATCGCCAGCTGGAGGGCAAACATCTGGCACCGGTGGAGTGGCGGGTAACGCCTCACCTGGCCTTGCCGCTGCACCAGGTGCAGGACGACGCCGCGCCGGCGCCGCTGCCACCGCTGATCAAGGGCTACCTGCGCGCCGGTGCCTGGGTGTGCGGCGAACCGGCGTGGGATCCGGACTTCAACTGCGCCGACTTCTTCATGCTGCTGCCGATGAACCGCCTCGACCTGCGCCACCAGAAGCACTTCACCGCCGGCTGAGGCGTGGCGCAAGGTTGGCCGCAAGCCGCTGCGGCCAACCTTGACCGCGCTGTTACAATCGCGGGATGGAATATTCAGTCACCCCCGTCGGCATCATCCACTCGCCGTACCAGGAAAAATTCGGCATCCCGCGCCAGCCGGCGCTGGCCCCATCCGCCCCGGTCACGCTGGAATTGCTGCCGCCCTACAACCAGCCCGACTGCGTGCGCGGACTGGAAGACTTCTCCCACGTGTGGCTGACCTTCGTGTTCCACGACACGCTGGCGCGCGGCTGGCAGCCGCTGGTACGGCCGCCGCGGCTGGGCGGCAACAGCAAGGTCGGCGTGTTTGCCAGCCGCGCCACGCACCGCCCCAACGGCCTCGGGCTGTCACTGGTGGCATTGCAGGGCATCGACACCGGCCACGGCGTCACGCTGCAGCTGAGCGGCGCCGATCTGCTCGACGGCACGCCGGTGCTGGACATCAAGCCCTACATCCCGTTCGTGGAGGCCAGGCCCGACGCCCGCGGCGGCTTCGTCGACGGCCCGCCGCCGCAGCTGGCGGTGTGCTGGAGCGAGACCGCGCGCGCGCAGCTGCAAGCCAGGCCGCAGGCCCCGGCCTGGTTGCCGCAGCTGATCGAGGAAGTACTGGCGCAGGACCCGCGCCCGGCCTACCAGGACGATCCGCAGCGGCGCTACGGCATGCGGCTGGCGGACTGCAACATCGCCTTCAGCATCGCCGACGGACTGGTGACGGTGCTTGAAATAACGCCACTGGCCCCGAACTAATCACTTCGACCCTTTGTCGAACTGTGTCCGGCGCTACACGCAAGAACTTATAAGTGCCGCTTACATTGGAGATTGACACCATGACATCCCGAGCGAAGACCGCCATTCTGGCCCTCTCCCTCATCAGCATCCTTGCTGCCCCGTTTGCCGAAGCCGCACGGCTTGGCAAGGGCCGCAGCGCCGGCATGCAGCGCTCGACCCCGACACAAAGCTACCAGCAGCCTAGCGCCGCACCGGCCCAGCCTGCCGCGCCGATGGCGCCAGCCGCCGCCGGCCAGCAAAAAGGCTCCGGCATCGGTGGCATGCTGGCCGCCGGCGCCGTTGGCGCCGCTGCCGGCTACATGCTGAGCTCCGCCTTTGGCGGCGATGGCGACTTCCCGTGGCTGGGCATCCTCGCCGGCGGCCTCGGCGGCCTAGCGCTGCTGTCCTTCCTGCGCAACCGCGCTGCCCGCCAGCGCCAGCAGGCACCACGCCCGATGTCGGTACCGCACGCCAGCCGCTTCGAACCGGCCGCCGCCGGCCCCAACGGTGCCATTCCACCGATCGGCTCCGGCATGCAACCACAGGGCGGCAGCGGGCTGACGCCACCACCAGCCAGCCTGCAGCGCCTGCCGGACGGCACCGAGATCCCGCACTTCCTGCGCCAGGCCAAGGCCACCTTCCTGCACCTGCAGAACCTGAACTCGGCGGAGAGCCTGGAAGAAGTGCGCAAGTACATGACGCCGGAGCTGTTCAACGCGCTGCGTGACGACATCAGCAGCAACAGCGAAGCGGCCGACTTCCCGCAACTGGACTGCAGCGTGATCGAAGCCGTCAACGAAGGCGGCCGCATGATCGCCAGCGTCCGCTTCAGCGGCACCGTCAGCGAAAGCGTCGGCACCGCACCGGTAGCGTTCAGCGAGGTGTGGCACTACGTGAAGGCTGACAGCAACAGCGCCAAGTGGCTGATCGCCGGCATCCAGCAGGCCTGACCCGGCAGCGCCGCACCATGGCAATGCACAACGCCGCCCAACCGGGCGGCGTTTTTCATGGGGTGCCAGTGAAAACCTGGCCGCGGGCATGCGGCCAACCTTGTTGCGAGGCTGCTGACAAGTGGCTGATCGCCGGCATCCAGCAGGCCTGATCCGGCAGCGCCACACCATGGCAATACACAACGCCGCCCAATCGGGCGGCGTTTTTCATGGGGTGCCGGTGAAAACCTGGCCGCGGGCATGCGGCCAACCTTGTTGCGTTCCCAGCTTAAGGATGCGGCGGTCAGCCATCAGCGGACCGGTATGGCTGATCGCCGGCATCCAGCAGGCCCGATCTGGCAGCGCCACACCATCCCATGCACAACGCCGCCCAGTGGGCGGCGTTGTGCATGGGATGCCGGTGAAAATCCGGTCACCGGACATTGCGGCCAACCTTGCCGCATACCTGCTGACAGACGCAGCGCTGCGGCCGCGATGGTCAGCCGTCAGCGGACCGCCGGACCGGTAACTCCGTCAAAGCCCAGCTCGAACAGCATCTGCTGCTCCTGCTCCTGCTTCACCCCTTCGGCGATCACGCCGAGGCCGATATTGTGCGCGATATTGCACACCCCTTTCAGGAACACCTGGTTGCCGGCGTGCTGCTGGATGTCCTGCACGAAGCTGCCATCGACCTTCAGGTAGTCGATACCCAAGTCGTGCAGCTGCCCGATCAGGCTGAACTGACGCCCAAAGTGCTCGATGCCCAGCTTGCACGGCAGCTCGGCCAGCGCCAGGCACAGCGCACGGAACGCGTCAAAGCGCGGCAGGATGCCGGCCTCCGGCATTTCCAGCCACAGCCGCGCGGCACTGTGGCCGTGCTCGCGGATCTGCGCCACCAGCTGGCGCAGGAAGTGCTCGCTGGCCAACGATTCCGCCGCCAGGTTGACGGCGATGCCGGGACAGTCCGGCTCTGCCGCCAGCTGCCGCAGCGCCATCGCCACCGCCGCCAGATCCAGCCCCGCCACGCGCCGGGTACGGATCGCCATCGGCATGAACTGGCCGGCCGGCAGCCACGCCTCGCCCTGGCGCAGGCGCAGCGGCGCTTCCTCGTGCAGCAGCGCGCCCTGACGGTCACGCACCGCGAAGCGCACCAGGCGCAAGCCGTCGCCCTGCAGCGCCTGATCGAGAATGCCGCCCCACACTTCCGCGGTCGGCGCCGGCGGCTTGTCGACGTTGCTGCCGGCCAGCTCGATGCGCACGCCGGCGGCAAACTCGGACTGCGCCAGCGCCTGATCCAGCCGCGACATGATGTCGCGCACGGTGTCGCCGTCGCGCAGGTCGGTTGCCGCCATCGCCAGCGCGACCGGCTGCGCGGCAAAGCTGCTCAGCAGCGCGTGCAGCTCGTCGTGCAGCTGCTGCAGGCTGGCGGCCTCGGCCTGGCTCGCCGGTAGCAGCAGCGCAAAATCGGCGCCGTTGAGGCGCGCCGCCTGGCTGTCGACACCGAAACGCTGCGTGTCGCGCAGCACGGCGCCGAACTGGCCCAGCATTTCATCGGTCAGCGGCCGGCCCAGCTTGCTGTTGATGTCGGCCAGCGCCTCGATGCGCATCAGCAGCAGCACGCTGCTCTCGTCTTCGCGCTCCTGCAGGTCGGCGCCGAGACGGCCCATGAAGAACTGGCGGTTGGCCAGCCCGGTGACGCTGTCGAAGTTGACCTGGCGGCGCAGCACCTCCAGCCGCGCGGCCTCCTCTTCGAACATCATCTTGACGCGGGTCACCATCGCATTCATCGCCTGTGCCAGCCGCCCCATTTCCGGGCCCGGCGGTTCGGGGATGGTGATGAAGCGGCGCTGGGTAATCGCCTTGGCCTGATTGACCACGCCCAGCAGCTGGTTGCGGATGGTATTGACGCCGAAGGAGCCGATGGCGCCCACCACCAGCCCGGCGATCAGCACCCAGAACGACACCTGCAGCGCGCCTTCCCACAGCGAGGCGTAGGCGTAGCCGGCCTCGCTCTCCACCTCGATGGTGCCGGCCTGCATCCAGCCGCTGCTGACCATCGCCCGCGCCGGCGTCGGCGCCAGGGTAAAGATGTCACGGAACCACGCCGGCGCACTGCCGGACTGGTAGGCGTTGACGCGCTGTACCCGCGGCTTGCCGTCGGCGCCAACCCAGGAGATGCGGCGGAAGTGGCCCTGGTCGAAGGCGGCGTTGATCAGCGTCTCGCCCATCGCCGGGTCGGCCTGGTTCTGGGTGATCAACAGCGCCAGCGAGTTGGCCGCATCGGCACTCTGCGCCGCCAGCTGCTGCTGCAGATAGTTGCGGGCATTGAACAGGTTGGCGGTCAGGCTGCCCGCCGCCGCCAGCACCACCGCCGCCACGACCAGAAACCAGAGCTGTTGAATCAGGGAAACGCGTTTCATCGATGCCGCTTTCAGGTAATAAAGCCTTCGGCCTTCATTTTGTCGATCAACTGTCGCCAGCGGGTCAGCCGGTCGACACTGGAATTGGGGGCCGCGCCAGCGCCGACCCAGATACCGTCGGCGTTGAAGCTGAACACCGGCTGCAAGTCGCTGCGCTGCGAGGCCGGCTTGATGCTGGAAATCAGGTTGTCCAGCACCAGCGGCTCGACGGTCGGCTCGGCATAGTATGCCAGCACCATGTGTGCCTGGGTGATGGTGCTGGCCGGGCCGCCGATACGGGCACGGACATAGATCATGCGCAGTTTCTGCGGCGCCACGCCCAGCTCGCGCAGGGTGAAGTACTTGGCCAGCGCAAAGTCCTCGCAGTCGCCGGCGCCCTTGGCCATGCTTTCCAGCGGTGTCGCCCAGTAGTCCGCCTGCCGCCACAAATCCGTATCTTCAACGTACTTCAATTTCTGATTAAAGAATTGATTTACATTCTGTACACGGTTGATTTCATTGCTATCGCGACGCAGTTGCAACAGCAGTTGCTGCCAGTCGCGGTAAACACGCAGCGCCTGCACGCCGTACAGCTGCTGCACCCGCTCCGCACTCAGCTCTGCCAGCACCAGCCCGGCTAGCGCCAGCAGCAAAGGCACGGCCAGCAAGGCTCTCCCCCAACACCGGGACAGCGTCGCCGCGCAGACTGCGATCTTGTGAATGAAGCTGTTGCCAAGCATGCGGGCCGTGACCTGTGTGGAAATCCGCCTATCTATATTGTCAACGGTGAACTATCTTTCCCTTGACACTGCTTAAATCAATTCCGACAATACATTGTATTAAGTTGATGTTTACTTACTTGCAACTGTCCGATTAATAATTACTGGCATGTCGAGGCTATCATGAACTTCCGCCGCAAACACCTCTACGGTTGTACCCTGGCCGCATTATTGACCATGGTTATCCCTTCCGCATCCTTTGCGCTCGAATTGAAGGACGCAATCACGCAAACGGTGCAGAACAACGCAGAAGTGGGCATGAAGTGGTACAACTTCCGCGCCACCGCGGAAGAAAAGGGTGTCGTCAGCGCCGGCTTCTTCCCGACCGTCGACCTCAGCTACAACACCGGTCGCGAGCGCCTGCGCGAGCCGCAGACCGACGGTTCCGTCAACAGCCGTTCGTTCAACCGTCATGGCTACACCGCCACGCTGAACCAGAACCTGTTCCAGGGCTTCATGACCGTGAACCAGGTCAAGCAGCTGGACTATACCAGCCGCGCCCGCTATTTCGAGTACCTGGCCGCCGCCGAACAGCAGAGCCTGGAAGCGTCGCGTACCTTCATCGACGTGGTGCGCTACAGCAAGCTGGTCGAGATCGCCGAAGACAACTACGCCATCCACAAGGGCATCTACGAACAGATCCTGCAGCGCGTGACGCAAGGCGTTGGCCGCCGCGTGGACCTGGAGCAGATCAACGGCCGCCTCGGCCTGGCCGAATCCAACCTGATCAACGAGATCTCCAACCTGCACGATGTCTCGGCGCGTTACGCCCGCATCATCGGCGAGGCACCGCCGGCCGAGCTGAAGCTGCCGGTGCTGGACCTGAGCCTGCTGCCGGCCGGCGACCAGGTAATGCCGCTGGCGGACAAGCACAACCCGACGCTGCTGGCTGCCCGTTCCTTCTACCGTGCGGCCGAAGCCGATGTCCGCGTCCGTCGCGGCGCCTTCTCGCCGACGCTGGACCTGCGCGCCACCAAGGACGTCACCAACAACGAAGACGGCATCAAGGGCCGCAATTCGCAACAGGCGGTGGAACTGGTGCTGAACATGAACCTGTTCCGTGGCGGCGCCGACCGCGCCCGCCTGGCCTCCTCCGCCGAACGCCAGAGCGAAGCCGAGGCACTGGGCATCAAGGCCTGCCGCGACATGCGCCAGCAGGTCAGCATCGCCTACAACGACGTGTCGAAGCTGACCAGCCAGCTCGACTCGCTGCGCCAGCACCAGCTGTCCACCGAAAAGGCGCGCGACGCCTATCGCCGCCAGTTCGACATTGGCCAGCGTACCCTGCTTGACCTGCTGGACAGCGAAAACGAACTGTTCGACGCCCGTCGCGAGCTGATCAACGCCGAGCTGAACCAGCAACTGGCGATCTACCGCGTGCTGGGTGAGTCCGGCCGCCTGCTGGAAGTCATGCAGATCAAGCCGCAGGACAGCTCGCTGGCCAGCGTCGACGACCTGACCGTACCGGCCTGCCCGACCGACTACGCTCCGGCCTCGCCGCTGGACAAGAGCAAGATCGCCGCCAAGTCCTTCACCGACGATACCATCGTCGCCAAGACCACCCCGTCGGCCATCGAGCGCAATGTCTCGGTGAACGTGCAGGTACAGTTTGATCTGGATTCGGCGCGCATCCGTCCGGAAAGCTACCCGACCCTGGACCAGCTGGCCAGCACCCTGCTGATGCCGGAACTGGGTAGCAAGCGCTTCGTGGTGGAAGGCCATACCGACACCACCGGTGGCGCCAGCCACAACCTGCCACTGTCGCAGCGTCGTGCCGCCGCAGTACGCGACTACCTGATCACCAAGGGCGTGCCGGCAGACCGTCTGGACAGCGTCGGCTACGGCAGCAGCAAGCTGCTGCCGAACCTGGCACCGACCGATCCTAGCCACCGTCGCGTGGTGGTGACCTTCCAGGAACAGGCGCCGATGGGTGCGGTGAAACCGAAAGCCGCCGTGAAACGTCGCGTCGCCAAGCCGAAGCCATAAAAAAAGTAGTACTGCCCAACGCCAAGTGGCCGGTTAATCCGGCCACTTTTTTTACGTCCGCCGCGCGGGCAACCGGCGCTGGCGTTACGGTGCTTGCATGGCCGGGAACACTCGCGCCGCGTTTGCCGCCGTCGCGGCGGCGATGTCGGCCAGCGGCACACCGCGCAGTGCCGCCAGCACTGCGGCAATCCTGGGCAGGTTGTCCGGCGTATTCGGCACCGCCGGTGCCCACTCCGGCGGAATGTCCGGACCGTCGGTCTCCAGCACGATCGCCGACAGCGGCAGCGTTGCGGCCAACCTGCGAATGCGTTGCGAACCCTGATAGGTCATCGCACCGCCAAAACCGAGGCAGAAGCCCAGCTCGATAAAGGCATTCGCCTGCTGCACGCTGCCGTTGAACGCGTGCACCACGCCGCCACGAACCTTGTGCTGACGCAGGTATTTGAGGATGCGGTCATGCGAGCGGCGCGCGTGCAGGATCACCGGCAGCTCAAAGCGGCGCGCCAGCTTCAGTTGCGCCTGCAGCCAGTATTCCTGCTGCTGCGCATCCAGCCCCGGCACAAAGAAATCCAGCCCGCACTCACCGACCGCCACCGGACGCTGCCGCTCCAGATAGTCGGCCAGCAGCGCCAGGTGCTCGTCCCGATGCCGTGCCAGGTACAGTGGGTGCAGGCCGAAGGCGACATCGACGCCGAACTGCGCCCGCATCGCCAGCACCTCGTCAAAGGTATCCGCCATCACCGCCGGCACGATGGCATGGCTGACGCCACTGGCACGCGCCTGTTGCCATAGCTGCGCACGGTTGGCCGCAAACTCCGGCGCATCCAGATGCAAATGGGTATCGACAAGTGACATGGACAATCCTGTTGCGGATGAGTTAAGCAGGCCGCGGCCGATAACGTGTCCTGGCAAGCCGCTCAAGGCGCTTGGCCGTATCGGCACGGACCCGCTGACCGCTCAGCGTGTGGCCACCCTGCGCTGTGTTATAGCCGAAGCACGCCCAGCTGCCGCGATCCGTAACGCCGGAGCATCGCGATGGCCTCGTCCCGTGGCAGTCACTGTTTCGTGCTGCCGCCACGTGAAGGAAAACGGCGAGCGCTGCTGCGCGGTGGCGATCCAGCGCAAGCGGCCGGGGACCGCTGGCGGCGGCAAGCGGACAACAAAAAACCCGCAGAGCCTTGTGCTGTGCGGGTTTGATGCTGTAGCTCGGATTTTTTCGTGGTGCCCGGGGCCGGACTCGAACCGGCACACCTTGCGGCGGGGGATTTTGAGTCCCCTGCGTCTACCAATTTCGCCACCCGGGCGAAAAAATCCAAGACGCGCATTGTATAAGCGGCGTTACGCCTTGTAAAGCTCAGTCCGCCACTTTCAGCTGCAGCGCGCGCTCGTACAACTGCTTCTTGTTGAGGTCGTAATGCGTCGCCACAATCGCCGCCGCCTGCTTGGTCGGCAGCACCGCCGCCAGCTCGGCAAGCAGCGCCAGCGCCGGTGCAGGCAGGCTGTCCGCCGTCTGTGCCACCGGCGCGGCAGCGTCGATGATCAGCACGCACTCGCCGCGCTGCTGGTTGCTGTCGCTGCGGATGCGCTCGGCCAGTTCCGCCGCCGGCAGGCGCAGGAAGGTCTCGAAGGTCTTGGTCAGCTCGCGCGCCAGGATCAGCGGCCGCTCGGCACCGAGGGTGGCGGCGACATCCTCCACGCACTCCAGGATGCGGTGCGGCGCCTCGTAGCAGACCACCGCGTAGTCGGCGTCCTGCCATTGCTGCAGCGTCTTGCAACGTTGGCCGCGCTTGGGCGGCAGGAAGCCGTGGAACAGGAAGCGCGCGGTATCCAGCCCGCTGGCGGACAAGGCGGCGATCACCGCCGAGGCGCCGGCCACCGGCACCACGCGCAGGCCGGCGGCCCACACCGCCTGCGCCAGACGGGCACCGGGGTCGGAAATGCCCGGCGTGCCGGCGTCCGATACCTGCACCACGATCTTGCCCTCCTGCAGCCAGCGAATCACGCTGGCTGCCATTTCGCGCTCGTTGTGTTCGCGCAGGCTGACCAGTTTCTTGCTGATGCCGTAGGCGGCCAGCAGGCTGCCGGTGACGCGGGTATCTTCTGCCAAAACAATGTCCGCGGCGTGGAACCCGGCAATGGCGCGCAGTGTCACATCAGCCAGATTCCCAATCGGCGTGGCCAGCACATATAATGACCCGTTGACAAACGTTTCCTGGGCAGAATTCATCAAGTGATCAAGCATTGTCTGCACGTTTTGGCTCCCTGGTTATCCGGCACAGCCGTTTTAATGGCGGCAAGTGTAGCCGCTGCACAGTCGCCGGGCTATATCCTTCAGCAAAATCAGCAAACGCTCCGGAACATCGGCGCCAGCGCTGCCTCCGCGCCGCTGGCCAGCCCTGCCGTCGCGGCACCCGCCACGCCTGCCGCCAAGCTCAGCGACAACAAACCGCGCCTGCATCTGGGGCTGCTGCTGCCGGTGGAGGCACCGCAGCTGGGTGACGCTGCCCAGGTGGTGAAGGCCGGTTTCGATGCCGCCGCGCAGCAGGACAGCAACGTCCAGCTCAGCTTCGTCGCGCTGGCCAGCGAGAACGACGCGGTGAAGGGCTACCAGCAACTGCTGGCGGCCGGCGCCAACGTGATCGTCGGACCGCTGACCCGCGAGGGTGCGGCCAACGTGGCGGCGCAAGCCAGCGTGCCGACGCTGGTACTGAATACGCTGAGCAAGGCACCGGCCGGCGGCAAGGTGTGGAGCCTGTCGCTGGCGGTCGAGAGCGAGGCGCGCCAGATCGCGCGCATGATGCGCGACGACGGCCGCAAGGCGCCGCTGGTGCTGTTCAATAACGATGCGCTGTCGACGCGCCTGCGCGCCGCCTTCAGCGAAAGCTGGACGCAGCGCCATCCGAGCGCGCCGCTGGAACTGAACATGACGCAGCCGGACGGCGCGCAGCTGAGCACGCTGCTGGCCGGTGCCGACAGCGTGTTCCTGGCACTGGACGACAAGGAGGCCGAGGCCAGCCGCGCGCTGCTGCCGGCCGAGCTGGCCGCCTACGCCACCTCGCTGATCAATACCCGGCAAGCGGCGCCGGCACTGGACGGCGTACGCTTCGTCGACATGCCGTGGTTCCTGATGCCCAATCACCCGGACGCCGCCGGCATCGCCCGGCCGGCCACGCCGCTGACCAAGGCCACCGAGCGCCTGTATGCGCTGGGAGTGGATGCTTTCCGCCTCGGCAAGGCGCTGGGGCAGAGCCGCAATCCGGCCAGCATCCGCCTGCGCGGCGTCACCGGCGACCTGCAACTGGGCAAGGACTGGGTAATCCAGCGCGAGCTGCCGACCGCCATTCGCGGCGAGTCGCAATGAGCAAGGCCAGTGGCGACCACTACGAAGCGCTGGCCTGCCGTTTCCTGCAGCAGCAGGGGCTGACGCTGGTGGAACGCAACTGGCACTGCCGGCAGGGCGAACTGGATCTGGTGATGCGCGACGGTGCCTACTGGGTGTTCGTCGAAGTACGTGCCCGGCAATCGGCCCACTTCGGCGGCGCCGCCGCCAGCATCGGCAGCGCCAAGCAGCACAAGCTGCACACTGCGGCCAACCTTTATCTCAGCAGCAAACGCATTGATGCCCCCTGCCGTTTCGACGCCGTGCTGTTCGATGGCAGCGAACAGGCCCGGTGGCTGAAAAACATTTTCGGTTAAGCGCCACCGAAACAAAGGAAAAACATGGATTTGATCGAACGTGTCAGCGGACACTTCCTTGAAAGCATCGCCATCAAGCAGCAGGTGATGGACGAGCTGTCGCCGGCCGTGGCGCTGGCCGCCGAACGCATGGTCAGCTGCCTGATGAACGAGGGCAAGATCCTCGCCTGCGGCAACGGCGGTTCCGCCGCCGACGCGCAGCATTTTGCCGCGGAAATGATCGGCCGCTTCGAGAAGGAACGCCCGGGGCTGGCGGCGATGTCGCTGGCCACCGACAGTTCGATCCTCAGCGCCATCGGCAACGACTACGATTTCGACATGATCTTTTCCAAGCAGGTGCGGGCACTGGGCCACCACAACGACCTGCTGCTGGCGATCTCCACCTCCGGCAACTCCGCCAACGTCATCGAAGCGATCTATGCCGCACACGAACGCGGCATGGGCGTGATTGCCCTCACCGGCAAGGACGGCGGCCAGATCGCGGAAATCCTGTCACCGGAAGACATCCACCTGAATGTGCCGAGCCTGCGCACCGCGCGCATTCAGGAAGTCCATATCTTGTTGATCCATGCACTGTGCGATGCCATCGATTGCATGCTGCTGGGAGGAGAATGATGAAAAACCGTTTGCTCGCACTGCTGCTGGCCAGCAGCGCTGCCGCCAGTCTCAGTGCCTGCTTCCCGCTGGTTGCCGGCGGTGTGGCCGCCGGTGCGCTGGTGGCCACCGACCGTCGTACCAGCGGTGCCTATGTCGAGGACCAGGCCATCGAGCTGAAGTCGTTGCGCCAGAGCAGCGAACGCTTTGCCGGCGCCCGCATCAGCATCACCAGCTACAACCGTGCGGTGCTGATCAGCGGCGAGGCGCTGAGCGAGGCGCAACGCCAGGAAATCGAGATGATGGTGCGCGGCACGCCGAACGTGCAGCGCGTCTACAACCACCTGGTGGTGGCCCCGGTGGCGACGCTGGCACAGAAGAACAACGATCTGTGGATCACCACCAAGGTGCGCACCCGCCTGCTGGAAGGCAAGGGCTACCCACCGCAGGCGATCAAGGTAGTGACTGACCGCGGCGTGGTCTACCTGCTCGGTCTGGTCACCGCCAGCGAAGGCGCCGCCGCCGCCGATGTCGCCAGCCGTACCAGCGGCGTGCAGCAGGTAGTCACGCTGTTCGAAACCCTGGCCGAGACACCGGCAGCCAGCATCCAGCCCGGCAACTGAGTACCACCACGGCAATGAAAAAGGCGACTCGCGAGTCGCCTTTTTGCTGGGTACCGGCAACGGCTACAGGCTGCGCCCCACCCCCGGCATCAGCACGTCGCTGCACAGCACGTGTTGCACCTCGTCGATCTCGATCGCCATCGACAGCGTGACGCAGATGCGGGTATCGGTCATCGACAGGTAGGGCTCGCTCATGTACAGCACGCCGGGCTGGTCGATCGCGTGCTGGAAGTAGGCGCGCCGCGACCACACCGCGCCGGTGGTGTCCTCCAGCGGGGAAAAGCGCAGGCTGTCGCCGATGTTGTTGCGCCCGGAATTGAGGTTGCGCCCCTGCTGGCGACCCTCCTGATCCAGCAGGAAGCAGCGGATCACGTCCGGCAACTGCAACATCGGTTTTGCCGCCACCTCGAATTCGCTGCCCTGCATCAGCGCGATCGCCGTCTGCACAAAAGCCTGCCGCGACAGTTCCATCTGGCGGCGATTGAGCTTGCGACGTAGCAGTTCGCGGTTCATCAGCTCGTCCCACTTGGCGTCGAGCCGCGGCGTGATCAGCTGGTCGCTGTCCGGCACCGCCGCAGGGCGCGCCACGTAGTAGCCCTGCACCAGGTCGCAACCGGAATCCAGCGCCACCACCACGTCGGAGTCGCTTTCCACCCCTTCCACCACCACCAGCGCACCAATTTCGTGCATCAGCCGCACCAAGCGCGACAACAGGGTGCGCGTGCGCTGCTGCGTCACCGCGCTGCGCAGCAGGTGGCGGTCAAACTTGACGAAATCCGGCTCCAGGCTGCACACCCGGTCGATATTAGAGTGGCCGACACCGAAATCGTCGATCGCCAGCAGGCAGCCCTGCTCCCGCAACAGCGCCACGCCCTCCAGCAGGCGCGCATCCAGCTCGATCGCCTGCTCCAGCACCTCCAGCACCACCGACTGCGGCGCGATGCCGGACTCGGCGATGATGATGCCCAGCTGGTTGGCGTAGTCCGGATCGGACAGCGTCATGGCATCGACATTGAGGAACAGCCAGCGCTGGGCATGGCCGGCATCGGCAAAACGCTGGCAGTGCGCGGCGCACACCGCCAGATCCATCGCCACCCGCTCGTCGCGGCGGATATAACGCTGGTACACCTCCAGCGGCGACAGCGAGACCTCGTTCTCCGACGCCCGCAGCAGCGCCTCCATGCCGACCGTACGCCGGTGCGCCAGGCTGTAGATGGGCTGAAAGTGGGAGTTCAGGACCAGGGAATCCCGCATCGGTATGTTATTCACAGCAACGCTCCGGCAAAAGTTGTACGCAGACTAGCAATTGCTGTTCCAGTTTAAGTGAGGTTGGCCGCAAGCCCAACCTCGATAACAAAAAAAGACCGGCAACGGCCTGATGGCAGCCAGTGAATGCTGACTGCTATCAAGCCGTTGCCGACCTTTTGTTCCCCTTTTCCCCTTGCCTCAATCCGTTTTCAGGTTGGAATTGTTTTTCAGCATGTCGATGATCTGCTGATCGGTCGCCCCTACCCCGGCCAGGGAATCCAGTGCCACGCCGGTCAGCACAATCTGCTGATCGGTGGCCGTGCCATAGTTGCTGCCGTCGAACTCCCCGCTGTAACTGATCTGGACCAGCGTGTTGCTGCCGTCCGCACTGAAGTGCAGGTATTGCTGCAGATTACTGCTGTTTTCTCCTTGCAGCAGGTCGCGCAGATCAAGGGAGTCGCCTTCACTGGTTTTGAAGTCATTCACGCTGACGATATCGGTGGCCGCACCACCACCCAGCCCCTGATCGCCCAGGCTCCACTTGAAGGTGTCGCTGCCCGCGCCGCCAATCAACGTGTCATTGCCGAAACCGCCATACAGCACATCGTTGCCATCACCGCCGTACAGGGTGTCATTGCCCAGCCCGCCCATCAGCACGTCGTTACCGGCACCGCCATACAGGGTATCGCTGCCGGCACGACCATCGATGAAATCGTCGCCGTCACCGCCAGTAAGGGTATCGTTACCGACCGTGCCGTAGATCATGTCGTTGCCGCCCTGCGCATCCAGCGTCTGCCCGGTTACCGCGATCGGGCCGCTGACCGCAAACTCACCACCATCGGTGTCGCTGCTCAGCCAGTCACGGTCGGCACCATTGCCCGCCGTGGCGCTGTCAAAGTCGGTGGCATAGTCACCCTGATAGTTGTTATGCGGCCTCACGTACTCGTCCGAGTTGATGATGTGTACGTTGGTACCGCTGGAGAGGTCATCACCAAGCAACTGGAGCTTGAACTGGTCATTCTGGTCCATCACCACATCGGTATCACCGGCGGTCAGGTAGAAGCGGAACAGGGTGTCGCCATTGGCGGTGTACAACTTTTCCCAGTAGCCGGTGGTGCCGGTTGGCAAGGACAATGCCAGCAGGGTAAGCCCGACAGCACTGATATCGTCGACCCAGATGTCCCAGTGGATGGTGCGGCCGGCAAACAAGGTGATGTCACCGTCCTTGGCTTTAATATCGAACGACTGATGCTGGGAGCTGTAGTTCATTAGCCAGGCACCGTCATCACCGTAGAGCACCGGCGGCGGGTAGTCGTCATCCACGATGGTCGCGGTGGCGCTGTCCTGGTAAGTGCTGCCGTTGCTGCTCAGCGTGGCGCCGAGGGTGAAGGTTTCGTTCGCTTCGTCGCTGCTGTCATCCACCGTGGTGGTGCGGATCAGCAGGTTGCTGTCGCCTGCGGCCAAGGTGATGGCGCCGCTGTAGGTCGTCCAGCTGCTGCCGCCGTCGCTGCTGTACTGGAAGTTGCCGGAAGCGTAGTCCGCCGGGCTCAGCGCCGAGCCGTCGGCCAGGGTCAGCTGCAGCGTGCTGCCGGCAGCGGCGCCGGTGATGTGCAGCTCGAAGGTGGCCAGCTGGCCTTCCGGCACGGTGATGTTGCCGCTTTCTGTCGCCGCCGCGCCGAAGAAGATGACGGGGATGTCGTCGTCGACGATGGTGGCGGTGGCGCTGTCATTGTAGCTACTGCCATTGCTGCTCAGCGTGGCGCCGAGGGTGAAGGTTTCATCGGCCTCGTCGACACTATCCTCCGCGGTGGTGGTACGGATCAGCAGGTCGGTCTCGCCGGCGGCCAAGGCAATGCTGCCGCTGTAGATCGTCCAGCTGACGCCATTGTTGGTGCTGTACTGGAAGTTGCCGGATGCGTAATCCGCCGGGCTCAGCGCCGTACCGTCGGCCATGGTCAGCACCAGCGTGCTGCCGGCGGCGGCGCCGGTGACGTGCAGCTCAAAGGTGGCCAGCTCGCCTTCCGGCACCAGGATGTTGCCGGTTGCCGTGTCGCTCGCGCCGAAGAATATTTTCGGGATGTCGTCGTCGACGATGGTAGCGGTGGCGCTGTCGCCATAGCTGTTGCCACTGCTGTTCAGCGTGGCGCCGAGCGTGAAGATTTCGTTTGCCTCGTCGACACTATCTTCCACCGTGGTGGTGCGGATCAGCAGGTCGCTGTCGCCTGCGGACAGCGCGATGGCGCCGCTGTAGGTCGTCCAGCTGCTGCCGCCGTCGCTGCTGTACTGGAAGCTGCCGGAAGCGTAGTCCGCCGGACTCAGCGCCGTGCCGTCGGCCAGGGTCAGCACCAGCGTGCTGCCGGCGGCGGCACTGGTGACGTGCAGCGCGAAAGTGGCCGGATCGCCTTCCGGCACGGTGATGTCGCCGCTGGCGGTGTCGCTCTCGCCGAAGAAGATGGTCGGGGTGTCATCGTCGATGATGGTGGCGGTGGCGCTGTCGTTGTAGCTGCTGCCATTGCTGCTCAGCGTGGCACCGAGCGTGAAGGTTTCATCCATCTCCTCCGCATTGTCACCGACCGTGGTGGTACGGATCAGCAGGTCGGTATCGCCTGCGGCCAACGTAATGGCGCCACTGTAGGTCGTCCAGCTGCCGCCGCCATCGCTGCTGTACTGGAAGCTGCCGGAAGCGTAGTCCGCCGGGCTCAGCGCCGTGCCGTCGGCCAGGGTCAGCACCAGCGTGCTGCCGGCGGCGGCGCCGGTGACGTGCAGCTCGAAGGTGGCCGGATCGCCTTCCGGCACGGTGATGTCGCCGCTGGCGGTGTCGCTCTCGCCGAAGAAGATGGTCGGGATGTCGTCATCGACAATGGTCGCGGTGGCGCTGTCGCCGTAGCTGCTGCCGTTACTGCTCAGCGTGGCGCCGAGGGTGAAGGTTTCGTTCGCTTCGTCGACGCTGTCGCCGACCGTGGTGGTGCGGATCAGCAGGTCAGTATCGCCTGCGGCCAAGGTGATGGCACCGCTGTAGGTCGTCCAGCTACTGCCGCCATCGCTGCTGTACTGGAAGCTGCCGGAAGCGTAGTCCGCCGGGCTGAGCGCCGTGCCGTCGGCCAGGGTCAGCACCAGCGTGCTGCCGGCGGCGGCGCCGGTGACGTGCAGTTCGAAGGTGGCCGGCTCGCCTTCCGGCACGGTGATGTCGCCGCTGGCGGTGTCGCTCTCGCCGAAGAAGATGGAGGGGATGTCGTCGTCGACGATGGTGGCGGTGGCGCTGTCGCCGTAGCTGCTGCCGTTGCTGCTCAGCGTGGCACCGAGCGTGAAGGTTTCGTTTGCTTCGTCGACGCTGTCGCCGACCGTGGTGGTGCGGATCAGCAGGTCAGTATCGCCTGCGGCCAAGGTGATGGCACCGCTGTAGGTCGTCCAGCTACTGCCGCCATCACTGCTGTACTGGAAGCTGCCGGAAGCGTAGTCCGCCGGGCTCAGCGCCG
>NZ_JANFNU010000015.1:0-16007 GCF_024437575.1 Vogesella sp. AC12
TTTTGTTAAAGAGCAGTGCTGCGTCGCGTTTCGTTTGCGGCGTCAGCTGAGGAGGCGAACTATAGCGAAGCCCGCCACCCGCGTCAACACCCGCAAACGTACTTTTTGACACAAAAACCACAAACCATTGATTTCAATAAGCAAGCAGTCTGAAGAAAATTGAAAACCCAAGCCGGATTGGCTCTGCTACGCTGGACGCCAGACTCCTTCCAACTACCAAACCCTCATTAATTCATGCAACGACACTGGCTTTTCGATCTTGATGACACGCTGCACCACGCTGGCGCACAGGTGTTTCCGCTGATTACGCTGCGGATGACCAGTTACATCATGCAACACCTGCAGGTTGACGAAGACGAGGCCCACCGCCTGCGCAAGCTGTACTGGCATCGCTATGGCGCGACCCTTGGTGGCCTGGTCAGACATCACCGTGTCGACGCCGACCATTTTCTGCGCCACACCCACGACATGGACGAACTATTACCACTGATCGACAGCAGCAACCAGCTACCGCAATTGCTGAGCCGCCTGCCGGGACGCAAGTGGGTATTTTCCAATGGCCCGCAACACTATGTAGAGGCGCTGATCGAACACCTGCGCATCGGCCATCTATTTGAGGAGATTTTCGGCATCGAACGCTTCGGCCAGCCCAAGCCGCGGGCGGCCGCGTTTCGGCAGGTGCTGCGTCAAAGTGGGATTGCCGCCGAGCACTGCATCATGGTGGAAGATTCTGCAGCCAACCTGCGCACGGCACGACAGCTGGGCATGCGGACGGTGTGGATCAGCCAGCAGAAGCGCAAGCCGTGCTGGGTCGACTACCGCATCGGCAACCTGAGCCAGTTGCCGCGACTGGCAATTAGAGCCGCCCCTGCTGCCTGAGCGACAGCAGCAGGCAGGCAAATGCCGCCAGCGGCCACAAGTCGGCCACCAGGTCGACCAGCGCACTCATGTTCAACAGATGGCCGTAGCTCCAGCGGAACAGCGATAACACGTCGGACTGCAGACCGGACAGCGGCCAGAACGACACCACCAGCTGTGACAGCAGCAGGCACAGCATGGCGGCCAGGGTTTGCGGCCAACGTTGGCCGCGCGTCACCGCCCACACCAGCAACAGGCCGCCAAGCAGACCCAGCGCAACATTGAGGTTGACCCACTGGAAGAACAATGTCGGCTTTAGCAGCGCACCGGCGGTGACCAGCTTCAGCACGATCACCGTCAGCAGGAAGTAGACGATGGCGCGCAACTGGTACTGGCGCCGGCTGAGGAAGCAGGTCAGGAACAGCAGGCTACCGGCGAGATTGAGCATCGCGCTGCCGCCTTCGATCAGCATCAGGAACAATTGCGGATCCTGCAGCGGCGAGACATACGGCTGCGGCAATCCTTCCGGCAACACCACCATACCGAACAGCGGAATCGCCGGATTCAGCTGCGTCAGGAACCACAATCCGATCAGCAGCAACGCGTAGTCGGCACTGCTGTCGCTGACGAACCAGCGCCGGCGCAAGGCCTTGCCCTGCGCCCAGAAGCGGGAAAACAGCGGAAACGTCGCCAGCGTCGCACCGCAGGCGGCGCCGCCGACGTTGTACAGCACGTCAAGATTGGACGCGACGCGCAGCGGCAAGAACTGCTGCAGCGTCTCCACCAGCACACTACTGAGACTGGCCACCACCATCGCCAGCCCCCAGCCCTGCCACTTGCGATGCGGCACCAGCGCCAGGCTGAAGCCGTAGGGAATATAGATCAGCAGGTTGACGGCATTGTCGAAAAAACGGGTGTAGTACGGTAGTGGATAGAACAGGAAGTCGAACAGCGGCAAACCGGTATCCTGCCAGCCGCTGAACGGATAGGCACTGAGGAACACGATCAGCGCGGCATTGATCAATGCCGCGTGCAGTGCAACATGACTGCGATCGGAAACGTGGGGAACGGGAGCGGAACTCATCGGTATCGTATGGCCAGGCAAGCGGTTCAGGCCTGCGCCTCCGACCACACGCCCTCGTGGAAGAAGCGGCGATAGCGAGTCAGCCATGGCGCAATGTCGTAACCATTTTGCGCCAGCCAGGCTGGATCGAAGTAACTGTTGAGATAGCGGTTGCCGTCGTCACACAGCAGCGTGACGATGCTGCCGCTCTGGCCGTTACGCTGCATTTCCGCCGCCAGCTGGCAGACGCCGTAGAAATTGGTACCGGTGGAGCCACCGCACTTGCGCCCGAGCACCTCCTCCAGAAAATGCACCGCGGCATAGCTGGCGACGTTCGGCACGCGGATCATGTGATCCACCACCCCGGGAATGAAGGACGGCTCGACACGCGGGCGGCCGATACCTTCCACCCCGGAGCCGCCACTGCACTGCTGGTCGCGCTGGCCGCTATAGTAACTGTCGTAGAACACCGAGTTTTCCGGATCCACCACGCACACCCGCGTCGCCAGGCGCTGGTAGCGCACGTAACGGCCAAAGGTGGCGCTGGTGCCGCCGGTGCCGGCGCCGCACACGATCCACTCCGGTACCGGATGCGGCTCCAGCGCCATCTGCCGGAAGATGGTATCGGCGATATTGTTGTTGCCGCGCCAGTCGGTGGCACGCTCGGCGTAGGTGAACTGGTCCATGTAGTGGCCGTCCAGCTGCTGCGCCAGTTGCCGCGACACGTCATAGATGGTGGCCGGATCATCCACCAGGTGGCAGCGTCCGCCATAGAACTCGATGGCACGGATTTTCTCGGCCGAGGTACTGCGCGGCATCACCGCGATGAACGGCAGCCCCAGCAGACGGGCAAAGTAGGCTTCCGACACCGCAGTACTGCCGCTGGACGCCTCGATGATGCTGGTACCGGCCTTGATCCAGCCGTTGCACAAGCCGTAGAGGAACAGGGAGCGCGCCAGGCGGTGCTTGAGACTGCCGGTAGGATGAGTGGACTCGTCCTTGAAATAGAGCTGGATGTCGGGCAGCCCCGGCAGCGGCAAGGGAATCAGGTGCGTATCGCTGGAGCGATTGAAGTCTGCCTCGATCTTTTGTACCGCCTTCGCTACCCAGCTACTCATCACAATCTCCTTGGAATAGACGCATTGTACCCGAGTCATGCAAAAAGGGCGCCGCAGCGCCCTTTTTCATGCCAGCCGCAGCCGGTCGATCAGAACTTCATGCCGATACCGACGCTGGTCACCAGCGGGTTGATGTCGAGGGTGCCCAAATCGGTACCATTGGAGCTAACCTTGGTCTTGATCCACAGCTTTTTCATGTCCAGGTTCAGGAACACGTCCTTGGTCAGCGGCATGTCGATACCGACCTGCAGCGCCGGGCCAAAGCTGTTCTTTTTCACAGTCCAAGGCAGTACATCCGTGTTTTTCACACTGTAGAAACGGGTGTAGTTGATACCGGCACCGGCGTAAGGACGGAACTGGCCTTCCGGATTGAAGTGGTACTGCAGGGTCAGCGTCGGTGGCAGCACCTTAACAGAACCCAGCTTACCCAGATCGGAGGTCACATCGTGCTTGGATGTACCCAGAATCAGCTCGGCGCCGATGTTGTTGGTGAGCATGTAGGTGAAATCCAGCTCTGGGATTGTATCGTCCGAAACATCCGCGTGCACCGCTGCCAAGGTTTTATCAACCGAAGTCTGCGGGTTCACGTTAGTAATACGCAAACGTGCGATGATGTCGCCCTGTGCCGCGAAGGCACCAGCGGACAAGGAAGCCAGAATGGCGGCGATAGCGAATTTTTTCATGGTTATCTCCAAGCAAGTTCTGCGAAAATTCTTCTTGTTCGCCAAAGCACTCTTAATTGACCAGCAACTTGTCGAGCACGGCGAAGACGTGCGGCAAGAATAACCTTGCTCTGAAACAGGGTTTTTGCGTTAGATCATGAAACGATCATGAAATACCACGACCTGCGAGACTTCATTAGCCAACTGGAACGACAGCACGAGCTGAAGCGCATCAGCGTGCCGGTATCGCCACACCTGGAGATGACCGAGATCGGCGACCGCGTGCTGAAGGCCGGTGGCCCGGCACTGCTGTTCGAAACGCCGCAACAGGGCGACAAGCGCTACGACATCCCGGTGCTGGCCAATCTGTTCGGCACCCCCAAGCGCGTGGCGATGGGCATGGGCGCCAGCGACGTGATGCAGCTGCGCGAAATCGGCAAGACGCTGGCTTATCTGAAGGAGCCGGAACCGCCGAAGGGCTTGCGCGACGCGTGGGACAAGCTACCGCTGCTGAAGCAGGTGCTGTCGATGGCGCCGAAGGAAGTGAAGAAGGCGCCGTGCCAGGACATCGTGTGGGAAGGCGACGAGGTGGACCTGGCGCGGCTGCCGATCCAGCACTGTTGGCCCGGCGACGTGGCACCGCTGATTACCTGGGGCCTGACCGTGACGCGCGGCCCCAACAAGAAACGCCAGAACCTCGGCATCTACCGCCAGCAGGTGATCGGCCGCAACCGCGTGATCATGCGCTGGCTGGCACACCGTGGCGGCGCGCTGGACTACCGCGAGTTCCGTGCGGCCAACCCTGACAAGCCCTACCCGGTGGCGGTGGTACTGGGCTGCGACCCGGCCACCATCCTGGGCGCGGTGACCCCGGTGCCGGATACGCTGTCGGAATACCAGTTTGCCGGCCTGCTGCGCGGCAGCCGCACCGAGCTGGTGCAGTGCCTCGGCTCCGACCTGCAGGTACCGGCCAGCGCCGAAATCGTGCTGGAAGGCCACATCCACCCCAACGACATGGCAATGGAAGGCCCATACGGCGACCACACCGGCTACTACAACGAGCAGGACAGCTTCCCGGTGTTCACCATCGACCGCATCACCATGCGCGAGAACCCGATCTACCACAGCACCTACACCGGCAAGCCGCCGGACGAGCCGGCCATCCTCGGCGTGGCGTTGAACGAGGTGTTCGTGCCCATCCTGCAGAAGCAGTTTCCGGAGATCGTCGACTTCTACCTGCCGCCGGAAGGCTGCAGCTACCGCATGGCGGTGGTGTCGATCAAGAAGCAGTACCCCGGCCACGCCAAACGGGTGATGATGGGTTGCTGGAGCTTCCTGCGCCAGTTCATGTACACCAAGTTCATCGTGGTGGTCGACGACGACGTCAACACCCGCGACTGGAAGGAAGTGATCTGGGCGATCACCACGCGCATGGACCCGGTGCGCGACACCACCCTGATCGAGCACACCCCGATCGACTATCTCGACTTCGCCAGCCCGGTGTCCGGTCTCGGCGGCAAGATGGGGCTGGACGCCACCAACAAGCTGCCCGGTGAAACCAGCCGCGAATGGGGCACCCCGATCGTGATGGACGCCGCCACCCGCCAGCGCGTGGATAGCCTGTGGCAGCAACTGGGGCTGTAACACGCCGCCGTCGCAAATAATTGTGTTACCCCGGGCAGGGCGCGTTATCATCGCGCCCTGTCTGTACTTACCCCGGAGATCTCACCATGATTAATGCCAATTCCCGCCAGCGCCTGAAACGCCTGAAACCCCGCCAGCGCAAGAAGCTGCGCGTTGGTGAGTTCCAGGAACTGGGCTTTACCGTGATTGCCAATCTGAAAGAAGACGCCGCTGCCGGCGCCCACGACGGCCTGCTGGATGCCTGGCTGGACGCGGTCGAGCAGCACGGTGTCAGCTTTGGCGGCCACTTCAGCGACGGCCAGCTGGACGGCATCGTATTCCCGATCAACGGCGTGGCGGTCACCGCCGAGATGCGCAACGCGCTGAACACCTGGCTGCAGGCGCGCGCCGAAGTCAGCGACGTGGAATGCAGCGAGCTGCTGGACGTGTGGCACAGCGCCTGGTAAGGCTGCGGCCAACCTTGGCACCATGAAAAAAGCCTCCGCATGCGGAGGCTTTTTTCTATGCGCGCCAGAACCTGTTCACGATCTCGTGAGCCAAAGCCAGACAAGGCGGAATGGGCCAAAAAAGCGCCGTTGATGTTGATATCAATACGCATTTTTTGGCCAATGCCAACCAAGGATCAGCCACCTGGATATCAGGGCGCAGCAGATCGTGAACAGCTTCTCAGGGCGCGGTCAGCCGGCGCCGCGCATACAGCAACAGGCCGTCGGCCAGATGCTGGCATAGCCGCGGCGCGCGCGACGGCGGGCAAGGTTGGCCGCACAGCAGCGACGGATCGCCGGCCGCCGCCAGCGTCTGGCACAGCGACAGCTGTTCGTGCTGCCACGCCAGCCAGTCCGCCTCGCCGCGGCGTTGCAGGCGCTGATACTGCTGCGGCCACGGCGCACCGGACTGCACGGTGCGCCAACCGAAAAACAGCAGCGAATGCCACAGGGCAAAGCTGCTGCGACACTGGCGGCGGCACAAGGCCGGCAACACGGCGTTGACCGCCAGCAGCAAGGGCAACAAGGGCTGGGTCATGGGACCTCCTTTTTGTGCAATGCACAAAAGCGGTATAAACCGATTCTGCCGCCTTGCCAAGACACTTCGCCCTGCGGCTTCTCCCTACTGCCTGCCCCCCTTATTCGAATCGGCACAAAAAAAGGCGTCACCATGCGGAAAACCGCACGGGGACGCCCTATAAAGGGACCTACAAACTTACAGCGTCACCCAGCGCGGGCTGGTCAGCGCCTCCGGCTGCAGCAGCTTGTCCAGCTGTTCGCGCGTCAGCAGGCCGCGACGCAGCACGATGTCGTAGACGCTGCCGCCGTTGGCGTGCGCCTCGGTGGCCACTTCGGTGGCGGCGGCGTAGCCGATGTAGGGGTTGAGCGCCGTCACCAGACCGACGGAACGGTGCACGGTGTCCAGCAGGTAGTCGCGGTTGGCGGTGATGCCGACCACGCAGTTTTCGCGCAGCGTGTCGCAGGCCGCGGTCAGGTGGCTGACGCTGCGGAACAGGCTGTAGGCGATCACCGGTTCGAAGGCGTTCAGCTGCAGCTGGCCGGCTTCCGCCGCCATGGTCACCGTCATGTCGTTGCCGATCACTTCATACGCGACCTGGGTCACCACTTCCGGGATCACCGGGTTGACCTTGCCCGGCATGATGGAGGAGCCGGCCTGACGGGCTGGCAGGTTGATCTCGCCGAGGCCGGCGCGCGGCCCGGACGACAGCAGGCGCAGGTCGTTGCAGCTCTTGGACAGCTTCACCGCCACCCGCTTGAGCACGCCGGACAGCTGCACGAAGGCGCCGCAGTCCTGGGTCGCCTCGATCAGGTTGGGCGCGGTCTGCAGCGCGATGCCGGTCAGTGCCGACAGCTTTTCGCACACCAGCGGCGTGTAGTCCGGATGGGCGGTGATGCCGGTGCCGATGGCGGTGGCGCCGAGGTTGATCTCCAGCATCAGCGCGCTGGCTTCGTACAGGCGCTGCTCGTCCTCGCCCAGCATCACCGCGTAGGTGCGGAATTCCTGACCCAGGGTCATCGGTACCGCGTCCTGCAACTGGGTGCGGCCCATCTTCAGCACGCCGCCGAATTCGTCGGCCTTGTCGTCGAAAGCGTCACGCAGGCGCGCCATCGCCGCCAGCAGGCGCTGCACACCCCAGAACGTCGCCAGCCGCAACGCGGTCGGGTACACGTCGTTGGTGCTCTGCCCCATGTTGACGTGCTCGTTGGGGTGCAGGTACTGGTACTCGCCCTTGCCGTGGCCGAGGATCTCCAGCGCGCGGTTGGCGATCACCTCGTTGGCGTTCATGTTGGTGGAGGTGCCGGCACCGCCCTGGATCACGTCGACCACGAACTGCTCGTGCAGCTTGCCGCCGCGGATTTCCTCGCACGCCAGCACGATGGCGTCCTTGTGCACGGTGCCGAGCAGGCCGAGCTGGTGGTTGGCCTGCGCCGCCGCCTGCTTGATCACCGCCAGCGCGCGGATCAGGTCGCCGTAGCCGGCGATGGTCTGGCCGGTAATCGGGAAGTTCTCGATGGCGCGCAGGGTATGCACACCCCAGTAAACGTGGGCAGGGACCTCGCGGTCGCCGAGCAGATCGTGTTCAAGACGGGTCGACATGGTGGTGTTCTTGTGTGGGGAAGGATGGCCGCCACTGTAGCGCCGCCGTCGCCACCACGACCAATTCCGAATGGCGATGGGATGATGCAGGATTTGCATGATCGTTGATCATGCCGGCAACGCACCATTAAAACCCAATAACATGCAGCCAAAATTGCAACAAGGTTGGCCGCAATACGGGGCCGCGCCGTGCTACACCGCCGGATAGCGCGCCGCCAGCTGCTGCCACAGCGCATCCAGCGCCGGCAGTTCGCGTCGCGCATCGCGGTAGACGCGGATCTCCATCGGCAGCGTCCACTGCTCGCCACCGGCGGCACACAACTGGCCGGCCGCCAACTCGCGCTGCACCGCGCTGTGCGGCAGGAAGGCGACGCCGTGCCCTTCCAGCACCATCGCCTTCAGCCCCTCGGCCATGTCGGTCTCGAAGCACTGCCGCAGCGCGCACACCGCCGGTGCCCGCTCCAGGATCAGGTCGGTCATGCGCCGGAAGTAGGCGTTCTGGCCGTAGCCGAGGAAGGGCAGCGGCGCGGCGCTGCTGCCGGGCAGCTGCCACTGCGGCTGGCCGTCGGGCATGGCGCGCGCGAACGGCCCCAGCGTCTCGCTGCCCAGGCGCAGGCCGGGATAGCGGCCGGCGCTCAGCTCCACCGGATGGCGCGGATGGTGGTAACACAGCAGCAGGTCGGCATTACCCTCCACCAGCGCCACCACCGCGTCGTGCACGTTGTGCGCCAGCAGGCGCCACGACACCTCGCCCAGCGCCGCGCGCTCGTCCGCCAGCCAGCGCGGCACGAAGCCGAACGACAGCGTGTGCGGCACCGCCAGCGTCAGCGTGGTGCCGTCCGCCGCGTGCAGGCCGCGCAGCAGGGTGCGGGTGCTGGACAGCTCGCCGACCAGCTGCCGCGCCTTGTCCAGCAGCAGCTCGCCGGCCGGCGTCAGCCGCGTCGGCCAGGTGGTGCGGTCGATCAGGTCGGCACCCAGCCACTGCTCCAGCGCCTTGATACGGCGCGAGAACGCCGGTTGCGTCAGGTGGCGCAATTCGGCGGAGCGGGTAAAGCTGCCGGTCTCGGCCAATACCAGAAAGTCTTCCAGCCAGCGGGTTTCCATAGCACACCTCCTGCAATGGCCTGCAGCGTAATCGCTCCGCCGGCCACACGCAAAAAAGGTTGGCCGCATGAGTGATCATGCGGCCAACCTTTTTCATGACATCAACGGGCGCCTTCAGTCGCGTTCCAGCTCCCACAGTGCCGACTGCAGCGACTCCATGCGCGCATCCAGCGCGCTGCGGGCGTCGGCCAGCGCGCGGTTGTAGATCGCCGGGCCGATGCGCCCGGCAACAAACAGCAGCAGCGACTGCGCATCGAACGTGCCCAGCTCCACCCCGAACTCGCTATCCAGCTGGCGCTGCAGTGCGGGGGCCAGCTCGACAAGCTGGGCAGGGCTGAGGAAACGTTCGTCGCGACTCATGGCAAGACTCCGGAATGACAGGCTGCCGCCGGGCGGCGGCAGCGCAAAACGCGCAGTCTATCAGCCCTGCTTGGCCAGTGCCGGTTGCAGCTCGACGTCACGGCCCTGCGGCTCGATGTCGTCATCGTCATCCAGTTGCGGCAGGGCGGCGGTCAGTTCCTTCTCGGTCTTGGCGACCACGCTGGCGGCGATGGCGTTACCCAGCACGTTGGTGGCGGAGCGGCCCATGTCCAGGAAGTGGTCGACGCCCAGCAGCAGCAGCAGGCCGGCTTCCGGAATGTTGAACTGCGCCAGGGTGGCGGCGATCACCACCAGCGACGCGCGTGGCACGCCGGCCATGCCCTTGGACGTCACCATCAGGATCAGCAGCATGGTGATTTCCTGCGACAGCGTCAGGTCGATACCGTAGGCCTGGGCGATGAAGATGGTGGCAAAGGTGCAGTACATCATCGAGCCGTCGAGGTTGAACGAGTAACCCATCGGCAGCACGAAGCTGGCGATACGGTCGGAGCAGCCGAAGCGCTTCAGGCGGTCCAGGGTCTTCGGATAGGCCGCCTCGGAGCTGGCGGTGGAGAAGGCCAGCAGTGCCGGCTCGCGCACGGCGCGCAACAGCTCGATGACGCGGCCCTTCAGGAAGATCGCACCCATGGCCAGCAGCGCCAGCCACAGCAGGCTCAGCGACATGTAGAACTGCGCCATGAAGCTGCCGTAGGTGGACAGGATGCCCAGGCCTTCCTTGGCCACCATGCCGGCGATCGCGGCAAACACCGCGAACGGCGCGAAGTTCATCACGTAGCCGGTGACCTTCAGCATGATATGGGCGACGGCGTCGATGGCGTCGATCAGGCCCTTGGCCTTGTCGCCGATGGCGGCGGCACCGGTACCGAAGAACAGCGAGAACACCACGATGGCGAGGATCTCGTTCTTGGCCAGCGCGTCGAACACGCTCTTCGGAATCAGGTGGCTGATGAAGTCCTTCAGTGTCAGCGCGCCCTTCTCGATGCCGGAGCTGGCGGTAATGTCCGGCAGCGGCAGGCTGAGGCCGACACCCGGCTTCAGCAGGTTGACCATCACCAGGCCCAGCATCAGGGACACCAGCGAGGCGGTCACGAACCAGCCCATCGCCTTGGCACCGATGCGGCCAACGGTAGCGGAGTCACCCATGCGTGCAATGCCGACCACCAGGGTGGAGAACACCAGCGGCGCGATGATCATCTTGATCAGACGCAGGAAGACGTCGGTCAGGATGGACAGATTGTCGGCAAAGGATTTGATGGCTTCCGGGCTGCCGGCCATCTCGCGCCAGGCATAACCGGTGATGATGCCCAGCACCATTGCGGCCAGGATCATCGTTGTCAGTCGATTCAGTTTCACGGGGACTCCATGCATATGAGGGTCAATAACACTTTCGTGGTTCCGGCCAGGCCGGCATACGGCATCTGGTGTGCCGTTTTCTATTGGCAGCCCCTACAGCACAGACCGTGCCAGCCTTCACCACAACCAAGCCGTTGATTTACAAGGAATACTCTCGTCATGAGCGGTCCTCAGAACGGCAGACCGAATACCCACCCGATCGGCATCCGGATTTCCGAACACCCGGCCGCCGCCGCACGGCCATAAAAAAACCGCCCGTCATGGCTGGCATGACGGGCGGTTTGCTGGCAGGGCGGCTTCAGTCGCTGCGGCCGGCGGCCTGTGCCACCCAGTCGGCGGTGTGCGCCGCCGCCTTGAATTCGTGCACCACCTGTTGCAGCTCGGCAAAGGCGCGCGGCGCGTCCAGCGCGGCGCAGGCACTGCGCAAGGCCGCCAGATGGCCGGCCAGCTGCGCCGGCGGCAGGTGGTACTCCTGCGCGCGCATGATGCGCGGATGGTCGGTGGCCAGCACGCCGTCGCCGATCAGCAGCTCCTCGTACAGCTTCTCGCCCGGACGCAGCCCGGTGCAGCGGATCTCGATGTCGCCGTGCGGATGGTAGTCGTCGCGCACCTCCAGCCCGGACAGATGAATCATGCGCCGTGCCAGATCGATGATCTTCACCGGCTCACCCATGTCCAGCACGAACACGTCGCCGCCCTCACCCATCGCGCCGGCCTGGATCACCAGCTGCGCCGCCTCGGGGATGGTCATGAAGTAGCGGGTGATGTCCGGATGGGTCAGCGTCACCGGCCCGCCGCTGGCGATCTGCTGCTTGAACAGCGGCACCACCGAGCCGGAGCTGCCCAGCACGTTGCCGAAGCGCACCATCACGAAACGGGTGCGGCTGCCGGCGGCGTGGCGCGCCTGCAGCGTCAGCTCGGCCAGGCGCTTGCTGGCGCCCATCACGTTGGTTGGCCGCACGGCTTTATCGGTGGAAATCAGCACGAAGGTGGCGACGCCGGCGTCCTGCGCCGCCTGCGCGCAGCTGTCGGTACCGAAGGCATTGTTGACGATGCCGGCCACCGGATTGTGCTCCACCATCGGCACGTGCTTGTAGGCGGCGGCGTGGTACACCGTCTCCACCGCGAACGCCTGCAGCACCGAGGAGAGCCGAGCGGTATCGGTGACGCTACCCAGCACCGGCGTGCGCGCTACCGCCGGCGCCAGCCGCGCCAGCTCCTGGTCGATCGCGTACAGCGCGTATTCACTCAGTTCGAACAGCACGATGCGCGCCGGCCGGTTTTTCACGATCTGGCGGCACAGCTCGGCGCCGATGGAGCCGCCGGCGCCGGTGACCATCACCACCTTGCCGCGGATATTGGCGGCCAGCAGTTCCGGCTGCGGCGGCACCTGGTCGCGGCCGAGCACGTCGTCGATCTCCACCTCGCGCAGCTCTTCCACCCGCACCTCGCCGGACACCAGATCGGCCATCCCCGGCAGGCGCTTGATCGGCACGTGCAGGGTTTCCAGCTGCTCCAGGATCTGGCGGTGGCGGCCACGGCTGGCCGACGGCATCGCCAGCAGGATCGCCTCCGCGCCGCTGTCCTGCAGCAATTGCGGCAGGGTCAGCGGATCGTGCACCGTCAGGCCGCGGAAGGTGCGGCGCCACAGCTGCGGGTTGTCGTCGACAAAGGCCAGCGGCCGGTATTCGCGGCCCTCGTGCAAGGCCGCCATCAGCTGCAGCCCGGCACGGCCGGCGCCGTAGATGATCACCGGCCGCCGCGGCGCGTCCAGCGCGTCGATACGGCGCACGATGCCGCGCAGGAAAAAGCGGCTGCCGCCGATATAGGCCATCGCGAATACCCAGAAGATCACGATGGCGGTACGCGGGAACGGCGCGATGCCGGCCATCAGGATCACCGCCATCAGCAGCAGCACCGACAGCGACACGCCGACGAACACGGTGTACACGATGCGGTCGTCGAGGAATTTCAGCACCGCGCGGTACAGGCCGAGCTTGATGAAGATGGGCAGCACCCACAGCGGCGGCACCGCGAAAATCCACAGGTACGGGTCCAGCTTCGGATCCCAGTTGCCGCCCAGGCGCAGCAGCACCGCGCTCCACAGCGCCAGCGGCAGCAGCAGCGCATCCAGCAGCATCAACAGCGCCATCTTGTGGTGGCGCGAGAAGGACAGCAGTTTTTCCAGCATGTTGTTCCCAAGGTTGGCCGCAGACAGGGCCGAAAGCCTAGCGCGACACGATCTTCAGCAAGGTGGCAAGGATGATCTGCACATCGCCCCACAGCGTGTAGCTGCGCGCGTATTGCAGGTAGTAATCCAGCTTCTGCGGCAGGATCGATTCGATATACATCTTTTCTGCATCTGCCGCTTTGCCGAGCAGCTCGTTCTCGTCGATCATGCGGATCGACGCCCAATCGGTAATGCCGGGGCGCACCGACAGCACGACCTCCTTCACCCGCGCCGGATAAAGCGCCACGTACTTCGGCACCTCCGGGCGCGGCCCGACCAGGCTCATGTCGCCGAACAGCACGTCCAGCAGCTGCGGCAGCTCGTCCAGCTTGGTCTTGCGCAGCAGGCGACCGGCGCGGGTGACGCGGGCGTCGGCGCCCACCGTCAGCTGGCCGGCGGCTTCGGCATTGATCTGCATGGTGCGGAACTTGTGGATGCGGAACAGCTGGCCGCCGCGCCCTACCCGCACCTGGCGGAAGAACACCGGGCCCGGCGAATCCAGCTTCACCCACAACGCGATGGCCAGCAGCAGCGGCCAGATCAGCCACAACCCGGCCAGCACCGCCGTCAGGTCGAACAGGCGCTTGACGATCGGCGAGCCGTGGGTAGCGGCCAAGGTTGGCCGCAGATTATCCGGTAGCCCAAAGCTGCTGCGCGACCCGTCTGCGGCGTTGGCCGATGCTCGCGCGGCACCGTCCGTACTCTCTCGGTCGCTGCGCGCCGTCCGCCCTGCCTCCGCGCCGCTCGCGACGCCTTGCTTGTTTTCTGGCTGGTCGCTCATCACTTGCCCAGCACTTCGCGCACCGCGGCGATCACGCGGCGCTGGTCGTCGTCCGTCATGCGCGTATACAGCGGCAGCGTCACCTCGGCCTCGAACGCCGCGTCGGCCACCGGGAAGTCCTCGCGCTTCAGGCCGTAACCATCGCGCCACACCGGCTGGCGATGCAGCGGGATGAAGTGCACCGAGCAGCCGATGCCCAGCTCGGCCATGCGCACGATGAAGTCGTCACGGCTGATGCCGGCTTCCGGCTTCAGCCGTACCGGGTACAGGTGCCAGGCGTGGTTGCTGCCGGCATCCACCGGCCGCGCCGGCAGGATCAGCGGCAGGTCGGCCAGCGCCTCATCGTAGCGGGCGGCCAAGGTTTCGCGCTTCAGCAGGAAGGCGTTGATCTTCTTCAGCTGGTGGATGCCCATCGCCGCGGCGGTGTCCGGCATGTTGTACTTGTAGCCGGGGGCGACCACCTCGTAATACCAGGCCGGCGTCTTGGAGGTGTAGCGGTCGAAGGCATCGCGGCTGATGCCGTGCAGGCGCATCACCTTGCAGCGGGCGATGACGTCCTTGTTCTTGGACACCACCATGCCGCCCTCACCGGTAGTCATGGTCTTGTTGGCGTAGAAGCTGAACACGGTGACGTCGGAATCCAGCGTGCCGATCAGCTTGCCCTTGTAGTACGTCGGCATCGCGTGGGCGGCGTCCTCGACGATCTTCAACCCGTGCTCGCGGGCAATGGCGATGATGGCGTCCATGTCGCAGGCGAGACCGGCGAAGTGCACCGGCATGATCGCGCGGGTCTTGGCCGTGATCGCGGCGCGGATCGCCTCCGGACGGATATTGAACGTCGCCGCATCGACATCGACACACACCGGATGCGCGCCGAGGTAGCGCACCACCTCGGCGGTGGCGGTAAAGGTGTAGCTGGGCACGATCACCTCGTCGCCCGGGCCGATACCGACCGCCTCCAGTGCCAGGTGCAGGCCGGCGGTGGCGGAGTTCACCGCGATCGCTTCCACGCCATCACCGATAAACGCCGCAAAATCGGCCTCGAACTGCTTGGTCTTGGGGCCGGTGGTCACCCAGCCGGAACGCAGCGCGTCGACCACTTCGTTGATTTCGTCTTCGCCGATGTCAGGCAGGGCGAAGGGGAGGAATTTCTGTTCGGTCATTACTTTTGTCTTTCGTTCATTCCGGCCGGTTATCCCCGCCGGTTCATCATTCTTGCTTGCGGCCAACCTTGACGGGTTACGCTGCGCTAACCCGACCTACCTTGAAACCTGAAATGTTGGCCGCAACGTCTGCTACGCGTCAAACCCGTAGCCCGGATAAGCGCAGCGCATCCGGGAAACACGCGCCACCTGCCGCCAACACACGCCATCCTGCCCCGGATGCTACTTACCTTTTATGATTAATAGAAAAATCAACAATCCGCTTTATTAACAATGCAGCCGAATAAACAAACCCATCTACCATGATGAAAGATACTGCAATCCAGAAACCTCTAACCTGTCCATCATCATAAAAATACATCCACAAGAACATCAATAAACCTATGAAGAAACTTTGAATAAAATTTGGCAGAAATCTATCTTCACTCACCTTGGGATAACGAACCCCTACCGTATAAAAATCCATAATGGCAGTATATATGGAATTATTTCTATACAACTCACCTCGCTTACAAACCCCTTCCCCATTACTTTTACCTTGCAGGAGGCGAGAACAGTAATCAAGCAAATTCAATATAGAAAAGAACAAAATAAAACCTTGAAGATAATGCACTGCCGAATGAGTGGGAATCAATAAAAAATAAACTTGCAAAGGCCAAATGAGAAATATACAAATAATAAAAAAGACCGTGTGAAAAACTTTCATTGGCACTATCCATTTTTTTAAAAATTACAATTAGAAGCGCACCAAGTAATCACGCATAGTTAAATTTGTGTTCCGCCCCATTTTATCTAGCCCAACATTTACCGCGCACATCACACCTCATACACCCAAACTATAGGGTGGAAGCCCAAACTGTATCGGGGCGTTCCCCCACTCCGCAAACCACGCCATCAATCAACATCAAAACCTTGCGGCCAACGTTGGCCGCAACGTCTGCGACGCGCCCGTCCCGTCAGCCGCGCGCCGGACAAACCGTTCGCGCCAAGGATAAACGCCGCCGCATGTCCGAGCGCAGCGAGTTCGGCGGCGCCTTGGCGCGGGC
>NZ_JANFNU010000015.1:16104-56238 GCF_024437575.1 Vogesella sp. AC12
GCCGGGCTTGGCCGGGGTTTCGCGCGGCGTCGGGTCGCCTTTTCTTTGCTTACTTTCTTTTGGCGAAGCAAAAGAAAGTAAGCCGCCACCGCGCGGAAAGCGGCAGTTCAAACAACGCCGCGCAGCGGCACATCAAACCACACCATCCCCCGATGCGGCCAACCTTGTCGGGTTACGCTGCGCTAGCCCGACCTACCTTAAAACCTGAAACCTTGGCCGCAACGTCTGCGACGCGCCCGTCCCGTCAGCCGCGCGCCGGACAAACCGTTCGCGCCAAGGGTAAACGCCGCCGCATGTCCGAGCGCAGCGAGTTCGGCGGCGCCTTGGCGCGGGCGGGCTTGGCCGGGGTTTCGCGCGGCGTCGGGTCGCCTTTTCTTTGCTTACTTTCTTTTGGCGAAGCAAAAGAAAGTGAGCCGCCGCCGCGCGGAAAGCGGCACTTCAAACAACGCCGCGCAGCGGCACATCAAACAAAACCCCCACTGCGGCCAACCTTGCCGGGTTACGCTGCGCTAAGCCGACCTACCTTAAAACCTGAAACCCTGGCCGCATCACTTCAACTTGTCCGCCAGCCGCTTGCCGATCTTCTGCGTCGGCAACTCGACAAGGCGGTTGATCGCCAGCGCCATGTACCAGGTCGCCGCCAGCGCCAGCAGCACCATCAGCCACCACGGGGTGCCGTATTGTGCCAGCGCGAACAGGATGGCGTAACCGGCTACCGAGTGGCACACGTACCAGGCGTAGCTGACGCCGGCCACCCGCGTCAGCAGCGGCGCCGCCACCAGCCGTGGCCAGCAGGCGCCGGCGACGAACAGCGCCACGCCGATGCCGTAGCTGGCGTACAACTCGGCGCTGTGCCAGTTGGTCACCCACACGAACAGGCCCAGCATGGCGAGGAAGTGCAGCACGGTTTCCCATTTGCCGGCCTGCCCGGTCTGGTAGAAGTACAGCCAGCAGCCGGCAAACATCAGTGGGAAGTAGCAGACGATGGTCTGGAAGTTGTTGGGTGCGGCGAAGCGGCACAGCCAGCCGATCAGCGGCAGCAGCAGCCAGATCGCCCACTTGATGCGCCGGCCGGTCAGCGCGAACGCCGCACCCAGCATCGCGTAGAACCACAGCTCCACCTTCAGCGTCCACATCACCGGGTCGATGTTGCGGCCGCCCAGCCAGTCCTGGAACGCGATGCTGCCGTGGCCCAGCACGTCGGCGCGGCTGACGTCGAAGTCGCCGCCCGGCAGCCAGGACGCCAGCCACAGCGCCAGCACGGTCAACAGCAGCCCGGCCCAGTAGGTGGGGTAGATGCGGAACACGCGCGACACCGCGAAGCGCGCCGCGCCCATGCGGGTGAGCGACAGCGGGATCAGCAGCCCGGAGATCAGCAGGAACAGCCCCACCCCCACCGCGCCAAGGTTGAACGGCAGCACGAAGGAAGCGCCGTGGTAGCCGTCCAGCGGCGGCAGGTGCATCACCTCGCCGATGCGGTCGCGGCGCTGCCAGAAGATCTGCGTGTAGTGGAACAGCACCACGGCCAGCATGGCCAGCCCGCGCAGGCCGTCGGCAAAATCGAAGCGGATGTGTTGTTGACTCATGCTGTGCTCGTTAACAAAAGGTTGGCCGCAAGGTGCGCCGGTTTATTCTTGGGTGCCCATCCCCGGATGCGCCTGCGGCTTATCCGGGCTACGAGACTTATCCGGGCCACCTCATGGCCTGCAAAAAGCGTCTGGCCAGCACCGCGTAGTCGTGTTTCGCCAGCACGTAAGCCTTGCCGGCGGCGCCCATGCGGCCGCGCTGGTTCGGCGTCAGCGCCGCCATGCGCTGCAGGCCGTCGGCGATTGCCGCCGCGTCTTCCGCCGTCACGCTGATGCCGGCGCCGGCATCCAGCACCATGTCGTTGCCGGCCTCCACCGAATGCAGCACCGGCTTGGCCGCCATCAGGTAGTCGAACAACTTGTTGGGGTTGATGCCGAAGCGGTAGATCGGCAGCTTGCGCCAGCCGATGTACAGCGCATCGCACTCGGCCAGAAACGCCGGCACCGCGCGCTTGGGGATGGACGGCAGGAAGCTGACGTTACTCAGCCCCAGCTGCTGCGCCTGGCTGACCAGTGCGGCCTTGTCCGGGCCGTCGCCGACCAGCACGAGGTGCACGCCGCTATCCTGCGGCAGCTGGCTGGCCGCCTGCAGCAGGAAGTCCAGCGCGTTGGCCAGGCCGTGGCCGCCGGCATAGCCGACGATGAAGCGCTTGTCGGCCTTCAGCTGCGCCAGCTGCTGGCGGTGTTCGGCCGGCAGCGGCTCGCTGGCGCCCTGCCACTCGGCGACATCGACGCCGTTGGGAATCACCACGTATTTTTCCGGCGCCATGCCGTGCTCAAGCATGTAGTCGCGGGCGCAGGGCAGCATCGACACCACGGTGTCGGCCTTGCGGTAGCCGAAGTCTTCCGCCCACTGCAGCAGGCGGATGAACGGGTGCTTCGGGCTCATGCCGCCCACTTCCACCGGTGTCAGCGGCCACAGGTCGTGCACCTCGTACACCAGCCTGGCGCCGGTCTTGCCGGCGATGAACGCCGCCGGCACCGTATCCAGCGGGTAGGTGGACGACGCGATCACCACGTCCGGTCGCCACGCTTTGAGGTAGCGCCCGGACAGGCCCATCACCCGCCCGAGGAAGCGGAAGATGTTGAGCACCCGCTTCAGGCCGTTGCCTTCGTACTTGGGCGTCTTGCACCAGGTGTAGCGGATGCCGTCGATGTCCTCGTCGGCGTAGTTGGCCGCAAGCGTCGGGTTGTGCTGGCGCAGGTGCGAGTAGTCCGCCGCCACGATGTGGACTTCGTGGCCGGCCTTCACCCATTCGCGGGCCAGGTAGTAGGGGCGGAATTCCATGCCGTGCCGCGGGCTGCCGGCGTAGTGATTGATGTAAAGGATTTTCATAAATTTGCTGGTAATGATGTAGCGGACCAAGACATGGATGCCGTGGCAAGAAGCAGCCGCCGGGCTCGCATTACAGTGGGCTGAGTAGGCATGGCGACCTAGATGTCCTCAAGTACACAAAAAACCATGCAAGGACAGTCCTCCGCTATGGTTTCCGGAGCCCCCACATTATCAAAGTGGATGTGGTAGCCCGCGCCAGGCGAATCTTCGCCTTCCGCGCTTGGCATATGGTTCGCCATGGCGATGAACGCGGCCGGGCAACCTTCAAAGATCAGTTGCTCGTCTTCGCAATGCACATGCAATAGCTGAGCCCGCTTGCGCAGCAACAATCGTCGGGCACGGTAGGGATACGGTTCCGGAGAGGACTGGCAATCCGCCTCGATAAGCATGGCAAGCTGCTCGGACTCCGCAAAGGCCCTCAACCGCTCCTCCAGCACAGCAAATACGGCTGCTGTTGCGGAGATATCAATCTCCCGTTCGGCATATCTGGCATCAATCTTCATTTGCCCTGCACTCCTCCTGCGGTAGCCAGCACAAACCGACCCGCTTCACCGCTGCTCGCCGCACTCATCAGCCTTGCGTACACTGCCGGCCACCATTCGCGGGCCAGGTAGTAGGAGCGGAATTCCATGCCGTGCCGCGGGCTGCCGGCGTAGTGATTGATGTAGAGAATGCGCACGTTATCGGGTCTGTTCGGTTAAGGGGTCAGCGACATCAGCCCGGCGGCGATGTTGATCATCAGCGCCAGCACCGTGGTGTTGAAGGCAAATGACAGCATGCAGTGCAGGGTGCCGATGCGGCGCATCGCGCGCGAGCTGAGCGCGACATCCGCGGTCTGCGCCGAGGTGCCGATCACCACGGAAAAGTAGAAAAAATCGCTGTAATTCGGGGTTTCCTGGCCGGGAAAATCCAGCCCCGGCGGCTGGCGACGGTGCCGCGCCAGAAAATAGCTGTGCGCGTAGTGCAGCGCGAACATGGTCTGCGTGAACAGCCACGAGGTGACGATGGTCAGCCCGCTCAGCGCGATATGGCCGAGGCGCTGCACGCCGCCCAGCGGCCGCGCCAGCGACAGCTCGACCACGATCGCCAGCAGGCACACCAGCGCCGACAGCACCACCAGCAGCAGCAGCACGTGGCGGCCCTCGTCCTGCACCTGTGCGTGGCGGTGGATCTTGTCGTCGTCGCTCTGCCGCATCATGTGCGCGGCCAGCAACAGGTAGAGGCAGGCGCCGCCGTTCCAGCCGACCAAAAAGGCGGTCAGCGGAGGCACCGGGCTGAACCACGGCGCCAGCCGCGCCAGCAGCACGCCAAACAGGATGGCAACCAGCAGGCGCGGATGGGCACGCAACAGGCGCAGCGGCAGGCTGGTATGGGGTCGGTTCATCGCAGGCTCCCGCTCAGGCACGACGGTTCACGGTTCCAGCCCGGCGCCGCGCTGCATGCGTTTCCAGTCGTTGCGGGCAAACCACACCCCCAGTATCGACCAGATCATGCCGTCGCTCATCAGCCGTTCCGAGGTCGGGATCGCGCCGCTATAGGCCCAGTTCATGCCCACCATCAGGCAGGCCAGCGCCATGCCCTTGCTGGCGAGGCCATAGGCGAACAAGAAACGCAGCTGGCCGCCGGCGGCGACGCGGCGCCAGCGCGCGTAGTCGTTGTCGCGCAGCTTCGCGAACCAGGCGTTGCTGCGCAGCTGCCAGATCGCGTACACCATCGCCACCACCAGGTGGGTGGCGACATTGCCCAGCGTCAGCGGCATGTCGTACAGCCCCCAGTGCAGCAGGGTAAACAGCAGGCCCAGCGGCAGCGACACCAGCAGCAGGGTTTGCGGGGCGGTTTGCCAGTTCATGTTGTCTCCTCCAGCTGGCGGTACAGCGCCAGCAGTTTGTCGGCCTCGGCGGCCCAGCTGTACTTGGCCAGCACCGCGCGCTTGCCGGCCTCGCCCATGGCCTGCGCGCGCGCGTCGTCGGCCAGCAGCGTGGCGATGGCGTCGGCGATGGCGCGCGGGTCCTGCGGATTGACCAGCAGCCCGCAGCCGGCGTCCTCGACGATGCCGCGCCACAGCGGGAAATCGCTGGCGATCACCGGCATGCCGGCGGCCATGTATTCGAACAGCTTGATCGGCAGCGACTCGACGTAGCTCGGCGTCGGCAGCAGCGTCACCAGCCCGATCTTGCTGGCGGCCAGCACCTCGGCCACGCCGGCACGATCCAGCACGCCCAGATCGTTGACGCGGCTCCAGCCAGCCTCGCGCTGCAGCGCGGCCTTCAGGTCCGGCTCGCTCCAGATACCGGCCAGGTTCAGCCGGGTATCGGAATCCGGCAGCGCGGCGATGATGGGCTCGATGCCGCGGGTACGGCTGATGCCGCCCAGGTAGCAGGCCTCGTTGCGGCGGCTGCTCCACGGCGTATCGCGCACCAGCTCGGCCAGGATCGGGTAATTGCAGACGTCGATGCTACGGCGCGCGCCGGCGCGCGCAAAGCGCTCGCGGATCACCGGCGTGGCGGCGACGATGGCGTCGAAACGGCGCGCGGCGTAGTCCTCCAGCGTTTCCACCCCGCGCGACACCCACGGCCGCGCCATGCCCGGAATCCAGTGCTTGGCCAGCACCTGGCGCGGCACGTCCTCGTGCACGTCGTAGACGATGCGGATACCGGCCTGCTGCAGGCGCAGCGCGGCGGGGATCAGCTCCGGATCGTGAAAGTGCGCGACGTCTGGCATCAGCGCCAGCGCCTTGTCGTACACCCGCTTCACCGTGCCGGTCATGCGCGACAGGCGGCCGCCGGATTTGGCGCCGACGTCGTGCAGGCGCACGTCGCGGTTGATCTCGTCGCCCAGCCCGTCGGCGACGATCAGGTGCACCTCGTGCCCGGCGGCGGCCAGCGTGGCGCACTCCTTCACGAAGATGCGGATGTCGTGGCGCGGGTGGGCGCTGCTGAGATGGGCAATTTTCATTGGCGGTTTCCTTCTGGCAACGCCAGCAAATCACGGTAGATGTCGGCAAAACGCTGCATATTGGCTTGGTGCAGGCCTTTTTCCGCCACCAGCCGGCGGTTCAGCGCCACCGCTTCCGCCAGCTGCGCGTCGTCGGCCGCGCGCAGCAGCTGCGTTTTCAGCGCGCTGCCCAGCCGCGCCACGTCCTCGACGATGGCGCCGTTGATGCCGTCCAGCACCCACTCCAGGTTGGCCGGCAGGTTGGACAGCAGCGGCAGGCAACCGTGGCCCATCGCTTCCAGCAGGCTGATGCTGGTGGCGTCGCTCTTCGGCACGCTGACAAACACACGCGCGTCGCGGTACAGCCCGGCCAGCACTTCCGGCGCGACAAAGCCGGTGAAGTGCACGCGGCCAAGGCCGAGCCTGGCGGCCAGGGTCTTGAGGTTTTCCGTCTCCTCACCGCTGGCGGCCACGGTCAGCGACCAGCCGGCAAAGCGGGCGTCGGCTTCCACCTCCGCCCAGGCGCGCACGATGCTGTCGATACGGTATAGCGGTTTGTGCAGGCGGCAGGACAGTACCTGCAGCGGCTTGGCGGCGATGTCCGGTGCCGGCGGCAACGCGTCCATGCCGAAATTGAGCACGTCCATGCGGGCAATCGGCGCCAGCTGGCGGCACACCGCCGCCATGTTGAGCGAGTCGCTGGTCACCGCGCTGGCGGCGCCAAGGTTGGCCGCAACCAGATGTTTCATGAAACGGTTCTGCTGCGGCAGCAGCAGCACGTCCGAGCCCCAGCAGGTCAGCAGCCACGGCAGCTTGCGCCCGGCCAGCGCGCGGCGCGCGTGCCAGGCCACACTGTTGGCCTGGTGCACGTGCACGATGTCGGGCTGCACCGCGTCGATCAGGCCGGCGATCTTGCCGGCGGTGGCCAGCGCCCTGAGGCTGAAATCGACGGTCAGCACGCGGCCAAGGTTGGCCGCATGGTAGCGCGCCGGCAGCTCGCCGCTGGTGACGAGGTGGATTTCGTCCACGTGCGGCGCGATGCCGGCGAGGTAGCGGAAGGTGTGCACCGAGGCGGAGCCGATCAGCAGCAGTTTCATGCGGGGTCCTTGTGCTGGCGCAGCAGCTCGGCCAGCGCCCGGCTCAGCCGCGCCAGCTTGCGTTCCAGCTGCGCGTCGGCCGGCAGCGCGATGTTCATCGGCAGGTTGAGCACGCTGGCGGCCAAGCGCTCGCCGTGCGGCGCGCTGCCGGCGACATAGCCGTGACGAAAGGCGCCGGCGGGGTGAATCACGTCGTCGAACCATACCCCGATGTTCAGGCCGCTGGCGGCGGACAGCTGCCGCGCCAGCGCCGCCTTGTCCGTCACCGCGAACGGCAGCGCGAACGGGTAGCGCACCCAGTGGGTGCCGACCGGCGCCGGCCACTGCTGTACCGCCGGCAGCGCGGCCAGCGCACGCTGGTAGCGGACGGCCAGTTGCTGCTTGTGCGCAATGCTGGCCGCCAGCGTCGGCAGCTGGCGACGCAGCAGCACCGCCGACAGCAGCGGCATCGCGCGCGGCGGGTGCGGCTCGCCGCGCGCCACTTCGCCGTCACCTGAGCGGTAAATCATGCCCAGCCGCCGTACCGCGGCCATGGTGCAGCGCCCCAGCAGCGGCCAGCGTGCGCTCAGCAGGTGCGCCTTCAGTGTCGCCGCCAGCCGCCACTCGTCGCCGCACGGTAGCTCCGGCAGCGCGGCAGGCGGCAGCTCGCTACCGGCAGGCAGCAGCGCCATGCCGCCGATGCCGCCGGTGAGATTTTTCGAGTACTCAAAGCTGAAAAAGGCACCGTCGTGGTAGGTGCCCAGCCACTGCCCGTCACAGCGCGAGGCAAAGCCGTGCGCGGCGTCGTCGACAAAGCGCACGTGGCGCTGTTTCTCGCGCAGCCAGGTCGGCACCTCGCAGGCGATGCCGAAGTTGTGCGGCACCACCACCACGCGGGTACGCGGCGTGATGGCGGCGTCCAGCGCCAGCCAGTCGAAATTGAGACTGTCGCGACCGACATCGACGAAACGCAGCGTGGCGCCGGTCGGCGGCACCTGGTTGGGTACCACCACGCAGGTGAACGCCGGCACGATGACCTCGTCGCCCGGTTCTACGCCATGCAACTGCAAAAGCGCGGCAAAGGCGGCGCGGCCACTGTCGAACAGCACGATGCGGCCAACCTCGACCTCGAACAGCTGCGCCAGCTCGATGCGCAGCGCGGCGCGGTGATGACGGCGGCCGGCGAGCATGGCCGGGAAGGCGGACAGGTATTGCCAGATGCTCAGCGAATTGGCGGTCAGCATAGCGCCTTCACCTTTCTCGCCGGCTGGCCGGCGTACAGCCCGCCCGGTTCCAGCTCGCCCTTGACCACGCTGCCGGCGGCGACCACCACGTTGTCGCCGATCACGGCGCCGGGCAACACGATGACGCCGGCGCCGATGAACACGTTGTTGCCGATGCGGATGTCGGCATCGCTGTGGCAATCGACGAACGCCGTCGCCGTCACGTCGGCGGGGATCGCGTTGCTGTGACAGAACAGCATGCAGCGCGGGCCGATGGCGACGCGCTCGCCGATCTGCAGCCGGTTGTCGCCGATCAGGCAGTAGAAATGCGGTGCGATATGGCTGTGCGCGCCGAGCACCAGGCGGCCGGCGCCGTGGGTCAGCACCTCGCCGCCCCAGTACAGCCGCGCGTGCTCGCCCAGCTGCAAGGCCGCCGGCACCGCGCTGACCGAGGGATTGACCCGCGCCGAAGCGGCCAGATGGGCACCGCGCCACACCAGCCACTGGCGCCACAGCAACAACAGCACGCGCTTAAACATCGGACCTTTCCCGCAGCCGCAGCAGGCGGAATACCCACGCCAGATACGCCGCAAAATAGAGCGTCATCACCACCGCCATCACGCGGAACGCCAGCATGGCGTCGCGCCCGGCGACATACACCGCGGCAAACACCGCCAGATTGACGATGACACCGCACAGCACAAACAGGAAGGACGCGCGCTGACGGCCGATCACCATCGGCACCATGAAGGCCGGGCCGACGATGAAGGCGGCGGCGAAGTACGGCGCCAGGTTGGCCGCAATCTCGCCGGCGGCCAGCCACGGCGTGCCGAACACCAGCGCGAACAGCGGCCCGCCCCACAGCGCCAGCACGCCGAACGGCACGATCGACAGTGCCGCCAGCACCAGCACCGCGCGTTTGAGCAGGCCGGACAGCGCGCGGCCGGACGCCGCCGCCTCGGCCAGATCGCGGAACACCACCTGCGCCACCGCCTGCCCCACCAGCGCCGCCGGCAGTTTCAGCACCCGCAGCACCAGCGCGTACTGGCCGACGATGGCGGCACCGGACAGCGCCGACAGCAGCGCCAGCATCAGCGAATCCTGGAACGCCACCACGAAGGCATGCGGCGTGTTCACCAGCGGGAATTCGCGGTAACGCCGCGCTTCGGCCAGCAACGCGGCACGATCGTGGCCGCGCAGCCACGGCAGGCGCGCCGCGACATCAGCTCGCGCCAGCGTCAGCAGGGCGATGGCCTGCCCGGCCAGCTGCGACAGGATCAGCCCGCCGGCAGCAAGGCCGGACCAGCCGGCCGCCACCTGCAGCAGCGACACACCCAGCGACTGCACCACCCGCCCTTGCGCGTTGGCCGCATAGCGTCGCTGGCGGTTGTTCCACGCCGTCCACGCCGCCACCGCGCCTGCCAGCCACACGCCCAGCGGCAGCAACGGCAGCCACGGCGCCAGCTGCGGCGCACCGAGCAGGCCGGCGATGGCGGCGTGCCACGGCCAGAACAGCGGCAGGGTCAGCAACAGCAGACCGGTGTTGATCGCCAGCGCCAGCAGCATCAGCCGCGCCGCTTCCGGCTCGGACTTGGGCAGCACCACCGCCATGTCGTAACGCGCGGTGGCGATCACCGCCAGATTGGACAGCCAGGCGACGAACACCGCCAGCACACCGAAATCGGCCGGCGTGTACAGCCGCGTCAACAGCGGCGCAAACAGCAGCGGCAAGGCCTGCGCCAGCGCCGCACCGCTGGCCAGCGTCGCCACATGGCGCATGAAGCCGCCTGCGGCCAACCTTTGACGCAGCACGCTCAAGCTCATAACAGCTGGATACCGGCCAGCCGCAACAGCCAGGCGAAGGCGGCAAACAGCAGCATGGTCAGCAGCACGCTGGCGCCCAGCGCCAGCCAGAAGCCCAGCCGCGCCTGCAGCCAGGGAAAGACCAGGAACATCGGCAGCGTCGGCAGCACGTACCAGAAGGTATACCAGGCGTGGTTAGCCACCTTGGCTTCCGGCTGCCGCTCCAGATGCAGCCAGATCAGCGTCAGCACCGTCACCAGCGGCAAGGACGCCAGCAGCGCGCCCAGCTTGTCGCTGCGCTTGGCCAGCTCCGACACCAGCACCACCATGGCGGCGGAAACCAGGTACTTGAACGCCAGATACGCCACTTAGGCCAGCGCCTTCTTCACCGCGGCGACGATGGCATCCTGCGTCGCCTCGTCGAGGAACGGGTGCATCGGCAGGCTCATCACGCGCTGTCCGGCGGCCTCGGCCAGCGGGAAGCTGCCCTCGCCCTGCCCCAGATCGGCGAACGCCGGCTGCAGGTGCAGCGGAATCGGGTAGTGCACCGCGGTCGGCACGCCCAGTTCCTGCAGCGCCTTCTGCACCGCTTCGCGGTGGTCCACCTCGATGGTGTACTGCGCGTAGACGTGGCTGTTGCCGGCGGCGATCACCGGTACGCGCGCGACATCCTTCAGCAATTCGCTGTAACGCGCGCCGATGCGGGCGCGGGCCACCACTTCGTCCTGGAAGCTCGGCAATTTCGCCAGCAGCACCGCGGCCTGGATGGTATCCAGCCGGCCGTTGAGGCCGATCACCGGGTGGTGGTAGCGGCGGTCCTGGCCGTGCACGCGGATCTCGCGCATTTTCTTGGCCAGTTCGTCGTCGTTGGTGAACACCGCGCCGCCGTCGCCGTAGCAACCCAGCGGCTTGGACGGGAAGAAGCTGGTGGTGCCGATGGTGCACAGGTTGCCGGAGCGCTTGCCGTGCTGGCTGGCGCCGAAGCTCTGCGCACCGTCCTCGATCACCGGCAGGCCGTGCTTCTCGGCGATCGCGTTGATGGCGCTGAAATCGGCACACTGGCCGTACAGGCTCACCGGCATGATTGCCTTGGTGCGCGGGGTGATCGCCGCTTCCAGCTTGGCCGGGTCCAGGTTGTAGGTGAGCGGGTCGATGTCGACAAACACCGGCTTGGCCCCCAGCAGCGCGATCATCTCGCCGGTGGCGATGAAGGTGAACGGGGTGGTGATCACCTCGTCGCCGGCCTTGACGCCCAGCGCCATCAGCGCGATCAGCAGCGCCTTGGTGCCGTCGCAGACGCCGATGGCGTGGCGGGCGCCGGTGTAGGCGGCGAGCTGGTCTTCCAGCTGCTTCACTTCCGGCCCCATGATGTACTGGCCGTGGTCGAGCACCGCGTGGATGCGGGCGTCGATGTCGGTTTTCAGGTGCTGGTACTGCGCTTTCAGATCGATGAACTGGATGGACATGGTGTCACTCTCAACAGGGTCAAAGCGGCGTGCAGTGGTTGCCGCCGATATCGTAACGTTGGCCGCAGGCGGCGCAGTCGTGCTCGCCGATGCTGTCCGCCAGCCGCTCGCCGCACTGGCACATCCAGCCGATGCGCTTGGCCGGGGTGCCGACCATCAGCGCGTACGGCTGCACGTCGCGGGTCACCACCGCGCCGGCGCCGATGAAGGCGTACTCGCCGACGGTGTGGCCGCAGACCACGGTGGCGTTGGCGCCGATGGTGGCGCCGCGCTTCACCACGGTGCGGCGGTATTCGTTCTTGCGGCTGACGTGGCTGCGCGGGTTGTTCACGTTGGTGAACACCATGGACGGGCCGCAGAACACGTCGTCCTCCAGCGTCACCGCGTCGTAGATCGACACGTTGTTCTGCACCTTGACGTTGTCGCCGATGATCACGTCGTTGCCGACGAACACGTTCTGGCCGAAGGAGCAGCGCGCGCCGATGCGCGCCTGGCTGCAGATGTGCACCCAGTGCCAGACGCGGGTGTCGTCGCCGATCACCGCGCCGTCGTCGACGATGGCGGTGGAATGAACGGTGTAGGCGGCCATGTCAGTACTCCAGCGGCAGGCTGACGCGACGGCCGTCGCGCGCCGACAGGTAGATGCCGACCAGCAGTTCCAGCGACTTCAGCCCTTCGCGGCCGTCGGTTTCCGGTTCCGCCTCGCCGCGCATCACCTGGATCACGTTGTCGTAGTACAGCGGGTGGCCGAAGCCGTACACGCTGGTGGTGGCGTAGCTGGCGGCCTTGATGTCGTCGTCCATCGCGTGCGGCGCGGCGAATTCCCAGTGCTGGATCTCGTTGACGGCCATGCCGCCGATGCGCACGGTGCCCTTCTCGCCGAGGATGGTGATCGAACCTTCCAGGTTTTTCGGGTAGGTGAGCATGGTCACGTTCATGCTGCCCAGCGCACCGGAGCGCCACTTCAGACTGACCACGCCGCTGTCTTCCACCTCGATGTCGCGTTCCATGGTGGCGGTGTAGGCCTGCATGCTCTCCACCGGGCCGATGATCCAGTCCAGCAGGTCGACGTAGTGGCTGGCCTGGTTCATGAACGCGCCGCCGTCGTACTCCCAGGTGCCGCGCCAGTCGGCCTGGTCGTAGTACTCCTGCGGCCGGGTCCAGAACACGTTGACGTTGACCATGTAGATGCGGCCGAAACGCTTTTCCTTCACCGCGCGCTTGAGCAGCTGCAAGGTGGCGTTGCGGCGATTCTGCTTGACCACGAACAGGCGCTTGCCGGCCTGGTCGGCGGCCTTCACCATCGCCACGCCATCCTGCCAGCGCGTGGCCATCGGCTTCTCAGTCATCACGTGGAAGCCGGCGGCGAAGCAGTCCATCGCCTGCTGCGGGTGCAGGCCGGACGGGGTGGTCAGGATGATCACGTCGGCGTCGCTGGCCTTGAGCAGTGCGGCCAACGTTGCGTGGCCACGGGCGCCGGTGCGCGCCACCGCCGCAGCCAGCGCCGCTGGGTCGGTGTCGCAAACGTCGGTCAGCTCGGCGCGGTCGGCGTGCTGTTCCAGCGCGCCGAAGTGGTTGTTGGCGATGCGGCCGCAGCCGATCAGCGCGAAGCGGATCTTGCGGTCGGTAATGCTGTCGTAAGCAATCATTTCAGTCCTTTCCCGCTGCGGCGTGCTGCCGCAGGCTTTGCCCGCCGCGCAGGCGGCGGGCCCAAAATAGACAAGGGCCGCACGTGGCGGCCGGATCCGTGGCGCGCAGCCGCTCAGATCAGCAGACGGTTGTTGCTGTGCAGGTTGGCCTCTTTCAGCCGCTTCACGAATTCGCCGAATTCCAGGCCGAAACGGCCTTCCAGTTCGTCGGCCTTTTTCGCCAGCGCGTCCCATCCGGTCAGGCTTGGTGGCTGCTTGAACGCCATCACCGCCATATTGCCGTGGGTGGCGGCCGGCAGCTCGATCACACAGCCGCCGAAGGCGGCCAGCAGGCGTTCGAGGAAGCTGTGGTAGCGCTTGTCGCCGCTCCACCAGTTGGTGACGAAGATGCCGTTGGCGGTCAGCGCGCGCTTGCAGTCCTCGAAGAATTCTTCGGTGGTCAGGTCGGCGACGATCTGCTGGCCGTCAAAACCGTCGACCATGATCACGTCGGTGGATTCGCGGAACATCTTGATGTAGTCGGCGCCGTCGGCCTCGACGATCTCGAAGAAGTCGCCCTCCGGCGGCAGCTGGAAGAACACCCGCGCCACGGCGACCACTTGCGGATTGATCTCCACCGCCACGCTGATCGCGTCCGGCAGGTACTCGTCAATGAAGCGCGCCAGCGAGCCGCCGCCGAGACCGATCTGCACGATGTGGCGCGGGTCGTCGTTCCACAGCAGGAAGGCCATCATCGCGCGGGTGTAGGTCAGCACCAGGTCGGCCGGATCGTCGAGATCCATCGAGCTCTGGATGGTGGCCGAGCCGAGGTGCAGCGAGCGGATGTTGTCACTCTCGGAGATGTCCACGTCCGGCAGCGCGTCCTGGCTGTTGCGCACGCGGCGGCGGAACGGGTGTTGCGCTTTACCCGCCACGGCTGTCTCCCGTCTGGCTGTCGGCCTTGGGACGCGAATCGAGGATGCTGATGGTGCGGCGGACGGGTGCGACGGGCGTTGCGGCCAACGTTGCGGTGTCGCCATCGTCTGCGCTCGCCAGCGCGACCGGATCGCGGAATTCTTCCTTGTCGAAGGCGGTATCGCCGCCCTCGAACGGGCTGTCGCCGGTCTTGAGGCCGGCAAAGTCGAACAGCTTGCTGTCGGCCAGATGCGACGGCACCACATTCTGCAGCGCACGGAACATGCTCTCGACGCGGCCGGGGAAACGCTTGTCCCAGTCGTTGACCATCTCCTTCACCACCTGGCGCTGCAGGTTGGGCTGCGAGCCACACAGGTTGCACGGGATGATCGGGAATTCGCGCAGCTGCGCGTAGCGTTCCAGATCCTTCTCGCGGCAGTAGGCCAGCGGGCGGATCACCATGTGGCGGCCGTCGTCGGACACCAGCTTCGGTGGCATCGCCTTCAGCTTGCCGCCGTAGAACATGTTGAGGAACAGCGTGTGCAGGATGTCGTCGCGATGGTGACCGAGCGCGATCTTGGTGGCACCCAGCTCGTCGGCGACGCGGTACAGGATGCCGCGACGCAGGCGCGAGCACAGGCTGCAGGTGGTCTTGCCTTCCGGAATCAGGCGCTTGACGATGCTGTAGGTGTCTTCCTCGATGATGCGGTACTCGACACCGATGGACTCCAGATACTGCGGCAGCACGTGTTCGGGGAAGCCCGGCTGTTTCTGGTCGAGGTTGACCGCCACGATGCTGAAGCTGATCGGTGCCGACTTCTGCAAGCCCAGCAGGATGTCCAGCAGCGCGTAGCTGTCCTTGCCGCCAGACAGGCAGACCATCACGCGGTCGCCCTCTTCGATCATGTTGAAGTCGTTGATGGCGTCGCCAACGTGGTGGCGCAGGCGTTTGGTGAGTTTGTTGCCTTCGAACTGGGCCTTTTTGGCCTTGTCGTCGGCAAGTTGCAGCGTGTCAGACATGGAGGACGGCTAAGAAATTGAAAAACAGGCGATTTTAACGTCAAACGCCTGTCCGTTGCCACACAATCCGCCCTTGTTCACGCGCTCAGTCGGCCAGCCATGCCCCCTGTTGCCGCAGCGCCTGATACTCGTCGCGACTGAGGCGCAGGCGGCAGCCGACACCGGCGCTGTCCGGGTACACGTCCGGCTTGCAGGTTTCCACCAGCACACCGGTCACCTCAGGATGGCCGAAGGCGATGTCGACCACCTTGCCGAGCAGGTATTCCTGGGTCTCGAACACGCGGTCTTTCACCAGCGCCAGCGTCTGCAGCCGCAGGTAGTCGTAGTCCAGCACCAGCGCGATGTCGTCGCGCGGCGGCACCATGCGCGCCACCTGCAGCACGATGTTGAGCTGCATGCGCTGGCGCACGCCGCGCTCGAAGTCATGGATGCCGATGAAGCAGTCGAACACGAAGTCGCGCAGAAAGATCTCGGCCAGCATCACGCCTCCACCGCAAACATCACGTCGCGCGCCAGCGGCAGCAGGTGCTGGCCGTCGTCCACGGTCAGCACCTGGCCGGTGATCTGCGCCGCCTCGGCCAGAAAGTGCACCGCCTCCGCCACCGATTGCGGGCGGGTGCCCTCGCCCAGCGCCGTCATGCGGTGCGCGCGGGCGAAGTTGTCCGCCGTCTGCTCGCCGCTGAGCAGGGTCAGCCCCGGCGCCACGCCGTTGACGCGCAGGTAGGGCGCCGCCGCCATCGCCTGCAGGCGGATGCTTTCCTTCAGCGCCAGCTTGGACAGGGTGTAGGAAAAATAATCCGGATTGAGGTTGAACAGCTTCTGGTCGAGGATGTTGACCACGCTGCCGCGCGCGTCCTGCTGCCGCAGCCACTGCCCGAACGCCGCCGCCAGCATCAGCGGCGCGCGGAAGTTCACCGCCAGCTGGCGGTCGAACGCCGCCGGCGACAGCTCGAAGAAACCGTCCTCCTCGAACAGCGCGGCGCTGTTGACCACGCAGTCCAGCCGGCCGCAATCGGCCACCACCTGCGCGATCAGGCCGGCGAAGTCGGCGTCCGCCGCCAACAGGTCCAGTCCGTAGCTGCGTGCCTGCGGCAGGCGTGCGGCAAGGTTGGCCGCATCGCTAGCCGAGTGGTGATAGTGCACGCACACCTGCCAGCCCTCTGCGGCAAACTGTTCCGCCATCGCCTGCCCCAGCCGCTTGGCGCCACCGGTAATCAACACGACTTTCATCTATCCTCCCGCCATCCGTTTCCCGCCGTTCGCGCCCCTGCCGGCAACACACGCGCGGCACGGCGCAAAAGCTGCATGATATATACTCGCCGGCAATTTCACTGACAAATCTTAGCCGCCATGAGCCTGCCAGAACCTTCTGCCGACGCCCTCGCCACCAGCCACGCGCTCAGCCACCGCATCGCCGCCGACATCGCCGCGGCCGACGGCTGGATTTCCTTCGCCCACTTCATGCAGCAGGCGCTGTACGCGCCCGGCCTCGGTTACTACGCCGCCGGCAGCCGCAAGTTCGGCGCCGATGGCGACTTCGTCACCGCGCCGGAACTGACGCCGCTGTTCGCGCAGACGCTGGCGCGCCAGCTGGCCGAGCTGCTGCCGCAGACCGCCGGCAACATCATGGAGTTCGGCGCCGGCACCGGCCGCCTCGCCGCCGACCTGCTGCTGGCGCTGGACGCGCTCGGCTGCGCGCCGGCGCAGTACTTCATCGTCGACCTGTCGCCCGACCTGATCGAACGCCAGCGCGACACCATTGCCCGCCTCGCCCCGGCGCTGCTGCCGCGCGTGCAGTGGCTGGCGGCACTGCCGGAAACCTTCGACGGCATCATGCTCGGCAACGAGGTGCTGGACGCGATGCCGTGCGAGCTGGTCGTCCGCCAGCAGGACGGCCGCCTGCAGCAGCGCGGCGTCACCATCCGCGACGGCGCCTTCTGCTTCGACGACCGCGACTTCGGCGACGCCACGCTGGCCGCGCTGGCCGCCGAGCTGGTGCCGGACATCCCCGGCTACGTCACCGAAATCAGCCTCGCCAACCGCGCCTTCATCCACACCCTGGCCGGCGTGCTGCAACGCGGCGCCATCCTGATGATCGACTACGGTCACAACGCCGGCGAGTACTACCACCCGGAACGCAGCATGGGCACCCTGCTCGGCCACTACCGCCACCACACCCTCCAGGATCCGTTCTACCTGCCCGGGCTGATGGACCTGACCACGCATGTGGATTTCAGCGCCGTGGCGCAAAGCGGCCTCGATGCCGGCCTCGACCTGATCGGCTACCTCAGCCAGGCGCAGTTCCTGATCAACGCCGGCATCACCGAGCAGCTGTCGTTCCTGGATGCGGCCAACGTCAAGGACTACCTGCCGGTGGCCAAGGCGGCGCAGCGCCTGCTGTCACCGCAGGAAATGGGGGAAACCTTCAAGGTGATCGGCTTTGGCAAACAGGTGGCCATCGACTGGGTCGGCTTTAATAGCGGCGACCGCTGCTACACCCTGTAAGCGGCGCCAGGCCACTCCACGAAAAATAGTTGACACCCGGAAATCTGCTGCGTATAGTCAGCGGCCTTGATGCCTAGGCATCGAGATGTGGCGAATTAGCTCAGTCGGTTAGAGCGACGGAATCATAATCCGCAGGTCCGGGGTTCGAGTCCCTGATTCGCCACCACAGTTTAGCGAGACTGTGTGCAAACACAGCCTCACGGCGAATTAGCTCAGTCGGTTAGAGCGACGGAATCATAATCCGCAGGTCCGGGGTTCGAGTCCCTGATTCGCCACCAGTTTAAAAGCCAGCAGAAATGCTGGCTTTTTCCGTTTCCGCGCCGGCGCCCGTCCGGCCTGCGACATCCCCAAGCCCTGCCAGCCGTGTTAAAATCGGCGCAAGCTATTCATTTGCCAGCAAAAACCGTTCGCAAGCCCGTGGCCGCTTGCTTTGGCGGCCCCTGCTGGCATTTCTCATTTACAGTGTGCCCAGCATGAAAAAGGTTTACATCAAGACGTTCGGTTGCCAGATGAACGAGTACGACTCCGACAAGATGGTCGACGTGCTCGGCAGCAGCGAAGGCATGATCAAGACGGAAAACCCGGAAGACGCCGACGTGATCCTGTTCAACACCTGCAGCGTGCGCGAAAAGGCGCAGGAAAAGGTGTTCTCCGATCTCGGCCGCATCCGGCCGCTGAAAGAGGCCAATCCCAACCTGATCATCGGCGTCGGCGGCTGTGTCGCGTCGCAGGAAGGCGACACCATCGTCAAGCGCGCACCCTACGTCGACGTGGTGTTCGGGCCGCAGACGCTGCACCGCCTGCCGGAGCTGATCAAGAGCCGGCAACAAAGCGGCAATGCCCAGGTCGACATCTCCTTCCCCGAAATCGAGAAGTTCGACCACCTGCCGGCGGCCAAGGTCGACGGCGCCGCGGCGATGGTGTCGGTGATGGAAGGCTGTTCCAAGTACTGCTCGTTCTGCGTGGTGCCGTACACCCGCGGCGAGGAGGTATCGCGCCCGTTCGACGACGTGCTGACCGAGATCGCCGGCCTGGCGGCGCAGGGGGTGAAGGAAATCACCCTGCTGGGACAGAATGTCAACGCCTACCGCGGCCTGATGGCCGACGGCGAGATCGCCGATTTCGCGCTGCTGCTGGAGTACGTGCACGAGATTCCCGGCATCGAGCGCATGCGCTTTACCACCAGCCATCCGCGCGAATTCAGCCAGCGCATCATCGACTGCTACGCACGCCTACCGAAACTGGTCTCGCACATCCACCTGCCGGTACAGAGCGGCTCCGACCGCACACTGATGGCAATGAAACGCGGCTACACCGCGCTGGAATACAAGTCCATCATCCGCAAGCTGCGCGCCATCCGCCCCGAGCTGTGCCTGTCGTCGGACTTCATCGTCGGCTTCCCCGGCGAGACCGAGGCCGATTTCGAGGCGACGCTGAAGCTGGTGAAAGACATGGCCTTCGATTTCAGCTATGTGTTCATCTACAGCCCGCGCCCCGGCACACCGGCGGCCAACCTTGCCGACGACACCCCGCACAGCGAGAAGGTGCGCCGCCTGGAAGCGCTCAACGAGGTGATCGAGGCCGAAGGCTTCCGCATCAATCAGGGCATGCTCGGCAGCGTGCAGCGCGTGCTGGTGCAGAACATCTCGAAGAAGGACCCGTCGATGCTGGCCGGGCGTACCGCCAACAATCGCGTGGTCAATTTTGTCGGCCAGCCACGACTGATCAACCAGCTGGTCGACGTGGTGATTACCGAAGCCAACCCGCACTCGCTGGGCGGCGAACTGCTGCTGCGTGAAAGTGACTGAACCATGCGCCTGCTGCTTGTAATCTTGCCCCTGCTGGCCGCCTGTGCCAGCCTGCCGCCGGCAGATCCGGCGACCATGGACTGCGCGGCGCTGACGCAGGCGCTTGCGCAAACGCGGCAGCAGCTGCAGGATGAACGACAGGCGCCACGCAGCCCGGTGCAGCTCAATATCGGGCTGGGCGGCGCCATCGGCAGCCACGGCAGCGCCGGTATCGGTTTCGGCGTGCCGCTGGGCACCGCGCAACCGGATCCGCAGCGCATCGCCGGGCTTGAACACAGGCTGCTGCAATTGCAGCAGCGATACCAGCAACGGCAATGTCCGCCCCTGACGACCACCAGTCCATGACCGAAGCCCACAGCAGCCACAGCTTTACCCCTGTCGACAACGAACGCCTGTCCCGCCTGTGCGGCGCACTGGACGAGAACCTGAAACAGATCGAAACCGGACTGGATGTCAGCATCCAGCGCCGCGGCGAGCAGTTCAGCCTGCGCGGCGAGCAGGCCGCCCGCGCGCTGGGCCTGCTGCAGCGTTTCTATGCGCTGGCGGAAAAACGCGAGCTGTCGGTGCAGGACATCCAGCTGGGGCTGGTCGAGGCACGGCAGGATAATCCGCAGGACGGGCTGGACGACACCCCGACCCTGCACACCCGCCGCCGCGACCTGAAAGGCCGCACCCCGCGCCAGAGCCGCTACATCCAGGCCATCTTCAGCCACGACATCACCTTCGGCATCGGCCCGGCCGGCACCGGCAAGACCTATCTCGCCGTCGCCTGCGCGGTGGACGCGATGGAGCGCGATGCGGTGAAACGCATCGTGCTGGTGCGCCCGGCGGTGGAAGCCGGCGAGAAGCTGGGCTTCCTGCCCGGCGATCTGGCGCAGAAGGTCGACCCCTACCTGCGCCCGCTGTACGACGCACTGTACGACCTGATGGGTTTCGACAAGGTCGCCAAGCTGTTCGAGAAGAACCTGATCGAGATCGCGCCGCTGGCCTATATGCGCGGCCGCACGCTGAACAACGCCTTCATCATCCTCGACGAGGCGCAGAACACCACGCCGGAACAGATGAAGATGTTCCTCACCCGCATCGGCTTCGGCTCGCGCGCGGTGATCACCGGCGACGTGACCCAGATCGACCTCGCCCGCCACCAGAAAAGCGGCCTGGTCGAGGTCGAGCGCATCCTGAGCCAGGTGCGCGGCATCCATTTCCACCATTTCCAGAGCGACGACGTGGTGCGCCACCCGCTGGTGCAGAAGATCGTCGACGCCTACGACCGTTACCAGATCCAAGAAGATGAAAACCGCTAAACGCAATCAAGTGCTGCAAAGGTTGGCCGCACGGCTGGACCTGACCCTCGAAGACCGGCTGGAAGCCGAACAGGCGCTGCCAGAAGGCAAACAGTGGCGCCGCTGGTGCCAGGCTGCGCTGCAGCGCAACGTGCACAAGGCCCAGATTTCGCTGCTAGTGGTCGACGAGGCCGAAGGCCGCGCGCTGAACCGCGACTACCGTGGCAAGGACTACGCCACCAACGTGCTGAGCTTCGCGCTGAACGAGGGCGACACCGTCGCCGGCATGCCGCTGTTCGGCGATCTGGTGTTCTGCGCCCCGGTGGTGGCACGCGAGGCCGCCGAGCAGGGCAAGAGCCTGGACGCGCACTACGCCCACCTCACCGTGCACGGCATGCTGCACCTGCAGGGCCTGGACCACGAGCAGGACGACGAGGCCGAGGCGATGGAAGCGCTTGAAACCGTCATCCTCGGCAAGTTAGGCTATGCCGATCCTTACGCCGCAGAGAAACCCTGACCCGACACCATGGACGATTATTCCAGTAAACCCACGCCCAACTGGTTCGAGCGCCTGCTCAACCGCTTTACCCACGAACCGGAAGACCGCGAAGAGCTGGTTTCCCAGCTGCATGCCGCCTTCGAGCGCAATGTGCTGGACGCCGAAGCGCTGTCGATGATCGAAGGCGTGCTGTCCTTCTCCGAGCGCACCGTGCGCGAGGTGATGGTGCAGCGCAGCCAGATGGACGTGATCCGCCTGTCCGAGCCGATGGAAAAGCTGCTGTCGCACGTGATCGAGGCCGGCCATTCGCGCTTCCCGGTGATCGGCGAGGACAAGGACGACGTACAGGGCATCCTGCTGAGCAAGGACCTGCTGCGCTACTTCCTGACGCCCAACGATTTCGACCTGCAAAAGACGCTGCGCCCGGTGGTGTTCGTGCCGGAGAGCAAGCGCCTCGACGGCCTCTTGCGCGAGTTCCGCGCCACCAAGACGCACATGGCGATCGTGGTCGACGAATACGGCGGCGTGTCCGGGCTGATCACCATCGAGGACGTGCTGGAAGTGATCGTCGGCGACATCGACGACGAGCACGACCTGATCGAATCGGAAGACGACATCGTGCCGGTGCGCGGCGAACGCTACCGCGTGCTGGCCACCACCAGCATCGACGACTTCAACGACTTCTTCGAATGCGCGCTGCCGGACGACGAGGTCGACACCATCGGCGGCCTGGTCACCGCCAATCTCGGCTACGTGCCGGTACGCGGCGAAGGCCTGCAGTTGCAGGACTGGCATTTCACCGTGATCCGCGCCGACAGCCGCCGGCTGCAGGCGCTGCTGGTCGAGCGCCGTCCGCAGGCAGACCGCTAGATGCTGCGTACCTTCGGCTATTTGCTGCTGGTGCTGCTGGCCGGCGCCGCCACCGTGTTCGCCTTCGCCCCCTACCGGCTGTTCCTGCTAATGCCACTGTTGCTGGCGCTGCTGCTGGAGCTGGTGCAACGTTGGCCGCAACGCGCCTTCCTGCTCGGCTACACCTGGGCGCTGGCCGCCTATACCAGCAATTTCTACTGGATCTACATCAGCCTGCACGACATCGGCGGCATGCCGGCGCCGATGGCCGGCGCCATGACCTTGCTGCTACCGGCCTGGCTCGCGCTGTTCCCGGCGCTGGCGGTGTGGCTGGCCTGCCGCATCGGCACCAATAGCGCCAGCCGCTGGCTGCTGCTGTTCCCGGCACTGTGGACGCTGGGTGAGTGGCTGCGCAGCTGGATGCTGACCGGTTTCCCGTGGGGCGCCATCGGCTACAGCCAGATCACCGAAAGCCCGCTCGCCGGCCTGGCCGCCGTCACCGGCATCCACGGCGTCACCTATGCCGTGGCGCTGTCCGCCGCCATTCTGGTGCTGCTGCCGCGCTGGCGCCGCCTGCTGCAGCTGGCGCTGCTGGGTCTGGTCACCGCGCTGTGGGGCGGCGGCGCCTGGCTGCAACAGCAGCAGTGGACGCAAGCCAGCGGCAAGCCGCTGGCGGTGTCGCTGCTGCAGGGCAATATCCCGCAATCGCTGAAATGGGATCCGGCCACCTTCGAGCTGACACTGAGCACCTACTACCGCATGGTGGCCAGCGCGCCGCCGTCCGACCTGCTTCTGCTGCCGGAAACCGCACTGCCGGTGTTCCTCGACGACCTCCCCTCCGGCTACCTGACCATGATCAACGGTGACGCCAGCCGCCGCCAGGCGACGCTGATCACCGGCATTCCGCGCCGCACCGACGACGGCAGCGGCTATCTCAATGCCGTGGTGGCGCTGAACGATCCGGCGCAGCCGTACTACGCCAAGAACCACTTGGTGCCGTTCGGCGAGTTCATCCCGCTGCCGGCGGTGACTGGCTGGATCTACCGCTTCATGGACATGCCGCTGTCCGGCTTCAGCCGCGGCGGTGACAGCCAGGCCCCGCTGGCGGTGGCCGACCAGCGCATCGCCTTCAACATCTGCTACGAGGACGGTTTCGGCGAGGAGCTGATCGGCCCCGCCGCTGGCGCCACCATGCTCGCCAACGTCAGCAACCTGGCCTGGTTCGGCAGCAGCAACGCGATGAGCCAGCAGCTGCAGCTGTCGCAGGCGCGGGTGCTGGAAACCGGGCGCCCGATGCTGCGCGCCACCAATACCGGCATGACCGCGGTGATTGATGCCAGCGGCGAGGTGCAGACCGTGGCGGCGCCGGACACGCGGCAGACGCTGACGGCACGGGTACAGGGCCACAGCGGGCTGACGCCGTACATGCGCTACGGCAATGCGCCGGTGTTGTGGGGCTGCGTGGCGCTGCTGCTGGCCGGCATCGCACTGCACGGCTGGCAGCGTTACCGCCGCCAGTTGCCGACCGCGGCATGAACAAAGCCCGACGCGCTGCGTCGGGCTTTTTGCTGTTGCCAAGGTTGGTCGCAAGCCTGCGGCCAACCTTGCCGTTTCGTCACACGTGGAAGCGCGACACCATCTGCCGCAGATTGCCGGTCAGGCCGTGCAACTCGCCGATGGCACCGGAGGTGTGGCCAGCGGCCTCGGCGTTCTGTGCCGCCGCCTGCGCGATCTGCTCGACGTGGCGGGTGATCTCCTCGCTGGCGTGACCCTGCTCCGACAGCGCCTGCGAAATGTCATTCACCACCGCCACCACGCCGCCGGCGCTGTCACGGATCTGGCGGATCGACTCGCCGCCCTTCTCCGCCAGAGCCAGCCCGGATTTCACCCGCTCCACCGCCTCTTCCATATTGCTGCGCGATGCCTCGGAGCCGTTCTGGATCTCGCGGATCATCACCGCGATCTCCTGCGTCGCCTGACCGGTGCGCTCCGACAGCTTGCGCACCTCGTCGGCGACCACGGCAAAACCACGGCCCAGCTCACCGGCCCGCGCCGCCTCGATCGCCGCATTCAGTGCCAGCAGGTTGGTCTGGTCGGCGATGTCCTTGATCACCTGCATGATGGTGGAGATGGTCTGCGTCTTGCTGACCAGATCGCCGATGGTCAGCGCCGCCTGATCCACCGATTCGTTGATGCGGTGCATCTCGTCCACCGCGCGCGAGATCACCTCGCCGCCGCTGTGCGACAGCTGGCCGGAGCTGGCCGATACCGCGTGCGCGTGGCTGGCCAGTTCGGAAATCTGCTTGATGCTTGCAGTCAGCTCCTCGATCGAGGCAGCCATGTCGCTGGCGGCGCGGCTTTGCTGCTCGGAACCGGTGGCCACCGCGGTGGCACTGCCGGAAATATTGCCGGCCATGCCGGTCAGGCTATGGCTGCTGTCGGCGATGCCGCCGACCAGTTCGCGCAGGTGCTGCTGCATGTCGGCCACCGCCGCCAGCAGGCTGTCCTTGTCGCTGGCCGCCACCGGCACCGCGACATTGAGCTGGCCCTGGGCGATCTGGCGCACCACGTCGCGCGTCAGCGCCGGCTCGCCGCCCAGCTGCTGCATCACGCTGCGGCGGGTCAGGTAGCCGATCAGCACCACCAGCAGCAGCGCGACAAAGATCTCGGCGAACAACAGCAGCGCGGTATTGCGCAGCGCCAGCGCCACGTCGTCCAGATAGATGCCGGTGCCCACCACCCAACCCCACTTGCCACTGGTGGCGAGATAGGACAGCTTAGGCTGCGGCTGGTCGAAACCCGGTTTGTCCCACACGTAGGACACGAAATTGCGGCCGTTGCCGTCGCGCACCGCTGTCTCGAACAGCTCGCCGAGGTTGACGCCGGTCGGATCCTTGATGCTCTTCAGGTTGGTGCCGGCCAGCTGCGGCTTGGCGCCGTGCGCCACCCACACCCAGGCGGGATCAAAGGCAAAGAAATACTCGCGCTCGTCGTAGCGCATGCTGTTGAGCACGGTAATCGCCTGCTGCTTGGCATCAGCCTCGGACAGCTTGCCGGCAGCGGCCATCTCCTCGTAACCCTTGATCAGGGTGACCGCGCTCTCGACCAGGTTACGCACCTTGGCCTCGCGGTCGGCGTACAGCGAGGCGCGCTCGAAGTACAGTGTGATGCCGCCGATGATACAGAGCAGCACCGCTACCAGTACCACCTGCAATTGCAAACGTCGCCTCAATGACATCGTTCCCTTACTGCTCATCGCTACTCTCCTTGTCGTTTTATGTCGCCGTGTGGGCCGGCGTGCTTATTTAGTATCACTTTATGTAAACCACCACTAGAGCAATTGCCCTTTTTAAAGCATTTAACCAGAAAAAAACCCGGCCTGGGCCGGGCAAAACAGCGATAGCGGGTAATCCCTCATCGTGGACAGGGTTACCTCATCGTCGGCATCACCAATTCGGCGCACAGTTTTACCTGCCAGCGCGCGGTCATGGCCTGCATGCGGCGAAAGAAGCCCCACTTCCGGGCCGTACCCGTGTTGGTCGCCGAACAGTGATGCCTCGCCACCAAAGCGGTGGCACACCATCGGCAGCGGGATAGGTAGGTTGGCCCCGATCATGCCGACCTGGATGCGGCCGCCAAACTCGCACGCAGCCGTCACGGGGCGGGTAAAGATGTTGCGGTCGCTGCCATACTGGTGCGCGTTGAGCAGCGGTACCGCACTATCGAAATCGGGCAGCCGTGCCACCGGCAGTATGTGACGGCGGAATCCGGCCAGAGGTCAGCTCACAAGGGCGGAAGACGACGGCTAGGCGGTATAGACGGGTTGCTGGCCGGAAGCAGAAAGTGATTGCTTGAGCAAGGCAACGATCAGCGGCGGCTACGCTGACCGAGGGCCGGCTACCGTGACACACATGCTGCCCCCAATGCTGCAATCAGCACATAGCCAGCACCGCTGCCGGCATGAATTGTCTTAGGCGACACGAGGTGATGGGATAGGAATCGCATGCCGTGTGCTGCCGCATCACCTACCATGCGGTAGCACACAATAACACCGACGGCTGTGCCTGCTTTTCACGCCCAGCGACCAGCGTTAGCTACTAGACTAAGGTGCAGGCAATGCCGAAGCACCGACGACAGCAGGCGGCAACGGTGCGGGAGCCACCTACGTGGCGAGGGCAATAAAAAAGCCGGCTTGCGCCGGCTTTTTTACTTGAAGCTGCTTATTCAGCGGCTTCTACTGCAACTGCTTCTTCTGCACGATCCACCAGTTCAACCAGTGCCATCGGAGCGTTGTCGCCCTGACGGAAGCCGTACTTCAGAATACGCACATAGCCACCATTGCGGTTAGCAAAACGTGGGCCGAGTTCGTCAAACAGTTTTACAACCATTTCACGATCACGAGTGCGGTCAAAAGCCAGACGACGGTTGGCCAGCGATGGCTTCTTACCCAGGGTAATCAGCGGCTCGGCGACACGGCGCAGTTCTTTGGCCTTTGGCAGAGTAGTCACGATCACTTCGTGACGCAGCAACGAGTTAGCCATGTTGCGAAGCATCGCAAGACGGTGGCTGCTCGTACGGTTCAATTTACGATTACTGTTACGATGACGCATTTTAGTGTCCTTTTATCCCGACTTACGGCTTCTCAAGACCAGCCGGTGGCCAGTTCTCAAGTTTCATGCCAAGGGTCAGGCCTTTAGAAGCGAGAACTTCCTTGATCTCATTCAGAGACTTGCGACCAAGGTTCGGAGTCTTCAGCAGCTCGGTTTCCGTACGCTGAATGAGATCACCGATGTAGTAAATGTTCTCTGCCTTCAGACAGTTGGCGGAACGTACCGTAAGTTCGAGATCGTCAACCGGACGCAGCAAGATCGGATCGATCGGCGGCGCCTTTTCAACGATTTCCTCAACTGCGGTGCCTTGCAAGTCTGCAAAAATCGACAGCTGATCAACCAGGATGCGGGCAGCAATACGCACTGCTTCTTCCGGCTCGATCACGCCATTGGTCTCGATGTCCAGCACCAGACGGTCAAGGTCTGTGCGCTGCTCCACACGGGCGCTCTCAACATTGAAGCTGCAGCGGTTCACCGGGGAGAACGAAGCATCGAGCTGGATGGTGCCGATGGTACGGTTGTCATCATGGCTGATACGGGCGGAAACTGGCTGATAGCCACGGCCCTTCTCAACTTTGACTTCCATATCAATCTTGCCGCCAACCGACAGGTTGCAGATGACGTGATCAGGGTTGATCACCTCAACATCGTGCGGCAATTCCAGATCACCAGCCAGGACAGGGCCTTCACCTTCCTTTTTCAGGGAAAGAATGACACTGTCACGACCATGCAGTTTGAGTACTACACCCTTCAGGTTCAGAAGAATGTCAACGACATCCTCCCGAACACCGTCAAGAGCGGAATACTCATGCAAAACGCCAGCAATAGTAACTTCGGTCGGTGCGTAACCAGGCATCGACGAGAGCAGGATCCGGCGCAGGGCGTTACCCAGAGTATGGGCATAACCACGCTCGAACGGCTCCATCGACACACGGGCGTGTGTAGCCGAAACCGGCTGCACATCGATCAAACGCGGTTTCAGAAATTCCGAAGCGCTGTTTTGCATAGTCATTCCTTAAGAGCTAGCGATTACTTGGAGTAATATTCCACAACGAGCTGCTCGTTGATATCGCTAGACAGCTCGGAACGCTCAGGAGCAGTCTTGAAGACACCTTCCATCTTCTTGCTGTCAACAGCAACCCACGAAGGGAAGCCGATTTGCTCGGCCAGCGCCAAGCCTTCCTGAATACGCACTTGCTTCTTGGACTTTTCGCGAATAGCAACAACGTCGCCTGCTTTCACTTGGAAAGAAGGAATATTCACAATCTGACCATTCACAGTGATTGCCTTGTGGCTAACCAGCTGACGTGCTTCAGCACGGGTGGAACCAAAGCCCATGCGATAAACAACGTTGTCCAGACGAGCTTCAAGGATCTTCAGCAGGTTTTCACCGGTGGAGCCTTGACGACGAGCTGCTTCAGCAAAGTACTTACGGAATTGACGTTCCATAATGCCGTAAATACGACGAACTTTCTGCTTTTCACGCAGCTGTACACCATAGTCAGACAGACGGCCTTTTTTCGCGCCGTGCTGACCAGGAGGGGTATCAAGCTTACACTTGGAATCAAGTGCGCGACGGGCACTCTTCAGGAAGAGATCAGTCCCTTCGCGACGAGCAAGCTTACATTTTGGGCCAATATAACGTGCCATGTTCTCAGACTCTCCGGATTAGATACGACGTTTCTTGGGAGGGCGACATCCGTTATGTGGTACCGGAGTCACGTCGGAGATGCTGGTAACTTTGAAGCCAAGGGCGTTCAGGGCACGCACGGAGGATTCACGACCAGGGCCTGGGCCCTTGATACGAACCTCAAGGTTCTTTACACCATATTCTTGGGCAACTTTACCAGCGTGCTCTGCAGCTACCTGAGCTGCAAACGGTGTACTTTTACGCGAGCCTTTAAAACCAGCACCGCCGGAGGTAGCCCAAGACAAAGCATTCCCTTGACGGTCAGTGATGGTGATGATGGTGTTATTAAAGGAAGCGTGAACGTGGACGATGCCATCGCTTACGCTTTTGCGTACCTTTTTGCGTACACGCACTGCTGTGTTTGCTTTAGCCATTATCTATGTTCCTTATTACTTCTTGCCGGCGATCGGCTTGCGCGGACCCTTACGGGTGCGTGCATTCGTGCGGGTGCGCTGACCACGGCAAGGCAGACCGCGACGATGGCGGAAACCGCGATAAGAACCCATGTCCATCAAACGCTTGATGCTCATGGTAATTTCGCGACGCAGGTCACCTTCAACAGTGAACTTGCTGACTTCTACACGCAGAGATTCCATCTCGGCTTCGGTCAAATCCTTGATCTTGGAAGAAGGATTAACGCTCGCGGAAGCACAAATGAGCTTCGCACGAGTAGAACCGATGCCATAGATAGCCTGCAGGCCGATAACGGCATGCGCATGATTGGGGATGTTTACCCCTGCAATACGGGCCATTCTCTTTCCTTAAGCTTTACGAGCTTGAAAAGGTTGCGATTGTAACATACGAAAACCTGGCTAACAAATGTTAGCCTTGTTTTTGTTTGTGACGCGGATCAGTGCAGATCACTCGTACCACACGATTGCGGCGAATGATTTTGCAGTTACGGCAAATTTTCTTTACCGAAGGTTGTACACGCATTTCAGTTCCTTTCTATCTGAAAAGAGCAAGTGCGACTACTTCGCACGGAACACAATACGGGCACGGGACAAATCATAAGGTGTCATTTCTACTGTCACCTTATCTCCCGGCAGGATGCGGATGTAGTGCATCCGCATCTTTCCGGAAATATACCCGAGCACAATGTGTCCATTCTCGAGCTTGACCTTGAAAGTTGCGCTAGGCAAATTTTCCAGGATCTCGCCCTGCATCTGGATGGTATCTTCTTTAGCCATAAAACTGCTACCGTTGACCGTCAGCGACCGGATGCGCCCTTGAAGTTGGCCTTCTTGAGCAACCCGTCATACTGGTGAGACAACACGTAGGACTGGACCTGCGCCATGAAGTCCATTGTCACGACAACAATGATCAACAGCGAAGTCCCGCCAAAGTAGAACGGTACATTCCACTTCAGGATCAGGAACTCAGGCAACAAGCAAACCAGCGTGATGTAGATCGCACCAATAAGTGTTAGACGGAGAATGATTTTCTCAATATAACGCGACGTCTGCTCACCCGGACGGATACCCGGAATGAACGCACCGCTTTTCTTCAGGTTATCAGCCGTTTCCTTGGGGTTGAACACAAGGGCGGTATAGAAGTAACAGAAGAAAACGATAGCAGCAGCATAGAGCAGAACATACAGCGGCTGACCAGGATGCAACTTGTCTGCAACAGACTTCAGCACACCCAAGCCTTCGGTATTACCAAACCAGCCCAGTACGGTTGCCGGGAAAAGAATGATGCTGGATGCAAAAATCGGCGGGATGACCCCGGCCATATTCAGCTTCAGTGGCATATGCGTCGACTGGCCCTGCATCACGCGGTTGCCAACCTGCCGCTTGGCGTAGTTGACCAGCACTTTACGTTGGCCGCGTTCAACGAACACCACCAGGTAAGTGACAGCAATCACGCCCGCAAACAAGGCAATCGCCAGCAGGATGGACAAGGAGCCCTGGCTAGCCAGGGTCAGTGTCTGACCGATCGATCCGGGAATGCCAGCGGCAATACCCGAACAGATGATCAACGAAATACCATTTCCCAAACCACGTTCGGTAATCTGCTCGCCCAGCCACATGAGGAACATGGTGCCGGTGACCAGGGTCACCACGGTCGTTACATAAAACTCGGTCTGACCACTCAGCACCAGCTCCGGTTGCTTGAACAGCATGACAGCAATACCGAAACTCTGGAACGTAGCCAAAAAGAGCGTTGCATAACGCGTGTACTGAGTGATTTTGCGACGGCCAGCATCACCCTCCTTCTTCAACTGCTTCAGCGTTGGAACAATTTCTGAAGCCAGTTGAAGAATGATGGAGGCGGAGATGTACGGCATGATGCCCAGGGCAAATACCGAAAATCTCGACAGGGCCCCGCCCGAGAACATGTTGAACATGTCAAGCAGGCCCGTCTGTGATGACTGGAACAACTTCGCTAGTTCTACCGGATTGATACCAGGCACCGGAACGTGGGCACCGATGCGATAAACAATCAGCGCGCCGATCAAAAAGAAAATCCGCTGCTTGAGGTCACCAAATTTACTGGCATTACCAACTAGAGAAGCATTCGCCACGAGCTTTACCTTATTCTACGAAGCTACCGCCAGCGGCTTCGATTGCAGCCTTGGCACCAGCGGTGGCAGCGATGCCACGCAGTTTAAGAGCACGCTCAACCTTGCCGGACAGGATGACTTTTGCACCCAGAGCTTGCGTCGGCACGATGCCGGCTTGCTTCAGGGACAACAGGTCGATCTCGTCAACCGGCATCAGCGCCAGTTCGGACAAGCGAACTTCGGCTACATCGCCAGCAGTCAGGGACTTGAAGCCACGCTTCGGCAGGCGACGTTGCAGAGGCATCTGACCGCCTTCGAAACCTACCTTGTGGAAGCCACCAGCACGGCTCTTCTGACCTTTGTGACCACGGCCAGCAGTCTTGCCCAGACCGCTACCGATACCACGACCCACGCGACGCTTTGCGTGTTTGGCACCGGCTGCAGGCTTAATAGTATTCAGCAGCATATTAACCCTCGCTCTTAACCAGGTAGCTGATCTTGTTGATCATGCCACGGTTAGCAGGAGTATCAATCACTTCAACGACTTGGTTGATCTTCTTCAGACCCAGACCATTCGCGCAAGCTTTATGAGACTCGATGCGACCAATCAGACTCTTAACCAGAGTCACACGGATTTTTTTAACATCACTCATGATCCGCTCCCAGAATCTGAGCAACGGTCAGGCCACGCTTCGCAGCGATCTGCGAAGGAGTTGCCATTTTGCTCAAACCGTCAATCGTAGCGCGAACCACGTTGTACGGGTTGGTCGAGCCATGGATCTTGGCAGTAACGTTGTGTACGCCCAGTGCTTCGAATACAGCGCGCATAGGACCACCAGCTTTAACACCGGCACCCTCTTTAGCTGGCTGCATGAACACAGTGGTCGCACCGTGCTTGCCGACAACAGCATGATGGATGGTGCCGTTTTTCAGCGGAACCTTGATCATGTTGCGACGAGCCTGCTCCATACCTTTTTGCACAGCAACTGGCACTTCTTTCGAACGCCCTTTGCCCATGCCAATACCACCGTCAGCATCGCCAACTACGGTCAGAGCCGAGAAGGCCATGATACGACCGCCCTTCACCACTTTGGTGACGCGGTTTACGCCGATCATCTTCTCGATCAGACCATCGCCACGATCTTCGATCTCGTGCTTAGCCATTCTTAACTCCGATTAGAATACAAGACCGTTTTCACGGGCTGCGTCAGCCAGGGCTTTGATACGGCCATGGTATTTGAAACCCGAACGATCGAAAGCAACTTGGTTGATACCAGCAGCCTTAGCTTTTTCAGCAATGTTCTTGCCAACAACCGCAGCAGCAGCGGTGTTGCCGCCATTGCTCAGGTCGGCACGCACAGCGGACTCCAGGGAGGAGGCGCTAGCCAGAACAACATTACCGGTTGCGTCAATCACTTGAGCATAGATATGGCTGTTAGTGCGATGAACGCACAGACGAGCCACCTTGAGCTCCGCAATACGGGCACGGGTTTTACGTGCGCGGCGGAGTCGAGTCTGTTTCTTGTCCATTTCAGGGCCTCAATTACTTCTTCTTGGTTTCTTTCAGAACCACAACCTCGTCGGCATAACGCACGCCCTTGCCCTTGTAAGGCTCTGGGGAACGATAAGCACGGATCTCGGCTGCGACCTGGCCAACCAACTGCTTGTTGGCACCCTTGATCAAAATCTCGGTCTGAGTCGGGGTTTCACACTTGATGCCGGCTGGCATGGCGTGAACAACCGGGTGCGAGAAACCAAGGGACAGGTTGAGTGCTTCACCTTGGGCTTGAGCGCGGTAACCCACACCCACCAGGTTCAGCTTTTTCTCAAAACCCTTGCTAACACCAATGACCATGTTGTTCAGCAGCGCGCGCAGGGTTCCGGACATGGAACGTGCGAACTTGCTGTCGTTCTTGGCGGCAAATTCGAGCTGGTTATCAACCAGCTTGACTTCAACATCAGCACACAGTGCTGTGCTCAAAGAGCCGAGAGCGCCTTTTACAGTCACTTCTTCAGCACCGAATTTCACTTCTACGCCAGCAGGGATGACTACCGGGTTTTTTGCTACGCGAGACATTCAACCCTCCGATTAGGCTACGACGCAGAGCAGTTCGCCGCCGATACCGGCTGCACGTGCTTTACGATCAGTCATCACACCACTTGAAGTCGAAACGATAGCGACACCAAGACCGTTCATTACTTTAGGGATCTCGTTGGAACCCTTGTAAACGCGCAGACCTGGGCGCGAAACGCGCTCGATCTTCTCGATTACCGGACGACCAACGTAGTACTTCAATTCAATTTCCAGAACCGGCTTTTTATCAGCATCGGTAACAGAAAAAGTCTCGATATAACCCTCTTCCTTCAACACCTGAGCAATGGCCACCTTCAACTTGGAAGAAGGCATTGCAACAACGGCTTTAGCAGCACGTTGGGCGTTGCGGATACGAGTCAACATATCGGAGATAGGATCTTGCATGCTCATTCTGTATCTCCTATTACCAGCTGGCTTTAGTCACGCCCGGGATCTCGCCTTTCATGGCGAGTTCGCGCAGCTTGTTACGTGCCAAACCGAATTTACGGAATACACCGCGAGGGCGACCAGTCAGTGCGCAGCGGCGGCGCTGGCGAACCGGGCTAGCATTACGCGGCAGGGTCTGCAGTTGCAGACGAGCAGCAAAACGCTCTTCTTCGGAAAGATTCTGGTTATTGATGATAGCGAGGAGCGCTTCACGCTTGCCGGCGTACTTAGCCACGAGCTTAGCGCGCTTCTCTTCACGATTAATCAAAGCTAGAGTTGCCATGTGCTTAGCCCTTGAACGGGAATTTGAACGCAGCCAGCAAAGCGCGGGCTTCCTCATCGGTCTTTGCAGTAGTGGTGATAGTGATGTTCATACCACGCAAAGCATCGATTTTGTCGTATTCGATTTCCGGGAAAATGATCTGCTCTTTAACGCCCATGTTGTAGTTACCACGGCCATCAAAGGATTTGGCAGAAACGCCACGGAAGTCGCGTACGCGAGGCAGCGAGATCGTAACCAGACGATCCAGGAACTCGTACATGCGTTCACGACGCAGGGTCACTTTGCAACCAACCGGGTAGTGGTCACGGATTTTGAAACCCGCGATCGACTTACGTGCGGTAGTCACAACTGGCTTCTGACCGGCAATCTTTTCCAGGTCGGAAACAGCGTGATCCATTACTTTCTTGTCAGCTACAGCCTCGCCCACGCCCATGTTGAGAGTGATCTTCTCAATGCGCGGAACTTCCATCAGGGACTTGTAACCGAACTGTTTTACCAGCTCTGGTACAACAGTGTTTTTGTAAAAATCGTACAGACGTGCCATCTTCACCCCTTACGCGCCGATAACTTCGCCGGTGGATTTGAAGATACGCACCTTGCGGCCGTCCTCAAGCACCTTGAAGCCTACGCGGTCAGCTTTCTGGCTACCCGCATTGAAAATAGCGACGTTAGATACATCAATCGGCATAGTCTTTTCAACGATGCCACCAGCGACACCACGTACTGGATTAGGCTTCTGGTGTTTTTTCACCAGGTTGATGCCTTCCACTACGACTTTGCCTTCCAGGACACGCAGAACGGAACCGCGCTTGCCCTTGTCTTTACCGGTGATTACTACGACTTCATCACCTTTACGAATTTTGCGCATCTGTGGTCTCCTTACAGCACTTCTGGCGCGAGCGAAACGATCTTCATGAAACGCTCGGTACGAAGCTCACGAGTCACCGGCCCGAAAATACGGGTACCGATAGGCTCCAGCTTATTGTTCAGAAGAACTGCAGCGTTGCCATCAAACTTGATGAGCGAACCGTCAGGACGGCGAACGCCCTTGGCAGTACGCACGACAACAGCGTTGTACACATCACCTTTTTTCACGCGACCGCGAGGTGCTGCATCCTTGATGCTCACCTTGATGATGTCGCCCACGCCAGCGTAGCGACGCTTGGAGCCGCCCAACACCTTGATGCACATAACAGAACGCGCACCAGTGTTGTCTGCAACATCCAAAATGGACTGCATTTGAATCATTTGATTACCTTTCTATCCAACTTAATTCCGTCACTTTCTTTCACCTTCAAGAAGATGAAAGAAACGCCACCTAAAGTAAGGTGGCGTATCCAACGGCCAGTCTTGGACCCCGTAAGGGATGACTTCGGCTGAACACCGAATCACACATTATACAGAGGGGCAAGCCCCCCTGCAAGCATTACACACAGATTAAACTGCGCGCTCTACCAGTGAGGTCACAACCCAAGTTTTCGTCCGGGAGAGTGGACGAGTTTCGCTGATCACAACGAGATCGCCAGTTTTGTACTGGTTGGTTTCGTCATGAGCGTGAAACTTTTTGGAGCGACGAACAATTTTACCGTAGATAGGGTGCTTTACTTTGCGCTCTACCAGAACAGTAACGGTCTTGTTCATCTTATCGCTGACTACTTTGCCGACCAGCGTGCGGACTACTTTAGTTTCGCTCATCTCAGGCAGCCTTTTCTTTCAGAACAGTGCGGGTACGGGCGATATCGCGACGCACCTTTTTCAGCTCACTATTCTTGGCGAGCTGTTGAGTTGCGTGCTGCATGCGCAGTGCAAATTGCGCCTTCAGCAAACCAAGCAACTCGGCCTTCAGCTCATCAACACTTTTCGCTCTCAGTTCGGATGCTTTCATTGCTGACCCACCTGTTTAATTACAAACACTGTCGGAATAGGCAACTTGGCAGCTGCAAGACGGAAGGCTTCGCGTGCCAGTTCTTCGGCAACACCATCCATCTCGTACAACATTTTGCCTGGCTGAATTTCGGCCACGAAGTATTCCGGACTACCCTTACCCCCACCCATACGAACTTCGGCTGGCTTGGAAGTGATTGGCTTGTCTGGGAATACGCGGATCCAGATGCGACCGCCACGCTTGATGTGACGAGTCATAGCACGACGAGCCGCTTCGATTTGACGGGCAGTCAGACGACCACGACCGATTGCTTTCAAACCAAAATCGCCGAAGCTAACTTTGTTGCCGCGGGTCGCGATACCAGTATTGCGACCTTTCTGCTGTTTACGGTATTTCAGTCTAGTTGGCTGCAGCATTTCGAGCTCCTGCCTTTCTGGATTTCTTCTCTGGTGCTACAGGGGCAGCCTGGACTTGACCTGGCTTGATATCACCCTTGTATACCCATACCTTGATGCCGATAACACCGTAGGTGGTGTGAGCTTCAGAAGTAGCGTAGTCAACATCTGCACGCAGAGTGTGCAGAGGTACGCGGCCTTCACGGTACCATTCGCTACGAGCGATATCGATACCATTCAGACGACCGGAGCTCATGATCTTGATGCCCTGGGCACCCATGCGCATTGCATTTTGCATGGAACGCTTCATGGCACGACGGAACATCACACGCTTTTCCAGCTGCGAGGCGATACCGTCGGCGATGATCTGAGCATCGATCTCTGGCTTGCGAACTTCTTCGATATTGACGTGCACAGGCACACCAAGACGACGCTGCAGTTCTTTCTTCAGAACTTCAATGTCTTCGCCTTTCTTACCGATAACAACACCTGGACGGGCGCTGTGAATGGTAATACGGGCGGACTTGGCTGGACGCTCGATAACAACACGACCTACCGAAGCATGCGCCAGGCGCTTCTTCAGGAACTCGCGTACATCGATGTCTTGCTTCAGCTGGCCGGCAAAGTCATGCGAATTTGCAAACCATTTGGAAGACCAGTTTTTAGTCACTGCGAGACGGAAACCCGTCGGATGAATCTTCTGACCCATAGCTTACCCCTTAGTTGCCAACACTGAGCGTGATATGGCAGGTCTGCTTCTCAATGCGGTTACCGCGGCCTTTGGCACGGGCGGAGAAACGCTTGAGGCTAGGACCCTTATCAACGTAGATGGAAGTCACCTTGAGGGTGTCGATATCAGCGCCTTCGTTATGCTCAGCATTGGCGATAGCGGACTCAAGCACCTTCTTGATGAGCGCGGCACCCTTTTTCGGGCTGAAGGTCAGGATATTCAGTGCCTGGCCGACGGCTTGGCCGCGGATCAGGTCTGCAACCAGACGGCATTTTTGTGCCGACAGGCGTGCATTATTAAGTTGTGCAGAAACTCTCATCGCATCACCTTATTTCTTCTTGGCCTTCTTGTCAGCCGCGTGGCCTTTGAAGGTACGAGTCAGCGAGAATTCACCGAGCTTGTGGCCAACCATGTTTTCGGAAACATACACCGGAACGTGCGTACGACCGTTGTGAACCGCAATGGTCAGACCGATGAAGTCAGGCAAAATCGTCGAACGGCGCGACCAAGTCTTGATTGGACGCTTGTCGCTCGTTGCACGCACCGCATCCACTTTTTTCAGCAGGTGCAGGTCAACGAACGGGCCTTTTTTAAGCGAACGTGCCATAGCTCAATTACCCTTTATTCGAGAAGCGACGACGTACAATCATGTTGTCAGTGCGCTTGTTACGACGTGTACGGAAGCCCTTAGTCGGGGTACCCCACGGACTAACAGGAACACGACCTTCACCTGTACGGCCTTCACCACCACCGTGTGGGTGGTCAACCGGGTTCATGGCAGTACCGCGAACTGTTGGGCGGATACCGCGCCAACGGTTTGCACCGGCCTTACCAATCTTGCGCAGGCTATGTTCTTCGTTGCCCACTTCGCCAACAGTGGCGCGGCAGTCAACGTGTACACGACGGATCTCGCCAGAGCGCAGACGCAGCTGAGCGTAGATGCCTTCACGAGCCAGCAGCATGGCGGAGCAGCCGGCGGAACGGGCAATTTGCGCGCCCTTGCCTGGTTGCAGCTCGATGCAGTGGATGGTGGTACCAACCGGGATATTACGGATTGGCAAGGCATTACCAGCTTTGATCGGTGCTTCGGAACCGGACATCAGCTCAGCACCAACCTTTACGCCACGCGGGGCAATGATGTAGCGACGCTCACCATCCGCGTAACACAGCAGCGCGATGTTGGCTGTACGGTTTGGATCGTATTCGATACGCTCAACCTTGGCCGGAACCGCGTCTTTGTTACGACGGAAATCGATGATGCGATACTGTTTCTTGTGACCACCACCCATGTGACGGGTAGTGATGTGGCCGTTGTTGTTACGGCCACCGGTCGAGTTTTTCTTCTCAACCAGTGCGGCGTGCGGGCGGCCTTTGTACAGGTCAGGGTTTACCACCTTGACAACAGCACGGCGACCAGCAGACGTCGGTTTTACTTTTACCAGAGCCATAGTCTATCTCCTTATTCCGCAGCAACAGGGGTAGCGGTCAGGTCGATTTCTTGACCTTGGGCAAGGCTCACGTAAGCCTTTTTCCAGTCTTTGCGCTTGCCGACGAAACGGCCGAAACGCTTGGACTTGCCCTTAACATTCAGCGTGGAAACGCCATCAACCTTGACGTTGAACAGCAGTTCAACGGCAGCCTTGATTTCAGGCTTGGTTGCATTGGCAACCACGCGGAATACCACCTGCTGGTTTTTCTCGGCAACCATGGTGCTCTTTTCAGAAACCACCGGCGCCAAAATTACTTGCAGCAAACGTTCCTGATTCATGCCCATTGCTCCTCGAGTTGCTTGATGGCATCACGGGTGATAACAACCTTCTTGAAACGAACAAGGCTGAACGGGTCAGCTTGCTGAGCTTCAATCACCAGGACGTTTGGCAAGTTGCGGGAAGACAGATACAGGTTCTCGTCGAGCTCGCCAGTGATGAACAGAGCACGATCCAGACCCAGGGACTTCACCTTGGCGGCAAATTCCTTTGTCTTTGGCGTTTCAACTGTCAGGCTGTCCACGACGATCAAACGCTCGTCACGTACCAGCTGCGACAGGATCGTAGCCATACCGGCACGGTATTGCTTACGGTTAACCTTGTGCGTGAAGTTTTCGTCAGGCGAATTCGGGAACGCACGACCACCACCACGCCACAGTGGCGAGGAAGTCATACCGGCACGAGCACGACCGGTGCCCTTTTGACGGAATGGCTTCTTGGTGGAGTGTTTTACTTCAGCACGAGTCAACTGCGCACGGTTACCACTGCGCGCATTTGCCAAGAATGCAGTTACTACCTGATGCACCAGCGCTTCGTTGTAGTCACGGGCGAAGAGTGCTTCAGAGGCTTGCAGGGCTTCAACTTGCTGGCCCTGGGCGTTGATCACTTTCAATTCCATCATGCACCTGCCTTCACGCTAGGACGCACCACTACATCACCGTTCTTGGCACCAGGCACAGCACCCTTCACCAGAAGCAGTTGACGCTCCACATCAACACGGACAACTTCCAGGCACTGGATAGTGCTCTTGACGTTACCGTACTGACCAGCCATACGCTTACCCGGGAAAACGCGACCCGGATCTTGCGCCTGACCGATGGAACCGGCGGAGTTGTGAGAAACAGAGTTACCGTGCGAAGCGCGGTTGGAACTGAAGTTGTGACGCTTGATGGCGCCGGAGAAGCCCTTACCTTTCGAGGTACCAGTTACGTCGACCAACTGGCCAACCTGGAAAATCTCGACGGAGATGGCATCACCAACGTTCAGCGATGCCAGTGCCTCTGAGGACAGAGGGAACTCGCGCATAACGCGAGCGGCATCAACGCCAGCTTTGGCAAAGTGACCGGCCTGAGCCTTGGTTACACGATTTGCCTTGCGAACACCTGCTGCAACCTGAACGGCAGTGTAGCCATCAGTTTCAGCAGTCTTTACTTGCGATACGCGGTTTGCGGACATATCCAGCACAGTTACCGGGATGGTTGCGCCATCTTCAGCAAAAATGCGGGTCATGCCGACTTTGCGACCGACCAGACCTAAAGTCATGTTTATTTCCTTTACAGGCGCCGATTACGATTGACCGGCTTACTCAAAAGAAAAGCGGACTCACCACAATGGTGAGTCCGCTAATGTAACAATAAAATTCAATAACCGCAAGCACTTAGCTCACGGCGCATGAAATAGTGCTGTTACTGTAGCTTGATTTCTACATCCACACCGGCTGGCAGGTCCAGCTTCATCAGCGCATCAACAGTCTTGTCGGTCGGATCAACGATGTCCATCAGACGCAGGTGCGTACGGATTTCCAGCTGATCGCGGGACGACTTGTTAACGTGCGGGGAACGCAGGATGTTGAAACGCTCGATTTTGGTCGGCAGCGGAACCGGGCCCTTAACAACGGCACCAGTGCGCTTGGCGGTTTCAACGATTTCCTGTGCGGAGCGGTCGATCAGGTTGTAATCGAAAGCTTTCAGGCGGATACGGATTTTTTGGCTTTGCATATCGTTCTCGGCTTCCGATTAGGCGATGATTTTGGCAACAACGCCAGCACCAACGGTGCGACCACCTTCACGGATGGCGAAACGCAGACCTTCTTCCAT
>NZ_JANFNU010000016.1:0-1966 GCF_024437575.1 Vogesella sp. AC12
ACTCGTGCAGCGTTTGCTGATGGGGGGAACCCTGCTTGCCCTCAGCGGGGAAATGGCACTGCAGGCTTGGCGCTGAACCCACACCGTGCAACCCCATCACGACGTCGCACACGGCATCAAGGGCAAGCATTGATTTGGCGGTGCTTGCTAGAGGGGTAGCCGTCGCGGACTCAAAGCGTTTCCACCTTCCAAACCTGGAAGGCCGAGAGCTTGCCCCGTACAAACGTACCAACCACGGACACAACCACATCAAAGTAGTCTTGCAGTTGACCAGATTCAGCCGCTTCTTTGGCTCCTTTGGGCAACAAAGAAAATTCTGCGGGTGTTATTGGACGACGGCTCTCAAAAGCGACACGGCCAACGTCACCGTCCCACTCGACCTTGCCGCCCACGACTCGCGAGAATTCCGCCTTGGAGAGCCCAAGGCGAAGGCCTCCGAGTTCAAGTGATGGGACTTCAGACCCACGAAACTCAGCGCATGACCGAGAGCCGGACGAGCCTGCAATTCCAAGGCCAAGCAGGTCGTGATCTGGACCGCCCATTTCGCCGGAAAGGAAGTAGATGGTGCCGCCCGGCATGCGATAGCAAATTTTCGCTTCGTATTCCCCTGCTTCCCCTTTCTCAAGAATCTTCGCTGGGCCGAGTCTCTTTGCAACTTGAGCAAGCGTGGCCTTCCCAAGATCGAACCCCGCGAAGGAAGTGAACTTTGCCCCATCTTGCGCTGTGGCGAACGGAGAGAAGATCAGCAGGAGAGTGAAGGCGATAGATCGATGCATGCGATGGCTAACGTAGAGCTAACCGGCAGCCAAAAGCGCAGCTTTTGGCTGTCCAGCGACCGAAGGGAGCGAGGTTAAGCGCCATGTTAGAACGCTATTCCTTATGCTGAGGGACCAAGCCATATGTCTTGGGAAAGCGCTGCTTGAAATCAGTGACGGCAGTATAGTCCAAGAGACCAACCACTCGAGTTGTCGCCTTCATTCCGCTTCTTGCAAGGGACGCAGCGAACTGTACGCGCTCAGCATCAAAGCTGACAGGCAGGACCAGCTTAAAGGTCAGTGGCCACAGAACCGCCGGCTCTTGTTTTCGACTTTATTAAACAGTTTTCGACTCTATTTGCACAAAAAACCACCCGGCCCCAACACAGTGCTTGACACCAAGACGACCGGTCTAATATATTTAAACCATGTCACGTCAAAGCCTATACCCTGATACCCGCGAACACATCCTTGCCGTCGGCGAGGTGCTGATCCACGGCCGTAGTTTTACCGCGATGGGGCTCTCCGAGCTGTTGTCCGAGGCCAAGGTACCGAAGGGGTCGTTCTATCACTACTTCAAGTCGAAGGAAGACTTCGGGGTGGCGTTGCTGGCGCGCTATTTCTCCGGTTACCGCGAGCGGGTCGGCGATCTGCTGGCCGACAGCCAGCATGGTAACGGCCGCGAACGGCTGCTGGCCTACTTCCAGCAATGGCTGGACAACCACGCCAGCTGCGAATCACAAAGCTGCCTGGCGGTGAAGCTGGCGGCCGAGGTGTCCGACATGTCGGAGCCGATGCGCGTGGCGCTGAGCGACGGCATGGATGCCATCGTGCGCAAGCTGGCGGCCTGCATCCGCAGCGGGCAGCAGGATGGCTCGATCAAGCCGCAGCTGCCGGCCGATGACACCGCCTATGCGCTGTACAGCCTGTGGCTGGGCGCGGCGCTGATGTACAAGACCCAGCACAGTCTGGCGCCGCTGCAAGCGGCGATGACCCACACCCAAGGCCTGCTGTTGCCCTGCAACGCCGCCTGAGACACGCAGTACCGTTCGCCACGGGCGAGCGGTTTTTTATGGCACAAAAATAGACGACCGGTCTATTAGTAAGTGGGAAGAAAATTGCCTGCCTGCCGCCCGACAACCGCTGGTGCAGCGCGGGGGCCACCTTTGGCGCCCCCCCGTTTTACCCCCCCCCCAGCCCGCCCCCCCCTC